>CAMNHL010000022.1:0-45077 GCA_946539455.1 uncultured Bacteroidales bacterium
TGTTTCACAGACATCAATGGTAACTATTCTTTAAGACCTTTCTTGATGTCTCTTAAATTCATAGCTCTCTGAATTAATTCGCTGCAAAGATAGCATTTTTCCTGAATATCGGCTTGGATTATTCCTTTGCAGGTGCAAAGATGGTTTTGTTTTTTCGCAGCGCGTTGTTATCTTTGCGTTGGCCTGTATAATGCAGGCTTTACAGTGTATGAAAAGGTTATTATTGTTGTTTGCAGCGGCCCTTGCTCTATGGTCTTGTACCAAAGATTACAGCCCGGAAGATTTTGCCCCCAAAGACTGGCGTGAGCGCAGCGAGGGATTCCAAGAAAAATATGAACTGAAGCAGCTGGTGGTACTCAGCCGCCACAACATTCGCACTCCTCTCGTGGGAAAAGGCTCTGTGCTGTCCCGCGTTACCGCTCCCGAAAACGAGTGGTTCGCATGGCAGGACCCCGCAAGCCATCTTACCGCCAAAGGTCAGCGCCTCGAAAAACTCATGGGCGAATTCTTTGCCGAATGGCTCGGCAAAGAAGGCTTTGTGAGCCAGTACAGCGCCGACCCCTCATCCTTCCGCTTCTATGCCAATGCAAAGCAGCGCTGCCAGCTCACGGCAAGGACCTTCGCCGACGCCCTGCTGCCAGGAGCAAATCCGGAAGTGGAGATGAAAGTCGCATTCGATACCATGGATCCGGTGTTCAATCCCCAGATAACCAAACTCCCAGCCGGCTTTGAAGAAAAGGCCAAGGCGGAAATAGCCGCCCGCATGGGAGATCTTGATGCCGGTGTTTCCGCCCAGTACGCCCTGATACAGAATCTCATCGGCATAACAGAGTCTCCGGCATATCCCGATACAGCGTCCTTCTCGCAGTTCCCCTCATCCGTCGGGTTCAAGATGAATGCAGAACCCTTCATGACCGGCGGGCTCAAGATGGCATGCACGGTATCGGATGCCCTGGTGCTTCAGTATTACGAAGAGCCTGACGAGCGTAAGGCTGCTTTCGGACAGAATCTTACCGTATCCGATTGGGAGAATGTCTCCTACGTGAAAGACTGGTACGGAGATGCCCTGTTTACGGCTCCTTCGGTTGCCGTCAACGTCGCCCACCCTCTGCTTCAGACCATGCTGTCGGAACTTCGCCGGAGCGGTCGCTGCCTTTCCTTCCTCTGCGGCCACGATTCCAACATCGGCAGCGTCCTTGCTTCACTCGACGTTCAGGAGTACAGTCTGCCTGCTACGATAGAGAAAAAGACTCCTATCGGCTCCAAGGTTGTCATCGAGAAGTTCAGGGGGCGTGACTCGGAGGAATACGCCGACCTTTGGCTAGTGTATGCTTCTACGG
The DNA here is from genome assembly GCA_946539455.1 of uncultured Bacteroidales bacterium. GTDB lineage: Bacteria > Bacteroidota > Bacteroidia > Bacteroidales > UBA932 > Cryptobacteroides. The sequence goes on from CAMNHL010000022.1 coordinate 1,341, forward strand.
ATCAAATCCGGCACGAGAGCACCCTGTCGTACGACAACCCGCCCATGGCGGTGCGCCTGCGCCTTGAAGGCCTTGACGAGAACGCCGACGGACTATATCGTCTCGCCGACATTGAGCAGCGGTTCAGCGACGCCATCGCCGCGTACGACGCTCTCTGAGTGCAGGAGCGGACTATTCGCCGACGACGCGTGAGGAGTATTCGCTGCCCTTCGCATTGTGAACCGCGGTCTTGTATGCATTGTAGGCTACGGAGGGGACAAAGATTGTTTTAATCTTGTCCATGCATACCCATTTGATATTATCCGGAGGGGTGGTGCCCCGGAACCGGACGTAAGTCAAACCGCTGAAATCGAACGCAAAGTCGCCGAAGTCTTTCAGCGTGGCCGGGAAAGTCAGGTGAGGCAAAGACTCGCAGGAGCGGAAAGCATTTGTACCGATAGAGGTTACGGCCGTATCTTCCAGGTTTATGCTTGCCAGACGGAAGCACTTCAGGAAGCAGCCGGCGCCGATTTGGGTCAGAGTTGCCGGCAAGCTGACGTCGGTAAGCTCCGAACACCGCTCAAATGCTGAAGCTTCAATCTCTGTCAACGCCGTGTGTTTCAGGTCGATGGCCGTCAGACCGTAGCATTCCATGAACGCACTGCTCCTGATTCTGTTCAGCGAGGCTGGCATGGTTATGTTTGCCAGCTTGGGGCAGTTACTGAAGGCTTCGATTCCGATGGAAGTCATATCATACGGCAAATTGACGGTTTTCAGAGAGCTGCAGCCGCGGAACGTTCCGGTCATCAGGCTCTTCACCGAAGAGAGTGCAAGGTCGGCAAACGTAAGTGAGGTGCAGTTTTCGAATGCACAACCGGCGAGCGTAGTCAGCGTCTCGGGAAGTGTTATGCTCGTCAGTGAGAAGCAGCCGAGAAAAGCCTGTCCGCCAATGTGTGTTATTTGGCTGTCACCCCAGAGGACGGTTTTCAGTGAAGTGCAAACGGCGAAGGCATACTGGCCGATTCTCTTCAGGGACTTTGGGAAGCAGACTGATGTAAGATTTGAACAGCCGTCGAACAGTTTGTCGCCAGCATCCGTAATGCTTGTGAAAAACTGGAGGAAACGGGCGTCCGTCAGATCTTTATTGTTCATGAGCCCAAATATGTCCTCTCCGGAAGGAGAGAATTGCGCCGCTTCGTATCTGGTGAGGCGGCCGTCGCCGTTCAGGTCCGCTCCTTTGGTGGTCATTATTGCTGTCCTTACCGATGTCGGCTGCCGGGTAAGTATATCCTCGCCTGCAGGGTCAGTGAGCGTAACGGCTCTGGAATATCCTTTGCCGCGTGAAATGGCAAATGCCTCGATCTTCCCTCCTTCAAGACCGTAACCTTTGCCGGTATTCTCCAACGTCAGCGTGAAGCTCTGCTTGTCGTAGGCTTCGTATTCATCTGTAAGATAACGAAGCTCCCATGCTGCGAGAAGTGCTATGTATAGCGTTCCGCCGGTACTGCCGGTTGTGCGGAAAGAGCCGCTTGCCTCGTATGTCTCGTCGTTGCTCCAGTCGCTCCATATAAGGGAGGTTCCGCCACAAGTGCCCTTAAGCGTTGCTGTAGGGGTCAGGAAGGTATAACCGCCGTAAACACCATCGTAGTTGAGTGTTACCGTGAAGTCTCTTCCGGTTGTATTCCAATCTTTCTCGGCAGGCAGTGTGAGGTCGGTCTTGACATAGCTGGTGCCCATCGTGAGATCGGTCACCTGTTTTTTCGAATAATTGACCTCTCCCATATAAAGCACGGTGCGCTTAACAAGCTTCTCCAGGTCATTGTCCATCGCCCCGGACGTAAAATTGATTTTGAGGTCGTGATTCGTTGCATCCCATGTAAAGAGTCCTGCCTCAAGACCTGCCGCGGGGATGATGAGGGCATGGAGTATGTCTGGATACTTCGTGACCCAGGTGTCAAAATCGGCTTTCGTACGACCCTCGCGCAGCACGATATTACCCGAAAAGGAGCCCTTCTTCGTGCCGGCGCCTCCCTGGAGGTTCAGCATCGAGGGAAGAACGGGGCAATTGGTAGAAAGAGATGTGCTGTAAACAATCATCTTGTCGCCCTTGGAATAGACGATGTCGGAGGTTCGGCCTCCGCTCATCTCGGTCTTGGTAACAGGCGCATCCGTCTGGGCAGAGAACGGAATGAGGACATGGCCTTCCGCGTCGCGGGCCTCCGATGATTCTACGGGCGTTTCTATGCACCGTTCCATGCGTTCGCAGGAGTTCAAAAGAAAAAATGCAGCCGCTGCCGCCCAGAACATCAATATCTTGTTGGTTTTCATCTCTCTTTCAATTAAACGATTAGAATACAAAACCCGGCAGCTCATCGGTCACCAGTGAATCACATATAATGCCTTTTTGGTCCATTTTGAGCAATTCGCACTCGGGCGAGAGATACAACTGTTTTTCTTTCATAGCCGCCTCTGGGCAATAGGCAAGCGGATTCAAATAAGCCTTTTTCATAAGTTTATAATCGTTGCAATTCCTTATTTGCAACTACAAAAATAGCAAAATTATCCTTATCACCTATTTTTGAGCCATATTTCACACTATGTCACGAAGAAAAATCCCGGAACAATTTATTTTTGTATATTTGTGTGATATGAAAAGAATACTTGCCTTTATAAGCCTCGCGGTCCTTGCATCCGCAATTCTGGCATCCTGCGTAAAAACACCTTCAGAGGTCCCGGTTACCGGCGTCAGACTCTCGGACACGGAAATTGAACTGATTGAAGGTCAGACGCACAATCTCACCGCCACAGTGCTGCCCGAGAGCGCCACCGACAAGGGCGTCACCTGGAGTTCCGGCGTACCGAACGTGGCGTCCGTGAACGACGACGGCATCGTAACGGCAAGGGAAATGGGAGCGACCACCATCACTGTGACCACGAAAGACGGCGGGTATAAGGCGTCCTGCAGCGTCATCGTCCACAAAAGGATCAAGCACGTCGAGTCCGTCTCCCTGAACCTGACTTCGGTAGGCCTGGCGGTGGGAGGCTCCGTCATACTCGGCGCCACAGTTCTGCCTGCCGATGCCGACGACCGCTCGGTCAGCTGGTCAGCCAATCCAGCGTCCGTCATTACGGTCGAGCAGGACGGCTATAGCGGCATCGTGACGGCAGTCGGCCCCGGAGAGGGAGTTGTTACCGTAAAAACCAACGACGGCGGTCTGGAAGCCAGCTGCATCGTGACGGTGGAGGCTGCGGTTGTGTATGTTGAATCCGTTACCCTCGACAATACTCAGCTGGAACTCTTCGAAGGAGAAGAGGCGGACCTGACGGCTACGGTGCTGCCCGAGGACGCTACCGACAAGACCCTCGAATGGATAACCAGCAACCCCGATGTTGCAACAGTCGATGCGGACGGCCACGTTACCGCCGCCAGCGCCGGAAGCGCCACCGTCACCGTCCTTTGCGGAAACAAGGAAGCCAGATGCGAGGTTACGGTCAAGAAGGTGGAAGTTACAGACGTATCCGTCCAGCCTTCGTCTTACACCATGACGGAGGGCGAGACCTTGCAGCTAAGCGCATCCGTCAGCCCTGCAGAGGCCGACCAGACCGTCGAATGGTCTTCGATGGACTCAAAGATAGCGACAGTAGATATAGAGAGCGGACTTGTTACCGCCGTCGGTGCCGGCACCACCAAAATCTACGCCCGCTCCAAGGCTTTCCCCGACGCCAAAAAGGGTTTGTGCGAACTCACCGTAACACCCGACACCTCCCTCAAAGGCATTGCGCTCAACTCCGCCATCATGACCCTCCAGGTGGGTGAAAGCCGCACGCTCACAGTCACTTATATCCCCTCATACGCAACAAATCAGAAGGTCAGTTGGACTTCTTCCAACCCCTCTGTGGCTGCCGTAAGCCAGGAGGGCACCGTAAGCGCTTTCTCGGAAGGCAGTGCAACCGTTACCGCCACCTCTGAAGAAGGCGGCTATACGGCCAGCTGCGAGGTAACTGTCAGCGGAACCGCCGGACCGCTGATTTTCCATTGCGACCTGAGTGGCTACACTTATCATGGCTGCATAAATGAGGCCCCAGACCCCCGAAACGGAATATACGACGAGAGCGGTTTCTATAGTAAGAATTCATATATTCCGGTATCGGAGTACTTCAACGGCAGTCTGTACACGCTGGAGAGTTGGGCTATACTGTATGAGTCAACTGCATACTGGCTATGCATAGACCGCAAGCCCGCCGTACGTGTAAACTTTAACTTTAACAATAAGACGATAAGAGGCTTTGCGGTCAGGAATAATTGGTTCGCATTGCTCGTCGGAACTGCCGCGCAGAATAAGCTGGAGGTTTACAGGGGAGACTTCTCGGGGAATTACGACGTGATTACGCTCGACTCTTCCACTACGTCCGCCATCAATCTATACTCATCAAAAATGGCGGCCTCCCCCGGCGGGCAGATCCAGATCGCTGCAAGGATAAAGGATTCTTACTGGTCCCAGTACCTTGCCGTTTACACGATACCGGCCGACAGCACCGTCCCTCAGGAGAATCTTATTGAAGCGAACGACATTGCATATCCGAGCATCGCAGCGGACTACAACTCCGGAGATATATTTATCCTGTCCCAAAGGTATAATACTGCCGGAAAGCAAGATGTAATGCTCTTCCAGAACGGCAGTATCAAGGGAAAAGTGGACGAGATAAATTATAATTACTCGGGAGCGATTGCCTGCATGGACGGACATTATTACTATGCCGTATCGGATTTCACAGAAGAAGAGACCCGGGTTTACAAAGATGGAAAGCTGCAGTTCAAGTTAAACGACAAGAGGCTTATTGATTTGAGCCATCTCGCCCCCTTGCGCGTGAGTGCCTCAGGAGATGTATATCTCGCGCTTAGAGGAAACGATACAGCCCTGTACAAGAACGGCGCCCTGCTGTTCACCAGTTCATATTCCAGCGCCTTCAACCCTTATTGCATAATCGAATGATACTGACTTCAATTCTCTCCTGGGCGGTAGTTACGCTGTCGTCCGCATTCATGAGGCAGAGCCCCGACTACGAGGCCCCGCTTGAGAACCAGATGATTATGGGTGCCCTCGTGGAAACGCTAGAGACAAGCGGATACTGGGTCAAGGTCAAGGCCGAAGATTACACCGGCTGGGTCACCGACACCGGCATCCACATCCTGTCAGATGCAGAAAAAGACGCCTGGCTCTCCGCTCCCAAGTGGATCTGCACCGCCGAATATACCCGTGTGCGCAGCGAGGCCTCCGCACTCAGCGCCCCTCTCTGCGACCTCACGATGGGCAACCTCACAAGGCAGACCGGCAAAATCTGCGGCGAGTGGGTGGAAGTACAGCTGCCCGACACACGAAAGGGCTGGGTTCGGGCATGCGAGGTTACCGACTTCGGCAATCGCACAGGCGCCCTCAAGCCGTCTGCTCAGGCCATTATCGACCTGGCATGCAGCTTCGCCGGCACTCCGTACATGTGGGGAGGCAACAGCATCAAGCATTTCGACTGCAGCGGCCTGGTGAAGTTCTGCTACTACATGAACGGGCTCATTCTGCCCCGCAACGCCAGCCAGCAGATAAAGTGCGGAAAGCCTGTCGCAGACGGTCAGTGGCAGCCCGGAGACTTGCTGTTCTTCGGCAAGAAGAACCCGATAAGGGTTTCACACGTAGCAATTTACATAGGGGACGGCAAGATTGTCCACTCTTCCAAGACCGTACGTATCAACACCCTTGAAGAATACGGGCGCGTGCCTGTCGGCGCCGTACGCATACTCGGCAACGAAGAGAACGGAGTCAAGCTGCTCGCAAAAGATCCATATTATTTCCCGCAGGATGGCAAATAAAACCAAGACAGTCTGGTTCTGCTCCAGTTGCGGCAACGAGAGTCCCAAGTGGCTCGGACGCTGCCCGGCATGCGGCGAGTGGAACACTTTCGTAGAGGCTCCCGCTGAGCCCGCCAAGAGCGGCGGCAAAAGCGTCAAGGCCGAAAAGAGCGAGCGCAAGCCCCGCCGTCTCAAAGATATAGACCGCACAAGCGAAGCCCGCATACAGTTAGGCATCGGCGAGCTTGACCGTCTGCTGGGCGGCGGCATCGTCCCCGGCTCCCTCATTCTCATAGGCGGCGAACCGGGCATAGGCAAATCGACGCTCAGCCTGCAGATCCCCCTCGGGTGCCCGTCGCTCAAGACCCTGTACGTCACCGGCGAAGAGAGCGAAAAGCAGGTAGGCATGCGTGCCGAGCGCCTCTCGCCCGGCGGCATCCCCGACGACTGCCTCATCTACTGCGAAACGCGCATCGAAGACATTCTGGCAGAGGCACTTGCCGTAATGCCAGACCTCATGATAGTCGATTCCGTGCAAACGATGTACACCGACGCTGCGGAGTCCACTCCCGGCTCTGTAAGCCAGATAAAGGAAGTGGCGGCAAGACTCCTGCGCTTTGCAAAGGAAAGCGGCGTACCGGTAATCCTCATCGGCCACATCACAAAAGACGGATACATCGCCGGCCCCAAGATCCTGGAGCACATCGTGGACGTAGTGCTTCAGTTCGAAGGCGAGAACCGCGGCTCATACCGCATCCTGCGCAGCATCAAGAACCGTTTCGGCAGTACGGCGGAACTCGCGGTTTTCGAAATGACAGGCAGCGGCCTGCGCGAAGTGGAGAACCCGTCCGAGATGCTCATCCCCATGCACGAAGAAGGCCTGAGCGGGGCGGCCATAGCTGCCATGCTCGACGGCACCCGCCCGCTGTTGTTTGAGGTTCAAGCACTTGTATCTTCAGCGGCATACGGGACGGCGCAGCGCAGCGCCACAGGCTTCGACACCCGCCGCCTCAACATGCTGCTGGCAGTGCTGGAAAAGCGCGCCGGCTTCCGGCTCAGCGCCAAAGATGTCTTTCTCAACATGGCAGGCGGCCTGAGGGTCAGCGACCCGGCCTGCGACCTGGCGGTTATCTGCGCCGTACTGTCATCCAACTTCGACTACCCCATACCTCCCGACGTCTGTTTTGCCGCAGAAGTGGGCCTGAGCGGAGAAATCCGTCCGGTAGCCCAGGTCGAGCGCCGCATAGGAGAGGCTGCCCGCCTGGGATTCAAGAAAATATTCGTAAGTTCCTACAGTTCGCTGGACGGAGCGCCTGCCGGCAAAATCAAGGTTATAAAAGTCGCCGACGTACCGCAGCTCGTCAAATCCCTGTTCAGTAACGCTTAGGGATATCCTTACTCCGGTTTGACGTAGCGGTCGCCGGTCTGTGCCTTCACCGCATCGACGAAGGCCGGAGCATAGGCGGGCGAAGTATGGCGTCCGGGGACGAGACTGCCGTCTTTGGAGGGCAACATAATCTGATCGTTATGCTTGACTATCAGCAGTCTGGCCAGTTTGTCCCAGCGCTTCATCATCTTGTCTGTATAGGCAATGGTCTTGCCCGTCAGATAATCGCTCATCTCCCCTGCCGTAAGAGTGGCGACCGCCTTCTCCACCTCGGCCTGATCCGACTCGTAATAGTCTTCCAGTTCCAGCTGGGCCTCGCGCAGGTCGGGATACATAGCACTCCAGCGGGGGTATATCATGTTGGCCACGAAGTTGCACATCCAGAAAGCACTCTGGGTGCTGAACTCGCGTATGTTGTTGTTCTCGCGGCGGAATGGCTCTGGAATGCGGTTGATTCCGCAATATACGGGCACGTAAGCCACCATGGTGGCATCATCGAGATTGAAATAGCATATACCGCCCACCGCGTCGGGAAGCCAGGAACGCATGCGGCAGACCATCGTCATACCGCTCTGCTGGCATCCGATGGGACGCTCGCGGAACATCTTGGTACCGTCGGAGGAGGTGTAATTCACAGGCTGGTTGCGGTAGGGTGAGGCCCAGGGGCCGGCGCTCACGTCTGCGGTCATATCGAGAGCCGTACCCTCGTAGTGGTCGCGCATATTGTCCTGGATCTCGCGGTAAGTCACAGGTTCAGCGGGCTTTATCCACAGAGGGAGGGCATCGTGCTCACTCAGGTCGCCACCGAGGAAAGGCAGGTACGAATCCATGACGGCGGTATCGTAATGCTTACGGTAGAAGCTCCATACGCGCGCCTCGCAATAGCGGATCGCACCGAAGTCCAGGGGGCCATAGGCTTCGCGGAAGCTGAAATCGGCGTCGGTTCCCTCGTAATAGCCCATCTGACGGGCAAATGAAATCACGTCGGACGAATACATACATTCGCCCGGAACCACGCAGTAGCCAAGCTTCTTGTCGGGACGCTTTGCCTGGGGGAACTGCCTGATACGGCTGGCGTTGGCGTATGCGCAGATGCAGTCGTCGGGCACGCGGAGCGCCACCCACACGGCACCCTTGTTTCCGGGGCCCTTGCCTATGAGCTCCATTATCCACGCCTCTTCCTTGTCGCATACCGCAAAGGATTCGCCGGTGGCATTGTAGCCATATTCCTGCACCAGGTTATGCATTATGCCTATGGCCTCACGGGCGGAACGGGCACGCTGCAAGGTGAGGTTCATGAGGGTGAAATAGTCCAGCCAGCCCTCGGGATTGCGGAGCTCCTTGCGTCCGTCCCAGGTGGTTTCCACTATGCTCACCTGATTCTCGTTCATCAAGCCGGCAACACCGTAAGTGTACTCTGCCTGAGGTATATAGTGCACCTGCGCGCCGGGGCCCCAGCTGCGCACAGCAACCATTTCGCCGGGGGCGTGACGGCCGGGTCGCGAAAAGCCCAGCGATGCGGCAAAGCCGAATCCGTCGCAGTTGTAGGTACAAATCACACTTCCGTCGGCGGAAGCTTTCTTGCCGACGATGAGGTTGGTGCAGGCGTCGCCCGGAACGGCGGACGCCAGAAGGGCGGCCAGCGAAAGGGCCGCAGCGGCCAGGTGTTTCATAACGGTATGATAATGTGATGGTTTCCAAGAGGACGACGAAGGAAGTAATCCCGCAGCGCCTCAGGAGCCTGCACCAGCACCTGCGTGCGGCAAAGATTGGCTCCGTAGGGATTCCCCGCCAGGGTGACGGGTTCGTCGAAACAGCTGCGAAGGTCGGCGGAGACCTTGAAAATGCGGGCGGGACCCTCGCGCAGAAGCCCGTGGACGGCGACTCCTATACCGGATTCAAAGTGGGTGTCGTAACAGTAGTCATCCACCATATCGAGCGGCACGGTGCAATGGGCGAAGAGATAGGAGCGGCCGTCGATGCGGGACAGATTGGCCTGGAAGCCCGAAACGCCATATTTCTGCCGCACGAGCGCCATGGATAGCATGGCCGGTACGTCGCCCTCGCATGTGGCGATATACCCTTCGGAATTGAGGAGCGCAAGCGCCATGCAGCCGGTATTGCCAAGGGCCGTGAGGAGGTCGAAACAGCGCAGCGTAAGCCCGTCGAGGGAATATGTAGCGATGATGCTTTTGAGCGCCGAATATATGGCAAGCGCGCCACGCATATCCTCCTCGCCCAGGGAGCGCCCGTATTTTGGAGCGTTGAGCGGCTTTAGCTGCGGATGAGCGGCCCCGGCACCGGCGCGCACAAGCTCCACCAGCTCCTGAATGGGGACGTCGATCAGTTCGGCCCCAAGGAGCCTTCGGGCCTCGGAATAATCCACGTCGCTGCTTATTAGCCAGTCGGAGGGATGGCCGATTACGGCATAACGCTTGCCCGCGAGAGCGCCCTGCGCCGACAGGGGCTTGCAGTAAGGGCTGTCGCCCGAAGAAGGTACGCCTTGCCTGAACTGCAGCGCCACCTGCTCCGGACCTCCGTGGATGATTTCTGCGGGGATGTTCCTGTCGGCGAGCCAGGAAAGGATTTCCATCGAAGCCGCAAGCGAATTGCTCTGTCCGCTGGTAAGCAGGCGGACCGGCTTGCCCTCGTGTCCCCGGTAAGCCTGCAGGAAAAGTCCCTCGGTGCCACCGGTACGCACGTAAACAAGGCACGGAAGCGGAGAATCGAAAGAGGAGGCATCGAGTACGGAGGCATCGAAGCTCTCTCCGAGGGCCGACTCTATGTCGCGGATGAAATCTTCCTTATGCAAGTCGTCAGAAAGTTCGCCGTGAAGGCCCGAAGTAAGAGTAAAAAGGCGCATGAGAGATTTTGATTTGTACAAATATACAATTTTTATCAAATTTGCAGCCGTATGGAAATATTCTATGGCACACAGCAAGGCGGCGGCCTTGTTTGCCTCGACGCCGAAGAATCGGTACACTGCACAAGGGTCATGCGCCACAAGGCGGGAGAAAGCATCTGCGTAATCGACGGCAGCGGCTCGCTTTTCACCTGCGAACTGCTCGAGGCCGGGCCCAAAGGCGCCAGCGCACGCATCCTTGAAGAGACTCCCGGTTTTGGAGCCCATCCTTACCGTCTTCACATGGCGGTATGCCCCACCAAGAACGCCGATCGCTACGAATGGTTTGCAGAAAAAGCGACCGAAATAGGAGTCGATTCGATAGTCCCGGTAATCGGTGACAGGTCCGAACGCCGCGTCCTCAAGACCGAGCGGCTCAAAAGGATAGTGCTGTCCGCCACCAAGCAGTCTCTCAAAGGCAAAGTGCCGCAGGTTCTCGAGCCGCTTAGCGTCAGCGAATACATCCGCAGTGCGCCCCGGGACGCCCTCAAGCTTATATGTTATTGCTTTGACGGACAAAAATTCACCATTCCCGCGTTGCTGCAGGAGCCTTCACTCATTGCAGACGGGAACCCCGAAATATGTATCCTGATAGGGCCGGAAGGCGATTTTTCCAACGAAGAAGCGTCACTCGCCCAGGAATTCGGATGGAAGAGCGTGACGCTCGGAGAAAGCCGTCTGCGGACAGAAACCGCAGCAGTCGTAGCCACTACCATAATCTATACCTGTCTCTGACAGGTATACTTATCCCCCTGCACCCCCAGGGGACTGAGGGGCGTTCCCCTCAGACTCCCTGCCTCTGATCTGTGACAGGTATACTTATCCCCCTGCACCCCCAGGGGACTAAGGGGCGTTCCCCTCAGACTCCCTGCCTCAATAATCTATAGGGATAGCCGAAACATAGACCGGGCTGGGCCTCAGCACCCACTGGTCGCCAGCGGCGGAGGTTACTATGGCAGACTCTGAGGTAATGTCGGCAAAGTAGAAGCGGTTACCGTCTTCGTCGTTCAGCAGGGTAACCGTATAGATGCCGTCCTTGAGGCGGCAGTCGTATTCGTAGATGTATTCCTGATAGTTATAATACTGAGGGAACATTACCATGTCTTCCTCGGAATGGAAATACACGAATGTTATGCAGCCTTTCTTCACACGGAAGTCCCAAAGCATGATTTCGGTCTCGCCATCGGTCTCGTCGTAGTAGTCGCAAATCCATTGCCGGTTGATTGAATCGGGGAGCGGCACCATGATGCCGTCTTCATTGATACACGAAGCCAGCAGAACTAAAACCGGAATCAGCAGCAGTAGCCTTTTCATATCAATTGTTTTTGCAAATATACAAAAAAAGGCGCGGGGAAACCTCGCGTCTTGATTTTCGAGAGTGAGTCTTACTCGCTCTTTTCGCAATTGCCAGCGCACTCAGCGTTCTCGCCCTCAGCGCATTTGCCACATTCGCCCTCGGCGTTCTCGCCTTCGGCGCACTTGTCGCACTCGCCCTCAGCCTTGGTCTCGCAGCACTCGGTGCTGGCGGCCTCTGCCTCAGACTGCTTGTTGCTGCTGTTGTTGTTTCCGCAGGAGCAGAAGCAAAGAGCTGCAATTGCCATAGAAATGATAACCTTCTTCATGGTATAAAATTTTAAATCAGCCTGCAAATGTAGTATTATTTTTCGGATATTCAAATACTTCCATATCCTTTATTTCGCCCCCCTCCAACTTGAAGCGAAGTGCGGTGCGGACCAGTTGCCAGCCTTGCAGCCCTGCAGCTCCAGGATTGATATACAATAAGTTATACTTATCATCGCGCATCACTTTGAGGATATGGGAGTGGCCGCAGATAAAAATATCGGGGCGAAATTTTTCAATCAGAGCCCTTGCCTGGGGATAATAGTGACCCGGAGAACCGCCGATATGCGTCATAAGTATGGCAAGCCCCTGGACCTTCAGCAATTGGTATTCGGGATACAGGTGGCGGACGTCGCCTCCGTCGCAATTGCCGAACACTCCCACCACAGGCTTGAAGTCTGAAACGGAGCGGAGGAACTCTTCTCCCCCGCCCCAGTCGCCGGCGTGCCAGATTACATCAACCGGGGAAAAGAAATCCCGGAAGGCGTCGGAGAACACGCCGTGGGTGTCGGAAATAAGGCCTACGTACATCAGGGACGGATGATTTCCACTTCTCCGCGAAGCCCAAGCTTGATAATCTGAGACGAACGTCCGGTGGCTCCGGCGCCCAGACGCTCCGGCGCGCACCAGTCAACTGCACTGCGGATCTGCTCCGAAATCTCCCCGAAGTTCGCGGGCGCAGGCTCTCCGGAGATATTCGCCGAAGTGGATACCAGCGGCACCCGCAGACGGCGTACAAGTTCAATGCAGAAATCGTTGCGGGGTATCCTGATGCCCACGGAGCCGTCTGGGGCGACAACCGACGGAGCCAGGCCCTGCGCCCCGGGATAGACAATCGTCATGGGAGCGTCGTTGACCTCGACAAGATCGATGGCGATGGACGGTATCTCTTTAATGTAGCGTGCCACCATATCGAGATCGCAGGCAAGCAGGACCAGCGACTTGGCACTGCTCCTCTTCTTGATTTCAAACACTTTTGCAACGGCCTCGGGATTGGTGGCGTCGCATCCTATTCCCCACACCGTATCTGTGGGATAGAGAATGATGCCGCCAGCTTTGAGTATGCCGACGGCCTGCTGGATTAATTCTTTCATAAACGGTCTTGCTGGAAAAGTATTCCCCTGCGGCGCCACATGCGTATCATGAGCCAGCCGATGAGCATTCCGCCCAGATGGGCGAAATGGGCTACTCCGTCAACCCATCCGACTATGCCCGTAAACAGCTCGATGGCAGCGAATATGACGACCATCCACTTGGCGCTGAGCGTCACGGGAGGGAAAAGCAGGGTCATCCTGGATTCGGGGAAAAGCATGGCGTATCCCATGAGCACACCGTATATGGCACCGGACGCGCCCACGGTGGGCGTAGTCTTGAGCGCTGCGATATGGGCCAGCGCAGACTGCGTGCCGCTATTTATAAACGCCTGCATTTCAATATATTGAGTAAATATCTGCAACGCCGCGGCTCCAAGCCCGCACACAAAGTAAAACAGCAGGAACTTCTTGCTGCCCAGTATCCTTTCCACCACCACGCCGAAGATGAACAGCGTGTACATATTGAAGAAGATATGCCAGAAGCCGCCGTGCATGAACATGTGGGTCACGGGCTGCCACCAGTGGAAGTATGGCGAACTGGGGTAGAAAAGGCCGAAGGTCCCTATCATGAAGTTTTCGTTGATTAGGGTGGCGACGAAGATTATTACGTTGATTATTATGAGGTTCTTGGTGACTTTGGGAATGCTCGACAAAAAGCCTCCGCGTCTCTCTTGAAAGTAATATGACATACTAAAAGCGTTTATCGATTTCTTCGGAGCTAAGAATGCTGATGATGCGTTTTCCGTTGGGCGTAAATTCTGCGTTGTCGCTCGCGAAAAGCGTATCCAGCAGATGCTTGACTGCCGAAGGTCCTGCAGGCGCCTCTGTGTTGGACGACGCCAGCATAGCAAATTTGGCGGCGGTTTTCTGGCGCATGACCTCTTCGAGCTCCCTGGAGCTGTCGGACAGAATGAGCAGCAGGTCGGAGATGAGCTGCTCTATCTTTCCGCTCTCGCAGCTGTAACCCTCCGGCACGCCTTCCACAAGCACGGAATCGGAGCCGCTCAGGCGGATATCAAAACCCAGCTTTTGCAAAAGCTCAGAATTCTCCTGGAACAGAGGCTGTTGCGCCGCTCCCACCTGCACTTCTACAGGGAAAAGAGCGGTCTGGCTGACGTGACCGGAGCCGGAAAGCGAAGATAGCGACTGTTCGTATATGATGCGTTCCCAGGCGCGGCGGATGTTTACCAGCATAAGGCCCGAAGCGCTCCTGCAGACGATGTATCTGCCCTGGATGACGAATCCATCGGATGCCGGGTCCGCCTCGAAAAGGACGCTGTACTGCTCCGGGGGACGGGAAAGTCCTCCGGGAGAATAAGCCGGTGCCGATGCTCCGGCAAGGGCGGCCTTGGGCGAAGGGGCATCAGGGAAGGAGAAAGTGGGATCGAGCTCCACAGAGGGCTCCGTAACGGGCTTATATTCAGTAAAATTGGACCCAAACGAAGGGAACGCCACAGCGCCTTCCGTATCAAAGTCGAGGGCGGCGTTGAAACTGCCTTTTCCGAGGGCCTCTCGCACGGAGGCATAGAGTATCTGGAAGATTACGTTGTCGTCTTCGAACTTGATTTCCGTCTTGGTGGGATGTATGTTTACATCGACGGCGGACGGATCGACCTCGAGAAAGATGAAGTACGACGGTGTGAGCCCCTCGGGTATGAACTCCTCGTAGGCCTTCATGACTGCCTTGTGCAGGTAAGGACTGCGGAAATAGCGTCCGCCCACAAAGAAATACTGGTTCCCGAGCACCTTGCGGGCGCTCTGGGGTTTGCCGGCAAATCCGCTGATGCGAACCACGGACGTGTCGGCCTGAAGGTCTATCATATCGCCGGCAACCTGCCTCCCCACTACATCGAGTATCCTGAATTTGAGCGACTTGGCCTTTCGCAGGACCATCAGCTCGCGTCCGTTGTGGCTGAGGGAAAATGATATGTCGGGCTTGGGAATGGCTATGCGTGTAAATTCCTCTATGATGTGCCGCAGCTCGACGCTGTCGCTCTTGAGGAACTTGCGACGTGCAGGCGTGTTGTAGAAGAGGTTGCGAACGGCGAAGTTGGAGCCGGAAGGCGCGCTGACGGAGGAGGTTTTCATTTCTCCGCCGCTGATGACGACTTGCGTAGCCGTCTCGTCCTCAGGCCTGCGGGTACGGAGCGTCACCTCGGCGACTGCGGCAATGCTGGCCAGGGCCTCGCCGCGGAAACCATAGGTCATGATGCGTTCCAAGTCGGAGGGAGTGCTTATCTTGGAAGTGGCGTGACGCTCCCAGCAGAGCACGGCGTCGGCTGGGCTCATGCCGCTGCCGTCGTCGATGACCTGGATGAGCGTGCGGCCCGAATCGGCCACCACCACGTCGATACGGGTTGCACCGGCATCGACAGCGTTTTCCATGAGTTCCTTGACTACGGACGAGGGGCGCTGTACCACCTCCCCCGCAGCTATCATGTTGGAAATGCTGGCAGGAAGTACCTTGAGACGTCCCATCAGAGCATTGAATAGAATTTTGCGATGAAGTAGAGCACCGCCACAATGAGGAGCAGGGTCACTATACCAATGATGGTGTGGGTCTTGCTCATGTGGCTGCGGGTGCGGCTGTAGGCGCCGTCGCGCAAAGAACCTTTGATGTACGAGCCCGGGACGTATGTTCCCTTCTCCTTTTCCTTATCGAGGGAGCCGTCCACGGCACCGAACATTTTGCGGCGCTTCTCCTCCTCGGGGTCGTAATAAATCGGTTTATAATTAAAGACGCGATGCTCGCCGTCTCCAAAAAAATTAAATATTCCCATAGTTTACAAAAATAACGATTCTTTTTCTATTTTTGTAAAAGACGGTAAAAAACTTCTGCGCCCACGCAGTCGTGAACTATGTCAACTAATTATCAAAAAATCATTTGACTATGAGCAAGAATAATCGTTATTGGCTGGTTCCGGCAGGCTTTTTTGTGCTATGCTGCATCCTCAACCTGATCGGCTGCCTGCAGGGCAGCGGACTCGAGAAGACAGTCAAGCCTGCACTTCTTCCTCTTCTGTGCGTCACTACCGCCGCATGGCTCATGGAAAGGCCGCACGGCCGCAAGGAGGCCGCCCTCCTGCTGACGGCGCAGCTCTTCGGATTCGCCGGCGACACCGCCCTGCTCGGGCATGGCTTCGCCTTCTTTGCCGGCGGCATCGGCCTGTTCCTCATCGGACACATTTTCTACATCTGCCTGTTCGGGAGCCGCTCGCTGCGCGGGCTCAAGCCCTGGCAATGGGCCGCAGGGCTCGCAGGCGCAGCAGCACTTACCGCAGGCCTTATCATCGGCATCGGCGTAAAAGGGACTATGCTCGCCCCCATGGGAATCTATGGATTTGTGCTTGCGATGCTGATTTTCAGCACGTTGGCAGGAGCCTTGCGCTTTGGGGGACTCAGCTGGTGGCTGCTGGCCGCCGGCGCAGTCCTCTTCACCTTCTCCGACGCCCTTATCGCCGTGCGCAACTTCGGCACCCTGAGCCCGTTCATGAACGGATTCGGGGTTATGTCAACCTATCTGGCAGCGCAGAGCCTGCTGGCCGTCGGAGGCTGCCGTCTTGCAGCCAAAAGCGCCTGACTCTACAGCCAAGGCCCGGCCATGACGCGGGCAAACCAGTTCCAAAGCCGCCGGAAGACGCTCCAGCGGCGCACTTCGTCCAGCGTAACCTCCCGGCACTTGACTTCGCAGTCTGAGAGGAAGGCATCGCGCATGTCGGTTGCCAGCTGGCTGTCGTACACCGCAACCATCACCTCGGAATTCATAAAGAGGCTCAGGTTGTCCATGTTGGCGGAGCCGATTACGGTAAGGTAGTCGTCGGTCACGAACTGTTTGGTGTGGAAGCGTCCTTCCTGCCACTCGAAGATCCGCACTCCGGCTTTAAGATATTCCGGATACATGGCCTCGTCTATCCATTTCTCGACCGGCTCGTCATTGATTGCCGGAACTATCCAGCGTACGTCAACCCCGCGGCGGGCTGCATCTTCCATCGCCCTGGCTATCGAAGCAGGCGGCGGAGCGTAAGGATTGGACAGGTAGAAGTACCGTCCCGAATTGCCTATGCTCCATTCGTACAGATTGCGGATGGGCAGCTTGCGGTCGCCAGCAGTGTCGGGGACGATCTGGACTGTCTTGCCGGAGTAAATCTTGAGCCCCTGCAAGGCAGAGCCTTCAGGAGAATCGGACTGGATCCGCGGTGCAGCAGGTTCGAAGGAAACAGGCTCCAGCGCAGGGGCGGCCCGCCTCTGGTCTTCGTTGTACGCCTGGCCTAAATCGGCCACGCAGGGGCCCTGGAGGCGTATATTGCAATCCTGCCATTGAAGGTACTTTTGCTGGATGTTGCGTCCGCCCGTGTATGCCGTCCGGTCATCGACAATCGCTATCTTGCGATGGTCGCGAAGCGCGGTGAGGATTGACGGATAGATCTCGGCGATGCCTCCGGCCTGGCGTATCTCGGCAAAAACTTCCCTGTCCCCTTTCTTGGCCTCTATGTTGTCCACAACAATGCGGACGTCGAGCCCGCAGGCTGCCTGCTCCTTTAGTATATCGGCGACGGCCCTCCCCAGGGAGTCCATGCGGATGCGATAGAAGTCGAGGTATATGGATTTCTTCGCTCCCCGGAGTTCGCTTGTCAGCAGATCGAAATACTCCTGCGCATCGGGCAGCATGGACAGCGAATTGCCCTCGGTAGGATCGAGCCCGGTGTCGGAAGACAGCATGGCCGCCAGCGGACGGTACTCCTCGCGCACCTGCGTAAACCGGGCCGGATCTTCGGTAACTACGGTACTGTGCATCGGAGCGCGATACCCGCAAGCGGCAAAGACCAAAAGGCAGAAACTGAAAACTGAAGACCTCAAAAAACTCATAGCACTGCAACAGCTACACCTTGCCTTAAAGCAACGAAAGTATGTCGTTTTCTATGGCCTCGAGGCCGTCGTATTGAGGTGTAAAACCGCATTTGGATGCGGTATTGGCGATGAGAAGCACTTTTCCGCTGTACTCGGACATCCGGACTTCGGTGCCTTTGTTGGTGCTTACGGTAAAATCGTAAATCGTTGCCATTTTGTTGGTTTTACAAGATGCAAGCAGCGCTGCTGCGACAGTTAAGAAAAGCAGTATCCTTTTCATGGGGCGAAAGTTACGCTTTTTTCCGCAGAAAAGAATAACTTTGCATCTATATGGCAGACAATTATCTTGAAAGACGGCAGGAACAGCTTCAGTCGGCATCGCGCACGGTGGTGCGACGCTCCCCGTCACTCGACTCCCTGCTGCTCAAAAGCCGCAGTCACAGGGCTTTCGACAATTCCGACCCGGTAGCCATGCTGCAACTGCAGGCCATCGTATCCGTCAACACCAAAATCCCTTCGTGCCGCAACGCCCAGACACTCAGGTTCAAGCTTATCGATGCAAAATCGGGAGGCGACGGGTTCTGCTCGCTGCTGCATCTGGGCGGCTATCTGCCCCAGCTCAATCTGCCGGTACCCGGCACGGAGCCAAGGGCCTTCATCGTGGTATGCAGCACCACGTCAGAAAACGCCACAGTGGATATAGACCTTGGGATTTCCCTTCAGAGCATGGCGCTGAAGGCTGCGGAAATCGGGCTCAACACGCTTATCGTCAGAGCGTTCGACAGGGAGGAAGTGCGTGCCCGCCTGTCTCTTCCCTTAGAGCCGCTGGCCGTGCTGGCCGTCGGCAAAGGAGCGGACAACATCAGGCTGACTACGGTAGCCGCCGGCTCCGACCTGCGTTATTACCGCGAGGGAGGAGTACATTTCGTACCCAAGATAGATATCGCCGACATGTTGCTTTAGGGCGGGCCCTTCAGCGCCTTACGGTGATATGGAAGCAGTTCTGCTTCTTTTCGTATTTTATGTAGCAGCGGCCGGGCTGGTCGTGGATGTCTTTGAGCACCTGGCTGAGCGTGGCACGGAGGTACTCAGGGGGCACATCCTCGTAGGGGCGGCCACGCAGCTCGGGAATCTTGACGTAACGCCAGTACGACAGGTCGAATGTGGTACCGTAGCGGTGGGTTGAGTTCTCGGAGGCGTTGACGTTGTGCTTGCGCAGTTTCTTTACGTCTTCCTCCGTACGGAGCACCGAGGTCACCACCAGCTTGTTCGGATTGAGTCCCTTGGCCTTGAGGGAGTCCTGGAAGATTCGCCCTATTTCGTCGAGCAGTTCCTTTGCCGACGGGATGAGGTACGGGATGGAATGGGACAGTGAATCAATTACATACGTATCGGTGTCCTCCAGCCTCACAAGGGTGGTTTTGTGCTTCTCGGCATCGCTGCGGTCGGCAACGGGCGGCACGCCTATGGCCTGGGCGACCTTGAGCTGCACATCGTTCATGTCGTTGAACTCCTTGGAAAACTTGACGTCGTAAATGCGCACAGGATGATTCTCGACAGGCCCCAGCGCCAGCCACTGCCGCTCGCGGATGCAAGAACGGGCGCTCAGGAAGACATACAAAAAAAGGCCCGCCACAGCAGCGGCTCCCAGCACTTTAAGGATGATTTTAAGTTTTTTCATTGTCACGACCTGCAAGATAGCATTTATCGGAAGGAAATCCAAGATTTTCTTACCTTTGTAACCAGAATGAAAGCATTACTCAAAACTGCAGCATTATTCGCCGGCCTGCTCATCAGTCTGGGCACGAGTGCGCAAAGTTCGGGCGGAGGTTTCGGCCTGAGCGAGGATATCGAGCTTTTCAACTTCTCCCTCAACGCCAAAAGCCTGGAAATCGGAATGACCCTGGGCCAGGTCGGCTCGTTTACCGGCCGGGAGCGTTTCGGCATAGGAGCAAGCGTCTCGTATGCAGGAGTTTACGTAGATTTTCTCCACGCCGACCCGCAGCACAAGTATTTCTCGTACGACGTAGATACGCTATGGAACGACAACGAGGCCTTCTGCATCAATGCCGGGTACCAGATTCCCGTTTTCGAGTGGCTTCGCATCGTGCCTCTGGTCGGTTACGCACAGACCAGCGAGGGCGTCACCGACGGCTCCACTTCCCACTATTCCGGAGACGATTCCGGCTCCTGGGTACACGATTATACCGTAACGCCAGGCTCCCGCGAGCATTACTTCAACTTCGGAGGAGGACTCTCGATTCGCCCCGTCAAATACTTCAGCATCAACGTAATGGCCACCAGACGCGCCATCTACGGAGGAATAGTCCTGAACCTTCTTGCCTTTATTTAGGAGCAACTGATTCTTTACTCAGACCTTTCTGCGGCTTGAATCAACTGCAGATTGAGATGTTCGAGCAGAGACAGATTGATGTGCGAATTGTCCGGTGCCGGTTCATACCACGGCTGCGCCTCGAAACAGGCTTTCAGGTCCTTTGATTTGAACACATAACCGTGATGAGCCAGGATCGCGTTGCGCATCACCCGCAACAGGGCTTTGTCGTAAAGGCGCAGGGAGCCGTTCAGCAGGACCTTGCGGGTGAAATCGAAACGGCTCCGCTCCCCGGTCCACTTCAACTTGAAGGAAGACACGGTGCGCTCGTACCACGGCTCTCCCTCATTCATTTTAACTTCAGTAAGCAACAGGCCGTCGGGCGTTGGCAAAGCCTCAACCTTGCCTGCCAGATACGGACCGTCTCCGCTGAAGTCAAGCACGCCTGTGACCATGCCGTTGAAGGTGACTGCCCCGAAGGGCATCTGAGCGCCGTTGTAGCTGCCACTCAGATCGTCGATGACAACTTTTTTGCCGCTTTCGCTCAGGTATTCGCCCCGGAGCAGCGACATCCATTGCCGGACGCCCAGAGCCTCCTGGTCATCCTCGCTCTGAGTCGCCTCCATCGCTGCCGTCAGACGGTTCCGGGCATCGTAAAAGCAGATCACATCCAGCCCGTCCTGCCGCAGCCGGCGGGCATAGACTGCGCTTTCGTATTCATTCACAAACTCTTCCGAGCTGGAGGAGACCTCGAACAAGTCGCCTCCGGCAGCCACCGGGGTCAGCAGGAACTCATGCTCCTCGCCTTCCGCCATCGCATTCATACGCACGGAGCCGTCTTCGGCCGGAGCGGCGCAGTACACAAGCATGCCGTTGTACCAGAAGCCGGACGGCGTACCGTCCTGCATCGGCTGCACAAGGTATAGGACCCGGGCGACGGTATCGTTGTCGCCGTAGATGACGAGATACTTGTTGTCCGGCTGGCTGACGTAGTCGATATGCGTGCCGAAACCAGTCCCGTAAGGAGCTTCTTCGGCATTGCGGCTCGGCCGCAGGGTGTATTTACCGGGGGCCTTCGGCCAGGCTTCCATAGTCAGTTCCCGGTCGCCGAGGGCATCGGTCATATACACGATATTGCCCATCCTGACTTCCCGGACGGTAAACAGAGCGGAGCCGTCGTAGAAACGGTCTCCGACCTTGATGGTCTGCTGTTGTGCGAAACAGAATCCGCACAACAGCAGCGCCAGCATCGTTAAAACAGTTTTTTTCACGGCAGGGTTATTCTGTGACAGGACGGACCGAGAACCCTTGGAAGCGGTAGGTGCCGTACCTGCCTACTTCGCCGGGATCGAAGAGGACGACGTATGCGAGGCTCGGGTCGCCCGCATAGAGGGACGAAGACCAGTAGTCGCCGCCGTCCCCGGCATAGGTAAGGTCAGTGCCGCTCCGGCCGCCTGTGGCAGGAAGGAAGATACTCTTCCCGTTGGGGCCCGTTACCTTTCTTCCATTCACTCCATTCTCGGTAGTCCATATCCATGTCCAGGTGCATTTGTTAATTAACTCTGTCCATTCTTCGTTTGTCGGCATCCGCCAACTGCCGCCCCAATTCACGTGAGCAGCATCATCCTCGGGATCGAGGACTGCCTTGTTATCCACTGTACCGTAAGCCGGATCAATGACATACTTGGAGAACGGGCCGTTCTCATCGGTTCCCAGGTTGAATTTGTATGTTGTCCACACGTAACTAGTCTTCGGCTCCGTTTCGCCCCAAGCGAAATACTCACCGTACTCCTCAGGAGATGAGGCGCCGACGTTCATTGTCGCCCACTTGAGACCGGAGGGAAGGCCCAGGTCGACGGCTTCAACATTGGAAGGGAGAGACAAATCTTTTTTGACCGTAACCGTACAGGAAGCACTTACACCACTCGACCCATAAGCTGTAATTATTGCGCTGCCGACAGCCCTGGCCAAGACCCCGCCATTGTCATCCACAAATGCAACTTCATAGTTGCTTGTACTCCAATGGAGGTCCTTTGCCGTGGCATTCGAAGGACTCACCGCAGCCGTCAATGGTTTCCAATCGCCGATATGCAATTCCAGCGAGGTCTGATCCAAAGAGATAGACTTCACAGGGATAAACTCTCCGTGGACCGGACGGACGGATAGCCCGTTGCAGCGATCGTGGCCACTGCCATCCAAGTACACATAATAGTCGGACCCAAAATAGGCGCTCCGAGCGTAGAGCGGTTGAGACGTATAGAGGGATGAAGATAAATATTGACCGAAGGAGCCATCATCGTAGAGGTCCGTGTAGTACCGGAAGCCTGCGGCGGGGAGGAAGATGGACTTGTCGGTATAACCGGACTTCGTACTTGTTACTATTTGGCCTGCTACGCCTGTTCCTTGAAAATCACTTGTCCAGGTCCAGATGCAATTATCTCTGAGTTCCGTCCATTCGGCAAGTGTCGGCATTCGCCATAAGCCTCCCCAATTGACGCAGGCAGCATCATCCTCAAGATCGAGGACGGTCTTGTGATCCACTGCGCCGCGACTGCTAAAGACATCGTATTTAGTTAAAGTATCGGAACTGCCGTTGCACCACTTGTAGGTTGACCAATCATAATAATCCTTCGGCTTCGTCTCACCCCAGGCGAAGTAATCACCATACTCTTCAGGTTTGGAAGCACCCACGTTGAATGTAGCCCACTTGACACTCAAGCCAAGGTCAACCCACTCCGGTTCTGCGGCAGGCTTTCCAAGACGAACCTCAATCGGTGCCATTTTCGAAACGCCGTTGCGGGAGATGGATATAGATTTGTCGGTTGCCTTTTCGAAGGTGCCGCCATCTGTACTTGTCACTGTAATGGTGAAGCCGTTTGTAAACTCAGTCGGGGGCACGACGAACCAGAATTCGGTGTACTCGCTGCTGGAGGTGCCAAGGGTCACAGGGCTCTCGCAGGCAAGGGTTATGGCATCCGTGGCATCGGGTTGCATCTGCACCGAGGGCACGCTGCCGACGGGCATCGTCACCGTCGCCTTGCCGGCAAGCTTCTCGCCGCTGTTGCCCCTCAGGGTTACGGACTGCACCTGTGTGTCGGGGCCGTAGAGCTTGAGGATAAAGATGCCACCTACGTTCTTGAAGGTGATGCGGTTGTCGGTGGTGGCGGCAATCATGGTGTTGGCTCCGCGCCCGAAGCTCTTCTCTGCCCACATCTGCTCTGCAGGGAGATTAACGGTCAGCGTACCGTCGGTACTGATTCTGGAGCCCTGCTGATAGGGATATACTGCGTAGATGTTGTCAATCTCGGAGCCGGTAATGAATTCATCGGTGCTTGCCTTTCTGAAGCCGCCGGCGTTTGCTCCGGTCTCTCCGGTAAAGGCATATTCCTGGTTGTACGTGTACTTGTTGAAGATCGACACACGGTCGTCGGCGTGCCAGAGAACGTGATACTGGTCATCGGCCAGGGTCTTTGTTCCGGGGTCTTCGGCAGCCTCTGTCGTTGCGAAGAACTCTTCGAATTCGGGGCGGAACGATACCGCTTCTTCGGGACCCTGGGTGTTGCAGGATACGGCCAACGTACCTAGAATCGCTGCTGCTATGATGAATTGCTTTTTCATATCTGCTTAATGGTTACCAGGTTATGTCATCATCGCCGCCACCCTCGAAGGTCTCGGTGTTGGAGTCATCGAGAATGTTTTTTAATAAAACAAATTCTTCCGCCTCGGATTCAGGCCT
The DNA here is from genome assembly GCA_946539455.1 of uncultured Bacteroidales bacterium. Lineage (GTDB taxonomy): Bacteria > Bacteroidota > Bacteroidia > Bacteroidales > UBA932 > Cryptobacteroides. The sequence goes on from CAMNHL010000022.1 coordinate 25,081, forward strand.
GATGTACAGTGGCTTACTTCCCATTGAGAATGTGGTTTAACAACTTACAAAGATACTAATTCCCCGAATAATTCGGGTGATGGCGCAAAGGAAGCGGCAGAAGTCCGATGATTTTGCCGCCAATCGGGCAAGGTGCGAGTATTTGCGGGGTACCTTGCCCGTTTACTGGACCGCCGAGACTGCAATAGGAAGATAACACGATTCAAAACTGCGGTAACCGACTCGGAAAGACAATGTGCATTTATAGCGCTGGCAACCTCACTGAACGCTCCATTTTATGACGTTAATTATAAACGAGAAAAATCCGGAAAACAGCAGTTTTCTAAGTTTTAACTTACAAAATCACAAAAGAGCTATGCATGACTGATATACATTTCTCTGCATCCTCCGCGGTGAGAAGCTTTTGCAATTTGCTTGCAGATTTCTCCAGCTCTTGAGTCACGAAAGATACGGCTTCGTGTCTTTTTATGCCTTTGTTCTTCTAACGCGAAATCCCGCTCCGCCGTGACGCCTGCGGTGGATTTTTGCAAAGGGTTATGTATCTTTTTCTTTTTTTGATTTGTCTGCCCGATTCCCTATCTTTGGAAGCGATTCACTTCTCAGCCTATGATTCTGGATAAACCCTCTTATCGTACCCCGAACTGCATTCTTACCCAGTCCGTGACAGATTCCATTCTCTGCACCAGCCCCGGACTCGGTGAAAACGAAGGTATTGACTACGAAGACCTGGTGATATGAAAACACGATATATCCTTACCTGCATCGCAGCCCTGCTGGCCTTCTACGCATGCAACGACACCAAAGAGGAAGTCGAAATCAATGGTAGCCAACTCGTTCTGACGGCCTATCAGGAAGGCTCTGCCGGCTCAAAGACCGCTGTGGAAGACGGCGGCAATCAGGTCTTCTGGGAGCCGGGAGACGAGATAAAGGTCTTCTCCGGCAGTCGCAGCGGAAAGTTCACGTCTTCGGCAAAAGGCCTGGAGGCCGTCACGACCTTTACCGGGCACCTTGAGGGCACGGGGCCGGACGTTGCAGACATCTGGGCTATATATCCCTACAGAGACGAGGCCTCTTTTGACGGAGAGACAATCACAACCGTCATCCCTTCCTTGCAGACCGCCCGTCCCGGCACTTTCGCCCAAGGCGCCAACGTCTCCATTGCTCACTCTGCGACCACGAATCTTCGGTTCTATAATGTGGCAGGAGGCGTCAGATTCTCCGTCTCGCGGGATGACATCAAGTCCGTCACCTTCTGCGGAAATGCCGGAGAGACGCTTGCCGGGCGCATTACCGTCCATATGGAGGGCGATGGGAATCCGCGTATAGGGTCGGTGGAAAACACCGTCACAGCGGTGAGCGTGACCCCTGAAAACGGAGAGACATTCAAGGCAGGGAAATACTATTTCATTTCGATGGTCCCAGCGTCTCTGTCCCAGGGTTTTTCCATGACCTTCGAGATAGCAAAAGGCACCTCCCGGACAAAAACCACATCCAATGCTGTCAACATCAAAAGGAGTACATGGGGGACCATCACTGATGCGGACAAGGACCTTTCCTTCGACGACCCCGAGACAGGGTCGGATGATGTTCTCAACTATGCGGAGGAGGTTGTAACCATCGTTGCGCAAGACACTCCCGGCGAGGTATCGGTTGTGGATGACAGCGAGCTGACCCTTTCCGAAGAGGTGGTATCATCAAACGGTATAGCCGAGGGAACTGTGATAGTGATTCAGACCGGCTCCAGTTCCAAGGACCTGTTCATAGGAAAGGTGGTTTCCACAACTGGCAACGGCGATGGAACGGTAACTGTCCATACGGAAATGCCGTCAGTGGAGGAAGTTTTCCAAGATCTTGAAATTACACCTGTGATGGACCGTACGAACACGCTGGCGGAGGCCATTCCGGATGAGGGGGATAACGCCGTATTCACCGGACTCGTGGACAATTCCATCTGGGATGAACTGACGGTAGTGCACACTGAAAGAAGGAGGATGACAAAGGCTGAAGGCGACGACAATGAGGAAGCCGCAATAGACCTTACCCTGTCGTTTGAAATGAAACCGAACGAAGCCCTTTCCGGGTCAATCTATATCAGAATCAAAGGGGCCGTCACCCTGCGGGAAGACAAGACCTTTATTCTGAATGCTGACATTTCCGTTGGTGTTCGCGGTGAATTCCATCTGAGTGATGAGGAGCCCGCCGTATTTACAAAGGTAGCGCTTTTGAAACTGGCGAACCCCATCATGCTGTATTCCAATAAGATTGTTACCGTCACATTCGACCCCAGCCTGAATTTCTTTGTGGAAGGCTCTGTCGCCCTGGACGCGGATATGCAGTATGAGATACTTTCTTCCAAGATTGTTGCCACCTATGCCAACGGCGTGTTCAACGCCGGAGCAGCAGAGAAAAAGCGGAAGTCTTACTTCAGGGTGGAGCGGTTCAAACTGTATGGGGCTTACGGGTTCTCCATTGACTCTGGTTTCAATGCATACATCCTTGCCAGGGACTTTCTTTCTGCCGGAGCCGAGATAGAATCCGGCGTGAAGATATCCCTTGAAGGAGATGTATCATACACTTACGTAGAGTTCCCGGGATTGTTCGCTTTTGATGTTAAAATGGCCTTTACTCCCTACGTGGGGGTGACGCCTTATTTTACTGCAGTCGGGAATAAATTCGAAGGGGATACCTTTGAGAAGGAGTTCTCCTCGTGGAGCCTAAGTCTTGTTCCGGAGTTTAAGCAGATTGATTACACCACCTCCGAAACGGCAGTAGAAGGGCAGGAAGACTTGTCTGTCAGCGTGGACGTGGATCCGGAGCTCACGGGATCATTTGTGGAAACGCAGGAAGACGGAATAGCGCTGTTTGAATTGGGAGAAGATGAACCCATTGAGATGGCCCCGGTCGTTGAAGGCAACAACAGCCAAACGGCATCGGGATCCAAAGTCCAGTCAGAAGATGTTAACTTCAAGCTGGATACCGAGAAGAAATACGAGATTGCACGTTATTCAAAGTCAATGGACAATACCATCGTCTATGACAAAAAGATTCCCATTGGTTCGGACCTTCGGGAATACCTGATTCACCTTTACGAAACCGCCGGAGGGAAGAACTGGACCCATCAGGATAACTGGTGCTCAGATCTGCCTGTGGAGGAATGGTATGGCGTGTATTATAATGATTATGATGGCTTTTATGCATTGTCTCTGGGGAGCAACAACCTCAGCGGGCTGGTGGATTTCTCGGGCTGTCCTTATCGTCTGGATCTGCGCATGGGTACGAATAACATTTCAGCTGTAAATCTTACGGATTGTCCCTTGTTGTTCCGTGCGGATTTTCGCGACAATCTCCTTGCTTCCGTGAATATAACGGACTGCGAGAGCCTTTCCGACTTACGTGTTGACAATAGGACACACTATGACGAGCAGATAGGAGAGATAATTAGTGAGGCAGATATCACCTCCTTCCGGCTTTTCAACTGTCCCGAACTGTCATTCTTGACCGTTTCGCATGGCAATATGGAGAATTGGTCTGTCAACTTGACCGGTTTTCCCAAGTTGAAGGATCTGGATATATCCGGTAATCGTCTTGACCGGCTCAACGTTTCCCGCTGCGATTCCCTCCGGACCCTTAATTGCGTGGGCAACAAAATATCCAGACTGAATCTTTCCGGAAAAGAATTCCTGGAGCATCTGGAAGCCAGGGGCAACGGAATGACCACATTGGACATAAGCGGCTGTGACAAGCTCAGGGAAGTGAATGTGGCTGATAACAGTCTGACTTCCTTTGATATTTCAAACAAGAAATGTCTGGAAAGTTTGAATGTGGATGGGAATCCTCTGAGAAGTATCAACACCTCCGGATGTGAAAATCTCCGGAGCCTGTATGCGGAGTTTTCGGGTGAGTTCATCGCTGAAAACAGTTTTAAGATTGAGGAGGTGACACTTTCCGGATGCAAAAATCTTGATCACGCCGATTTTTTGGATTTCCATAGGACCTTTATTGTCCATCTGGACATTTCCGGCTGCGAGGTATTAAGCAATTTGGATATTCCGATTACGTTTACGCAAAGTATCAATGCATCCGGAAGCGGGCTATCTCACATTAGTCTTAGGAATAGGGAGGTGCCGGATTTAACCAGCCTCGATGGCGGTCTTCAATATCTAAACCTTACGGGTCTTGCTAACCTCAGAGAAGTAGACATTTCAATGGGTGCTCCTCTGAAGACTTTGATTGTTGACGGGTGCCCCAAACTATTTAGGATAGATTGCAGATACGGCGAACTTGAATATTTAAGTGCAAAGAATTGCCCCGAACTCGCATGGGTGGATTTGAGTTTTAATCAACTCACAAAACTGGAACTTGACGGCAGTGATAATATTTTTCAACTGGATATTTACCGGAACCGCCTGACCGGGCTTGTAACGCAGTTCAAAGCGGAGCAGCGGATACGATATTCTGCAAAATATGGCTACGAGAGCCGTGTTGTAAATGGAGAAGATAGATGGGTAGCCATCGAGTACCCTTATGGTCTGTGGACGGAAAAGGAACCCTTGTATCCGGTAGTAGGAACAGGTGCTGACGGTGAAGAGCCGCAGATAACATATCCCGACGATTGGAAGTAAAGAAGTATCAGAATCACTGAGCCCATGATTATCGGTGACAATGCCTGGATTGGCTGAACTTCAAGAGCGCCCAGAAACGAGACATATAAGATCGTTCTTCCGGGCATTCATTCCCGGGTTCTTGGGTCTGACTTCCAGAACATCCAGTTCAAGAAACAGAAGGTTTTCTTGAATGTTGCCAGTCTTTTTTATGTTTTTGAACAACTATAAAAATATAGCAGCGCAAGCCAAAAGTTAGGGCAACCAATTCAGGTCTATCTACGCACTGATTATTAAATAAATGTCAGAATGGCTATTGTGAGCGCAGCTTATCCCGTTGCTTGGAACCTCGCCTCAGAAACAACACGCCCCGCATCTCTCGACGCGGGGCGCTTGCAATTCTAACCTAAAATTTAACCTATGAAAAAACTATTCGGTTAAACTTTATAGCAAAGCCTGTGCCAAACTACTCGAGCTCGCTCACCAATTTTACGGAGGCGATGTGTACCGGACGCTCCGGGACTCCGCGAGGATCGGTCGGCACGGCTGCGATCTTGTCTATCACGTCGAGTCCCTCCAGGGTCTCACCGAAGATGGTATATTCTCCGTCAAGATGACGGCATCCGGTCTCACTCTGGACGATGTAGAACTGCGAGCCGCTGGACTCTTTGAGGGGATTGGCTATATCGCCTTTGCGGGCTGCGGCAAGGGCTCCCTTCTTATGGTGATGGTTGGGACGGATTTCCGCCTCAATCTGGTAGCCGGGGCCGCCGGTGCCGAACTTGGCCTTATTGGAGGAATCCTTCGACAGAGGATCGCCGCCCTGAATCATGAAGTCATTGATGACCCTGTGGAAAAGAAGGCCGTTGTAGTAGCCGTTAAGGGCCAGTTTGGCAAAATTGTCCCTGTGCTTGGGCGTGTCGGAGTACAGTTTGACTCTGATCGTACCCATGGATGTAACGATGTCGAATACCGGTTCTTCCGGAAGATGTTCCAATTGTTTCATTGCAAGTGTTTCGATTTTATCGGTGTTTTCGATTTGTGCAGACTCGCCGTCGGCGGCGTTGCCATCACTGGTGCTGTTGCCATTGTTGGCATTGTTGCCGCATCCGGCCAGGACCATCAGCGCGGCAAGCATAATACTGATTTTCTTCATATATGTCAATGGTTTTATGTCGCTATGCAAATATACCCTAAAAAACAATATCGAACAATGGAAGCACAAAAAAAGAGGTCGATCACGCTTGATCGACCTCTTGAAGTTGAGATAGAAGGATTCGAACCCTCACTGACAGAGCCAGAATCTGTAGTGCTACCATTACACCATATCTCAATGTTGGGACTGCAAAGGTACAATTCTTTTGATAAAAAGCAAAATTATTTTTTCTCAATCAACACAATTGCCCAAACTTCGCAGCCTTCACCCCTTCCGACAAAGCCTAAACGCTCTGTCGTAGTAGCCTTTACGCTTATCGCAGACAGTTCCACACCACATACTGCAGCAAGGCTTTCGCGCATCTGAAGCACGTACGGAGCAATCTTCGGGGCCTGCAGGGCGATGGTAATGTCGGCATTGACAATATCCCAGCCCTCGGAGCGCACCAGTGCCAGCACACGCGACAAGAGAATCTTGCTGTCTATGCCTGCAAACTCGTCTGAGGTGTCGGGGAACAGATGTCCTATGTCTCCGAGAGCCAGGGCACCGAGCAGAGCGTCGCAAAGCGCATGGATGGCGACGTCTCCGTCGGAATGGGCCACAAAGCCCACAGGCGACGGCACACGTACGCCACAAAGCCACATCGGCAGGCCTTCCTGCAGCCGATGAACGTCAAAACCCTGACCGACTCTTACAGCCATATTAAACTATACCAGAGAAGCCCAGGAATGCCATTGCCATGATACCCACGGTGATGAATGCGATGGGCAGCCCCTTGAAGGAGGCTGGCACATTGCTGCGGGCAAGCTGCTCGCGAAGGCCGGCAAACAGCACCATTGCAAGACCGTAACCCAGCGATGTTGCGAATGCATACACGGTGGACTGGGCGAGGTTAAGCATGTGGGGAGCCGCACTGCCGAAGGTGAATTCCTTAGTAACCACAGTAATAGCCACACCGAGAACGGCGCAGTTGGTGGTAATCAGAGGCAGGAAGATACCCAGGGCCTGATAAAGCGAAGGGCTTATCTTCTTGAGCACGATCTCGACCATCTGCACAAGAGCCGCTATGACCAGGATGAAAGCGATGGTCTGCAGGAACTCAAGGCCGAAAGGAACAAGGAGGAACTTGTTGATGAGGTATGTGACGACGGTGGCAAGCGTTATGACGAAAGCCACTGCGCCGGACATGCCGGTAGCCGTACTCAGTTTGTTGGACACGCCCATGAACGGACAGATTCCAAGGAACTGCGCAAGTACGATATTGTTGACGAATATCGCAGAAACGATAATGAGCAAATATTCCATAACTACCTCTTAGCCAATTCATTGAACAGAACCATAAGATATCCCAGCACAAGGAATGCGCCCGGAGCCATAACGAAGGCGAGGATACCGTCTCCGGAGATGAACTTCCAGCCGAAAACGGAGCCGCTGCCCAGAATCTCGCGCACGATGCCGATGATGGTGAGCGTAACCGTGAAGCCAAGGCCGATGCCTATGCCGTCGAGCGCGGAATCACCGACGCTGTTCTTGCTTGCGAAAGCCTCGGCGCGTCCAAGTACGATGCAGTTCACAACAATCAGCGGAATGAACAGACCAAGGGTCTCGTACACGTCGGGCACATAAGCCTGCATGAGCAGCTGAAGCAAGGTTACGAAGGTTGCGATAACCACGATATAAACCGGGATATGCACCTTGTCGGGCACCACAGGAGCAATCAGAGAAATGACTATATTGCTGAGAATGAGCACGAACATGGTTGCAAGACCCATTTCCAGGCCGTTCATGGCGGAAGTGGTGGTGGCGAGGGTCGGACACATGCCGAGCACCAGCACGAAAGTGGGGTTCTCTTTAAGGAATCCCTTTGTAATCAATCCTAACTTACTCATTGCCCTTCAGATTAAGATAAACCTTGTAAGCATTGGCTATAGCAGCCGCGTAGGCACGCGAGGTGATGGTGGAAGCAGTAATCGCATCCACTTCGCCGCCGTCCTTACGTACGGCAAGCACCTTCTGTGCGGGATCCCAGCCACGGAACTGCTCGGTAAAAGCAGACTCCTCGGCGCACTTGGCGCCAAGTCCGGGAGTTTCACTGTGTGAGAGGACGACGGAATTGACCACAAGGCCCTGCTCGTCGATTCCGACCATGAGGGTAAGTGGACCTCCGAAGCCTCCTACGGAAGAGATGACGGCGATGCCGGCGCCGGGAACGGAATAATAAGTATAATCCACATTCTCGACGTTGACGCTCATCTTCTGCGGCTCCGAAGAGAACTCGGGAAGCACACGGGCGATGGAAGAGGCCGTCTTGGCAGCCTGCGCATCGGCAATCGGACCGCTGGTCATGGCATAAACGCCACCCAGCAGTGCGGAACACACAAGGCACACGAGCGTGAGGCTCAGGGCCATATTCTTAAGATTCGATTGTGCAGCCATAGCTTATGCCCTCCCGTATTTTTTCTGATGGAACGCCCTGTTGATAAGTGGCACGAAGCAGTTCATGATGAGAATTGCGAACGACATACCCTCGGGATACGAGCCAAAGTAACGTATCATCATTACTATCAAGCCGATGCCGAAACCGTAGATGACTCCTCCCCAGTTGCTCATAGGAGAAGTAACATAGTCTGTAGCCATGAAAAGGGCACCCAGGAGCACGCCACCGGTGATGAGATTGAAATTGGCTCCGGTGAAATGTGCGGGATCGATGCCATGGAAAATTGCGGCGATAGCGGCAATGGTACCAAGGATGCTAAGGGGAATCCAAGGCTTTACCACCTTGCGGACAAGCAGATAGCAGAAGCCAAGGACAAGCGCGATAGCGGAGATTTCGCCGCCGCTGCCACCGATATCACGGACGATGGAGGACGCCGTAAGATTATTCTGGGCAAGTATATCGGGAATGGTAAGGCCCGACTTGAGCCCTTCCTTGATGAGACCGAGGGGCGTTGCTCCAGAAACTGCATCAACGGAAGATATGAAACCGTCCGGCATAGCCCAGTTGGTCATATACACCGGGAAGGAAATGAGCAGGAATACTCGGGCGGTGATGGCCGGATTGAAGAGGTTCTGGCCCAGACCGCCGAAGGACATCTTTGCAACTCCTATGGCAACCACTGCGCCTATGACGACCACCCACCAGGGAGTGGTGGAAGGCAGGTTCATGGCCAGCAGAAGGCCAGTAACCAGAGCGGAAGCGCCGTTGAAAAGCTCGGGACGCTTCATGAGGAATTTTGCGATAAGCCACTCCAGGCACACGCAGCTGACGGCGCTCACGGCGAGAACCAGCAGCTCCGGCCAGCCATAGAACAGTATGGAAACGATAATCGCCGGCATGAGCGCAATGCACACGTCGAGCATGATCCTGTTGGTAGTCGCAGGAGAATGCACGTGCGGCGACGGGGAAACTGTCACTTTATCCATAGGTTATTTTTTTGCGTTTCTGGCCCTGATGACACCCATTACCTGGCCCTTGGCCATACGGATGTTGTCGAGCAGGGGTATATAGGAAGGACAACTGTACTGGCAGCAACCGCACTCGATGCAGTCCTGCGCAGCGTTCTGCTCCAGCGCAGCCACGTCGCCTGCGTTGTACAGGCTCTTGAGCAGGAAAGGCTCGAGTCCCATGGGACAGGCGTCGGCGCAACGGCCGCAGCGTATGCAGGGGCTCTGGGGCTTGCGAAGCGTGTCCTCACCGAGGTAGAGGATAGAAGACGAACCCTTTACGGTAGTGGCGTCAAGGTTGGCGATGGCTTTTCCCATCATGGGGCCGCCGCTCACTATCTTAACGGCTCCCTCGGGTACGCCGCCTGCATGCTGCGCGATGAAAGAAAGGGGTACGCCGATGCGGAACAGGTAATTGTGCTGGGCCTCGGGAGCGAGGACATCGCCGGTGACGGTAAGCACATTGGTTACCAGAGGCTTGTTCTTCTGTACAGCCTCGTAAACGGCGAGCGAAGTTGCAACGTTCTGCACTACGGCGCCTACGTCGATAGGAAGGCCGCCGGACTTAACCTGGCGGTGCATCACGGCGTCGATGAGCTGCTTCTCTCCTCCCTGCGGGTAACGTTTTTTGAGAACCGCTACTTCCATGGAAGGATAGCCGAGGCGGGCGACGGAAGAACGTACGGCCTCGATTGCCTCGGGCTTGTTCTCCTCGATGCCTATGACGCAGCGGCATCCGCCGAGAACCTTCTGCATGATAGCGGCGCCGACCACTATTTCGTCGGTCCTCTCGAGGAGGATACGATAGTCGCTGGTGAGATAAGGTTCACACTCGGCACCGTTGAGTATCAGGCACTCTGCCACCTTGCCGGGCGGCGGATTGAGTTTGACGTGGGTGGGGAAAGTAGCGCCTCCCAGACCAACGACTCCGTTCATCTTGATGCGGTCGAGGATGAAGTCGCGGTCGTCGGGAACGGTAGTCACAAGGTCGGGGGTAAGGTCGATGCCTTCTGCCCATTCGTCGCCCTGAACTTCGATCTCGATGTGCATCTGCATGAAGCCTGCAAGGTCCTTGCGGGGGCCGATGCCGCGCACCACTCCGCTCACGGGAGAGTGAATGTAGGCGGAGATGAAGCCGCCGGGTTCCGCTATAATCTGTCCGGCCTTGACGGTGTCGCCGACTGCGACGACGGGTTTGGCCATGGCACCGAGATGCTGGAACATCGACACATATACCCTATCCGGCAGGGGAAGCACCTCGATCTTGCAATCGCGGGCTATCTTATTGTCGGCAGGATGGATACCGCCGATGGAGAATGTCAGTTTAGCCATTGTTTTCCTCCTTTTTTACCTCAGGTTCAACGGGGGCGGGAGCCTCTGCAGGAGCTTCTGCGGCGGCCTTTGCTGCCTCAGCGGCGGCTTTGGCGGCCTCGGCGGCACGTGCCTTGCGGTCTGCGATGCGCTTCTTTACGGCATCTTTGTCGAGAGGCTTGGGGAATCCTGCGCCGTGGATGGCACCGGTAGGACACATGGCCTCGCACTCGCGGCAAAGCTTGCACTTGTCCGGATCGATGTACGCCACGTTGTCGGTGACGGTGATCGCTCCATGCTGACAAGTCTTTTCGCATATACCGCAACCTATGCAGGCAGATGCGCAGGCTTTCTTTGCGACAGGGCCTTTGTCCTTATTGATGCAGGAGACGTACTCGCGCATGCCCCTGGGTCCCTTGGGACGGAGCTCGATTATGCGCTTGGGACAGGTCGCCACGCATTTGCCGCAAGCGGTACACTTGGATTCATCTACCACGGGCAGGCCTGTGACAGGATCCATGCTGAGGGCGCCGAACTGGCATGCGGCAACACAATCGCCGCAGCCCAGGCAGCCGAACAGGCAGCCGGTATCGCCTCCGTAAAGAGCCGCTTTGACTTTGCAGCTCTGCTCGCCCTGGTAGTTATTGATGCGGGGGCGGGCTTCGCAGCTGCCGTTGCAGCGGACCACGGCAACCTTGGGCGCCGTCTCCGCGACTTCGCATCCGAGGATAGCGGCGACCTTCTTCATTACTTCTGCGCCGCCCACGGGACAGTAGTTGGCGTCGAGGTTGCCTGCCTTGACGGCGGCATCTGCGAAGGCACGGCATCCGGCAAATCCACATCCGCCGCAGTTGGCGCCGGGAAGAGTTTTTTCAATGTCGTCTATCCTGGGGTCTTCCTCAACCTTGAACTTCCTGGCTATCCAGAACAGGACCAGGGAAAGCACAAGACCGAGGACCGTGAGGATTACGACGGTCCAGATGATGGTGTTGGTCATTTCAGGTAAAATGTATATTCTTTGCTTAACTTATTGCGGAACAGGAATATGACGAGGTAGCACAGCAACACCGCTCCGATGGCGCCGAGTCCGGCGTACAACTCTCCTACTCCCAATGCATTCAAGATCAAAAGAGCGGCGAAGAGCACTACGAGCGGCAGTCCGTATGCGATGAATACGGCCTTGTATCCCATTGCCTTGCGCAGGGCCACCTCCACCTCGTCGCCTACCTGGCGGGGCGTCCAGGCGCTCGTGCGGACCTGGATTTCCTTGACTTTGCTGTCGCCCAGGCTGCACAGCCCCTTGGCGTGGCAGGACGAGCACGCAGCCTCGGAGATAATCTCGATGGTGGTAATCTCGGGGTCGATAGCAGTAATCCTGCCTTTGTGAGTGATTTCTTCCATTAGAATTCGGTACTGGGGCCGAATCCGCCATAAGCGGAACCGGGATATGCGTTGTCGTCGGTATTCATCCCAGAGGGTACGCTGCGCACTGCTGCAAGGTTGTCGAGGGCCTCGTCCATCTCCATGAAGCGGATCTGTTCGCTCTTGAAGATCATGTCGATGTCGCGGGTCTCGCCGTTGCGGTGCTTGGCAATTATGATCTGGGTCTTCTCCCGGTCTTCGATATTGTCGCTCAGGCCCACGTAATCGGGTCTGTGAATGAAGATTACCATATCGGCATCCTGCTCTATGGAGCCGGATTCGCGAAGGTCGCTCAGGAGGGGTTTTCCGGCGCTGCCCGCACGAGTGACCGCCTGGCGGGACAGCTGGGAGAGCGCAATGATGGGGATGTCGAGTTCCTTGGCGGTAGCCTTGAGGGTACGCGAAATCGCGGCGACCTCCTGCTCGCGCATGGCCTTGAGTTCGACGGGGCCCTGCATCAGCTGAAGGTAGTCCACCACGATGAGGCGCACGCCCTTGTTCTTGACGAGGTTCTTGGCCTTGGTGCGGAACTCCATGATCTGCATGCCGGGAGTGTCGTCGATGTAGAAAGGCGCCTTGGAGAGGCCCCTGAGCTTGAATTCAAGCTGTTCCCACTCGTAGGGTTCCATCTTGACGCTGCCTTTGATCTTGTCGGCGGGCAGACCGGACTCGCTGGTCATGAGCCTCTTGACGAGCTGCTTGTTGGACATTTCCAGCGAAAACACGGCCACGGGGATGTGATGGTCCACTGCCGCGTTGCGGGCAAGGTTGAGAGCGAACGCCGTCTTACCCACGGAAGGACGTGCGGCAAGGATGATGAGGTCGGAGCGCTGCCAGCCGTTTGTGATGCGGTCTATGCTGACGAATCCGGACGGCACGCCGGTCAGACCCTCGGTGTTCTGCTGCTCCTGGATATCGTTCATCGCCTCGTTGATGATGCTGCTGATATCCTGAACCTCCTTGCGGACGTTGCTCTGGATTGCGTCGTAAATCTTGGTCTGGGCCTTGTCGATGAGGTCATCTACATTGACCGACTCGTCGTAGGCGTCGCGGAGGATGTCGTACGAAGCGGTGATGAGGTCGCGCTGTATGCTCTTCTGCTTGAGTATCTTGACGTAATACTCCATGTGAGCGGCGCTGCCCACCTTCTCCGACAGGCCTGCCAGTACGGATGGGCCGCCGACTGTTTCCAGATTGCCGTTCTCCTTGAGACGGTTGCTGACGGTTATGATATCGACCGAGATATGGTCGAGCACCAGGGAACCCATGGCCTCGAAAATCATTCGGTGGCGCTGGTCGTAGAAGCACGATGCGGTGAGTTCCTCCATCGCAAGATCTACGCTGGAGGCCTCGAGCAGCATGGCACCGAGAACCGCCTCCTCGACGTCGAGCGCCTGAGGAGGTTTATTGCCCATCTCCAGTCCCAGGGTTTCGAGGTTTGCCTGCTGAGGCTTTTTGCGGGTATTCCTGGATTCGGCCATGACGTCAGGCCTCGGGAGTTGCGACTATGATACGCCCGCAGTGCTCGCAGATGACGAGCTTCTTGCCGGATGCGATGTCGATGAGACGCTGAGGGGTGACTGTGTTGAAGCAGCCGCCGCAGGAATCACCGTTGAAGACAGTGACCACGGCAAGATGATTGTGCACGCTGGCACGAATGCGGTTGTAAGCGCTGAGAGTGCGCTCATCGAGCTTCTCGGCGAGGGCGTCGCGGGTCTGGACAAGGTCTTTCTCTTCCTTTGCGGTGGATTCCACGATACGGGCGAGCTCTTCGTTTTTGGCCTCGAGATCGACAGAAAGGACGTCGAGCTTGGTCTTGACGTTCTCTATAGCCGCCTTGTTGTCGGTGATGGCCTCACGGCTCTCGCCGATTTTCTTTTCATCGATTTTGCGGAGGATTCCGAGGTTCTCGAGCTCCTTGTTGATGGAGTCGAACTCGCGGGAGTTGGAGATTTTCTCCAGCTGTGAGCGATAGCGCTCGATTTCGCCGTCGAGGGAAACGATGTCCTCGTTCATGGCGGCGATATTCTCGTTGTATTGGGCGATTATCTGCTCCAGGGACTCGATGCGGGCATTGCAGGATGCGACCTGGTCCTCGAGCTGCGCAACCTCTGCAGGCAGTTCGCCGCGAAGCTGGACAAGCTTGTCGATATCGTTGTCTGCCAGCTGGAGTTCGTACAGGATATGAAGCTTCTCCTCGGTGTTGGACTCGGAGTCGGCAAAGTTTTTCTGGAGCGAGACAAAAGTCTCCCTTTCGTCGATCGGCGTCCCGATCTTCTTGGTTTTCTTGGTAGTGGCCATATATTTATATTATTCGAATTTCAAGAATGACAAAGATAGGTATTTTTTCGCTTATATGGAATTCTTGATTTCCATAAGTTGCGCCCGGATTTCCTTGAGCGATTCGAGCGCCTTCACCGATTTGCTCACAGAGGCCTTTTCGCCCTGCAGCTGACGGGCGGCACCTTCGAGCGTAAGCCCCTTCTCCTTCACCAGATAGTGAATCTGCTTGAGGACCTCGATGTCGTCCGCAGCGAACTGGCGGTTGCCTTTTGCATTGCGCCTGGGCTTGAGGAGCTTGGGGAAAGAGTTGGACCAGAACCGCACGAGCGATACCGATTCACCGATTGCCTCGGCTGCCTCTCCGATAGAATAGAATAGTTTTTCCATATAGATTAATCCATTGATTGACGGGTATGCTGGGCCATATAGACCATATTGGAGTACTCCTCCTCCGGCACGGAGGCGAAGATGAAATTAAGAGGGTCGAGACTCAGGGTGTCGCGCCACACTTCGTAATGCAGATGGGGTGCGTATGAGTTGCCAGACATTCCGGCCGTCCCGATTTCGCGGCCCCGCCGCACGCTCTGTCCCTGCTGCACGCTTATCTCCTGCAGGTGCGCATAACGGGTAAAGTAAGTTCCTGCATGCCTGATTGTTACGGTGTTGCCGTCGCCCTTGCGGGAGCGCACGACACTGCTGACCGTGCCGTCTGCGGCAGCAAGTACCGGAGTACCTTGCGCCACAATCAGATCGACTCCGTTGTGACGGGCGTTGGTGGTGTAGAAGGGGTTTGTCTTGACTCCGACTCCTGCACCTACCTGGGTGTAACTCAGCGAATCGAGCGGCAGATGCATGGGAGGCAGCACAAGATCCGGCACACGCAGTGCATCGGCTATGCGCCGGAAAAGACTGTCCACGGATGCGGCCTCCCGCACGAGGCGCTCCGACTTCTCTGCGGTATAGAACACGAGCTTGGAGTCGGGGATGGAATCGCTGCCGAAGAATATCCCAAGCGACGAAATCGGGTCGGTGCCCTTGGGCGGGTCGGCATGGAATATATCCTTGTAGATGATTTCGTCTTTGCGGGAGAGGCGCTCGATATCCTGGCCAAGCGTAGAGACCTTGGGCAGAAGTTCGGGGTACAACTCGGCGTAGGCCTTGTTTTCCGCCTTGAGCCGCTTCTCCTCCGGAGAACTGTACACAAGCGCGAATATGGCATAGCCGACAACGGTCAGCGACACCACGGTCAAGACGAATTTGAGTATCGTCCAAAGTGTGCCTGCCACCTGCGTTCCCGCCTTGCGTACATCGAAATTACTGTCTGCCACCTGTTCCCTGTTTTTTCTGACGTTCTCCCAGTGACGCCGCGGTCGGAGGCCCGGAGAGAATATCTGAATTACGTTTGCCTATCATCGCCCGGTACTCCTCTACCGGCATATCAATATCCATGAAACTCATGGGATTGACCTGATTGCCCCTGAACAGCACTTCGTAGTGCAGATGAGGCCCCGTAGCCTTTCCCGATTTGCCCACTTCGCCTATACGGTCGCCACGGCGGAGCACCTGTCCCACACCCACCTCTACGGTATTGAGATGGGCGTAACGGGTCTTGTACCCGAAACCATGGTTGATTACGACCTCGTTGCCGTAACCGTTGAACTTGAAATCCACTTTCTCCACAACCCCGTCTCCGGTCGCATACACGGGATTGCCTATGTGCGAAGCTATATCCTGCCCCATGTGCCGGGCGGTACCGCCGTAAACCGGGTCCGTCCTGACTCCGAAAGGACTCGACAGGTGGTAGGTGCCCTTCTTGGGAAGGATTGGCGGAACAGCCGGAATGTGCGACACGATATCGCCGGCCTCTTTGGCAACCTGGGCCACCTCGCCAAGCGATGCAAGCTGGACGCCTATGCGGCCGGCAATGGCGTCGATGCGCGAATCGAGCTGCTGCATGGCGTTTGCCGAAGTGTCGGCAAATGTTGAATCGGGGATAGGGTCCAGGGCAAATATCGTCCTATATACCAAATCGTTGCGTGACTCCACTCCGTTCAGCACAGACTCGTACACATCGAGTTTGTGCTTGACCACCCCCATCTTGGACTGCCACACATCATTCTGCCGCCGCAGGATGGCTGTCTTGGGCAGGTCGTTGCCCAGATATGCGAAATACAGCCAGAACACTCCGCCCACGACCGCAATGGTGCCGACCGCCATCACAAAATAGCGAAGGGCAGCACGCCACCAGGGCAGATGTTGCTCCCCGTAACTGAGGGTATCGGAATCGTACACGAAGTGTTTCACGATGCAAATATACTAATTATTCGTTAATTAATGCTTGTTATCTAAAGTTGACGGACCCGCTTGTGTAAACTGGGACAAAAGCAGCAGGAAAGTATTCAATAACCGCGCCGCCATTGCGAAAGACCACCGAGAGGACGTCGAATTGAACCTCATCCACCCCGTATGGCGAGTCCTCGGAATGTAAAAGATCCTGCGCCGCCCTGACCATGCGCTGCCTTTTGTCGCGTCCTACATTGAACTCCGGCGGCACCGGTGCACCGTCGGTACGTGTCTTGACCTCAACGATATGCAGCACCCTGTCGCAGACGGAAATCACGTCCAGTTCCAGATGGCCGGCGCGCCAGTTGCGCCTAAGTATCCTGTGGCCCTGTCCGACAAGAAAATTGCAAGCCTCCTGCTCCCCACGGGCGCCAAGAGTCTGGGACGAAGTTTTCATAGAGTGTTCAGTTACAGGTTAATTCATACGCAATGATAGTTTTCGGGATTTCTGAAGCCCGCAAGGAAGGCGCGGACTTCCATTCGTTTTTTGCCTTCCAGCTGCAGGTCCAGCACACTCACCGCACCGTCTGCCGTGGCAATTCCAAGATAGCTCTTTCCGTCGCTGAACAGCTGACCGGGGAGCAGTCCGCCGGGTACGCCAGTCATCTTCTCCACCTTGAAAATCTTCAGCTGCTGGCGGGTTGCAGCGGAGGAGACTGCAGTGGTACCGCCCTCCGCAGGCCATTTGCGCCCACGCAACTGTGAGTGGGAGGGGCCCGCCGCGTCAGCGGTGGGAGGGATGAGCGAAGCGAAGTCTGCGGAAGGCAGTGTCCCGGCCGCAGTTTCCGCCTTGCCTCCGACCAACTCGGTATAAGCAGAAGGATAAGGCGAGAGACCGCGGACAAGGTTCCAGACCTCCGTGGAGGTACGATTCCAGTCGATACGGGTATTCTCCCTGGTAAGCTTGGGAGCGGGACGCAGGACCTCGGAACCCTGCACGAAGGAACGCTGGGTACGAAGCTCAACGTTGCGCTGTATAAGCAGCTCCGTGGTGTCACACACGAGAGAGGCTCCCATCTCCATAAGCTTGTCGTGCAGCGAAGCAGCATCGTCGGAATCCTCGATACGGCACTCCTGGCGAAGGATGATGCCGCCGGTATCGATATCCTTGTCAAGCATGAAGGTGGTGACGCCCGTCATTTTCTCGCCGTTGATAAGCGCCCAGTTTATAGGAGCTGCGCCGCGGTACTGCGGAAGCAGGGAGGCATGCAGGTTGAAGGTCCCCAGACGGGGCATAGTCCAGACCTCCTGGGGCAGCATGCGGAACGCTACCACCACGAACAAGTCGGCCTTCCAAGCAGCGAGCTGCCGCAGGAATTCAGGGTCCTTGAGCTTAACAGGTTGGAGCACGGGTATCCCGTTGGCGACGGCGTACTTCTTGACGGCGCTCTCATTGAGCTTGAGCCCGCGTCCGCTCGGTTTGTCGGCCACGGTAACCACACCGACGACCTTGTAACCCTTCTTGCGCAGGGCGTCCAGGGGCGCCACTGCAAATTCGGGCGTACCCATATACACTATGCGCGGCTTGCGGAAGAAACCTGTGACGGCACTCAGCAGCTTGCGCCATGTAGCCTTGAAAGTATCCATATTGAAAAGTTCGGCGTCTTTGATGGCCTTGTAAGTAAAGAACGCCCCTATCGGCGCCAGCACGTAAGAAGCCACGAAAACACCGTTGAATGCGTCGATGCTGCCGTCTTTCGCCAGCTTGGTGCCGGTGATATCGACAATCCAGTAGATGACGAAAAACAGCATGGAGAATATGGCGCTCATGCCGATTCCGCCCTTCTTTATCATGGCACCGATGGGTGCGCCGATGAAGAACAGCAGGAAGCAGCAGAGTGCCGTGGCGAACTTCTTGAAAAGCTCGACCGAAGTCCTGCGGAGATAGAACGTCGACTGATAGACGTCGTGGTTGTAACTCATTATGTCGCCGCTCATCCTGTCGGCGTTGGACGCGGCACGCACGTAGGCTTCCTTGATGGCGTCGTAGTCCTTCCAATGAAGCATCTCGTCGGACTCGAAGGGGATGCTGCGGTCGCCGCGCCTGGCGGTATCGAGCTGGGCGCGCTGGTCGAAGGCACATTCCTTGCGCATGCGCTCGTAATGCCTTTCCTCAGCCTCCAGATTATGCCTTTCCAGGGAATCCTTCTGGGCGGAAAGTTGGTCGAGGCGCATGGACTTTGCCTGGTCCGAGAAGCGGGTGGTATCGGACTTCTCGAAGGCGTAGTTCTTGAGCGGGATGAGCAGGTTCTCCATCGAGAAATCAACCCGGCTCAAGGCCAGCGAGGTGTCCCTGTAGGTCATCTGGTTGGTCTCGGAATAATTGGAGCCGTTGTAGAGCGTGAAGGTCAGGTAATCCTTTGCCTTGCTCATGCGCAGCACGGCGGAGTCGGCGATGATGATGGAGGTATTACCCCTGCGGGAAGTGTGGTCGTACACCTGCACGTGGTACATCATGCCGGTCTCGTCGTTCTGGTCCTCCACCCTCAGCACGTAGCCGTCGATACCCTCGTAGAAGGTGCCGGAAGGTATCTTGATGCTGCCCTTGGTGCGGGTGATGTCGTCGCGCAGGGTAAATATCTCGTTGTAGGCCTTGGGAACCAGATTGTTGCTCACAAAGAACGCCCCGACGCTTATGAGCGCGGCGGTGACTATCAGAGGGGCAATGAGGCGGCCCAGCGAGATGCCGGCCGCCTTGATTGCCATAAGTTCCTTGTTTTCACCCATCTGGCCTATTACCATCATGCTCGACAGCAATACCGCCAGCGGCAGTGCTGTGGGCAATATGGTACAGGCTCCCCACATCATGAACTCCAGGATGACCCCGAAGCCAAGACCCTTGCCTACCAGTTCGTCGATGTAAATCCAGAGGAATTGCATCACCAGGACAAAAATCACGAGGAAAAGTATCGCGACGAAGGGTCCGATAAATGCTTTCAGCGTGAATTTGTCCAGTATTCTCATCCGAAACGGGTATGATTAACGTGTCGCAGCTGCGACGAGGGCATCGAGGGCGTCCTGGAGCCCTGCAATTTCCTTGCCGCCGGCGGTTGCAAGTCCGCTCTGTCCGCCGCCTCCGCCCTGGATGAGCTTCGCTGCGGCAGCGATGTCCTTGCCGGCATGACGTCCGGCAGCGACGAGGTCGTCGGAGTACATCAGCATGAGCTGAGGCTTGCCGGATGCGACGTAAGCTGCTGCGAGAGCGGTGTTCTTGAGTTCCTTCTGAAGGGCGAGCGCGGCATTGCGGAGCATTACAGGCTCGACCTGCAGATTGGCTGAAGGGACGATGGTGATGAGGCGGATGCCGTTCTTCTCGACCGCCGACTCGCTGAGCTTGCGTGCGAACTCTGCGGCCTTGGCCTTTGCAAACTCCTCCGCCTGCTTCTTGAAGGTGGCGTTGTCGTCGATCATCTTCTGGATGGCGCCGGCAAGGTCGG
>CAMNHL010000023.1:0-44528 GCA_946539455.1 uncultured Bacteroidales bacterium
CAATCAATTTGTTATAAAGTTTCAAAGAACTTTTTCTATTTCGCGATAGTCCCTAATTATGAATCCGCTGATTCCATATTTGTCACAACTGTCAATCTCATTGATATTGATGACCCAGCCCTGGTCCATCAAAGCCATAGGCGAATCTGGAAGCCAATAGACCTTTCCGGTCGTGAATGCCAGCCTTCCGTTTGAAGAATTGATTCTGGTAAAATTGTAAGCCGGAGTAAAGCACTCCTGAATCTCGGAATCAAGAACCGACTGAGAAAAAGTTAGAGGCAACTGTTCCATAACAAAACAAGATTTAATAAATTTTCCAAATATAAGAATTTTTGGATTCCTTGATTACGCTGACAGAATGGGATTCTTCCAGAGCATCCCTGATTTCCAATGATCCCGCTTCAATCGATCCAAAAACAGCCCTTTGGTCCCTCAAGTACTACAGCACCAAAAGCATCAAGATTCTCCTGAAGTTGCTTGTCTGCAAATCTGTTCCTATATTCCATATCTTTTGTAGGCGAAAATATAGCACAATTAAGAATTATGCAAGTATTTTTTGGGGCTTTTTACAGGGAATCACTTTTGTTTTTTTGCGGGGAATTGGCATGGGATTTTATGAAATGTAGACCAAACTCTTCGAGTCTCGAACCTTGCGTTAATCATAAGACGGCCCTAACTATATCGTAATCATCTAATGCCTCCCAGCCTGGATTCTTGAACTTCTTATACAGGCTGATTTGCTTCAGGCGCTCAATCTGTTGCTCAGCGAACTGGATAGATGTGCCAAGTTTACCCATTATTGGGAGGAGAAGTAGTTGAAGTGCTGCTTTCATCA
Organism: uncultured Bacteroidales bacterium; assembly: GCA_946539455.1. Taxonomy (GTDB): domain Bacteria; phylum Bacteroidota; class Bacteroidia; order Bacteroidales; family UBA932; genus Cryptobacteroides. The sequence continues at coordinate 836 of CAMNHL010000023.1, forward strand.
GGTTGAAAGCAGATACGAGGTTATACTGCTGTTCCTCTGTCATAGCGTTATAGTCGGTTCCATAAGATTTGATTTCAAACAGGATGTTGCTCAACCGGAGAGTTTCTTCTTTCAGTCTCTCGATTCGTTCATTGATTTAAACTAGAGCCAACTCGTAAAATTATATATATGTTCAAGAGTTCTATTCTTTTCCCTGTTCATGAGAAATAACACGCCTGATGCAACTAGAGCAACTCCAGCGATGGTCCATCCAACAGGTCCGGCAAGAGTTAACAAGGTCTCCCCGGCCGCTATTCCCCCGCCTCCGGCAACAAGCGCCACGACCACGCAGGACAGCGCAGCGTCGGCACTCATTTCTGCCTTGTACGGGAACCCTGACGGTCACTGAGACGCCTGGGGAGTCCAGTTCTGCGAAAAACTGCTGTCCTGAACATTTCCGACCGAGCTCAGAGCAACAAGAAATCGAATACCGAAATATTCTGAATAGCATGTCTCCATTTTTGCGAAGACAGCAAAATCTTTTATATTTGCGGAAAATGTTAGCTTTGAGAAAAGTATTTGCTACAGGTCGGCCTCCAGGGCGTCGATTCCTATCAGAAGAATGTGATTAAGCAATTCCTTTGAAGTGAGGCTCATTCGCACTATCTGCATACTCACCGTCCTATTGGTGTCGGCACCCGTTCTGCTTTCCGCGAGGATACAGGACGGTATGTTGTTCCGTTCCTATGAAGTCCCGTCCGAAGAAAGGACGTCGCTTTTGCTGCCGGGAAGGCAGAAGGAGTGGATTACCTTCGCCGACTCCCTCTCCCTGTCGTTTTCGATAAAGATCGAACTCAACAAGGGCCGGTTCGGATATATATGCCGCATCGGACTCGACGACCTTCCGCCCATCGATTTCCTCCTCGCGCCACATAGCGACAAGCCCGAAATCTGCGCGACTGCCGACCACCTCAACCTTGTGTCGCTCAATGAAGATGGCGATAATGTAGAGGAATGGAAAGATTTCTACGTAAAAATATTTGAGGACGAAGGCAGCCTGGTCCTGACAGCCAACGGCAGGGAAATATTCCGCGGTGCTTTTGCCGCCAAACGCCACCGGGTCAAATTCTATTTCGGCAGGTGTGACGCAACCGGATTCGTGACCTCCGACGTTGCCCCGATGATACTCGCCGACCTCCAGCTCAAGGTGGACAAAGGGCATACCCATACCTGGCTCCTTTCCGAAGAATCCGACCTCAAGTCCCACTCAGGAGTCAGCATAAAGGCTTGCAACGCCCTGTTCCTCAAAGACTTCAACCGTCGCTGGACAAATGTATTTTCAACCGATGTCCCCTCGGTCACATACAGTTGCTGTTCCCGGGACGGCTCGACAGTCTACTATATTTCAGATTTTCAGGTCATTAGAATAGACGTGGCGTCTGCCGGCATTACCACCATCCCGTTCAGCAGAGACATGAAAATGAACTTTGTCAGGGACAATTTCGAGGTTCTCCCCGACGGCAGCCTGATTTACGCCGACGTTGAACGCGGAGAATTCATCCGATTTGACACCCAGGCCGGAGAATGGGTTTCGGAAAACACCAGGACAAGGACAAGCACCCAACTACACAACAACAGTCTGTGGCTGGAGGACAGGGGGGAGTATGTGCATCTGTTCGGATACGGTCAGCACAAGTACTCCAATATGGCCTACTTCTGGGGCCCTGAAAACCTGAGTGTCAAGGCCATGGAGTTGAAGGGCGTCGCCCCCAGATATCTGGCTGCGGCCGGTGTCCGGGACGGCAGAATCTACGTCCTCGGCGGTAAAGGAAACGCCGACGGCAGGCAGGAACTCGGCGTACGCTTCTGGGACGATTTCTGCGAGATCGACCCCTCTGACGGCTCGGTGCGCACTCTTTGGCACAACGAACTTATGCGAAGCAATGTAGCGGCCAAAGACCTGATATTCGAGGAGGAAGGGACTTCTTTCCTCACTCTGGTCTATAATCCGGAGGTCCATGATTCTTCGCTTCAACTGTTCCGCTTCAATTTTGCCGACGGCAGCTGCGAAGAACTGGCAGACAAGCTTCCGTATGCATTTTCCGACATTTCGTCCGAAGCAAGGCTGTACTATAATTCTGAGTATGAATTGTATATAGCAACCCTTTGCTGGGCAGGAAGTGACGGCAAGTCGCACGTCGGCACTTACATTCTGGAGGCGCCGATATTGTCTTCCTTGGAGCAGGAAGAGACCACGGGCGGCAATGGTTTATGGATATTGCTGGCCTCCGCCGCACTTATCACCGTCCTTGTCGAAATCATCCACCGCCGCCGCAAGATCACCTCCGGTCCGGAAGGAGTCCTTGATATTGAAGGCATCTATTCACCCGACAGTCCCGGGGTTTACCTTCTCGGCGGGTTCCACGTGCTGGACAAAGACGGCAACGATATCGCAACGGCTTTCTCCCCCATCCTTCTGCAACTCCTGTCCATCCTGGTGCTCCACACGGCAGAGAAGGGCGGCATATCCAACGCCATGCTCAAATCCCTGCTGTGGGCGGACAAATCCGACGAGAGTTTCAATAATAACAAGGGCGTGAACCTCAGACGCCTCCGCACCCTTCTGGAGCAGGTGGGCGGCATCAGCATCGTGTCTGAAGGAGGAAACTGGCGCATCTGTGCCGAGCTGGCCATGTGCGATTACCTGGAGGCCAGGCAAAAGCTCTCCGAAGGCAGTATCCAGGAAATCCTGAAGGTGGCTTCCCGGGGCGCCCTGCTGCCTGAATACGACTTCGAATGGCTAGACGCTTTCAAGTCGAACTACACCAACCTGGTGTTTTCAAGGCTGGACCAGATAGCCGATTCCGGTGTAGCTCCTGATGTCCTGGTCCGGATTTACGATGCAAAACTGCTGTTCGACAGCCTTGATGAAGAGGCCGTCCAGCAGAAATGCAAGGCTCTTGTCAACCTCGGGAAAGTGGGTCTGGCCAAATCGGTTTTCAGCCACTTCACCAGTGAGTACAAACGCATCATGCAGGAAGAAATCAGCGAAGATTTTACTGATTTCATCAAAAAAAATCTGCGTTAATCCTTTCATTAAGCCCCCCGTTAAATACCCTTTTGTAGATTTGTATCCATAACGCGCGTGTTATGAACAGAATCCACAAGACACTAATCCTACTGACCTTGTCAGCCAGCCTCATCGGCGGTGCCTTCACTTCGTGCTCTGGCATCTATGAGCGGCTTGACAACCTGGAAAACAAAGTCTCCAACCTTGAGACAATCGCCGAGTACGTCCAGGGTATAATCCGGGAGAACAAGATTATCCGGGACGTAGTCGAAGTTGAAAACGGATATACACTCACTTTCACGGACGGCAGTTCCGTTACTCTGATCAGCGAGCCCTCCGGCACGGTCAGCGTCCGGACCGAAGACGGCAGAGTCATCATCGACCTTTCCGACGGCAGCGAATACACAGTTCCCCTTTGGTTCGCCGTACCGTCGGGCATAACGCTTGTATCTTCCAAGCCCGTAGGGATGATTACCGGGGCCACGTCCCTGCTTCCTTTCAGGGTCAGCCCTTCAAATGCGAAAGTCAACTCCGAGGATATATCATTGCATTACGACGGCGGCAATGTCGCTCTGGAAGCGGTGGAGCAGATGCTGGACGACGAGGGGAAACCACTTGCAGGCAATTACATCGCAGTGCTCAGGGATCTCGCAGCTGCGGACTGTTATGAAGATGAGGCCTGCCTCGTCATCCGCGCAAAAGACTGCCGCGGGGAGCAGTACAGCGTATATTCCAATCCATTCACCGTCAAGGCCATTTCCTATCACGGCATCAACACCGGCCTGCCGTTCGTCATACTCGACACCCCGGGCGGCGCTCCGATTGCTTCCAAGACCGAGTGGATGGAGGGGGCCACCATGACAATCCTCAATCCCGACCTCAGCGTGAACTATCAGGGCACCCTCAGCGTGAAGGGCCGCGGAAACAGCACCTGGACACAGTTCCCCAAAAAACCATACGCCCTCAAACTTGACGGGAAAGCGAAAATTCTCGGCATGCCCCAGCACAAACGCTGGTGTCTTCTGGCCAACTGGATGGACCGCACGATGATCCGCAACGACGTGGCATTCGAGATATCGAGGCGCACCGGCCTCGATTGGACCCCTTCCGGACGCTTCGTGGAACTCATACTCAACGGAGAGCACATCGGCAACTACTACCTCTGCGAACAGATAAAGGTCGATGAAAACCGCGTAAAAATTGCGTCCATCGGCAAGAAAGTCACAGAGGGCGAAGAACTTACAGGAGGATACCTGATGGAATGCGACCTCTGGTACGACGAGGACTTCAAGTTTATGTCCCCCCTACACAATGTCCCCTGGCAGTTCAAGGATCCTGACGAGATAAACGAGGCCCAGTTCAACTACATGTACGACTACGTAAGCCGGTTCGAAGCGGCGCTCTTCCAGGACGACCGTTTCGCGGCCCGGGAATACCTGGACTACATAGAGCCCGAGTCTTTCGTCGACTGGTGGATTGTAAACGAACTTGCACAGAACTCCGAAATAAACCAGCCCAAAAGCGCTTATATCCACAAAGACCGGGGCGGCAAGTTGAAAGCGGGGCCTGTATGGGACTTCGACTGGGGCACTTTCATACCCAAAGACAAATACAACTATGTGGCGATGGGGCAAAAATACTATTTCTACCGGTTGTTCCAGGACAAGGAGATACGCCGTATCATAAAAGAGCGGTGGAACAGTTTCAAGGACAAGCTGGCGACAATTCCCGACTACGTTGACGCCATCAGTTCGACACTCTACGCTTCCGACGTGCTCAACTCCCGGATGTGGCCAATCAGCCGGGATACGAACCAGGATGAAACCCTTGGCTATCATGATGCCGTAGAACGGCTCAAGAAAGCCTTCCGCGAAAAATACAACTGGCTGGATTCGAATATTCAATCATTCTGAATCATATGAATAAAACACTTACTGCGTCCGTCAAGATTATCTGCGTGCTCGCGCTTATGGCTTTCCTGATGCCACAAGCGGGTTCCGTTAGTTTTGCCCAGGACAAAAAAACAAAAATCGTCCGCACACTGGTCGGAACGGTCAATGCCGGAGGTGCCTTCCCAGGTCCCCTGCCGGGAGCCTCCGTTTACAACACCAAGACCAGGCAGGGCGTCGTTACTGATGCCGAAGGCAAGTTTTCCATCGGAATCACGGGGCCCGAGGACATCCTCCAGTTCCGCTTCCTTGGCTACAAAGACCTTGACAGGATTGCCGGAGTAGGCGACAGGCTTGACGTTGAAATGGAAGACGCCGCAGACATGCTGGAAGAGACGGTCGTCATCGGTTACGGCACCACCAAGAAAAGGGACATCACAGGTTCCATAGTATCCGTAACCAAGGATGACATCGAGAACAGGATGCCCACCAACGTATTCGACGTGCTGCAGGGCACTGCCGCCGGCGTCCAGGTGACATCCGGCTCCGGACAGCCGGGAGAAGGCTCCAACGTCATCATACGCGGTACGTCCACGATGAACGATGCCGGAGTCGGCCCTCTATGGGTCGTGGACGGCGTCCCCAGCAACGACATAGATCAGATAAATCCCTATGACATCGAGTCGATCGAGGTACTCAAGGATGCCGCTTCCGCAGCGATTTACGGAGCCCGTTCCGCCAATGGCGTAATACTCGTCACAACCAAAAGGGGCAACGAGAGCAATCCCGTCCTCGAACTGCGCTATCAGCATTCGCTGGCCAAGCTCACGCACAAGCTGCCCCAGATCAATGCAAATCAGTACAGGGAGATGCAGCATCAGTATCTGGACTATGCCATGGACGAAGGCGCCGGAATGGTTTCTCAGGCTGTCATCAACATCCTCAACTCCCAGCTGGGCGATCCGTACAACGCCCTGCTCAACAACGACAACGATTATCAGGACATCGCCTACCGTCTTGCCAACAAGGACCAGATCGACCTAAGTTTCGGTGGCGCCAGCAGGCAACTCAAGTATATGCTGATGGGAGGATTCTACAATGAGGAAGGCATCATCAAGAACACCAATTTCCGCAGGGCGTCCATCCGTCTGAATGCAGACTACAAGGCGAATGAAATACTCTCGCTGGGCACCAAGATCAACATGAGTTACGCCAAGAAGGACGGCGTGGACGAAGCCGGATACCTCAACAGCATCCTCTCCAGAAAGCCGACGCTCAGCCTTTACTATCCCGACGGTACACTCATCGGCACACTGTGGGGCATCAGTCCCCTTTCCGCCGACCTGCAGACCAATTTCAACGAGTACTACAGGGCGTCGATTTTCCAGTATGCCGACATCAATTTCAGCGAGCACCTCAAGTGGACGTCCAACATCAACGCCAACTTCGGCCTCGTCAGGTATACGTTTATGCGTCCTACCGCTCTCAGCGACCAATATCTGCACAACAACGGCCAGCACAGGAGCACGATGACCTTCGACGTGATGAACGAGAACTACCTCAACTATTCCAACACGTTCGGCGACGGCCACAACTTCTCCTCCATGGCAGGTTTCTCCCTGCAGGGATGGAACAGCGCAGTCGAGTATTTCAAGGGCAAGGATTCCGCTACCGATGCCGTATGGACGATGAACGCCTTCGCAGCAAACTTCGACCTCACCAATACGGGAAGCACCGAGACAAGGCACACCATGGCATCCGCCTTTGCGCGTCTGACTTATAACTACAAATCAAAGTACATCTTCTCCGCCAACATGCGCGCCGACGGGTCCTCCCGCTTCGCATCCGACAAGAAGGTTGGTCTCTTCCCCTCCGTCTCCGCGGCCTGGCGCTTCTCCGACGAGAAGTTCATGCGCCGCGTAAAGAGGGCCATAGGCCTGACCGATGCAAAATTCCGCGTCAGTTACGGCGTAACCGGCAACGAAGCCATCGGGGACTTTGATTCCCAGCTCAGTTATGCCATCGGCGGCATCTATGACGGCGTGGCGGGCGTAACCCCTTCCAGGATTGCTGTCAACGACCTCGGATGGGAGCGTACGCGCCAGCTCAACATAGGAGCAGACCTGACCTTCCAGCAGGGAAGGTACCAGCTCACCGTGGACTGGTTCGACAAGGTAACCGACAACCTCCTCGCCAACTACGAGATTCCCAAGGAATGGGGATTCAATACCGTCAGGAAGAATATCGGGTCCATAGAGAACAAGGGCGTCGAACTCGCATTCAAGGGCACGTTCCTTAACAAGAAGAACTACTACCTGCATCTTGACGCCAACCTGACCTACAGCCGCAACCAGGTGCTGGAGCTTGCTAATCATACCCCCTATATCCACAGCGACAACTGGTACATTTCAGAAAAGAGGCCCTTGGGTGATTTCTACGGCTACAGATACCTCGGAGTGTTCGCCTATGACGAATCCAACGCTTTTACCAGTGACTGGAAGCAACTCACCCCGGTTTTCGAGGGCGGCTCATTCAGCCACTACACCCTCGACGGCGTGCGCTACGACGGCCCCGTGAATCAGAAAACGCTCCCCAGCGGCGTTCCTTTCAGGGGAGGCGATATCAATTGGGATGAGGCACCCGACCACAGGGACGGCATCATCAACGATCAGGACCGCATGATTCTCGGGAACGCCCAGCCGTTCCTCACGGGCGGTCTCAACATGACCTTCCGCTACAAGCAGGTAACACTCACCGCTGCATCGTATTTCTCATTCGGCGGACAGATTTACAACTTCGCACGTTACAACCAGGACCAGGCCAGCATGGCAGCCTGGTCAACCACACCTACGGTCAACTGGATCAACAATTTCTGGGTTAAGCAGGGCGACCAGGTCGAATACCCCCGTCCTTTTGCAGACAGTTTCCAGAACGACAGGCACGTCAATTCGAAGTATATCGAAGACGGCTCGTACATCAAGATCAAGAACATCCGCATCGCCTACAGGTTCAAGCAGACCGTGACCCAGAAACTCAACATCAAGGGTCTCAACATCTACGCATACGTAACGAACCCCTTCACCTTCACCGCATATAGCGGATACGATCCGGAATTCTCGAATTACAGTGCTCTCTCCATCGGTATGGACACCAACCGCTTCCCCCGCAACAGGGAATTCGGCCTCGGACTCACTCTTAACTTGTAACAGGAAAGGATTATGAGACATTCTATCAAATCATACGCAATCTGCCTGCTTGGAGCATCCCTCCTTGCAAATTCCTGCAATCTCCTCAACGTGGATCCCATCAGTGAGATTCCCGCCAGCCAGATGTGGCAGAACCAGAGGGACGTCAACGCCGGAATCGCCGAGATTTACGCGTCGTTCCGTACGGCGCTGAAGACGAACTGGTTCTGCTGGGGCGAAATGCGTTCGGACAATTTCGTCCTCTATCAGGAACTCCCGTCGGAGTATTCCAAGCTTCTGCTTAACCAGATGACCACGGACCTTCCGTCCACCAGCTGGCAGTCGCTTTACAAAGTCATCAGCAACACAAATTTTGCCATCCAGAACATTCCTGATTCGGATATCACCGACCTGACGCTCAAGAATGACTATCTTGCCCAGGCATACGCAATGCGCGCCTTGTGCTACTTCTATGCCGTCAGGGTATGGGGCGCCGTTCCGGTCTATCTGGAACCGGTCGACAATCTGGCAAACGCAGAGTTCAAGGGCCGCACGCCCAAGGACGAGGTGCTCCGGGACGTTATCATACCCGACCTGGAGATGGCCGAGTCCCTTATAGACCCTTCCAACGTAGAGCGCAAGCGCATCAGCCGCAACGCCATTTACGCTATCCTCGCAGATGCCCAGATGTGGGCTGGAGAATGGGAGGCCGCAGATGCGACCATCGACCGTTTCATGTCTGCCAACGGCAGTCCCGATGCAGCCATTCAGAACTCCACCGTGGTATTCCAGAAAGATATCGCGGCGCTCAAGAACTCCTTCGTCAACGGCCTCAACAACAAACCCGGGGACAACAATCCCAAGGTCGACGAGTACGGCGAGTCCAACGAATTCATTTTCGTAATCCACCAGAACATCAACGAAGCAGGGCAGAACAATTATTCCATGATATGGAGCATCTTCGGCTGCGGAATGGGCCAGGGCTCCACCGTGGTGCTCTCTCCCAAACTTCAGGCGATTTACGAGAAAGCCGCGAGCCAGGCTCCCGTGGACAAGCGTCTCGAATACTACATGTGCCCGTCCAAGAGCAGTGCCGAGACCTACCAGGTACACAAGTACATGGCCAACGGCACCTCGGTCAAATATCAGGACTACATCAACTGCCAGGTGGCCTATCCCATATACAGGTACACCGACGTCCTCTTCATGCAGGCCGAAGTCAAGGCAAACCTCGACAAGTGGCAGGATGCCCTCAACCTCGTTCAGTTCGTCCTGGACAGGGCCGGAGTTTCCTCCACCATCGCTCCCGTCAGCCAGTTCTCGTCCCGTGACGAGCTGATTGACTACATACTCGACCAGAAGCAGATAGAACTGGTAGGCGAAGGCAAGCGCTGGTTCGATCTGGTGCGCAACCACCGCGTGGTTAAGGTGATGAACCCCATCAACGGCATCAGCAGCGCCGATGAGGAACTCTTCCCCATCAACCAGTCCATCCTCAATCTTTGCCAGAACGCTTACGAGCAGAACCCCGGTTATTAATACCCAGAAGCAATGAAAAGATTATTATTCGGCGCGTTGGCACTCATCTTGATGTGCTCTTCCTGCAAGGATTTCCGCCTGCAGACCGACTACAAATACGAAAGCTCCCCGCTTGACCCCCATATAGGGATCAGCGCCTGGGAGTTTATGCAGACCCGTGATGACCTTTCCGAAATGGTGGAAGCCGTCGAGTTCACCGACATGGTCGACTATTACACCCAGACGGACAGGACCATAACCTATCTGTTCCTGGACAATACCGCGATGCTCGCTTTCCGCAACAATCACGCGCAGGTGGACAAGATTTCCTACTGCGACAAGGAAGAGGTCACAAGGCTCCTGCTCTACCACATGATAGTAGGCGAATACCACTCGCTGAACCAGAAGCTCCCCGTGGAGCCTATCTACGTTAAGACCCTGCTGGAGGGGGAATGGGGACTTATGACGCTCAAGGTCAACAAGTCATCCACCAACTCCATCGGTTATCCGATTGCGAACGGCAACATCGTGGCCAACGAAAAGGGCAGCAACTTCAACAGCCGCCGCTCCAGCTCGATTGCGTCCAACATCATGCCCACCAACGGCGTAATCCACATCATGAACGACTACGCCATGTTCCGGAAGACCTACACCGATGTCACACCCTATTAAGAGTCAACAGGTATGAAAAAGTTATTGTCAGGCATAGCCGTCCTGCTCGCACTGAGCATGGTTTCCTGCCAGGAAAAGGAACCGGACTATTCCGGAACTGCCGCCCCCAGCATAGAACTGATGTACGATACCATCACTCCCGACCTGAACAGGGTGGACAACACCCCCGTGGTGTGCGTGGTGTTCTCAGAGGCCGGGCTTCGGAAAGTAGGGCTCTACAAGACCGAGAGCGGCGTCGAGTCACTCGTCAGCGAGACCGGCACGTTCAAGGATGTGCACCAGTATTCGATGAAGGAAACCCCGGTCTGGAACACGGAGATTTCTTCCCTCCGCATACTTGCAGAAGACCGTGCCGGCCGCAAGGCAGAAGCGGTAATAGACGTGGACGTCACCCCGGTCCAGCCGGCTCCCGTCATCAGGTTCGAACTGGAAAAAATTGAAATCAACGAGCGCAACGAAGACCCCAACGAAATCGAAACGAGGTTCGAGGTTACGTCTTCCAACGCCCTGCAGAGCGTGAAAGTATCGCTTTTCACGGCAGATGGCATCATCGACGTCCCTCTCAACCCGACATTCCACGTCGGCGACGCGTCCTACGCTTTCTCCCAGACCATCACCTTCTTCGAGGGCTACCGCGGAGTACAGGTGTCGGCCACCGACGCCAACGGAAAGATGAAGATCGAGACGCTCCCGGTCAATTACATCCCCGCTCCGGCACCGGTTCTCGTTCCCATGGAAGGTACCAGTGACGAGCCCCTCATCGTAAGGACGGCCGACTCACGCACGTTCAGTTTCTCCGTAGAGGCGGAAACAGGACTTTCCAACATCGAGGTCGTCAAACTCACCAAGGATATACAGGGGAACGACGTAAGCAACCGCATCGCAATCGACTATTACGACGCAAGCAAAGACTTCAAGGTAGATTACTCGTACACGGTCGATTCGTTCAGCACCGACAGCCACGCACTGGTGTTCATCGCCACCGACAGGCTCGGGCACTCTGCCAGGCTGAGGATCCCCACTTTCGTGAATCTCCGCTATGGCGAGAACATCGTGATCGCCGCCCAGCGCAACACCAAGGAGCCTCTCGTTCTCGAAGAGTTCCCCGGGCTCGAGTCCTACTGTTTCTTCTCCGTCCGGGATTTCAAGACCTACAGCCTCTTCGACTTCTGGAAGGCCGAAAACCGCCGCAATATAGACTTCTTCTATTTTGCCTGGAACAACGGAGGCGCATCCGACAACGGAACCCGCCTGATGAAGTCCAATGAAGACCGTGCCGGGCAGGATCCCAGCTGGTTCACATACATCAACTCCGACGGCGTGACCGAGATTCCTACCATGAGCGCATCCAACGCCGACTGGGGCGGACGCAACGGCACCTATATCAAGAGACTCACCACCGCATTCGCATTCAACTTCGACAACGTGACCCTGGCTGACCTTACGGACGCAGCGCTGCAGTCCTACGTAGTCCAGGGCAAGACCAACGCCGACTGGATCAACTACAAGGTCGGAGACTGCTTTGTGTTCAAGACCGGCCCCGCTTCCACATATCCCAACAGCACCGGCATCGTCAGGTTCGAAAGGATAGAAGGCAGCCGCGACTCGTTCACCGGCACCAATGCGCTACCGAATGACAAACCCTGCTACATAGTTATTTCCATCAAAGCCCAGGCAGTCGAATGAAAAAACTGATTATCAGCATCATCGCTTCGTCGCTTTCGGTCTGTGCCCTCGCTCAGGCCGGAAGTTACGACCTCGTGGTGTACGGCGGTACGTCATCCGGCGTAATCGCAGCATACACGGCAGCCCGCGAAGGCCTCTCGGTGGCCCTCATCGAGCGCACGGCTCACGTGGGAGGACTCACGACCAGCGGCATCGGCAACGTAGATATCGGCTGGACTACCACCGTGGGCGGCTATACGGCGGAATTCCTCCGCACGGTGGGAGCCCACTACGGCACGCCGCACAAAATGCAGATCGCCCTGGAGTGCAAGGTCGCAGAGCAGATCTACAACGACATGCTGGCCAAAAGCGGCGTGAACGTTATACTGCACAGCCGCCTGCAGGAACAGGGAGGAGTGCAGACCGAAGGCGGTCGCATCGTCTCCATCACCCTGGAAGACGGCCGCATCCTCTCGGCTCCCATGTTCATCGACTGCTCCTACGAGGGCGACCTTATGGCCCAGGCAGGAGTCAGTTACACGGTGGGACGCGAGAGCCGCGAGCAATACGGTGAATCCTCCGCCGGCGTATCGGAATACAAAGTGCTGAGGACCTACACTCCGGAAGAACTTGCCGGGGTCCGCAAGGTTGCGGCCAGATATCCGCTGGACGTCATCTTCGAGGAAAGGGCAACTCCGGGATCCGCCGACTCCAAGAGCCAGGCATACGTGTACAGGCTCACCGTCACCGACGACCCCGACAATCTTGTGCCTTTCTATGAGCCCGAGGGATACGATCCCGACCGCTACTACAACGTACTGTTCCGCATCCAGCGGCGCGGGGCAAAGCGCTTCGGGCAGATCCTCACCCTTTACAAGCTCCCCAACAACAAATACGACCTCAACCACATGGACCTCGTCAATGCGGCCTGGAACTACCCCGAAGGCACCTACGCCCAGAGGGAGGCGCTGGACCTCTACCACCGCCGCTACCAGGAAGGCTTCCTGTATTTCCTCGGGCACGATCCCAGGGTGCCGGAAGAACTCCGCAAGGATGTGCAGCGCTACGGATACGCAAAGGACGAATATGCCGACAACGGCAACTGGCCTTATCAGCTCTACATCCGCGAAGGCCGCAGGATGAAGGGAGATTTCGTGATGACGCAACACGATGCGTGGGAGAACACCACCAAGGAAGACGCAGTCGCCATCGGCTCCTACTTCCTCGACTGCCACATCGTGTCGTCGATTGTCACCAAACGCGGCATCCATCTGGAAGAAGGCAACTTCGATTACACTCCCTACAAGCCTTACGAACTCCCCTACCGCATCATCACCCCTCGCAAGGCCGAATGCAGCAACCTGCTGGTGCCCGTGTGCATGTCGGCATCCCACGTAATCTGCGCATCCCTGCGCATGGAGCCGGTGTACATGATGCTGGGGCAGGTTGCCGGCGATGCCGTCGCCCTCGCCCTCAAGGCAGAATCGGCCGTGCAGGACATAGACGTCAAGGAACTGCAGAAGAAGCTGAAAGAGCAGAAGCAGATTATCCATTTCAAGACTCCGCTTGGAATGTACCTCACTCCCGAGATGTTCGACGGTATCGTGATTGACGACTCGGAGCTTGGACTCGGAGACGGCCAATGGTCACATTCCACCAGCCAGGGCCCTTTCATGAAGTACGACTACCGTTTCGTACCGGTCAATCCCAACGGCGGTACGGAAGCCGTGTTCCCCGTCAAGGTCCCGTCAAAGGGTAAATACGAGGTCCAGATCATGTACTCCGCTTCCGGAAACCGCGTCAAGGCAGCGGACGTGACCGTCGTCGATAAGAAGGGACATCATCCCTGCAGCGTGGACATGACCAAGTCTCCCCGCATCGAGGCCAGTTGGTACAGTCTTGGAGAATACAGGTTCGACCCCCGGCAGGAAGGTATGGTAATCATCACCAACAAGGGTGAGAGCGGAGTCGTGGTCGTCGATGCAGTAAGAATCTTGAAGAAATGAGAAAACTGATATCCATACTCCTTATTCTGGCTTGCGCCCTCCCCATTTTCGCCAAGCCCGGCTTCAGCGTGACCGTGGCCGGAAAGAGAGTTACGGTGTACTCCGCCAAGGTATCTCCCGCCGACAGCCTTATGCGCATGAAGGGCATGGACGACAAGCATGCATCAGAGGACATTTATGAGATGGCGGCATTCTGCTCTGCGGACATCTCAAAGCCTTCCATGGTGAAGGTAAAAGTGTCTGAAGATGTCGTCTGCGCCAAGGTGCTCCCTTCATCACGCGGAATCAAGCCCTGTATCAAGGGGAGGGAAATCAGTTTCGAAGCCGTTCCCGGAGACAGGCTTACGCTCGAGGTCAACGGCGACGAAATCCATTCCCTGCACATCTTCACCGACGCGCCGGAAGATGACGACATCGACATTTCCGACCCGAATGTCATCTACTACGGTCCCGGAGAGCACCGCGTGTCGAGAATCATCGTCCGCTCCAACCAGACGCTCTACATCGATCGCGGAGCCGTACTGTACGGAGAAATGTATCTCAACGCCCAGACCGGAATCTGCTCCCCGGTGATTTCTCTCATCGGCGACAACATCAAAGTGCGCGGCCGCGGCATAGTTGACGGCTCCCGCTGCTCAACGCTCACGACCAACCTCCTCTCCGTCAACGGGAACAACATATCCGTTGAAGGCATCACGCTCAGGGACGGCAGCGTATGGACCCTTCCGGTGAGGAACAGCAAGAATGTCATCATCGACGGAGTCAAGATTCTCGGATACAGGGCGAACTCCGACGGCATCGACGTCTGCAACAGCGAGAATGTCGTCATCCGCAATTGCTTCATACGCACTCTCGACGACCTGATTGTCGTGAAAACTCTCCAGAGCGGCGGGCCGTGCAGGAATGTCCACGCATACCACAATGTCCTTTGGAACGAAGTGGCACACGCCGTCAGCGTAGGCGCAGAGCTGCGCAAGGACGTTTCGGGCGTCGTCTTCGAGGATTGCGACATAATCCACGACAAGGGCCGCGAGTGGAGCATGCGCGTGTACCATTGCGACCAGGCAAGGGTTTCGGACATCGTTTTCCGTAACCTGCGCTTCGAAGAAAGCCGGAACTTCATCTCCCTCTGGATTAACAACGCCATCTGGAGCAGCAGCGACGAAAGGGGGCATATCGACGGAGTGGTGTTCGAGAACATCGTTGCGGACAAGGTAATCAACCCTGTAGTCCAACTGCTCGGATACGACGAAGGACATCTCGTTGAGAACGTAAGCATAAGCAACGTCACAGTGAACGGCAAACCCGTCACGGACAATGACATACAAAGGAACGAATTTGTAAAGAACATTAACATCAAACAGTAACACGATGAAAACCAGATTTGTTTTAGCCGCAATCGCCATCTGCTTCACGGCACCTGCCTTTGCCCAGGAATTTGAAGAGACTATGGGAACCCTTCCCGTAGTGATGAGCGCCTCAGACCTCAACGAAGAAAACGGCTTCCGCTACAGCGGCAAGTTTACCTATGAGGGCGACGCCGAAGTGCAGTGCACAGGCGCAACCCCCAAGAACGCCACGTACAAAACCCAGTTCGGCAACGAGGCTTCCAGGGGATGCAACGTCCGTATCTCCGACAAGCACAACTGCTACTTCCAGATCAACGGAGTCAACACAATGGGTATCAAGAAGCCCGTTGTCGGCTTTGCCCTCATGAAAGGAGTACGCCGTTTCGACGGCACCGACCTCGCCGTAGAATGGAGCGAGGACGGACTGAGGTGGAACGAACTCGACTTCGAGCCTCTCTCGACCGATGAAGGTTCCGAACTGGTATTCACATACCGCCGCACTTCTCCCCTTCCCAACAAGGAGAGTCTCTCAATCCGTTTCCGCCAGAACGGCTACGGCTGCGTGTTCAGAATAGATGACGTGAGCGTCGGTCCCAAGCGTTATAAGAAGTAATGCTAAAAAAACTAGTCACGTTGATAGCCTTCCTGCTTCCGGGCTTGCTGTATGGCGCCCGGGGGCAGTATGGCGTATCATCTCCGGACGGAAGGGTCAGGGTGCAGATCAGCGTAGCCGGCAATATCGGATACTCAGTCAGTTATGACTCCGGGTGTCTGGTCTCCGGCAATATGGCCATAAACACCGGTGACGGGGAATTCGGACGCGATTTCCGCATCCGCAAAAGCGTTACCCGCCATATCGACGAGACCTTCCCCACACCCGTCTACAAGCGGGCCGCCGAGCACAACATCTGCAACGAGCTCACTCTCGTAGGCAGCAAGGACTACGATCTGGTAGTGCGCGCCTATGACGAAGGTGCCGCCTGGCGCTTTGTCTACAAGGGCAAGAAGGATCTTACCGTACTTTCAGAGGATGTGGAATTCGACCTTGGCGCCGACCGGTGCGCATACATTCCCTATGTTAAGAAGACGGGCAGTTTCGACATCCAGTTCTTCAACACCTTCGAGAATGTTTACGCGCACACCCCCGTGAGCGAATGGCGCGAAGGTCAACTGGCCTTCCTGCCGGTGCTGGTGGAAGCCGACGGCGGCTTGAAGTTCTGCATCACCGAATCGGATCTGGAGCACTATCCCGGCATGTACCTTTTGGGTGACGGTGGCAGCTGCCTGCGCGGAGTCTTCGCCCCATATCCCAAAACCCTGCGTCAGGGCAGCCACGACCCTTCGGTCACTGTCGGAGGGCACAACCAGGTTGTAGTTGACAGGGAAGAATACATCGCGCGCATCAAGAGCGGTGAGAGTTTCCCCTGGAGGGTAATTGCCATCAGCACCGAAGACCGGCAGCTGCTCGACAACAACCTGGTATTCAAACTGTCCCGCCCCACGCTAGACGCCGACTTTTCATGGGTGCGCCCCGGATATGTCGCCTGGGACTGGTGGAACGACCGGAACCTTACCGGCGTAGACTTCGAATCCGGAGTGAACAACGAGACTTATAAATACTTCATCGACTTCGCATCGTCCAACG
Organism: uncultured Bacteroidales bacterium; assembly: GCA_946539455.1. Classification (GTDB taxonomy): domain Bacteria; phylum Bacteroidota; class Bacteroidia; order Bacteroidales; family UBA932; genus Cryptobacteroides. The sequence continues at coordinate 17,814 of CAMNHL010000023.1, forward strand.
GCATTCCGTACGTCGTTCTGGATGACGGATGGTACGACAGGATGGAAGGCAGCGCTTTCGCCGTGGTGCCGGAAATAGACCTCCCGGGTCTCATCGCATACGCGGAGAGCCGGGGAGTATCCCTGATGCTCTGGGTCGGCTATTACGTATTCCAGAAAGATATGGAACGTATCATAGCACATTATGCAGACATGGGCATCAAGGGGTTCAAGCTCGACGCCATCGGGCGGGACGACCAGCTCATGAACGAATTCTACTATAAAGCCGCCGAAATAGCCCGCAGGCACAAGGTGGTGCTGGACTTCCACGGCGGCGCAAAGCCCGCAGGGCTCAACCGCACCTACCCAAACGTGCTCAATTTCGAGGGTGTACACGGCCTGGAGCAGCTCAAGAACCCGTCCTACAGTTGCGACCTGGTCGACTACGACGTCACATTCCCATTCATACGTTCCATCAACGGTCCCGTCGATTACACGCAGGGAGCGATGCGCAACGGCACCCGCGAGAATTACCGTTCCGTTTGGTCCGAACCGATGAGCCAGGGCACCCGCTGCCGGCAGATTGCAGAGTACATCGTATTCGACTCGCCGCTCAACATGCTATGCGACACCCCGTCCAATTATATCAGGGAACAGGAGTGTACCGGTTTCATTACTGCCGTACCGACCGTATGGGCCGAAACCATGGCGCTTGAGGGACGCATCGGGGAGTATGAAACCATTGCGCGCTTGTCTTACGGCGGCGACTGGTATGTGGGTTCCCTCGCATCCTGGAAGGGACGACAGGCGACACTTGACCTGTCTTTCCTGCCTGACGGCCGTTACAAGGCCGAAATCTTCCGCGACGGGGTCAACGCCTCCCGCAACGCAACTGACTACAAACACATCATAACCGAAGTCGCTTCCGGAGAAGTCCTCCGCATCAACATTGCACCAGGAGGCGGTTATGCAATAAAATTCAGCAAGTTATGAGAAAGTTCCTATACCTTGTCCTGCTTATTTGCGTATGTACCGCCTCTATGTCGGCGCAGGACAGGATCATCAACCGCTATGGTCTGGACCTTGTGAAAATAAAGGGAGGATACAAACTCCTTGACGAAGCCAAGATCGTCAGCCACCAGATTTTTGACATGGAGAAGGTTCCGGCCGATATGTTCGAGCCTTATTACCGGTCTCGTTGTTTCTTAAAAGATGACGATTTCCATCAGTGTGAGACCATTGAGGTGGTGTACAAAAAGTATCCATCCTATGAACTCAAGCTCGCGCTGGACCTTCCGAGGGACCGCGAAGGAAAAAAACTGCCGTTCATCGTCTGGATTCACGGTGGCGGATGGCACACCGGCAATTACGGAGCCCACAGCCTGCAATCGCGCTTCCTTGCCGGGAACGGAATAGCCGGAGTGCGCATTTCCTATTCCTTGCTCACCCAGGGTGCCGTTTTTGCCGACACCTGGCAGGATATCCAGGATGCGCTCAATTATGTCCGGGAACATGCGGAAGAATACGGCCTCGATGCACAGCGTTTCGGCTTCGCCGGCCACTCCGCGGGCGGGCATCTCGCAGCCTATGCGGCAATGAGGACCCCGGGCACCAAGCTGCTCATCAGCCTCAACGGAATCTACGACCTGGTGAACACCGTGCCCGACTACGTGCCCTCCAGCCGCCACAATGAGTATTTCAATCTGGCAAGCACCGAATCCAGGGCTGAGTGTTCCCCCGTTACCTTCGTCCACTCCGGAGCGCCTTATTGCCTGCTGACCTTCACCGGCGGCGACACTCTGGTGGACAAAGCCCAGGTCAAGACCTTCACCCGCGCCTTGCGCGAAAAGGGAGTCAAGTACGACCTCATTTACAAAGACTGGTACTCCCACAACGGATTCAACGACACCGACCTTTTCGAGCCTATGGTGATGAAGATGCTTGTCACCGCACAGCGCTATCTGTAGGATGAAGAAGTTATTCTGCATACTTTTCTGCCTTGCAGTCAGCCTGCAGTGCAGCCGTGCCTCCGACCGCTACGATATTGTCGTGGTGGGCGCTACTCCCGGAGGCATTTGCACATCTATTGCCGCGGCAAGGCAGGGTATGAAAGTCCTGCTGCTGGAGCGCACCTCTCACGCAGGAGGCCTTCCCGCCAACGGGCTTGGCGCAACGGATATCACCACCCGCGGGGCCACGGCAGGCCTGTTTCTGGAGTTCGTACGCCGGAACCGGGAGCATTACCTGAAAACATACGGTCCGGACTCCCAGCAGCTCAAGGATTGCAGCGACGGCTACCATTTCGAGCCGTCTGTAGCCGAAAAGACCTTCCTCGACATGCTCGGGGAGCAGAAGTCCAGGATTACCGTCCTGTACGGCAGACAGTTCGACAGCGACCCTGCAAATGTGGAGACCGCCGGATTCGACATTGTTTCCATACGCGTACTCGACAGGAACAGCGGAAGGCACGAAACATACAAGGCCCGCATCTTTGTGGACGCCACATACGAAGGCGACCTGGCAGCTGCGGCGGGCGTTCCCTACCGTCTTGGCCGCGAATCCCGCTCCGAGTTTGACGAGCCCTGCTCCGGAAAAATCTACCGCCACTGGGGCGTACAGTTCAACAAGGGCACGAAAAGCCATTTCAACGGATACGAGGGCTATGAGTCTGAAGGTACGACCTATCAGGGTGACAATGCCGTGCAGGCCTACAACTACCGCCTGTGCCTGACTACAGATTCCTCTGCAATGATTCCCATCGGCAAGCCTGCCCGCTACGACAGGGCCGAATATGCATCCCTGGTGGAGGACGTCTGGACAGGACGGAATACCGGAATAGAGACCGCCGAACTGACCGATGCCGACTATGAGGCCAACCGCGCCGCTCTCAAGGCCGGTGGCCGCACCACCATTCCCGGCGATCCTTGGGGAATGGCAAAAGTGACCAATATGGTCAAACTCCCCAATGGCAAGACAGATGCCAACAACCAGCATATGGCATTTATTTCCACCGACTTGCCAGAAGAGAACTGGCCCTGGCCAACTGCCTCCTGGGAGTGGCGCGACCGCTTCGCCGAGAGGCTTAAGGACTACACCCTCGGCCTGCTGTGGTTCGTACAGAACGACCAGGAGCTCCCCGCTCAGTTCCGTGAAGAATGCCGCCGCTGGGGGCTCTCGTCCACGGAATACACCGACAACGGCGGTTTCCCCCGCCAGGTCTATGTACGCGAGGGACGCAGGATGGAAGGCACATACTACTTCACCGCCCATGACGCCCTTGCCGTAAGCGAAGGCCAGAGGCCGCCCGTACACCGCGAAAGCATTGCCTCCTGCCACTATGCCCTGGACTCACACGCCTGCCACAAAAGGGAGACGGGCAGGGTACATCTAGACGGATTTTTCGGGTACGAAAGCGTACCCTACACCATTCCATTCGGCGTCATGGTCCCGAAGAAAGTCGGCAACCTGCTCTTCCCCGTGCCGGTGTCAGGGACGCACGTAGGCTTCTCCACCATGCGTATGGAGCCCTGCTGGATGGCTCTCGGGCAGGCGGCAGGCATTGCTGCGGCGCAGGCTGTCAGAAGCGGCCTTCCCGTACAGAAACTCAGCATAGCCCGGATTCAGGAAGACCTGCTTGCAGCAGGCGCTTCGCTAATCTACTTCCGGGACGTTACACCCGACTCTCCCGATTTTGCCATGGTGCAGAAACTCGCCCTCGCAGGGTATATCCCCGACTGGGAGGCGCGCCTGCAGGACAAAGCAAGCGGGAGCGAGTTGAGCTCGTTCCGCAGACTTTCAGGCATAGACATACCCGAATGTCTTGAGACTCGAAAGGAAATACTACAATACATATACGAAAGATTATGAATATCAGAGCATTGATAGCAGCCTGCCTGCTGGTGGCCGCGTGCAATACGGACATTTGCAAATATGCCGATCCCCTTGTAGGTACGGCAGATAACGGGCACACCTTCCCCGGTGCCTGCGTGCCCTTCGGCATGGTTCAGCCCAGTCCGGACTCCGGGAACAGCCGCTGGGAGTATTGTTCCGGCTTCAACATCGCCGACTCTACGCTCATAGGTTTTTCCCAGACACACCTCAACGGAACCGGATGTCTGGATCTCGGCGACATCCTCATCCTGCCGTTCAGCACCGCTGAACCCGAGCACGACAACCCGTACGTCAAAGAGTCGCTGTTCTCGACCCCGGGCTACTGCAGCGTGAAATTCGTCAACGGCATCTGTGCGGAGATGACAGCTACGGAGCATGTCTCCCATTACAGACTGCATTATGCCGACCCGTCAAGCCGCAAACTCTACGTCGATTTCCAGAACGGAAATGTAAACTCCCCCGGCAACCTGCTTTTCCACGTGCTCGAGGCAGATATCGATTATCCCGATGCCAGCACCATCTGCGGACGCCTGGTGACCAAGAACTGGACCCAGAGGGAATGGTACTTCGTAATGAAATTTTCGGAGCCATATCAGGACAGAAACAACCTGGAACTGACGGGAAAGGAAAAGGCGGACAAGGTTGTGCTGCAGTTCGCCTCCGGCTCCAAGCCTCTGGGCGTGAAGGTCGCGATGTCCACCGTGAGCGTCGAGGGCGCACTCTGCTCGATGCATGCGGAAGACAACGGCTGGAATTTCCCCGGAATCCGCCGCCAGGCGCACGCCAAATGGCACGAACTGCTTTCCAGGGTTGAAGTAAAAGGCAGTGTGGAGCAGAAAAAGAACGTTTACACCTGTCTCTATCACCTTTACATACAGCCCAACAACATTGCCGATACCGACGGCCGCTACCGCGACGCCCGGCATCAGGTCCGCAATTCAGAGAACGGCAGGTTCTATTCCACATTCTCACTTTGGGACACATACCGCGCCGCCAACCCCCTCTACACCATACTTAATCCCGAAATGGTCGGAGACTTCGTACAAAGCATGCTGGAGCAGTTCGACGCCCAGGGCTACCTGCCCATATGGGCTCTCTGGGGGACTGAGACGCATTGCATGATAGGCAACCACGCGGTGCCGACTGTTGTCGATGCGTGCCTCAAGGGATTCGACGGATTCGACAAGGAAAGGGCCTGGCAGGCAGTAAAGGCCAGCCTCACCACCAATCACGACAGATCCTCCCGATTCGACGTGATGGACAAATACGGTTATTATCCCTTCGACATCATGGAGAAAGAGTCCGTCTCCTGCACGATGGAAATGTGCTACGACGACTATTGCGCCTCCCTTCTTGCCGAGTCTCTCGGGCATACTGAAGACGCTGAATTCTTCCGCGCCCGTTCACGGAACTGGGAGAACCTGTTCGACCCCGAGTCCAAACTTGTCCGCGGCAAAGATTCGAACGGCAAGTGGAGAACTCCGTTCGACCGTTTCGAACTGTCGCACGCCAATACTCACGGCGGCGATTACACTGAGGGGAATGCCTGGCAGTACACCTGGCACGTGCAGCAGAGCCCGGAAAGGCTGATTGAACTGCTCGGCGGACCCGACAGTTTCGAGACCAAACTCGATTCCCTTTTCTTCCTGGATACGGTCAGCGAGAACAACAGCGGCTTCAACGGCGACGTCACGGGCCTCATCGGCCAGTATGCCCACGGCAACGAGCCGAGCCACCACGTCGCCTACCTCTACCAGTTTGCAGGCAAGCCCTGGAAAACCGAATCACTCGTCAGGGAAGTATTCGACAAGTTCTACAGGCCCCTTCCCGACGGCCTCTGCGGCAATGACGACTGCGGACAGATGTCGGCATGGTACCTTTTCTCGGCCATGGGCTTCTACCCCGTCGACCCTGCAAGCGGGCAGTATGTCATCGGAGCGCCTCAGATAGAAGAAACCGTCTTGCGCCTTGGCGGCGAAAAGACGTTTACCGTAAAGGCTCACGGATTGAGCGAAAACAATAAATATGTAAAGGGTGTCCGCCTGAACGGCAAGCCACTGGAAGGCATAACGATATCCCACAAAGACATAATCTCCGGAGGAATTCTGGAATTTGATATGACTGATACACCAAAAATATAACTTTTTTATTATCATTATGACAAAAAAAGCATTCAAGAAGGAGTACAACACTCCGCTGACAGATGTAAGCGGCTCACAGACCGCGGACCTTCTGTGTCAAAGTGCCTTCGTTGATACCAGTAACGAAGGATTTATTGAAGACAATGAGTTCAGTTGGTAAAACGTTCAGGATTATGAAAAAGTTTTTTGTCGCAATTGCATGCCTTGCTGCAGCAGCAATGGTATCATGCACCAAGGAGTTCAATCCTGAATCCGTTTCAGCAGGTAAGGCTCTCACTCTGTCAGTAAGCCGTGAAATCCCCGGCTCAGAGACCAAGGCAGCCCTCGACGGCACCAGCGTTGTTTTCCAGGCAGGTGACGCCGTGAGCGTGATGTCCGGCAGCGAAAACGCCAGGCTCACCACCGAAGCGGGTGGCGCGTCTGCAAGCTTCAGCGGCACCGTAGCCGACGCAGAGCAGTACCTGGTTCTCAGCCCGTACAATGAAGCCGCTGCGCTCCAGTCAGCTTCAGTCGTAAGAATCACTATCCCAGAAGTGCAGCGTGCAGTTCCCGGAGGCGTTGACCCCAAGGCTCTCATAAGCGCAGGCATCGCCTTGAAGGGCAGCAGCAGCGTGAAGCTCTTCAATGCAGTCAGCCTCGTGAAGGTAGTGGTTCCCGACGGACTCACCGTCAAGGAAATCCAGGTAGCGGGCGGATACGGCCAGAACATCGCCATCTGCGGACAATTCGACTTCAACGCCCAGGAAGAGTCCCTGGCACTGTCCGTTGTCGCAGACAAGACCTCTACCGTGATTACCCTCGTTCCCGCAGAAGGTGAAAGCGTTATTGCACCCGGTACATACTATGTCGCAGTCCGTCCAAAAACAACTTATGACGGAGGTTTCACAGTGGCTTACGTGAATGGTGACAATCAGCTCTGCAAGCGTGCCACACGCACCGTTGCCGACATCAAGCGCAGCCACATCTTCCCGGTCGGCTCACTCAACACCACCGACTACGCTGCCATTACCGGACGTGCCACCCTGCGTTACGCAGACGCAGCACCCCAGTTCACCGGACTCATCAAGCAGCTTGCAGGCGGTTCCGGCAGCGCTACCGACAAGGATTATACTATCAAAAAGATAATCTTCAAGGCTCATACCCTTTATTCACAGGCCTACAAGGCAGGCGGCAACCTCATTTCCAACGGTCCCAACAGCGACATCCAGATCCATGCCTGGGTAGCCGGCGAAACTGCATACGTATGCACGGAGGCTCCGATAATCACCCTCTACAACAGCAGCACCAACCTGTTCCGTGATTTCGACGCACTGGAGGAAGTGTCGTTCAACGACGTAAACACCCTCGCCAATGCCAATTTCGAGTATATGTTCCGCAACTGCACCAACCTTAAGTCCGTCGATTTCGGCAATGCCGACTTCTCCAACGTGACTTCCTACGGCTGGATGTTCGCCAACGCCCAGAAACTCGAAAGGGTAAGCTTCGGCGAGACCGCAACCACCTCAGCTACATCCATGCAGTCCATGTTCAGCCAGGTGTTCAACCTGAGGTATCTCTACCTCGGCAAGAATTTCTCCCTGCCTGCAAATGTGACCAACATGTTCAACGCCACAGCTTCCGTCACCACCACCATCAAGGACGAGGAAGGCCACGGCCTGCAGTGCAAGTTCCACGCTTCACAAGCCCTCTGGGACGCCCTGAACACCGACCTCAACAGTGACGGAGCCAACACCACAACTGGCTTCAACAAGAATCGTTTCTATTTCACCCCTGTAGAATAATATTATGACAAGACCGGGATACTTCGCAATCATCGTAGCCTCAGCACTTCTGGTTTCCTGTATTCAGGACAGGCAGGAGCCGGTTGACTATGTGAATCCGTATATCGGAAACATCAGCCATATGCTGGTTCCCACCTTCCCTACCGTGCAATTGCCCAATTCAATGCTCAGGGTCTATCCTGAGCGGGCCGACTACACAAGCGAGTATCTCAACGGGCTTCCCGTCATCGTGACCAACCACCGGGAGCGCTCCGCTTTCAAGCTTTCGGTCACTACCGGAGAAGTCCGGTCCTCTGTGATTCCGCTCAGTTACGACAACGAGCACATCACTCCATATTCCTACAGAGTAACCCTTGCCGACGGTGCGATAGACGCACGCTACGCCGTATCGCACCAGTCGGCCATGTATGAATTCGTTTCCGACAGCCCCCTGAAGCTTGTCCTTGCCAGCCTCGGGGGCTCCGTCGGAGCCGATGACGATGGGTATTCCGGTACGCAGACCGTCTATGGAGACACCAAAGTGTATGTCTATATGCAGACTCTCCAGAAGCCGGCCGCCGTCGAGACTCCCGACAGCGGGAGCGTAGTCCTTAGCTTTGCAGAAAACAGCGTCAGGCTGCGCTACGGGGTGTCTTTCATCAGTACCGGTCAGGCCCGGGCCAACCTCCTCCGGGAACTGCAAGACTACAACATCGACGCCCTCGAGAAAGAAGGACGTCGCATCTGGAACGAAACACTTTCCCGCTTCAACGTCAAAGGAGGCACACCCGACGAAAGGACTGTGTTCTATACCTCCTGTTACCGCACCTTTGAGCGCCCCGTCTGCATGAGCGAAGACGGCCGGTACTGGAGCGCATGGGATTCTTCGGTCCACGAAGACGGAGGCAGGCCGTTCTATACCGACGACTGGATCTGGGACACCTACCGTGCCGCCCACCCGCTACGGGTACTCACGGACAGCAGAATGGAGGAAGACATACTGAACTCTTTCCTGCTCATGGCCTCCGAGGGGGGTGATATGTGGATGCCCACATTCCCCGAAGTCAGCGGAGACAGCCGCCGCATGAACTGCAACCACGCCATCGCCAGTTTTGCGGACGCCATAGCAAAAGGGCTGGACGTGGATGTGGAGAACGCCTGCGTCGCCTCATACAAAGCCCTGAAAGAGAAAACACTGGCACCGTGGAGCGGCAAGCCGGCCGGCGAACTCGACCGCTTCTTCTGGGCAGAAGGATACGTGGCCGCACTGCGCCCCGATGAAGAGGAGACCGACCCGGTCGTGGATTCCTTCGAAAAGCGTCAGCCGGTCGCCGTGACCCTGGGTACCGCCTACGACTGCTGGTGCATGTCAATAATTGCTCGGAAAGCGGGCAATGAAGAACTCGCCGGGTATTTCGATGAGTTCTCACGCTGCTACACCAAGCTGTTCAATCCGGCCACCCTGTTCTTCCACCCGAAAGACAAGGAGGGCAATTTCATTCAGGACATAGACTACAATGCTCCCGGAGGCCTCGGCGCCCGCGAGTACTACGACGAGAACAACGCCTGGGTGTACCGCTGGGACGTGCAGCACGACATTCCGGGGCTCATAGCCATGATGGGCGGCGACGAGTCGTTCTGCAACGAACTGGACCGCATGTTCGCAACCCCGATGGGAAGGGGCAAATACCAGTTCTACGCCCAGCTGCCCGACCATACCGGCAATGTAGGGCAATTCTCGATGGCCAATGAACCGTCGCTCCACATACCCTATCTTTACAATTACGCCGGGGCGCCCTGGAAAACGCAGAAGCGCATACGCCAGATGCTCACCACATGGTTCCGCAACGACCTGATGGGCATCCCGGGAGATGAAGACGGAGGCGGCCTCTCTTCGTTCGTCGTCTTCTCCGCCCTCGGATTCTATCCCGTGACGCCGGGGAGCACCGAGTACGCCATCGGCAGTCCCGTTTTTCCGGAGGCTTCGATCAGGCTCGCCAACGGAAAACAATTCCGCATCGTTGCCAGGGGCGCATCCGCAGAGAACAAATACATCCAGTCCGCACGGCTGAACGGCAAACCTTTGGAGCGGCCGTTCATTTCTCACGACCAAATAATGTCCGGAGGCCGGCTGGAACTGGTCATGGGCCCAAGACCGTCGGCTGAAGCTTTTTAACGTCCCCATTATGAGGAGATTGATGGCAAGCATGCTTCTGACGGCTTACTGCCTCGTCTCGCATGCGCAAGAGCCCCTGCAGACCTACGGCTGCGGCACCTTGTATTCTTTTGGCAATTCATTCAATATATACCCGGAAGGTTTTGTCCGGCATACCGGGCAAATGCTTCTTATCGACGGGAAGTCTTCTTTATCCGTCGGAAAGGGGGCCTCGCAGGTTACGATGACACTGACTGACCAGAACGGAGCAAGTTCCGTCGAGACCGTCCAGATTGTCTGCACGGAGCCTGGAAATCTGTCCGGAGACAAACGGGCAACAGTCCTGTGCGTAGGAGAGAGCACCACCGGGACCGTCAATCCCAACCCCTGGACAGGCAGTTACGGCAGCGGCTGGAACTGGGTTTCCATGATGAAGGCAAAGTCCATGGAACACGGGACCGACATCGTTTGCCTTGGCACGGAAACCATTGCAGAGGCCCCTCTGGAAGCCTGCTACACCTCACACGGAGGCTGGAGTTCGTACACCTATCTCAACTGGCCATGCGCCGCCAAGATGGACCCCGGCGCACCGAAGCACTTCTTCAAATCGGAAACAATGTGGTATGCGCTGGGGCTTCGCGGGCTTACCGGGAAGGAGTATTCCGGGGAAAGCTGGCAGTTCGACTTGATGGCCGGCATCCCTTTCGGCAAATATCCGGTCGATGAGCATCCCTGTCTGCTGGAGTTTGCAGAATCGTTTGGCGGCCGCTACGGCTATCCTGTTTTCGAAGGGGACATCCGGGACTGGGCGCTTCGGCTTGCCGTAAACCCGATCAACGAATTCTATTGTCTCGATGCAGCAAGGAACGGGACTTCAGCATTCTCCCTTGACGCATATCTCGAACGCTACAGGACCATGGACGACAGAGGCAACAGGCTGGAAAGTCCAGACGGTAATCCGGCCGGAAAGGAAGTACGCGGAAGCGATGGAAAGATCTACCGTATCGGCACCCGTATCGTCTCCCAGGCACTGCTTAAAAAGGTCTCAGTCTGCCGCCCGGGGTATGTGGTGGTGAACATAGGCATCAACGACGGCGACAGCGCCACATCGGTCGAAGCAACAGCATCCTCGCTGGAACGCCTGCTGAAGAGCTTTCCGGATATCCCGGTGGCACATTTCGTCATGCGCTGGCCGGGAGCCTGCTATCCCGGGCTCTGGGCGCCCGCATACCGGACGTTCCCTTATTCAGTCGGAGGTAACGGCGAAAGGGTCATGTCCATCATGCCCGTGCTCGCCGGCAGGATGGACGGCAGGCAAGATATCACCCTTCTGGATGTGTGGCACTGCCAGTCCCCTGTCTCCCAGCATCAGGAGAAATACTCGGGCGGCACACTGGACTGCAGCGTCAACGATGTCCACACCGGATACGGAGGCCAGATGGACGCTGCCTTCCAGGTCCTTGGCTGGCTGTATCACGCTATTGAATCCAGTCTTTAATCTCGTTATAGATGAAGTTGGCCATGTAGGTCATGCCCGCGTCGTCCGGATGGACGCCAGATACTTTGGAGATCTTCGAATCATAGTGTTTTCCATCGTAGTTTCCTTCGTTGTGGAAACTGACCGTCTTGATGCGGTTCTGATACCCGTGTGTGTCAAAGTACTGAGCCACTCCTTTGATCCACGCTTCCTGCGCGTCAGTCATTCCGTCGCCGACAAGACATACGATCTTTACGTCCGCATGGTCGTTGAAGATTCTCCTGAGCAGTTCGACATACGCCGGCATGAAGTAATCGAGGTCCAGATCTGCAGAAGGTGTGGCGCACAATGCCTCTACCTCTCCGGAAGCGGGACTGTATTGGCCCTTGCCGCCATCCTCGGAGTAAAAGTACTGGCCGCTTTCATTATAGTAGTCTCCGGGTCTGGGAACATTGCCTTTACTGAACACCCTGTCGTTGGTCCCGCCATAAAGGATCAGCACATCGGGGTCGCCTATTCCGGATTCGGCATAGCGGGTCAGGAAGCACCTGGTCTTCCTTGACTTCAGCGTATAGCTCTTTTGAGAGCCGACCACTTCGTAAGTCTCTTCGGCATAGGAAACGCAGGAACCGGAATATGAGATATTCTTCTCCAGGGCCGCACCGTCGAACTTGGCAATCAGTTTCATCCAATATGTCATGTTCACATCGTTCAATGTGCCATACGGATAATATGTCGTGTAGCCCTGTATATACCCGGCATAGGTCGATATCGAATCACCGAAGATGCTGAATTTGGGCCCTGTCGAAGGAGTGGGTCCGGGGCCGACCGGACCGACCGGATCAACGGGGTTGAGCCAGAAACGGGCCGGAACAAGAGCTGAGTTCGCACATACGCCACCCTTATCGTAACGGGCAGCGTCATACTCAGCCTGTGACATGTAAAGGCGGCATTTCTTGGAAACGTCAGTACCGGCAGCCTGGTTGGAATTCAACGCGGTCTCATAGAACATGTTGTTGCACTGAGTCTTGTCTGCCAGATGCGAGATCGTGAAATTGGGGCCCAGATTGAGTTCCGTCATCCAGGTGCAGCCCCTGAACACGGCCTTGCAGTACTGGAGTGACGTAGTGGCCGTCTTGCCGAATCTGGCGACCTTGAGCTTGGAGCAGCCGTCGCACATGAACTGCATGTTTGACACCTTGGAGAAGTCGGCATTGCCGAAATCGACCGACTCAAGGCTGGTGCAGTTGCGGAACATATACTCGATGCTTGCGCCGGCCATGGTGTTCACATCGTTGAAGGATACTTCCTCCAGCGCCGCGAAATCACGGAAAAGGTTGCCGCTGGTGGTGTGGAGGGTGATGACAGGAGCCTCCGTACATACATAGGCGGCGTCTCCGTCAACCCAGGCGTATATCCTGACATCGCTGTTGGGGCCGTTTGAGATGACAGTGCCGTCTTTCTTGTATGGCAGTGTGTGAGCCCTGAATACAATCTTCTTGATTACGTTGTCGGTAGCGGTGGCGGCGGTAGCGGTTCCGTTTGCCAGCGTCTTGATAAGGGCGGTAAACTGCTGCGAATCTGAACTGTCATAATAGCGCAGTGTTGCGCGCCCCGTGACCGCAGCATAGTCGGCGGTGTTGAGCGAACCGACCGGGAGGATGTGATTTCGTTCCACGGAAGCGGAATTTGCCGTTGTCCGCTTGCAAAGACGGTTGTCCGCATCCACATATGCAAGGGTGAGACCGGCTGTATATGTCCAGGGGCGGACGGCAATATAGTATGTGCCGGGAGCGATCTCGTCCTGGCCAGCCTGCGGCACAAGTGTGATGCTCGTACGCATGCTGCCGGCATCGACATAGTTCACTGCCTGATCGTTGGTGTTGAACGTGAAGGAGCCGCAGATTCCCACTGATGATTCCGCTCCGCCACCGACATGGACCTCCTTTACCGTAAGTCCGTCGGGCACCACAAGCTTTACAAGGCCTACGCAGTTGTACAGAATGGCCTGGCCGGATGTGCCGCTTACCTTGGCGATACTTACAAGGGCGTCGGGGTCCACGCTGCCGGGGGTAGCCACCTGGACGTCAGGTATTGAGTAAGTTACGATTGAGCCATTTACGGAATAGTTTTCGCTGAATGGACTTACAAGGATGTAAGTATCCGCGGAGGCGGCAGAACCCGAGAAACTCGCGTGCGCACCGCCTGCCGATGTTACAAAGCAGTTCATGCTTGTTCCGTCCCACACGCCGATCTTGTCGCCGGCTTCAAATTCAACGGCAGTCCCATTGAGAACTGCCTTTGAAGCTGAAAGCTCATTGGCCACACTGAAGGTAAGACTTACCTTAGGGGTCTCAAGATTATCCTCCCTAACGCAGGAGAACATTGCCGCAGTGCAGGCAAGTGCAAAAAGACTCTTTCGTAACTTACTCATACGGTATCCAAATGAACTATTCTGTCACAGGAATAAAGTAGAAACGGGCCGGGACAAGAGCTGAGTTTGCACATACACCACCCTTATCGGAACGGGCTGCGTCATACTCTGCCTGTGACATATACAGATGGCATTTCTTGGAAACGTCAGCACCGGCAGCCGAATTGGAGTTCATTGCGGTCTCGTAGAACATATTGTTGCACTGAGCTTTGTCGGCTATATGAGAGATTGTGAAATTGGGACCCAGATTGAGTTCCGTCATCCACTTACAACCCATAAACACAGCCTTGCAGTACTGAAGTGACGTCGTGGCAGTTTTGCCGAATCTGGCAACCTTGAGGTTGGGGCAATTCTCGAACATGAACTGCATGTTTGTCACCTTGGAGAACTCACAATCCCCGAAATCCACCGATTCAAGATTAGTGCAACCGGAGAACATTCTTTCAAGGGTAGCGCTTGCCTCCGTATCTACATCATTGAAGGTAACGGTCTTAAGATTGGTAAAATTGCGGAAAAGATAGTTGCTGGCAGCCTGGAGTTGAATCTTAGAAGCCTCGGTGCACACATAAAGGGTATTGCCCTTGATGTAAGCGAAAATATTGGTATTGCCTTTGCCACTCGAAACCGTGTTGGCGGATGTATTGAAATTACCATCAAAGAGAGTATGTGCCTTGATAACGGCATGCTCGATTGTGGTATTCGCCTCAGTCGCCGTACCAGCTCCGCCTGCAATCTTCTTCACACGGCCGGTGAACTGAACCTCATCGCCACTCGTTCTGAGAACTGCAGTGCCTGTATTGGCTATGAAATTAGTTGTATTGAGAGTGCCGACCGGGCGGATGTGATTGCGTTTTATTTCGACAGAATTTGCAGTCGTACGCTTGCAAAGCTGGTTATCGGCATTCACATAGGCAAGAGCGAGACCGGTTGCATACGTGTTAGGACGGACAGCAATATAATATGTACCGGGAGCTATCACGCTCTGACCAGCTTGAGGAACAAGAGTGATGCTCGTGCGCATGCTGCCGGCATCGACATAGTTCACAGTCTTCTCATTGGTATTGAATGTGAAAGAGCCACAGATTCCCACTGTCGAGCCCTTACCGCCACCGACATGAATCTCCTTGACCGTAAGTCCGTCGGGCACCACAACCTTTACAAGGCCTACGCAATTGTAAAGGACGGCTTCGCCTGAAGGGTCGGTCACCTTTGCCATGCTGACAAGGGCGCTGGGATCAGCGCTGCCGGGGGTGGCGACCTGGACCTCAGGGATTGAGTAAGTAACGACGGAACCGGTTACGGAATAGTCTGCGCTGAAAGGGCTTACCAGTATGTACTCTGCAGCGGATGCCGCAGTACCCGTGAAACTCGCGTTCGAACCGCCAGCCGCCGTTTCAAAGCAGTTCATGCTCGTACCGTCCCACACGCCGATCTGATCGCCTGCTGCGAATTCGACAGCTTTATCATTGAGGACTGCCTTTGTGGCTGAAAGCTCATTGACAACATTGAAAGTAAGATTGACCATTTTGGTCTCCGGAAGAGTCTCCTTCGTACAGGAGAGCATTGTTGCAGCAAACGCAACTGCGACGATAATTCTTGAACTTCTCATGATTGCATCCTCCTTCAAATTACCAATTAACTTCTTCATCTTCTTCAAAAGATTCAACAGATGCTCCCCTTAGGCTTCCGCAAATCACGGAAAGAACAGACAAGTGGTAAACCGTTGTCTTTGGAGTGTTATACTCCTTTCTGGTAGTTTTGTTCATTTTGTATTTGAATTTTTTGGTTGATTGTTCTGGCGTTATTATGGTGACAAATATATCACGCGCGTATTAACACACCCGTTAACAAAAGGATTAATGGGGAAAAATCTTATTGTATATATTCGCGGAATTAACCATTTGCATCGCGAGCGATATAAATTCGCCTCCGTACATTCGCATTTGAAGAAGTTTGACCGATTATCTAATCCTTCAAGCGACTCAAGAAATCGGCGACAGTAAGTATCTCGATGTCCCCGTAGTTACCGATGGAGAGCAAGTCGCTGTCCCCGCTTACAATATAAATGCACTTTCCGTCAACCGCGCATGATATGAACTTGTCGTCATCCGGATCACGGCATACACGCGGTCCTCCATAATGTACCGAAGTAGCTGATAAGGCTTGCCCCCAAAGAAAACGGCGGAAGCTATGACATTTGTATCTACGACTATTCTCATTTGCGCTTCTCGGACCTCATCGCTTTAATCTCCGCATTAATTTCCTCCTCTGTAAGTCCAAGTTGTGCAGCAGTTTTCTGCGCCTGCTCGATCAGTGAATAGAATTCATCCAGGGATGGCTCCTTAACTGGTTTAAGGAGGATATTCTCATTGTCTGTCACTACCAGAAACTGTGAGCCCTCCCCAAGACCAAGTTTCCTGCGGATTGAGATGGGAAGTACGATTTGCCCTCTCGATGACATTGCTGCTATTGTAGCCATACTCTCAAATAATAAGAAAAATATGAATTACTTACTTTTCTGCAAAAATAGGGAAAAATATTAGAAAAACAAATCAGAGGCACAGAAAGTCAGCCATTCGACTGACTTTCTGTGCTTTAGTAGGCCAAACTCTTCGAGTCTGGAACCTTGCGTTAATCAAAAGACGGCCATAACTATATCGTAATCATATAGTCCAACAAAACTGGATTATGTCTAGTTGAAGGTTGTGTATATATAGAACAGCAGCACCCCATTAAAGAGGTGTTGCTTGTTTTTTATTGTTTTGTGTGGTTGTTTTAGAACAAAATGCTTCATTGCTAAATGAGACGATGAACGTTAAAGCTGAATGTTCGCCAACACCAGACTTGTCGATACCCATAATACGCCCCGAAGCAGGAATGAATATAGACTTGTTACAAGTCATCCGAATACTCCGTTTAAACAGGTCATTTAAAAAGAGCAATTCTCATTTAATTCAAGTATGTCATCTTTTGTTGGAGTACGCCACGCTCCACTTCAGTTAACAGTTGCGGCATCATCTTCAGTATCCAATAATTCTTTATGGTCACCGTCGTCAATGGTTTGTTTCTGAAGAAACACTCAATACAGCGTGATCGATTCGACGGCGTTATTCCTTATCCACATATTCCCAATGTGGCTGAAGTCTCCGCTATATAGAGAGTAGCACTGCGTTTTACCGTATTCTGAGCTGCGGTCGACGGACAGGAGGGCAGTGTAGAAATCCTTGAATGAATGTGCCTCCAGGCCAAGTTGAACCAACTCCCAGGGCATTCCGACGATTACTTTTCCTGCCAGGAAGGCATCGGCATACTTCTTTCCGTACTTGGTCGTCAGGGCATTCTTTTCTTTTGCCGCCGCCTGTGCCGCCGCCTTTTCCTTGTCTATCTTTCCCTGTTCCGCGGCCAGCTCGGATTCCATATCAAAATCGTCGAGTTTCTTGCTCTTGCGATACATTGCTACGATTTTGTTGTCTTTATCCAGGACGTTGCCGTTCTCGTAGGCAAATGCGAAGATGTCTCCGAATCCATGGAGTTTTTTAGGGTAGTCTGCCAAAGCGGCTCTCAGATAGTTACTCGCCAGTGGCGTGCCATTCTGTTCGCGTTTGGTGATTACGTCAAATGTGCCGATGAAGGTTTCCTTGCCGCTTGTTATTATCCTGCCTTTTTGGGTGCAGAATACGTAACCGTCGTTTTCTTCACTTCTCACCTTTGTTCCAGACACTATACAACTCTCTGTATGTTCCTCACCTGTTGCCAGTTCAATGAAGGGAAGATCCTCTCCTTGCCATTTAATCTTTTCCACACCATAACCATAACTATCCCATGTCGTGAAATCACCATCTGCATCGCAGTCTGTATACCCGCCAATCCTGACATTTTCAAAAGTAGGGGCGCATTCTACATACAACTGGGAATTGTCGGGAAAAGTAATCATGTATTCCCTGATGTCAAACATGTTCTTTATCATATCAGGGCCCTTTGGCGCGTTCGTTGCCTTCCGGATACGTTTGTACCAATCATTGATAGTAAGAATATAATAATCATTGTACTCATGGTGTGGTACGACAGCCAACAACCCGGGATACTTGTCCGAACGATAATCCGCGTTGTAAGCAGACATTGAAAAGTCTACAACGGTTCCGTCAGCATAGGTGATATTTGCATAGTCGCCTTCTACGAATGGTTCATTTGCACGTCCTCTCGAATTGTATTGGTGCTTATACCTGATCACCGTGGTGTCGGGAAGCGTTAGCTGGAATTCGCACAGGAAACCATTGTCATCGAATTTGTAAAAGTCCTTTGCCTCCTGCCCGGATGCTGACAGGAAACCTGAAATGACGAACAGTGCCGCCAGGGCTGCTTTGAGAAATGCTTTCATAATCTTTGTCAATTAATTTGAGGCAAAGATAACCACCCGCCACCGGATGGCAAGTTGTCATTTTATGTCTTTTTGGGGATGACGTTACGGAAGCAGATTTAGCGGATTCTTTTGAAAGAATCGTACATTTGTGATGAAAGACTATCAGCTTTACCGTAAACTCGAGGAGTCTGCCTCCAGCCGGAGCATGATTTCACCGGCATCCTGTGCTTCCATCAGTGAGACGGCAAACCATTTCTTCCCAAGGTCCTTGACCACCCCCAGCGCCCCTCTTGTCCAGCATGGTCAATACTGAATCATCCACATAGTTGTCAATCAAAACAATCCTTTTGTTGGCGTGCCTGATCAAGTCACAGATAAACTCATATGCATCATATATCTGTCCATCGAAAAAGATGCCCTGTTTTGGGGTAATAACTTTTTCCTCAATTTTGTCGAATACTCGTTGAAATTTCTGATCGGCATCCATCTGCCAGTCTTCCAATCTATCAAGCCTTTGGAATACTTGGGCATTCAGGATGAAGAAATGACGCATAGATACGAAAGCGCGCATAATGGCAATGCTTACTTGCCTGGCGAAGGGACTTTTCAACACTGTTGCAAGCATTGCTACCCCTTGCTCAGTAAAGGCATACATTTCTGCGCCACCCGTGTTGTATCCGCTGGGTATCACAGATTGTGACACCCCATTGGATATCAGCTCATTAGCCTCATGTTTTGTGAGTTTGAATAAAAAGTCCGCAGGAAAACTGTCTATATTTCTTCTTACAGTCTGCCTAAGGGACCTGTTTTCTACTCCATAATAAGAAGCTAAATCCAGGTCAATCATTACATATTTACCTCGTACTGTGTAAATCCGTTTTTCAATGCCCGCAAGGTCTATTGTTATGTTTGCCATTCTATCCTTCTTCTCCATAGCATTACGCAATTAATAGATTGATTACAACCGAACATAGTTGCGAAGCTATTGAAAGGACATTACCCAAACAATACCCTAAAAGCAGATTTTGCGGATTCTTTTGAAAGAATCGTAAATTTGTGACGAATGGAGGCCTTCGCGGGCGTTTTTCCGCAACAGTTGCAGCCATGAGTGTTTGGCGTACAATGCTTGCCTATGAATCCTTATGACTTACGGCTTTTGCTGATCAGGCGAAAGATGCGATTGATGCCCGGGCATAGAGGGGTAGTTTGCGCCCGGACTATGGGATAATAGCCTTGCCGGGGGCAGAATAGGGATTATATGCCCCCGGGAGGCGGACTCTGCGGTGGCAATTAATTGCGACAGAATCACCGGCGTGGCCGGGTAGCACTATGAGAGGACCGAAGAAAAGACTAAGGTGGAGGGTATATCAAATAAACTACAGCCGGACCATAGCTATTTCTCCCTTCACACTGAAGTGCAACTTCTTTAACTCACCCGTCCTGATTGGAAATACAACAGAATAGTCCTGTCGATTAAGTTCAAAGGGGCCATCCTGCCAGTGTGTCAGATGGATAGTATCATTCTTCCAAGAATGAAGGAGTACATTCTCCACAAGTATCGGGTCGTCATATATCTTGCTGATCGATTCAGGAATCTCAGTAATGTTTTCGACGATAATCACATACTTCGGATCTTTCGGAAGTTTGGCCAACTTGTACATTGACCCAACGGCATAATTTTTACGGAAAGTCTTGACGTCCCAACGAATGACAGGCCGTCCTTGCTGCTTCTGCAGCCACTCTGCTTCAAGGCCACTACCGAGTACTTGATAATCCGGCTGAAGCATAGCCACCAACTTATTGATAGCTATTTCAGGATCCAAGGACTCAAGAATCGTAGCTCCGGGTGTCAGACAACCAGCAAGTGTATTCTGGATGTTAAGTTCGTGCTGGATATGCTCATCCAACTCTTGGACGTGCTGATCCATTGTTTTATGGTCAAAAATGCTCATGATAACTTAGATGTTTAATTGCTTTAATTTTCGAAGTTGCTCCCCCTGTTTCAAGCCTCTGAGAGGACGGCATATATTCTTTATTGCAGAGGACAGTGGCCTACAATAGTCTTCTCCGGCCAAAATTATAAACGTATCATTCTCTAAATCTAATCCCGCCGTCTTCATTTGTTCAATTACCTTCTCGCCCCATTCTTTCTTTTCTTTTGAGCTAAATTTCCTAATATCTTTATCATATGGTTCTATACATTTGTCCAAAGGTATAAGGCCATATTTGTCAGATAGGATAAAAATGGAATCACGATCAAGCTTTTCTGCATATGTTAAGGATTTCTTGAATAAAACACCTTTATACATATCTCTAGCTATAGTTGACTCGCACGCCTTTGTCTTAGAGCAAGGAATTAATACAATTCTCATAATGGGATTATAGATTACCTCATCAAATTCATCGGCAACCCAGCAGGGACGGTTGTCGTATTCATACTTGTTTGCGAGAACGAATACTGGTTTTTGGGAAAGCTGCTTCGATTCAATGACATCGCGTAAAAATGGTTCTTCCATTTGATTAAGATAACGATGAAATACGATAGCCTTCTTATTGGTTGTCTTTATGACTCCGCCAAGGTTCTCCTTCTGGATATCGTTAAATCTGAGATTAATGTAATCCTTGTTAAACCTGTCAATAAGCATATTTGAGCGACCTACATCCCCTCCAAACCATATCAGTAGTGGTTTATCCTGTTGTCTTTGGGTCATCATATACTACGATGCCGCATAATTCGTCAAATCTTTTAATCTCTTTCATAAGCATAGAGTGTTATTAATAAACTAACGCGTGTTTTTTTGCAAAAAATTGACGGCCGTAGGCCGTATTGTTTTCTGGGCTTCGCCCATGACAGGATGGTTTGATGCCGGACTCATTCGCATCCGGCTGCCGGGATGGGCTTATGCCCTTGCCCGGCTATTATTCTGTGACAGGACGGACGGAGAACCCGTAGTAGCGGTTGAAGTTGTACCTGAAGACATCGACGGAATTGAAGTCGACACCCCACGCAGGATTATAGTTCAATATGAAGCTTGAGATTTGTGTAAAGCAAGGCGTTAGACGCAATCTAAGTCAATTCTATGGCGATTGCTCTATACGGGGAACGAGTGTTTTTTGACCCCATAGCTTTAGTGGAGCGAATAACGGCCAAGGGAATACTTTTAACGTTCTTTTTGCTGACAATCTTTTTTTTAGCTGCTTCATTGGGAAGACAAACATTATCGACAAAGTCGTTGATTATTGCAGGGTGGCCATGAGAAAGTATAACAGCTATCCGAGAAATGGACAAAGACGAATGTAGACTGTTCAATTTGTTAATATCACTCCATACGCCACCATTCGCATCATTGGCAAATTTAAATTCAATTACACAGATGGGCACACATTTCATGGCTCCAGTATTCTCATCTTTTACTTTTTGAAGAATGACCAAATCCGCCCGCTCTTTTGTTGTTCTTGCGTCTATTTTACTATAAGGATACTCGCACCGTATAGTATAGGTGCTATGATTAATATGTGCATTTAATACCCCTACGGCTATATCAATAGCTGCGAATTCAGTAATCGGATGTCCCGAGTAACATTCATACCTATATCCCATCCAATAGCAGAGCCCTTGAAGCATCTTTTCAATAGCATCAAAAAGGGAAAGAATTGTTTTTATTCTCATATGTTATTTGTTTCTGACAATACTGGGCTTCGCCCATGACTGAAAGGATTGATGCCGGACGCATTCGCATCCGGCTGCCGGGCTGGGCTTGAGCCCTGGCCCGGCTATTATTCTGAAACGGGACGGACCGACCGCCCGTAGCGGCGGTAGAAGTCGTACCAGTAGACATCGACGGAACCGAAGTTGACGAAGCACGCGTAGCTCGGGCGGTCCGTATTGAGGGACGAGGACCAGTAGTTACCCCAGGAGCCGGCATCGTAAAGGCGCGTGCCCTCCCGGTCGCCTGCGGCGGGAAGGAAGATGGACTTGCCGTTGGGGCCCGTGACGAGTCTTCCGTTTACTCCTTTCTTGGTTGTCCATGTCCAGGTACAATTGTTCCTTAATTCGTCTTGCTCTTCCTTTGTCGGCATTCGCCAACTTCCACCCCAATTCACGTGCGCTGCGTCGTCCTCAGGGTCGAGGACGGTCTTGTTATCTACCGTTCCGTAACTGGAACTGGTGTTATATTTGGTTTGAGTGGTTTCACTACCGTTGCACCACTTGTACGTTGACCAATAATAATTGGACTTCGGCTCAGTCTCGCCCCAGGCGAAATAATCGCCGTACTCCTCTGGCTTGCTGGCACCGACGTTCATAGTCGCCCACTTCAGACCAGAAGGCAGGCCGAGGTCGACATAATCGCGGCCATTAGGGTTTGTTGCCGGCTCCTTGACCGTGACTTCGCAGGCCGCCGCCTTGGAGGCGTCGGCGGAGTATGCTGTGATGGTTGCGTTTCCTACCGATACAGCTGTTACTTTGCCGCTTGCATCGACGGTGGCGACCGATTCGTCGGAGGATGACCAGGTCAGGCACTTGTAGGTGGCGTTGCCGGGGGATATGGTGGCGGAGAGCGTTGCTGTCCTGCCGACGATCAGGTCGAGAGTAGTAGGCATATCGATGCTTGCAACGGGAATCACCGCTCCTTCCACCGGGCGGATGCCGAGGCCGAAGTAACGGTAGCAGTCGCCGGTGCTGAACTGGGAGGAGGTGAAGTAGGGAGACCAGGAGGAGCAGGATTCGGCGGTGTAGAGGGAAGAGGACCAGTAATCCCCTTCCGTGCCGGCATTCTGAACCTTGGAGCCACTCATTATGCCAACTGCCGGGAGGAAAATTGAATTACCGGTGATACTACTGCTCACTTTATAGCCATTGACGCCGTTAATTGTGGTCCAAGTCCATATACAGTTATCCCTAAGCTCCTGGACTTCCTCTTTTGAAGGTATCCTCCAGGCGTCGCCCCAGATGGCGTGGGCGGCGTCGTCATCGAGGTCGAGGATGGTCTTGTAGTCGGGCGTGCCGGAAGCAGCGTCCACCACGTACTCAGAGAAGGGACCGGTCTTGCTTTGGCCATAAGAGTACGTCGACCAAGTGTAAGAACTCTTGGGCGCAGTCTCGCCCCAGGAGAAATAGTCACCGCTGCCTTCGGGAGTTGAGGCGCCCAGGTTGAAACTTGCCCACTTGACGCTGAGGCCGAGATCTACGGCCGTCGGTTTGGGATTGTCGAGCCAGTCCTGGATGCTGCCGAGGTTGGCGATGATGGGAAGGCCTGCAGCGTTGACTGTGTTCAACTCGCCGGAAGTCTTCCTCTCGCACAGCAGGTAGCCGGATGCATCGTATCCGCGGACTATGATGCCTTCGCTGAAATTGACCGGGAGGATGGCGATGTAGAAGTCGGATTCCTGGCCGGCGGTGGTGACGGTTACGGATGTGCCGCCGGTTGATGCGGGGGCTGCACTGATTGCTCCGCCGGAGTAAGTTATCTTCAGACTGCCGTTGCTGCCGCCAGTGATGACCTCGCCCTTATTGCCGGAGAAAACCACCTTGCTGATGGAGGCGGCGGAGGTGAACTTAATGATGCTTAGGGCGTTGTGGAACTTGAGGTTCGGGTTCTCAAGGTCGTCCGAGAACGCGGCGCACAGGTGTGCCTGGGCGAAGAACGTGTAGCTCTGAGCGTTCTTGGCGGGCGAGCCGACGTACATGCAGCCGGCAGTGCTGGAGCTGCCGGTGAGGCTTCCTGTACCATAAACTGCGTTGATGAAGTCGTCGTTGCGGCCGCGTGGGATTTCCACGAAGGCGTTGCCGCCGTCTACTGTGACGGATGCCGTAGAGACATTTGGCTGTTTGTCAACAGTGTAGTATTTGATTTCGTCGCCGTCGGTCCATTTGACCTGGCGGGTGCTTCCGGTGCCGGAGAGTTCCGTCTTGGTGGAGCCATCGAAACTCAGGTTATACTTGCGGAAAAGGCCGTCGGTAGTATCGTTCCCCATTTCGTTCACGCAGGAGGCTGCCAGCAGTGCGATAGCGGCAGAGGCTAATGCTTTGTACAGATTCTTCATGATGCTGACGGTTTAAGGTTAATTGTTCAGGGGGACGTCCACGTAATCGTAGTCGTCGATTCCGGAGCTGTAGCTGTCGCAAATGATGTTCTGGGGCTCCAATTCATCCCAAAGAGTTTGAGGAGAAAGATACTTGAGTTTCATTATATTTAAGGTTATTACATACAAAAAACGCGGGCGCAACTCGTCCGGTAGTGGTCGTAGGAAACCAAAGCAGGTACAAGTCACGCCCGCGCAATACCCGAGGGTATCTATTGCGGGCGTTTACGACTTGCCGCTGAACCTGCTAAAAAGAAATTTCCTACGTTTCTACCCGGTCAGAGCAAATTGCAAACGCTAATTTGTCTATGTCACAGGGCCCCAAGGTCCTGCAAGAAACAAATATAGCGATTATTCCCCAAAAACAAAGCTACCGGGCGAGATAATCGCCCGGCACAAAAATAACTCCTTGCCTCCGACGGGCAAGTTGTCATTTAATGTCTTTTTTTGAGAAGGGTGAGAATTTCCGGAAACTGGTGGCCAGATTCCGATAATACTTGAGTTCGTCTTCCGGAAGTTCGATGGTCTTGTCATACAATGATGGCAGTGTCCCATCATTTTTTTACGGCGATCTCTCCGGCACCGGAGCACTGGTCCACGATGAATTGAACGAAATCATCGTTGCAAGCCATACACTAAATCCCCTTTATTCTTTATACACAATCATATCGGCCAGTTGCAGAAAGTAGTCCTTTGACCAGATATCCAGCGAATGCGGATCGGTACGGAGAAAGCGGATTACATCCTGCTTCACCTGGTCTATATCCGTGCTGGCCAGATGTTCCTTCAAAGCTGATATGAATTCCTCCTTTGTGAGTTCCATTCCGTTGAATTCCTGAATCCGCTTCTGCAGATGGGCGAAATCCAGGGGAACCTTGTTCGCCACATACCACTCGAAATCATACCAGTCACGCCCCTTTACACGGTTTTGCCAATTTCGGTATACCAGCGCATGCACCTTGCCCGCAAAAAGACCCGGCAGCGTGACGCAACGCACCATGAATGAAAAAGGTTTAAGAAGCAACTTCTGTTCTGTTTCGAAATTCAGCGGCGGGTCTGTATCCAATTCGATTTTCACCTTCAAACTCTTTTCCGTCCGGAATGAAATATCATAGACATCCGTGTTATCCTTCAGAAAGGCCGATTCACCCTTGCCGAAAGACTTCTTTTCCTTTTTCTTTATCTCGACCTCCCTTCCCGTCAACTTGAATGCCTCTATAATGTCGGGGAAGAAGTCTTCCAAATGTACGTTCAGATTCTTCTCCGTAAGGGTGAAATCCATATCTTCACTGAACCGGCGCAGCCCGTGGAAGATTCGCAGGCAGGCCCCGCCATAGAATGCGGCATGCTCGAAGAAACCGCCCCGCTGTAATCCGGACAAAGCAATCTGCTGCATTACCTCGTGCTGGGCGTTCGTCTTGTCAATTGAAGTCTGTGGACCAAGTTCCGCCACCATTTCGTCAAATATCGTCATCGCTCAATCAGTTTCAATAAATTCGCCAAAACCTGCTTCTTGTTCCCCGCTTCTATGCACTTTCGGATAATGTTGCCATCCATTTGCCGAAGGTCCTCCAGGTCCATCCTCATATCGTCCTCAAAGAAAACTTCCAGCCGGGAGATTGACTGGTCCGGCACATGCTTTTCCTGCATGAGCATATCGCAGATGGCCTTCTCCGGGCTGGCCAGCAGGAAGTGTAGCCCCACATCCTCCTGGCTCTTTATGCCGATGGGGAAATAATCCCGGGACACGCCCCGGAAAGTGAACCGCCCCAGAGAATTCTCGAACTCACGAGTGTGCCGGGTGGTTACAGAAGTTATGGCCTCGACTCGCTCTGGGATGAGCCCATACCACCTCAATGCCCAGTGAAGGGAAACATAAGAAGGACCATATAGGTGGTTGGCAATCAAACCTACGGACAATTCCTTACCACTTATTTCTGGAGAGACCACATACAGTCCACGCTTCAAACGGATTAACAGTCCCTTCTTTTCCAACATGGAAATATGCATATTGGGCGACTGATAATCCTTGTACAGGCTTTGCAGGACTTCTATGCCTATGGGCACGTTGCCTAAAGCCTTCAACTCCTTATAGGGAACTTGTTGCACCATAACAAGTGCAAACATAAGAATTATCGCACAGAAAACCAATAATTTCTTTGTTTTCTGTACCAAGAACCGGCTAAAGTGCAGCAGGTAAATCCTCGAACTTTTTTGAAGACCTCGCCGCTCTTGACGCGTACTCGCAAAGCGTTGAGAATGACATAGATACCCTGACCGACAGGAAGTTATCGAATCTCGAACCTGATTGAAGATTTCAACCGTCTTTATTGATTCGTCATAGAGGTCCTTTAGGAAATAATGATTATATTTGTAAGAACCCGTCTCATCGGGAATCAATGTTTATGGAAGACACTGGTAATATCGTTATTTAC
>CAMNHL010000024.1:0-39524 GCA_946539455.1 uncultured Bacteroidales bacterium
GCTCGGAGCCTTGACCTCAAGACAATAAACAAAATGGGGTGACTATCAGTCTCTCAACTTTTTAGTCACCCTTAATTGTTGTATTGTAAGAAGTATTAGCTGACGAATTTGAGTTGGATGCTGCAGGTCTTGCCGTTGACATCTTCGCAGTTGATGGTGAAGACGCTGGTGGTTCCGGGGAAGCTGAAGCGCAAGGGGATGAGGAAGGAGAAGTCGAGGGAGACGTCGGTCTTGCCGTCAACGGCTGCTCCTGCTGGGAAGCTGTCCTTGAAGGACTCTGCCACCTTCTCGTCGTTGATGAGGTCGATGAGCTGGATGCCGCCGGTCGTCCTGTTCTTGATGTAGTCGAGGACGAAGGGAGCGGCGCTGTCGAGATAGAGCTGAAGCTTCGCGATCTTGCCGGGGGCCTGAATCCTGACCTTGGCCGAAGAGGCGGTTCCGAGATTGAGGATACCGTTCTCGAAGGAGGAGTCGGGAGTGATGGTCGGAGGTGCGGTAAAATGGAACTTGGCGGTCTTGACGAGCTTGTTGCCGCTCTTGTCGATGACCGTTACGTCAATGATAAAGCTTGTGTTGTTCTTGATATTATCCTGATTCTCGATAAGGGTTTCGAGGATGTCGATGAGGTCGATGGTCGTAATGGTCTTTCCGCGAAGGGATGTGCCTGCAGCTTGACCAAGGCCCTGGAGGAAGGAAACCACCTTGGAGTCGTCGATTATGTCGAAGATTGCACTCCTTTTGGAGTCACCTTGGTTGGCTGTGGTGGCTATATGGTTATTGGCCAATACATTATATTCTCCGAGGCCAAGGGCTATGGTAATGGACTGGAAACCGGCAGGGGCTGCAACGGACAGAGCACCGTCGGCCTTGGGCCCCAGTTCCATTTGGGAGAATTTCTCATTGCTGGGCCATGTGATCGAGGGCTTCTGAGTGTCGTCCTTGTTGCAGGATGAAAACAATGCTGCAAGCGAAAGGACAACTGTGATGAGGAATGTACGTTTCATTTTTTATTACATTTTTTGGTTTTGTTACATTTTTTCCCGGCAGGGCAGGGGTTTGTAAGGCGGATGAATTCCGCTTTTGCCTTTTCCATCTGTTCGCGGAACTCGGGACTTGTCTGGAGTTTGGCGTATCCTATGCCGGCAGCGGGGCGGCTAACGTCGATGTCGCTCTGCCAGTGTGCTCCGCAGATTACGCGGCTCTCGCCATACGCCCATGCGCGGGCGAACAGGCTCTCTGCCGCAGCCGGATTGATTTCGCTCATGAGCAGGGCGGCGCCCCAGCTGCGTATTGCGTGACCGGAAGGGAAGGAACCCTCCTTTGCCAGCCACTCATCGTCCCACGAAGCCAGCGAGGGCTCGTGGAAGCGGGTGTACGGACGCAGACGGAAGTAATGGGCTTTTGGTTTGATGCGGATGTTCTCTATCGTAGTGATGCCGCGGGTGAGCACTTCGTAAATCTCGGGGGTGCCTTCTTTGCTGATGTTCAGGCCGAGCGGCTTGCTGAATATTACAAAAAGGGTGTCGAGGCTCCAGTGGGAGTCCTGTATCGCCATTGCGGCACGGGCGGGGTCTTTGCGCTGCTCCTTGCCCCACATATAGCGCAGGATGTCGTTTGCAAACTGGGCGTCGGTGGTGTCGGGAGGCCCAGGGAGGCACTTCACCAGGTCCGGCATTTCGTCCATGGGAATGTAAGGCACGATTTCCTGTGCTCCGAGTGACAGCTGAGACAGCAAGGCAAAGGTTCCTGCTGCAAACGATAAGACAAACTTAAAAATAGGCTGCATTTCAATAACCATCCTTAATATCGCAAAGTTAGCGAAAATTACGATATTTGCAGCATGAATATGCTGATGAGCTTGCTGTTTTTGTTTCTGCTCCCTGCCGTGCAGCAGGAGGACGAGCCTTATATCGTAGTTGATAAACAGGCGCTTACGCTTACCTACCATGCTTCGGACGGCACTCCGGTAAAGGTTTACCGCATAGCCTGCGGTTCCGGTATGGGCGACAAGCAGCGCCGCGGCGACCGCAGAACTCCGGAGGGCACCTTCCGCATCAACCAGCTGCTCAACGCCAGGGGACTGAGTCACGATTTCGGCGACGGTAAAGGTCCCGTCAAGAATGCCTACGGCCCTTGGTTCCTGCGGCTCGACGTCCCCGCATACCACGACATCGGCATCCACGGCACGCACCTGCCTCAGTCAATAGGCACACGGGCTACCGAAGGGTGCATCAGGCTCACCAACGAAGACATCACAGACCTAAAGTCCCGGGTACAGCTCGGGACCAAGGTGATCATCCTTCCGGATCCGGAAGACAGGCTGCTTACTTTTTCTTCCAGTACGCCTCAATCTCCTCAAGACTCTTGCCGGTAGTCTCGGGGACCCATTTCCACATGATGAACAGATACGGCAGGCACATGAAAGCGAAGAGGAAGAAGGTGCCTGCAGGGGTAAGCGTCTCGAGCATCCAGGGGGTGAGCTGGCCGATGAGATAGGTACCGACCCAGAGGGCAAGACCGGCTACCGACATGGCCAGGCCACGTACCCTGTTGGGATACATTTCGCTTAGGAGTACGAATACCACAGCGCTGATCGAGATGGCCGTGCAGAATACGTACAGCAGGAAGAAGACCAGCAGGAACCAGGTCGGCAGGGTGCCGAGCGAGAAGTACAGGCCGATCATCAGCAGGCACACGATCATGCCGCCTACGCCCCACCAGACGAGTTTCTTGCGGCCTACCTTGTCTATGATGAGCAGTGCAATGACGGTGGTGAGCATGTTCACTACGCCCACGAGCACCGTGGACAGCAGGGAACCCTCGCCGCTCAGACCGGCGTCCTGGAAAATCTTGGGACCGTAGTACAGCACTGCGTTGACCCCCATGAACTGACCGAGTATGGCAATGGCGGAGCCGATAAGTACCGCCTTGAAGATGCCGGGCTCCAGAAGCTCTTTCCATTCGCTCTTGACCTCTCCGGCTATGGAGGCCTTGGTGGCTTCCAGCTGGGCGGAGGCTTCTTCGGGTGTGCCGTAGATTCGCTGCAGGATGGCCGTGGCTTCGGCAGTGCGGCCCTTTACGGTGAGCCAGCGGGGACTTTCGGGTATGAAGAAGATGACGATGAAGAAGAGCAGGTCGGGGAAGGTCTCGCTGCCGAGCATGCCTCTCCAGTATTCGTTGTTCATGATGCGGGAACCCAGTGAAGGATCCGTTGCGCTAAGGTCTGCTCCCTTGAGTATCAGGTAGTTCACGAGATATGCGAGAAGGAAGCCTATGGTTATGGCAAGCTGGTAGAGCGAAACCAGCGTACCGCGCTTCTCGGGGATGGCGACCTCCGATATATAGATGGGGGAGACGATGGAAACCACGCCGATTCCGAAACCTCCTATGATGCGGAACACGACCAGCTGCGTGAAATCGCTGCACACGGCGCATCCGATTGCGGAAATGCTGAACATTGCGGCGGAGATGAGCATCGTTTTCTTACGCCCCAGATTGTCGGACAGCAGGCCGGCCACGGCCACGCCGATTATCGAACCTATGAGGGCACAGCCCACGTACCAGCCCTCCAGGCCGGTGGAAAGGCCGAACTGGGCTTTTACTATGCTTGTGGTGCCGGAGATGACAGCGGTATCGTAACCGAAAAGAATGCCGCCCAGGGCGGCCACGACGCAGAGGAATACTACGTATCCCATGTTTACGGATTTGGCCATAGTGTTCTTTAAGTTTTATGTTCTACAAATATACCGATTTTTTTCTTACTTTTGCGTTACTATGACAAAGCAACAATTCTCCGATATGGCGGCGCGTTATCGCCGCGAACTCTATTCAAGCGTCCTCCCTTTCTGGCTGGACAATTCCCAGGACCTCCAGTACGGCGGCTACTTTACCTGCCTCAACCGCGACGGTTCCGTATTCGACACCGATAAATTCGTCTGGCTTCAGGGCCGCGAAGTATGGATGTTCGCCATGCTTTACAACAAAGTGGAAAAGAATCCCCGTTGGCTTTCCTGCGCCCTACAGGGAGGAGAATTCCTGCTCAAGCATGGTCACGACGGCAATTTCGACTTCTACTTCTCCCTCAACCGCGAGGGCAAGCCGCTGATTCAGCCGTACAACATTTTCTCCAATACTTTCGCCTGCATGGCTTTCGCCCAGCTTGCAATAGCCACGCAGGACGAGCGCTGGGCCGATGCCGCACGCAAGACCTTCGACCGCATCCTCGAGCGTCGTTCCAATCCCAAGGGCATTTGGACCAAGGGCTATCCCGGCACCCGTCCCATGAAGGACTTCGCCCTTCCCATGATCATCTGCAACATGGCCCTCGAGATTGAGCCTATCATCAGCGACAAATCGTTGCTGGACAAGACTATAGAGGAGGCTCTCCACGAGGTCTTCGACGTATTCTACCAGCCTTCCATCGGAGTCATGGTCGAGAACCTCGCTCCCGACGGCTCCCTTATCGACTGCTTCGAGGGACGCAGGGTTAATCCCGGTCACGACCTGGAGGCGCTTTGGTTCATGATGAACCTGGGCCTTCGTCTCGACCGCCCCCAGATCATTGACAAGAGCATGAAGATAGCCCTCGACGTGATAGAGTACGGATGGGACAAGGAATACGGCGGAATCTTCTATTTCATGGACCGCCTCGGCTATCCCACCCAGGAACTCGAGTGGGACCAGAAGCTTTGGTGGGTCCACCTGGAGGCCGCCATCTGCATGATAAAAGGCTACCGTCTTACCGGCAACCAGAAAGCCCTGGAGTGGTTCCTGCGCCTCGACGATTATCTGTGGTCGCATTTCAAGGATCCCGATTATCCCGAATGGTACGGATACCTCAACCGCCGCGGCGAGGTGCTACTGCCTCTCAAGGGCGGCAAGTGGAAAGGATGCTTCCACGTTCCCAGAGGACTTTACCAGATAGGCAACATCCTTCAGGAAATCGCTGACGAAAAATAGTTTATGAAAAGATTGCCAATGTTTTTGGCGGCGGCTCTTGCCGTTTCCGCCTGTACGGCTTCCGTAAAGAACGGCGGTCCCGTCTATCTCGACCCGGAACGCGACGTCGAGGAGCGCGTAGCCGATGTGTTGCCACGCCTTACTACAGAAGAAAAAGTGGCCCTCACGCATGCTCAGTCCAAGTTCAGCTCCCGCGGCGTACCCCGTCTGGGCATACCCGAAGTATGGTGTACCGACGGGCCTCACGGCATACGTCCCGAGGTTCTGTGGGATGATTGGGACCAGGCCGGCTGGACCAACGATTCCTGCACTGCATTTCCGGCCTTGAGCTGCCTTGCGGCTACCTGGGACCGCGAAATGAGCCTGCTGTTCGGCCGCAGCATAGGCGAGGAAGCCCGCTACAGGCGCAAGGACATACTTCTTGGCCCCGGCGTCAATATCTGCCGTACGCCTCTAAACGGACGCAACTTCGAATACATGGGCGAAGATCCGTATCTGGCGGGCCAGATGGTGGTGCCTTACGTGCGCGGCGTCCAGGAGAACGGAGTAGCTGCCTGCGTCAAGCATTTCGCAGTCAACAACCAGGAGACGCGCCGCACCTCCACCAATTCGGTAGTGGGAGACAGGGCCCTCTATGAGATATACCTTCCAGCTTTCGAGGCTGCTGTGCGCGAAGGCGGCGCCTGGGCGATCATGGGTTCCTACAATCTCTACAACGGCCAGTTCAACTGCCACAACAAGCGCCTGCTTCTCGACATCCTCAAGGGCGAATGGGGCTTTGACGGCGTTGTGATAAGCGACTGGGGCGGATGCCGCGACGACGACGAAGCCATAGTCAACGGCCTTGATATGGAATATGGCACATGGACAAACGGTCTCACCGGTGCAGCGTCCGACAGCTATCGAAACTATCATCTTGCCGACCCGTATCTGCAGCGCCTTGCCGACGGACGCGCCTCCAAGGAGGTCCTCGACGACAAAGCGTCCCGCGTGCTCCGTACCATTTTCCGCACCTCCATGAATGGCAAGCCCCAGTGGGGCAGTTTCAATTCTCCTGAGCATTACGCAGCGGCCCGCCGTATCGCCGCTGCCGGAACGGTGCTCCTTCAGAACGACGGAGTGCTGCCTCTCAAAGTTCCTGCCGGCGGCAAACTGGTGCTGATAGGGGAGAATGCCGTCAAGAAGATGGTCGTAGGCGGAGGCTCCTCCAATCTCAAGACCAAATACGAAATCACTCCTCTCGAAGCTTTGCAGGAGGCCTATCCCGATGCGCAGGTCGTATGGGAAAGGGGATACGTAGGCGATACGTCAACCTCTTATAACAAAGTCGATACGGGACAGGACCTTTCCGAGTCCCGCAGCGCGACCCAGCTTCTTGCCGATGCCCTCGCGGCGGCCCGGGATGCCGACGCCGTCATCTTCATAGGCGGTCTCAACAAGAGCAAGAATCAGGACAACGAAGGCACCGACCGTTTCGACATAGCCCTTCCTTATGGCCAGGATGCTGTAATAGAGGCACTTGCTGAGGCTGTCCCGAAGCTTGTCGTTGTCAATATCTCCGGTTCTCCGGTAGCGATGCCCTGGGCGGACAAAGTTTCCGCCATCGTACAGGGCTGGTATGGAGGCTCAGAAACCGGCAGGGCACTTGCGGACGTACTGAGCGGAGCCGTGAATCCTTCCGGTAAACTGCCCTTCACCTTCCCCGTTGCACTTGCCGACGGCCCCCTGCGCACGGAGCGCCAGTATCCGGGTGTACGCGAAGAGGGCAAGAAGTGGTGGCAGGAATATTACGACGAGGGAGTCTTTGTGGGATATCGCTGGTACGACACCAAGGAAATACCCGTCTGCTTCCCGTTCGGCCACGGTCTGAGTTACACCAGCTTCGAGTACGATAAGGCTTCGCTTTCTCGCAAGAGTGTCGCATGTGCCGGCAGTTTCCCTGTTGACGGCGGTACAGAAGAGGTCGTGAAAGTCTCTCTGAGCGTCTCAAATGTCGGCGGGCTCGATGGAGCGGAGGTTGTCCAGCTCTATGTGGCTCCGCCTGCAGACAGTGCAGTGGAGCGTCCCGTAAAGGAACTGCGCGGCTTCGAGAAGGTCTCTTTGAAGGCCGGAGAAGATGCTGCAGTGAGTTTTTCACTGCCCCGCAGGGCCTTCTCCCGTTTCGACGAAGCCGCCCACGAATGGGTGGTGGATCCCGGGAAGTGGAGCATCCTCATAGGCTCTTCTTCTGCCGATATCCGCTGTTCGCTGGAATTGGAATTGAGGTAGAGTTGTAACCCGTTTTACTAAGTGACGTGAAAGGAAACAGCCTTCCTTTCACGTCACTTGCATAATCTTGCTATTCCTTACGGAATTGTATGAAAAAAAGCGGACAAACCGATTTTTCAACCAATTTGTCCGCTTTGGCTCCCCCTCGGGGACTTGAACCCAGGACCCCCTGATTAACAGTCAGGTGCTCTAACCAACTGAGCTAAGGAGGAATATTTCACCCGACCCGTAGGTTGGGATTGCAAAGTTACTTAGAATTTTGTGAAATGCAAATTTTTTCCCGATTTTTTTTGTAGATTTGCGTTGTTATGGACGTGGCTTTATTATCCAGGATGGTTGGTGAGCTGATGCCTGACCTTGATTCTCTGAGCCTTCCCGGCCTGGGAACATTCAGGGCCGAGCTGATGGGCGCTTCTTTTTCTGACAAGGGATATACTATCAATCCTCCATATCGCCGGCTTACTTTCAGTTCGAGCGAGACCCAGGACGGCCTGCTTGCAGATGCGTATGCATCCAGCAACGGTATTACACCACAGGAGGCCGATAAATTGTTGCGGGCCTTCAGTGCGACGCTCGCCAGGGAGCTGCGCAGCGTCAAGAGCGTAGAACTTCCCGGCCTTGGGCGGCTGCGTGCCACGCGCGAGGACCATTTCTTCTTTGTCCCGGATCAGGATCTCGACATAAGTCCGGAAGCCTGCGGGCTAAAGAGCGTGTCGCTGAGGTCGCATGCCGAAGCGATGCCCGAGCTGCCGGAAATACCTTCTGCTAAAGCAGTTGAAAAGCCCGTTTCTGCCGCCACAGTAAGCGATTTGCCAAAGACGGAGGAAGCGACGGGTGCCGCCACAGGCCAAAGCACCGGCGAGCGGAAGACACGCAAACCTTTCCCTCCGCAGCTTGCATGGGCTATCGGCATCGTGGCTGCTGCTGCCGTTTTTATCGGCGCTTTTGTGGCTCTCTCCCGTATCGCCCCCGATTTTACAGACAAGCTGCTTTATACACCCGAGCAGCTGGCAATCATAAATGCCCCTGAAGATGGAACTGGTATATCCCGATGACGTGGCGCCGCTTGTCCCCGGGGCACGCGGACACAATGAAATGTTACCCGTGGTCGATGAAGCCGGCAACGTAATCGCCCGTGCTCCGCGCGCCTGGTGTCATGCCGGAACCATGCTGCTTCATCCTGTGGTACATCTGCACATCATCGACCGTTTCAGCCGCATATACCTGCAGTGCCGTTCTGCCGTAAAGCATCGCTACCCGCTTCATTGGGACACTGCGATAGCGGGGCATGTTTCCTATGGCGAATCCCTTCAGGAGGCTTTGTACCGCGAGGCCTCGGAAGAACTGGGCCTGACCGACTTCTACCCCATTCCGATTACTTCTTTCGTGCGTACCGCCCCGGACCAGAAAGAGCTCGTGTATGTATGGGCTGCGGTAGGCCATTACGACCTCAAGCCCGACGGATACGAGGTTGCCGAGGGACGTTGGTGGGAGATTCCCGAAATCGAAGCCGCATATGGCAAGGATATCCTGACCCCCAATCTCGAATCCGAATTCAAAAATCTGAAAGTCAGTCTGTTGTCTCTTTTGTAGCAGAATGGATCCCATAAGCAAATTCATCCAGGACCAATTGTCCCGATGGCCTCTTGCCGCTGCCAATTTCCGTGCTCTCAAGACCATGAAGGTCCGTAGCGTGGAGGTCGGCTCCCTGCAGGCCCGCGTACAGTTCAACCCTTCCAGGATTGCATCGACTACCGCAAAGGTAGATAAACAGACCCTTGCCTCTCGCCCCTGTTTCCTGTGCGTGGAACACCGTCCTCCGGAGCAGTTCCACCTTAAATTCGAAGGCCGCAAGGGCCGGCGTTACAACATACAGGTCAACCCGTATCCCATTTTCCAGAAGCATCTTGTCATCGCGAGGGCTGAGCATCTGCCGCAGGCCATCTGGCATCATCTGCCAGACATGCTCGACTTTGCCGCTGCCTACCGGGATTTTACCGTTTATTACAACGGGCCTATGGCAGGCGCGTCTGCTCCCGACCATCTTCATTTCCAGGCGGTCCCCAGAGGGGTGCTGCCCCTCGAAACGGCCGTCGATGAGTTTCTTGAGAATCCCGGCGCTCCGCTGTCCAGCGTCAAAGACGCCACCCTGTACCACTTCCGTCGTTTCACCCGCGGAATCTACTGCATAAAGGCCACCACCACGAAGTCGCTGGCCAAGCTCTTCTACCAGTTTCTCGACTGCTGTCCGGTGATGGACAAAGGGCAGGAACCACGCTTCAACCTGTATGCCTGGTACAATTCCGCTGCGGACGAATATCGAGTGATGGCGGTCCTGCGTACCGAACTGCGTTCGCACCACTATTATTCCGACGGCCCCGACCATCTCACTATAGGACCGGGCGCAGCAGAAATGGCCGGAGTGTTCGTGGCTCCGTGCGAGGAAGACTTTGCCAAGGTCACTCCACGGCAGCTCGAAGAAATCCTGCAGGAGGTGAGCGTCAGCGCCGACGACGAACGCATGATTGATTCGCGTCTGACCCGTACCCAGCCGCAGCTGGAAGTGGGAATCGTAAGCGCCCCTCGCATAGAATTCGAAATCATTTCCGATGGCGCCGGGCCGCAGAGCGTGAGTGTCGAGGGCGGGCGCATCAATTACAACGGGGCCTTGTACGACGAACTGTACTTCGATTCCGTTACCCCATCGACCCTGTTTGCCGAACCCTCGTTCATCATAAAAGACGTGCCCATCGGAATCGATTTCCATTGGCAGCGCCGCCAGGACCAGCGTTTCGCCGGTTCCCTAAAGTTCATAGCCGAAGGGGACAAGGTGACTGCAATAAACCGCATCGGGCTGGAGGATTATCTGCTGAGCGTGATTTCGTCCGAAATGCGCTCCGATGCTCCTCTGGAGTTCCTCAAGGCACATGCCGTGATTTCCCGCAGCTGGGTGCTTGCCCGAATGCGCGATCGCGCATGTCCCTCGCAGGCGGAGTCGGCGATTCCGCACGAACGCTACGACGTATGCGCCGACGACCATTGCCAGCGCTACCAGGGTCTTGCCACCGCGGTTGGTGAGAATGTACGAAGGGCCATCGACCAGACCTGGGGGCGTGTGCTCATGTGGGACGGGCGCATTTGCGATACCCGCTTCTCGAAGTGCTGCGGCGGGCGGACCGAAATCTTCAGCACCTGCTGGGAAGACAGGGACTACCCGTATCTGCAGAGTGTCGAAGACCCGTGGTGTGACTGTCACGACCCGGTTCTCCTTGGCAGGGTCCTCACCGATTACGACCAGGAAACATCCGACTTCCACGACTGGCAGGTGCGCTACGGACGGCAGGAGCTTTCGGAGCTCGTCCGCGGGCGGACCGGCATCGACTTTGGTCTCATCGAGTCTATGGAGGCGATTGAAAGGGGACCGTCGGGCAGAATCAAATATCTCAGGATCAACGGTTCCAAGGCCTCCAAGGTAATCGGAAAGGAACTCGCGATACGGCGGGCCCTCAGTACATCCCACCTCAAGAGCTCCTGTTTCTCGATAAAGGAAGACGGCGACTGCTTTGTCCTCACCGGAAAAGGCTGGGGACACGGAGTGGGCCTCTGTCAGATAGGCGCTGCTGCAATGGCGGACGCCGGCAAGGATTATACTGAAATACTGAAACACTATTACCGAGGTGCAAGCATCAGGCAGCAGTAAAAGCCCATGGCTATGGGTGCCGACCCTTTATTTCGTTGAGGGTCTGCCTTATTTTATAGTCAATACCATATCCCTGGTCATGTTAAAGGATATGGGCATGGACAACGGTACGCTGGCCCTTCTGACCAGCCTTATCAGCTTGCCTTGGGTGGTAAAGCCCATCTGGAGCCCGTTCGTCGATCTGGTCCGCAGCAAACGCTGGTGGATTTTGAGCATGCAGTTTATTATGCTCGCCGCCGTCGGACTCATAGCCGCGAGCGTACAGATGACGACATTCACCATCACCCTTATACTGTTCATCATAGCGGCTTTCGCCTCGGCTACCCACGACATTGCCGCCGACGGCTTCTACATGCTGGCTCTGGACGGCAAGCGCCAGTCTGCCTTTGTGGGCATAAGGAGTACATTCTACCGCATCGCCTCCGTGTTCGGCCAAGGTGTGCTGGTGGTCATGGCGGGATTGCTCGAAAAACGTCTCGGAAACATCCCCGCCGCCTGGTCGGTGACCATGGTGGCAAGCGCCGCCATCCTGGCGGTTTTTGCTATATATCACCTGTTTATCCTGCCCAGGCCTGCGGAAGACAGGAGCGCTGCAACAGATACCACGGCTGCAGGAATCATCCGCGGGTTCGGAGAAGCCTTCGCTTCGTTCTTCTGCAAGAAAGGCGTATGGCTGGCCATCGCTTTCATGCTGCTGTACCGTCTTCCCGAGGCCTTCTCCGTGAAGATGCTTTTTCCTTTCTTCCGCGATCCGGTCGAGGCCGGCGGACTGGGTTTTACGACCGACATGTACGGAATCGTTTTCGGAACGTTCGGAGTCGTCGCCCTGCTCGTGGGCGGAATCCTCGGAGGACTTGCCGCCTCTCGGCTTGGCCTTCGCAAGTGCCTGTGGCCCATGGCACTTTCGCTTGCCCTGCCCTGCGCCGTTTACCTGTATATGAGCATCGCCCAGCCCGAGAGCATCTGGGTCGTGGGTGCATGCGTGGTGTTCGACCAGCTGGGCTACGGATTTGGCTTTTCGGCCTACATGCTGTATATGATGCACTTTTCGCAGGGTCCGCTCAAGACATCCCATTATGCCATCTGTACTGCATTTATGGCCCTTTCCATGATGCTTCCCGGCCTTGTGGCAGGATATCTGCAGCAGGCGCTCGGATATGTCGGATTCTTTATCCTTGTAATGCTATGCTGTTTCGCAACCTTCGTCGTTACCTTCTTTGTGCGTCGGCGCTTATAGCCTCGTATGCGGCTTATGCCCAGGTCAAACCCGGAATCGAGGTCCTTCGGGACGGCGGATTCGAGGGGCTGCAGGGCAAGCGCGTTGGACTGCTCACCAATCCCAGCGGAGTTGACCGTCAGCTTCGCTCGACCATCGACATACTGGCGGAAAACGTCAACCTGGTGGCGCTGTATGCTCCCGAGCACGGCGTACGCGGAGACATCTGGGCCGGTGGCAAGGTGGAGTCGGGGAAAGATGCGGCCACAGGCCTGCCGGTGCATTCGCTTTATGGAGCCACCCGCCAGGCGACACCACAGATGCTCGAAGGCATCGACATACTCGTTTACGACATACAGGACGTCGGGACGCGCTCCTACACTTTCATAAGCTGCCTGGGACTCACCATGCGCACCTGCGCGCAGATGGGCATTCCCGTGATGGTGCTCGACCGCCCCAATCCACTGAGCGGCCTCAAGGTAGAGGGCCCCGTCGTACGCAAAGGCTTCTTTTCATACGTCAGCCAGTACAGGATACCTTATGTGTACGGGCTTACGGTAGGGGAGCTTGCACTGCTCATCAATGAGGAAGGCCTGAACTGCGGTCAGAAAGGCGACCAGGAGCCTGTCAGATGCAAACTGACGGTGGTTCCCATGGAAGGATGGGAACGCAGCATGACCTACGAACAGACGGGCCTTCCCTGGGTCATGCCTTCTCCCAACATACCTTATCCCCGCAGCGCGATCTGCTATCCCAGCGCCGGTCTGGTCGGAGAATTCAACAACTATCTCAATATTGGCATAGGCTATACCATACCCTTCGACGCTTTTGCGGCAGAATGGATAGATGCCGACGCCCTCAAGGCCAAACTCGATTCTTACGCTATACCCGGAGTGGCCTGGCGCGCGGTACACTATACTCCTTTCTACGGCAGCAGTGCAAAGAAACTCATTCACGGCGTACAGTATTATTTTACCGATTATCAGGCCGCACCTATTACCCTGGTGCAGTTCTACGTCATGCAGGCGGTTTACGAGCTTTATAAAAAAAATCCATTTGAACTGTCTGAAGGGCGTATTTCGATGTTCAATAAGGTTTGTGGAACGGATTTTGTCAGTACTGCTTTCAGCAAGCGCTTCCGGGTGTCCGACATACGCTCCTACTGGGACGGCGACGTGCAGGCTTTCCGGACCTTGTCGCAGAAATATTATTTATATTAAATACCACTTGCCTTATGAAACACTTGAACAGAATCGCAGCCTTGATGACGGCAGCCGCCATCTTCGCTTTCCTTCCCGGTGCCCAGGTTTGTGGCCAGTCCTCCCGCCGCGGTGGCGGCGTCAGCAGCGGACATTCGTCTTCCATGGGGTCTTCGCATTCCGGAGGCTCTTCATACAATCATTCGTCTTCGCATAGCGGCGCCTCTACGTACTCACGCGGTTCGTCGCACTCGGGCGGTATCAGCCAGAGCCGGCAGAGTATCGGCTCCGTTTCCGGCAGGGATCATCAGAGCCGTCCGAGTGGCAGCAGCATTTCCGGCAGGGAGCGCCAGAGCCGTCCGAGCGCCGGCAGCATCTCCGGCAGGGAGCGTCAGAGCCGTCCGAGTGCCGGTAGCATCTCCGGCAGGGAGCGTCCCTCGTCGTCTGCTTCCGGGCGCTCAGGTTCGGTAAGCCGTACAAGGCCCGAACGTCGCGGCGGTTACAGCGACGGCGCTTATTCTTCAGGACGCCGCAGCACAGGTAGCGACATCAGGGACCATGCAGCTGCAGTTCCGCAGGGCCGTTCCGAGGCAAGACCTTCAGATCATTCCCGCACCGACGGAGCCCGCAGGGCAGGCGGCGTCCATACCGACGGAGCCCGCCGGGGCAGTACCGACCGTGCCGTCACTCGCGGACATAACCGTCCCGCACCCGGCTCCCGCCCTTATGCCGACGGAGCTTATGGCAGGGGCCGCACCCACGCATTGCCTTCCAGGGTACATGTAAGCGGCCGCCCCGGTGCTCCTGCACGCCGGCATCATGAGCCCGCGAGACTGCATGAGCGTCCTCACGGCTTCCATCATCACGGACATCATTATTACGGACACTATCTTCCCGCTCCTCCCCACGGATACGTGGTAAGGCATTACTGGGGACGCGACTATTATTTCTACAACGACATCTGGTACCGTTATCATTCCGGACGTTACTGGGTCTGCCGTCCGCCATGGGGATATGTGTTCACTCCTCTGGCCGATGCGATTTATACTGCATGCGCCTTCTCATACTACTACGACCGCATACGCTATTACGATACCGTCAACGAAAACGCACGTACCATAGTATCCCAGAATGAAACCATCGCCGCCAACAATGCGATAATCGCATCGCAGAACGAGACCATCGCACGCAATGCCGCAATCGCCCAGGCGGCGGGCGACCTGGCGAACTCCCTCGGCCTCGTGCAGAGTTTTGCAGATGCCAAGGTTGAGTACTACTACAACGACGGCGTATTCTACATCAAGGGCGCCGACGGTCAGTACACCGTAATAGTCCCTCCCGCAGGGGCGTTGGTGGAAACCCTTCCCGACGATTACGAGATCGTAGAACTGGGCGGCGAGACTTATTACAAGGTGGACGACACCATCTACCGCACCACGATAGTGGACGGCAAAGCCCTCTTCGAGGTGCTTGGCCAGATGACAGATTAGGCATGGCTACTGTAGGGGTTTTTGATTCAGGCTCCGGCGGCCTTTCCGTTCTGAGGGAGATTCGAAAGATTCTCCCTCTCGAGCGTTTTATCTATTACTCCGACAACGCCAACTGCCCCTATGGCGAGAAGTCGCCGGAATTTATCATAAACCGCAGCCGGGCCATCACCGACGAACTTATGGAGCGCGGTGCCGATGCCGTCGTGGTCGCTTGCAATACGGCTACCGCGGCGGCGATTTCTACGCTTCGCGCCGAGTACTCAATCCCGTTCGTTGGAATGGAGCCTGCGGTCAAACCTGCGGCGCTGGGAACCCGGAGCGGCGTAATCGGAGTGCTTGCTACGGCGGGCACTCTCAAAGGCTCCAAGTATCTCAATACGCGCGGACGTTATGAGGATTCCGTCAAAATAGTCGAGCATGTAGGCAAGGGGTTCGTAGAACTGGTCGAGTCTCTGGAACTCGAAGGTCCGCATGCCGAAGCGGTTGTGGCCGGGAGCCTTCTGCCGCTCCTTGAAGAGGGTGCCGACACCATCGTCCTGGGATGCACCCACTATCCTTTCCTTCTGCCCGTCATGCAGAAGATAGCTCCCGCTTCCGTGCGTTTCATCGACCCTGCGCCCGCCGTGGCGCGTCGCCTTCAGGATATACTGTCGCAGGCGGGAATTCCATCGGGAGGCGGACCGGCAGTGGAACTGCTGTCTTCCGGCCCGGCATCGACACTGGAGAAACTATTCAAGTCAATATGAAATTCATACGAATGACAATGATTGCCTCAATGGCTCTTATCGCATCGGGTTGCGGGCAGCGCAGCTCTTCTTTCCGTTACACCGTCGACCAGTTTGCCGACGTCAAGGTCATACGCTATCAGGTGCCCGGCTGGGAGGACCTCAGCCTGCAGCAGAAGGAATACGCCTACCATCTTGCGGAGGCTGCAAAGTGGGGCAGGGACATACTGTGGGACCAGAACTGCCGCTACAACCTCCAGCTGCGGCATGCCGTGGAGGATATACTGAACAATTATCAGGGCGACCGCAGATGCAGTGAGTTCCAGGCGTTTACTGAGTATGCCAAGAGGATTTTCTTCTCCAACGGCATACATCATCATTATGCAGAGGACAAGTTCTATCCCACCTGTGAACCTGCATATTTCGAGAAACTGCTCGACGCCGTGGGACGTTCCGACGAAGCCGGATTCCTCCTTTCCTTCGCTTACGACCCCGACGTCTGCCCCCAGAGGCGCAGTACTTCCAACGACGGCGACATAGTGGAGCTCTCGTCCGTGAACTTCTACGACGGAGTGACCCGCGACGAGGTTGAGGCCTATTACGCTTCCATCGAAAAGCCCGGCGACCGTCATCCCATAGCTTACGGTCTCAATACCAAGGTGGTAAAGGATTCACTGGGTAATGTCTGCGAGCTTCCCTGGAAGGTCGGCGGCATTTACGGCCCCGCACTGGAGAAGATCTGCGGCGAGCTGGAACTTGCCCGCAAGGTCGCAGAGAACGACATCCAGAAGCGCGCCCTCGCCCTGCTCATAGACTATTACCGCACCGGCGACCTTCGCAAATGGGACGAATTCAACGTCGAATGGGTCAAGGATACGCTGGGTATGGTTGACTTCGTAAACGGATTCGTTGAG
Source organism: uncultured Bacteroidales bacterium (assembly GCA_946539455.1). Lineage (GTDB taxonomy): Bacteria > Bacteroidota > Bacteroidia > Bacteroidales > UBA932 > Cryptobacteroides. The sequence goes on from CAMNHL010000024.1 coordinate 16,472, forward strand.
GACTACAACGATCCCCTGGGGCGCAAGGGGTCCTGGGAAGGACACGTCAACATAAAGGATGTCAAGGCTTCGGAACGCTCGCTGGTGCTAAGCGCCAACGCCCAGTGGTTCGAAGACAATTCCCCGGTCGATCCCCGCTTCCGCAAGCCTCACGTAAAGGGCATCAGCGCCAAGGTTATCAATGCCGTTTGCCTTGCCGGCGACGCCTATCCTTCGACTCCAATTGGTATCAACCTGCCCAACGCCGACTGGATCCGCCGCGACCACGGTTCCAAGAGCGTGACGATTGCAAACATCACCCACGCATACACTTACTCTGCAGAAGAGATGCCCTCCAGCGTGCTTTCGGAGTTCGCATGGGACGAGGCCGAAGTGGCCAGGGCCAAGAAGTACGGTTCCTATGCCGACGAAATCCACACCGACCTGCACGAATGTCTCGGCCACGGTTCCGGCCAGCTGCTTAAAGGCGTGTCCACCACAGCAATGGGCGAATATGCATCTGCGCTCGAAGAAGCGAGGGCTGACCTTTTCGGCCTGTGGTATTGCGCCGACCCCAAAATGGTCGAACTTGGCATAATGCCCGATGCCGAAGCTTATAAGGCAGAGTACGACAGCTACATACGCAACGGCCTCATGGTCCAGTTCAACCGCGTCGAACTCGGCCGTCCCAATACCGAAGCCCACATGCAGGACCGCAAGCTCATAAGCGAATGGTGCCTGCACAACGGTGACGGGGTCATTCAGAAAAAGGTCCGCGGCGGCAAGACTTATTTCGTGATTACCGACTACGAAGCTCTGCGCGGCCTGTTCGGAAAATTGCTCGCCGAGATCCAGCGCATCAAGTCCGAAGGCGATTATGCTGCCGGAAAGAATCTTATAGAGACTTATGCCGTAAACATCGATCCTGCACTCCACAAGGAGGTCAAAGACCGCTACGACGCACTTAACCTCAAGCCTTACGGCGGATTCATCAATCCCGATATAGTCCCCGTAGAAAAGGGTGGAGTCATTACCGACTACGTGCTGGAGTATCCCGACGATTTCCTGGGACAGATGCTGTCTTACGGCAAGAACTACGGTATCCTTTAGTCGAGAGACCTCAGCAGGACCAGTTTCTTTTTGCGCGCTTCGAGAGTATAGGAAGAAGACTGGAAACTCTTTCCGCTGAGGGTTACGGTGCCTGGCTCCTGCGTACGGTAGCGCTCCAGCAGGGCACAAAGCTTTCCGAAGGTCTCTGCGTTGAAGCTGCAGTCTTCGAGAAGCCTCCACAGGACATATCTCCAGTGCCTGAGGGCCAGAAGCCCCGGAACGCTGATTGTGAATACCGCACCCGGCAAAGGTGCGGTTATCTTTTCTGCCGCCTGCCGGAAGTAATCGTCGGCTATGTCGTCGGTCTGACGTATGCGCTCTATGTCCTCGCCCAGCGTCTTTACGAAAGAAGGATTGATCTCTGCGAAAACCGGAAATACGCGGTTGCGTATCTTGTTCCTGCGGGCTTCGTTTTCAGAATTGGTGCTGTCTTCCCTCCATCGGAAACCGTTGTCGTTCATCCATTTGCGTATATCGTCCCGGCTGGTTCCAAGCAGAGGCCTTAGAATGGCCGGAATATCCTTCAGGCTCCCTCCGGAGGGGATTCCCCGCAGCCCTTTGGTGCCGGAACCTCTGAGCAGGTTGAGAATCAGGGTCTCCGCATTGTCGTTTGCGTTATGGGCCGTGGCCAGGGCTTCGAATCCGTGTTCGCGGCACAGCCGGGCGAACCATTCGTAGCGCAGTTCCCGGGCCGCCATTTCGATGGATATTCCATGCTCCGTGGCGTAGGAACGCGTATCGAAACGGACGGTAAAACACTCGATGCCAAGACTCCGGCACTCATCCCGCACAAAGGCCTCGTCGCCGTCGGATTCTGCTCCGCGGAGCGAAAAATTGCAATGCGCCGCAGCAAACGAAGCCCCCGGGAACAACTCGGGGGCTCTGTGCAGCATATACATCGAATCTATGCCGCCGCTTACTGCGAGCAGGATCTTCATTATTTGAGGTCCTTGTTGCCGAAGGCGAAGGTGAAGTTGAACAGCAGGAAGTCCTTGAACTGGATCTTGCTCTTGACGCCGTCGATCTCGATGATAGGATCGTACAGCAGCCAGGTGTTGAGGCCGATCTTGAAGAACTTGGTAATCTGCCAGTCAATCTTGTTGTCCCAGTTGACCCTGACCTGCGTGAACGGATGGTCGAGGTAATCGGTAAAGAGTACCAGCTGGGTCTCGTACTTGAACTTGTCGTTGATGGAGAACTTGGCGTTCGCCTTGATGGAGGCACCGAGCTGGAAGAGGGCGACGCTGTACACGGGATCGACTTCCACGGTACCGGAGCTCAGAGGCATACCGTACTGCTGGCGCAGCTTGGGCTCGGTAACGATGATGACGCTTCCGGTGAGAGGGGAGATGTTGACGTCGAACCAGGGGACGGGCTTCCATTCGGCACCGAGCGCCAGGTTGTTGTAGGCGGGGGAGAGGAAGGTGGATTTGATGCTGGAGGTCCTCCAGTTCTCAAACTCCTCCTGCCATTGGGCTTTTGCATGAGCGATTTCCTCCTGCATGTGGGGATCGAGCGGCTGAGAGCCGCCCTTCTGATCAAACCACCTTTCGGGGTAGTCGTAGTTGGAGTACGAATCGGTAAACTGCGAACGGAAGTCGTAGCTGGCGGTCCAGTTCCACTTCTCACTGGGAGTCTTGTAGGAGAACTTGCTTTCGAGGTAGATGCGGTCGTTGCTCTTTTGGAGGATGTACGATTTGTCCTGCGACCAGATGAAGCCGTACTGCATCTGGAGGCGGTTCTTCCAGGTGACGCGCTCTCTGACGTAGTGGGCCTTGGCGTCGAGGCCGGTGCTGAGCGATATGTTGTCAAAACCGCCGGCCGCCCAGTTGTAGAGGGAGGTCTGGTTGACGCCGATGTCGAAAGTGAATGAGTGGTCCCAATATTTAGGCTTTGCCGCAGGAACCTCTTCGGCGGGTGCGGAAGTAAACGCCGCTACTGCATCGGCGGCGGCCTTCTGGGCGTCGTCCTGAGCGTACGAGACGCTGCAGAGGGCGGCAAAAGCGCCCAGGGTAAGGAATATCTTTTTCATGTCAATAGGAAATTGCGAATACGACTCTTCTGTGCGAAGGCTTGCCGGAGAAAATGTCCTTGCCTTCTTCCTCGCAGACGTAGCTGTCAACGGGGATGCAGCGTATGGTGGCCTTGGTGGCCTCCTTGATGGCCTGCTCGGTCTCGATGGTGCCGTCCCAGTGGCAGAGGAGGAACTTGCCCTGCTGGATGCGGACCTTGAAATCCTCCCAGTTGTCGCACTTCTCGACGTTGGCCTCGCGGAATGCCAGGGCCTTGTTGTAGATGTTCTGCTGAATGTCGTCGAGCAGGTTCTTGATATGGGCCTCTATGCCCTCCAGCTGCATGGTCTCCTTGCTGAGGGTGTCGCGGCGGGCGACTTCCACGGTGCCGGCGGCCAGGTCGCGTGCGCCCATCGCGAGGCGTACGGGAACGCCCTTGAGCTCCCATTCGGCGAACTTGAAACCGGGACGCAGGGTGTCACGCTTGTCTATCTTTACGCTGACTCCGAGAGCCTCGAGGCCTGCTTTGATCTTGTCGAATTCCGCAAGCACCGCGGCAAGTTCGTCCTCGGTGCGGTAGATGGGAACCATGACGACCTGGATAGGTGCGAGAGCGGGAGGCAGTACCAGTCCGTTGTCGTCGCCGTGAGCCATGATGAGAGCGCCCATCAGACGTGTGCTGACGCCCCATGAGGTGGCCCATACGTATTCCTGCTTGCCCTCCTTGTTGGTGAACTGCACGTCGAAGCTCTTTGCAAAGTTCTGTCCGAGGAAGTGGGATGTACCGGCCTGCAGGGCCTTGCCGTCCTGCATCATGGCCTCTATGGTGAGGGTGTCGAGTGCGCCTGCAAAACGCTCGCCCGGGCTCTTGTGACCGATGATTACGGGGAGAGCCATTATATTGCGTGCGAAGTCGGCATATACGTGCACCATTTCTTCGGCCTTGGCCTGAGCCTCTTCTGCGGTGGCGTGAGCGGTGTGGCCCTCCTGCCAGAGGAACTCCGCGGTGCGGAGGAACAGGCGGGTGCGCATCTCCCAGCGGACCACGTTGCACCACTGGTTGCAAAGCAGTGGCAGGTCTCTCCAGGAGGTGATCCAGTTCTTGTAAGTGTTCCAGATGATGGTCTCGGAGGTAGGGCGCACGATGAGTTCCTCCTCCAGGCGGGCGTCGGGATCTACTACCACGCCGCTGCCGTCGGGGGCGTTCATGAGGCGGTGATGGGTGACTACGGCACACTCCTTGGCGAAGCCTGCGACATGTTCGGCCTCGCGGCTGAAGAAGGATTTGGGGATGAAGAGAGGGAAGTAGGCGTTCTGTACGCCGGTCTTCTTGAACATGCCGTCAAGGATGCTCTGCATCTTCTCCCAAATTGCATAGCCATAAGGCTTTATGACCATGCATCCGCGGACCGCCGACTGCTCGGCGAGGTCTGCCTTGAGTGCAAGGTCGTTGTACCATTGTGAATAATTGTCTGCGCGATTTGTTACCTCTTTTGCCATATTGCGATTTTTTGCTAATTTTACGTGCTGATTGCAAACTATGCGCTCGCGTTTGCGCGGCACAGTTGTTGCGGTCGCAAATATACAAACTTTTATTGAAGGAGGTACCATAATGAGAAGAAGCCTTATATTTTTATTGCCCGCAGTATTCATGCTGGCAGCATGCGGTACTGCCTCTGAATATGCTTCTACGCAGCGTTTCCCGGACAGGATCTACGTACGTCCCCAGCCCGAGATCACTCTGCTGACATCCGAGGATTTCGCTTCCCGGGCAGCAGAAAGGATTGCGTCTGATTCGCTTCGCAATGCACGCAAGCTCAAGCTTCGCGGCAACTCCGGCGATACGGACAGCTATTACGATTACTATCCCTATTCCATCTATGGCCTTTATGCACCGTATGGCCTTTACAGCCTCTACAGCCCGTTCAGGCCTTACTGGTACAGCCATTGGGGCTATAACAGATGGGCATGGGATCCTTTCTACGACCCCTTCTGGGACCCTTACTGGGATCCTTTCTGGTATCCGTCCTACTTTGGTCACTTCCATTACTACCCTCACGGCGGTTATTATCCCGGGAATGGCTATTACTACGTGAATCCCCCGGCAGGTCATGGTTCGGCCCCTTCTTACATAGCCGGCGGCAGCGGAAATCACCGTCGTGCCGGTTCTGTAACCTCCGGTACCGTTTCCGGATCGGCGCCGCGCCGAGTCGGCAGCGCTCCTGCCGCAACTTCTTCCGGCAGGTCGTCCTCTTCCCGTTCGCTTAACGGCTACAGGCGTTCCGGCGGCTTCAGCGTTTCGTCCGGCAGCTCTTCGGCTGGCAGTTCGTCCGGCAGCTACCGTCCTTCCCGCAGCTCATCGTATGATAACTATTCCGGAGGCTCGCGTTCCGGCGGCAGTTATTCCGGTGGCGGATACTCCGGTGGCGGTTACTCCGGCGGCGGCTCGTCAGGCGGTGGCTACAGCGGCGGCAGCAGTCATTCCGGAGGCTCTTCCGGCGGTGGCGGCGGACGTAGGTAAATGTTTGATTTTAAAAAGCTTATAATAAGATGAAAAGATTCATAATATTGCTTGGCACCCTTTGTGTCGCGGGCTTTACAGCAGCAGCTCAGGATTCGTATTATGCCGAGATGCTCAGCCGCAACAACTACTACGGAACCGCCCGTTCCATAGCCCTTGGCGGCGCCATGACGGCCCTTGGCGGCGACCTTGGCTCGGTGACTTTCAACCCTGCCGGTTCCGCTGTCAACGACTATTGCCAGTTCACCATTTCTCCCGGGCTGCTGTTCTCTACGACCGGAGCGTCTTATGATCCCACAGGCAAGGAGTCGTTCGGCGATCCCCTTAAGACCAGCCATACCAAGTTCAATCTCCCCAATATCGGGCTCAACCTGGTGTTCTTCCCTTCGGAAGAGAGTTGGATAACCTCCACCTCGCTGGGCATCATAGCCAATACCACGAATACTTTCCTCAATTATTCCATGGGGCGTGGCGTCAATTCCAGTACTTCCTTCACCGCTGGTCTGGCAAGGGCCGCCGGCGGTCTGGGCTACGATGACTTCGGCCGCGACCTTGCAGCGGCCTACGACGGCAATCAGTTCGGCGAGTACGGCCCTGTAGGTTCGTACAAATATGTCGGCTCTGCGGAGCGCCTGCGTCCCGACGAAGCCTGGAGCTATGTTCCCGGTGCACTCGATCAGACATCCATCTACAATACCTACGGCACCAAGACGGACCTCGTCTTCAATCTCGGATTCAACGTGCAGGACCGTTTCTTCTTCGGAATGAATATCGGAATACCCAACGTCCGTTACCGCAGGGAAGAGGTGTTCTTCGAGAGCGCACAGAATCCCGAACTGCACCCCGTAATCTTCTACGACAAGAACGACAATCTGGTGACAACCAACTTCCTCAGCTCTACCAACAGCTATCAGCTCAATACCGACGCTACCGGAATCAACGCCCGCTTCGGTTTCATTGCCCTGATAGGGGAGAGCCTCAGGCTGGGTGGCGCGATACAGACCCCTTCCCGTCTTGCCATTACGGAGTCATGGCTCTACAAGGCCTCGTCGTCGTATGAGGATTCCAATTTCGACAGCACCGGGAAATCCACCGTGGGCGAATACAGCTACAATCTGCGTACTCCCTACGTTGTAGATGCCGGTCTTGCCTATACGCTTCCCGGACTGGGACTGCTGAGCATCGATTACGAACTCACCGACTACTCCGTCATGAAGTACTCCGACCGTCAGGACGGCCGTAACAACATCTTCTACGAAGACGCATGGAGCACGCAGAACTATATCAACAAGACCTTCTGCGGACTTTCCCATTCGGTTCGTGCCGGTGTTGAATTCAAGCCCGTCGATTTCCTGTCGCTGCGTGCCGGTTACAGTTTCGTCTCCGACCCCGAAAAGTACTGGCTCGACGAGGGCGGCAACCGCGTGACTGCCGAGAACTGGAAGGGTTACAACCAGATACTCACGAGCAGCCATTATTTCGACAGCGTCACTCACGCCGTGTCCTTCGGCCTTGGATATTCGTCGGGCGGGTCCTTCTTCGCCGACGTGGCACTGCGCCTGACGTCCTATCCCCGTGCCTACTATTCCCCTTACTATTACGGTTCCTACGAAGCCCTGGACAAGGACGGCAAGCCGCTCGACGTCCTCGCGCCGGTCGAAGTGCTGACCCATAGCGTTTTCGATGCCGTAGCAACTTTGGGATGGAGGTTCTGAGAAGCTCTTTGTGATGCAACTTACCGCAAAAGAAATAGCCTCCCTTCTGGGGGGGACCGTGGACGGCGACCCTATGGCCGCCGTCTCATCGTTTGCCAGGATAGAGAATGGCAAGCCGGGGCAGCTGTGCTTTTTCGCCAACCCCAAGTATGAGCACTACGTATATGCCAGCAAGGCCTCCATACTGCTTGTAAATGCAGATTTCCAGCCGTCTGCCGCTGTGGCCCCGACGCTTGTGCGCGTCCCCGATGCGTATTCGGCGCTTGCCAGGCTCATGAATTACGTGGCGGCGCAGCGAAGGAGCGGCAAAGCTCACCGCGGGCGCTGCCGCATCGCCTGGAGCGCACGCCTGGGCAAGAAGGTCTGGGTGGGGGATTATGTAACAATCGGTGCCAGATGCCGTATAGGCGACGGTACCCGGATTCTGGGCAACGTCACCATAGGCGAGGGGACCGTGATAGGCCGCGACTGCATCATCTATCCCGGAGTTCATATCTTCCCCGGTATGATAATAGGCGACAGGGTGATACTCCACGCCGGCTGCATCATAGGTGATGACGGTTTCGGCAATGCCCGTCAGGAAGACGGCAGCTGGCAGAAAATCGAGCACCTCGGCAACGTAATCATCGGCAACGACGTAGAGATAGGTTCCAATACCACGGTCGATCGTGCACCTATGGAATCCACCATAATAGAAGACGGTGTGCGTATCGACAACCTCTGCCAGATAGCGCACGGGGTGGTTGTAGGACGCAACACTGCCATGGCCGCCCAGTGCGGAATCGCCGGCTCCGCCAAGGTTGGCGAAGGCGTGATCCTGGGCGGGCAGGTCGGTGTCAACGGACATATTTCCATCGCCGACGGCACAACGGTCTGCGCCAAGTCGGCGGTGATAGGCAACGTACGCAAGCGCGGGACCGTGCTCTACGGCAATCCGGCCATCGACCACCGTACTTTTCTTAAGGCGTACGCCCTTTTCAAGAAAGCCGCTGACGACGCTCAGTAGGCAGACTGTACCGCCCGGCTTGCATATGACAAAAATGTTTCGCAAATTTGCGGAACATTTTTGTTACCAAACCATCCGATGGATACTCCTTTCGTGTACAACCGGCCTGTGTCCGGCCGCAACTTCATAGGCCGCAAGACGGAAATCCCCGTCCTGGCAAACCTGCTTCGTGAGGGCGAAAACGTAGTGATGTACGAACCGCCCAAGACCGGCAAGGATTCGCTGCTCCAACAGGCTTTCTACGACATGAAGCTTTCTGGGATACAGTTCAACATAGCCAGTGTATCTCTGCTTAATGTCCGTTGCATCAGTGATTTCTGTCTTCTCCTCGGCTCCTCCATGCTCAAGCTTTTCGGCGCTTCCAAACAGGAATATTCGGTGCTTGTGGCGGAGCTTCTGGGCAAGACCCATTTCGTCTTCGACGAGCAGGTTTACGAGAATTCCGGGAGCCTGCTTGCCCTGGGCTGGGACATTGACGACGACGATATCCGCACCCTGCTTTCGCTGCCGTACAGGCTTGCGCGCCGCAGCGGCCGCAAGTTCTACGTGTGCATCGATGATTTCCAGAACGTGATGCTGACCGAAGACGGTGAACGGATATGCGGTCTTATGCAGGAGGTCTTCAAGGCCCGTACGCCAGATGACCGCGCCCGTGCGTCGTATATCCTGTACGGCTCTTCCGTCAATGCAATGAAGGAAATCTTCTCCCGCCGCAAGCTTTTCTTCCGGCAGGTCGAGAGGGTGGAGCTCACGCCTATCGAGACGAAAGACATTGTGGATTCGGTGAACCGCGGCTTCCTTGCGAGCGGCAAGGTCATCGACAAGGAACTGCTCACCGGCGCCTGCAAGCTGCTTCGGGACAATATATACTACATCAACTTTTTTGCCTCGATCTGTGACTCCCTCTCCAAGGGCTACATCATGGAGCCGGTGCTGCTGGAGGCGCTTTCCGACCTTGTGGCTATTCACGAGCCGTCGTTCAAGGCCATCATGGCCGACCTTACCACCTTCCAGGTCTGCCTGCTCCGCGCGATTGTGGACGGGCATACCAAGTTCAGCAGCGCAGAGGTCATCCACCGGTACAACCTCAATTCTTCCGCCAACGTGCGCCGGCTCAAGGACGCTCTTTGCAAAAAAGAAATCGTCACCTTCGATTCCGAGGACGTTCCGCACATCATCGACCCTCTGTTTGAATACTGGGTTACCAAATATTATTTCCACATATCGACTGAGTAGGCAGCCGCGGCCAGGGTGTTCCGTTTCGAAGCCGTATGCACCCGCGCATGTAGCGGGAGGGGCCCATCGCCAGCGATGGGAGGGGCCGAGCGAAGCGAGAGCGGAGAAACGGAACACCCTGGCCGCCGCCTGCTCAGTCGAGCAAGCATTTGGAAATGAGAGTGAAAAAAATTTTGCCGGAAAGGAATTAATAACTATATTTGCAGGCTTTTATGACCGATGAGCAGGTAAAGAGCTGCCGGAGAGCAGACGCTTACGGTCCAAACATTTAAATTGTTTGATTGATGTACGCAATCGTAGACATTGCAGGCCAGCAGTTTAAAGTAGAGGCTGGCAACGAAATCTTTGTGCAGAGGCTCGCCGATGCCAAAGGTGCTGGTGTAGAGTTCTCCAAGGTTCTCCTCGTAGCAGACGGAGACGCCGTAAAGGTAGGAACTCCCTATGTGCAGGGCGCAGTGGTCAAGGCCACCGTCCTCGATGACGAAGCAAAGGCCGACAAGGTTCTTGTATTCAAGAAGATCCGTCGCAAGGGCTTCCAGAAGCTCAACGGCCACCGTCAGAAACTTACCAAGATCAAAATCAACGAAATCGCTTAAGAATTATGGCACACAAGAAAGGTCAATCCAGTTCAAAGAACGGTCGTGAGTCGCAAAGCAAACGCCTTGGTCTCAAGAAATTCGGCGGCGAGGTCGTAAAGGCCGGCAACATCATAGTCCGCCAGAGAGGAACAGTCCACAACCCTTCCACAAACGTCGGCATGGGCAAGGACCACACTCTTTACGCACTTATCGACGGCACCGTCAAGTTCACTCGCAAGAGAGACGACAAGTCCTATGTTTCCGTAGTTCCTTTCGAGAGCTAGGAATCAGGAATTATGAAAATCGAATGACTTGCTCTTCGGCCCTCGGAGTAGCAGGTCATTTTTTGTTAAAAACAGAGCTATGCTAACACTCAAGTCACTTCGGGATGACCCCAAGGCGGTCATAGAAAAACTCAAGATAAAGAATTTCGACGCCCAGCCCATAGTGGACAAGGTCCTGGAACTGGATGCCCGCCGCCGTTCCCTCCAGACGGAGGCCGATGCACTCCTTGCCCAGCAGAAGCAGAAGGCTGCCGAGATAGGCGCCCTCATGAAGCAGGGCCTGCGCGACGAGGCCGAAAAGGCCAAGGCCGCCGTAGCCGAGCTCAAGAACAAGTCGGGCCAGCTGCTCGCCGAAATGGACGAAGCTGCCCGCCAGATGGAATCCAACCTCGTTCTAATGCCCAATATGCCCTGCAGCCTGGTAAAACCCGGCAAGGGCGCCGAGGACAACGAGATCGTCAAGATGGGCGGCCCCGAGGTGAAGCTCCCTCAGGACGCACTTCCTCACTGGGAGCTTGCCAAGAAGTACGACATCATAGACTTCGACCTCGGAGTCAAGATAACCGGTGCCGGTTTCCCCGTTTACAAGGGCAAGGGAGCCAAGCTTCAGAGGGCGCTGATTAACTTCTTCCTCGATTGCAACACTGCGGCCGGCTACAAGGAAGTCGAGCCTCCCGTGGTCGTAAACCGCGACTCCGGATTCGGTACCGGCCAGCTTCCCGACAAGGAAGGCCAGATGTATCACTGCGAGGTTGATGACTTCTATCTCGTGCCTACCGCAGAGGTCCCCGTGACGAATATCTTCCGCGACGTAATCCTCCCTGCGGACCAGATTCCTCAGCGTCTTACGGCTTACACTCCCTGCTTCCGTCGCGAGGCCGGCAGCTATGGCAAGGATGTACGCGGTCTCAACCGCCTGCATCAGTTCGACAAGGTCGAAATCGTCCGCGTCGAAAAGCCTCAGGACAGCTACAAGGCACTCGACGAGATGGTAGCCCATGTGGAGGGCATAGTGAATAAGCTAGGCCTCAAATACCGCATCCTGCGCCTTTGCGGCGGCGATATGTCCTTTACTTCCGCCATTACCTACGACTTTGAGCTTTGGAGCGCAGCCCAGGAACGCTGGCTCGAGATCAGCTCCGTCAGCAACTTCGAGACCTTCCAGGCCAACCGTCTTCACCTTCGCTACCGCGACGAGGACGGCAAGACCCAGCTGGCCCATACGCTCAACGGATCTTCTCTCGCGCTTCCCCGCGTAGTCGCGGCCCTGCTCGAGGACAACCAGACCCCGGACGGAATCGTCATTCCCGAAATACTCCGTCCCTATACAGGATTCGACAAGATTGACTAAGTCCCGCACTATACTCGGAATCGATCCCGGAACCAACCTTCTTGGTTTCGGGATTGTCCGTGTGGATGCGGCAGGCCATCCGTCATACGTTGATATGGGCGTGCTTGACCTGCGCCGTGTCGAAGACATCTATGAGAAACTGCGGATAATACACGAAAAAGTCTGCGCCCTGTGCGAACTGCACAATCCCGACGACCTTGCGATAGAATCTCCGTTCTACGGACGCAACGCACAGGTTATCTTCAAGCTGGGACGTGCCCAGGGAGCCGCCATGACGGCCGCTCTCCTGCATGGAGCAGGCGTTTACGAATATGCTCCGCGCAAGGCCAAGCAGGCTATATGCGGCAACGGAGCGGCATCCAAGGAACAGGTGGCTCTGATGGTTGAGCGTACGCTCGGCATAGACATCGACCCCAGTCACCTTGACGCAACCGATGCACTGGCAATCGCGATGTGCCATTACTACCAGCTCAAAAGCCCTCTTGCCTCCAAGGGAGGCGGCGGGTCCTGGGAAAAGTTCATCGCTGCCAACCCCGACAGAATTAAATAGTAGTAGTGTTTAAACCTCAATCGCGCACACGCGTCAAAAGAAGGTTATGAGTAGTTTCAAAAGATATCTCCTGGCTGTGGCGGCACTGTTGCTGCTCGGCACCGGCGCTTTTGCCCAAAACACCCTCAAGGCCGTCCTTAAGGATTCTTCCAGCGGTGAGCCTGTCGGCTTTGCCACCGTTTCCCTTACCAGGGAAAAAGCAGGCAAGCCCGACAAGTATGTACTCAGCGATGCGGACGGCAAGGTCGAGATAAGCGGCGTCCGGTCAGGAACCTATATCCTGAAGGCTGAACTCCTCGGCTACAAGGCCTTTGAGAAAAAGATAAAGATGCCCGACGACAGGGAGATGGGCGAGGTCAAGATGGATCCCGACCGAGAGCAGCTCGAGGCTGCTTCCGTATCTGCCGTCGGCAATCCCATCCTGGTCAAGAAAGATACCATCGAGTACAACGCCAACTCTTTCAAGACCACTGACAACGACGTTCTTGAGGACCTTCTCAAAAAGCTCCCCGGCTTCGACGTCTCCGAAGACGGCTCCATAACGATCAACGGTAAAACCGTCAATAAGATAACCATAGGCGGCAAGACATTCTTCCTCGACGATCCTCAGCTTGCCTCCAAGAATATCCCTGCAAAGGTAATCAGCAAGCTCAAGGTCATCGACAAGAAGTCTGAGCAGGCCGAGTTTACCGGCATCGACGACGGCGAAGAAGAGACCGTAATCGACCTGAGCGTACGCCCCGGCATGATGAACGGCGCATTCGGCAATGTTTCCGCAGGCGGCGGCCACGACATCAAGCCCGCATCCCAGTATCCCGAGGGCAAGGACTGGAAGAACGACGGCTGGCGCTATCAGGGCGCTGCTTTTACTGGCAAATTCACAGAGAAGACACAGATTTCCATCATAGCCAACGCCAACAATACCAACAACCGCGGATTCAACGACCTGTCGGGCAACATGATGGGCAATATGCGCGGTGGCGGCGGCGGATTCGGCGGCGGTAACGGCGGCTGGGGCGGAAACAACGGCATTACCACCTCCTGGATGGGAGGCGCCAATGTTGCTAGCAACCTGTTCGACAACAAGATGGATATCAGCGGCAACTACCTGTACAACAATACCCAGAAGTATATTGAGGAGCAGAGTTCCCGCACTACCTACCTGTCGGACTACAATCAGATTTACAATTCCGACGGCTTCAACGACACCCGCAGCTGGGGACACCGTTTCGGCATGCGCCTGGACCACAAGTTCTCCGAGAACACTTCCGTCCTCTTCCAGCCGCAGGTTAACTTCGGCGGCGGTTCGTTCCTCCAGCAGAGTGACTACTCCACCGACTACGACCGCAGCGGCGTACTGGAGAAGATAAACAAAGGCGATTCCGACAACAGCGGCGAAAACCGCAACGTCAACGTCAGCGGCTTCGGCCTCCTTCGCCAGAGACTCGGAAAGCCGGGCCGTACCCTTACTGTAATGGGCCGGTACAGTTTCTCCAACAACAAGCTCAACTCCTTGAACAGGTCCAATGTGTTCTCCGATTACGGTGCGGACGCTTCATGGCAGGACCATCAGGTGACCGACCAGACGATAGACCAGAAGAGCAATTCCCAGTCGGTGTTCGGGCGTGTCACATACACTGAGCCCCTGGGCGAAGGATTCTTCGTGGAGGCCAATTATGGCTACCGCTGGTCCCGTTCCACCTCGGAAAAGAAGACATACGACAACACCAACGGCGGAGAATACGACCCTTACTACTCCAACAGCGTCATAAATGACAGCAGGCGTCACGACATCGGCGGCAACTTCCTTTACCAGACCGACAAGTTCCGCGCCCAGCTGGGCTTCTCGGCCATCCCTACCACCACCCACAACGAGACATACCGCGCCGGGCAGCAGCTCGACCCTTACGATGATACCCGCTGGCGCTTTGCTCCTACGGGAATGCTCTGGTGGGAGATGGGAGAAAATGCCAACATGCGCATGTTCTACCGCGGCTCCTCCAACCAGCCGAGCGTCTCTCAGCTCATACCGGTGCCCGACAATACCAACCCGCTCCGGATTTCGTTCGGTAATCCCTATCTGGCACCCTACTTCAGCCACAATCTGTTCGGCGACTACCGCTTCAACAACAAGAAGACATTTACTTCCGTCAACGTGCGTTTCAACGGCAGTTACGTGCAGGACGCCATAACCAGCGCAACCTGGTACGGCACCAACGGCGCTGCCTACTCCATGCCTTTCAACGGACACGACTCCTTCAGCTTCGGCGCCAATCTGTTCGCCAACATCCCCCTGGGACAGTCCGGTTTCAGCATCAGCGAGATGGCAAGGGCCAACTACAGCACCAATGCTTCCTTTATCGGAGGCGACGACGTGACCGCCCTCATCGACAACTATTACGATGCGCAGACCGGCGACATGCAGTACAAGGAGTTCATGGAGGCATACGAGCGCGGAGATTTCAAATTCCAGGAGAACGTCATCAGGACCGTCAGCGCGACTGAACGCCTGAGGGTGACGTACCGCAAAGACAACATCGAGCTCGCCCTCAGCGGACGCACGAGGGTCAATAAGTCCTGGTACACCATCAGTGAAAAGGAAGTCAACCCTACCTTCAACAACCAGGTCAGGGCTTCCGTCAACTGGACCTGGGACTCTCCGGGACTCACCTTCAAGAGCGAATACAACTACAACTGGTACAACGGTTACGAGAGCTCCCTGAACTATCGGCCCGAGCATATCCTTAACGCCGAAATCCAGAAACTCCTCTTCAAGAAGAAGGTGACTCTTGCGCTCAAGGGCTACGACATTCTCGGACAGGCCAAGAACGTAAGCGTATCCGACAGTTCCAACTACCATTCCGAGGTTTACAACAACACCCTTGGGCGCTATATAATCCTTTCGTTGACCTATCGCTTCGGCAACTTTGACCGTTCCAAGATGCGTGGCCCCGGAGGCCATGGCGGTCCCGGCGGTCCCGGCCGCAGATAGGACGGCACCAAATCATAATCAGACACAGTGAAACCCAGAATCTCCACCAGCGCAGCCCTTTGGCTGCTGAGCCTTTCTTCCGGAGTGCTGCTGAGCATCCCGTGGCTCATTCCGGGATGCGGTTTAGTGGCCCTCGTCGGATTCGTCCCTCTGCTTGTCGCAGAGTATATAGCCCATGGCGCCGGCATCAAACGCTTCTGGATCTGGCACTACAGCTGCTTTGTGCTGTGGAATGCCCTGACTACGTTCTGGGTCTGCAATGCGACGGTAGGCGGAGGGATATTCGCAGTGCTTGCCAACGCGCTGCAGATGTCGCTGGTGTTCGGACTTTTCCGCCTTGCCCGAAAGCGTCTTGGCGGCGTGCTGCCCTACATACTTCTTGCTGCTGCATGGATAGCGTGGGAGAGATGGTATCTGACCTCGGCCCAGATTTCCTGGCCCTGGCTCGTCCTGGGTAACGCTTTCGCTACCAGCATCAATGATATCCAGTGGTACAGCATAACGGGAACCCTTGGCGGCTCTCTTTGGGTATGGTGCGGCAATCTCGGGCTCTTCTCGCTGCTGACGGCGGTTTCCGGCGGCAGGTGGAAGGAATGGACCGGGGTGGCGCGTGCGGCCGTAATTTCGGCGCTCCTGCTGCTTTTCGCCGGCGTCCCCGTGCTTTCCGGTATTATGTACGCAACGTACCAGGAACGCTCGGAAAAGCAGGTCTCCGTAGTCATAGGCCAGCCCAATCTCGACCCCTACAAGAAGTTCGGCTCCATGAGCCAGAGCGCCCAGAACGACCTGCTGCTCAGTCTCGTGGGGCCCGAGCTCGAAGAGAGCCCGGCAGACTTGCTTATCGCACCGGAAACGTTTACTTCCGACGTTATACTCAACGATATACATTCGTCCGCCTCGTGGCAGCGCTTTCACAGCTTCCTTGCCGGTCATCCCGGAACCGACTTTCTCTTCGGCGCGGTTACAAACGAAATCTTCAACACCCGCAGCGCTCCGAGCCTTAACAGTTTCCCGTTTGGAAGCGGCTGGAGGATGCCTCACAACAGCGCCATAGTTCTCTCTGCTGACGGCAGGACCGAGATTTTCCACAAGAGCAAGCTTGTGGTCGGCGTGGAAATGACGCCTTATCCCAAGATATTCGTGCCCATCGACAACTGGCTTGCCCCCAAGTTCGGGGCGACTGCGCTCATGGGACGCGATTCGGGGCAGGAGGAGATTTCGCTGCTGCACCTTGCCGACGGGACACCCCTCGGATGCGCCGTGTGCTATGAATCAGTATATGGAGAGTATTGCACAGGGTATGCCTCCCGCGGCGCAGGATTCCTCACCGTCATTACCAATGATGCGTGGTGGGGCGATACGCCAGGTTACAGGCAGCATTGCAGTTACAGCTGTCTGCGGGCCATAGAGACCCGGCGCGACATCGCCCGCTGCGGCAACACCGGCATCAGCTGTTTCATCAATCAGCGGGGCGATATAGTTTCGCGCACCCCCTGGTGGGAGGAAGCGGTGCTGCGCGGCAGCGTCAATGTCAACACCCGCCAGACATTCTTTACCCGCCACGGCGATGTCGTGGGGCGTGTCTGTACGCTGGTTTTCCTGCTGCTTGCAGCTTTACTGGCCGTCAGCCTCTTCCGCAAGCGCGAAAACTGAGCAGGCGTTCATCAAATATCGTATATACGATAAAAAGTATTATCTTTGTGTGATATGGCAAAGAAAGACAGTTCATTCAAAGGTGCCTGGATAGTCCGCAACCTGCTGCTCGGAGTGGTGTTCGTGCTGCTTATCGTAGCTATAGCAAGCATATATCTTTCAATCCGTACGCGTCACGGCAAGGAAGTGACGGTTCCCGACCTGACGAACCTCAGCGTCGCCGATGCCCGTCATGCGGCGTCTTCGGCCGGCCTGCGCGTCCAGGTAATTGATTCCGTGTTTATGCGCAGGGTTCATCGCGGTGCGGTCGTAAGCCAGCTTCCCAAACCCGGTTCCAGCGTAAAGCCCGGCAGGAAGATTTCCCTGACCATCAACTCCGTAGTTCCCAAGAAGGTATCCATGCCCAACCTGATACACGTCTCGCTGCGTCAGGCAAAGGCTGAACTGGTCTCCAGGGGCCTTACCCTCGGCAGGCTCAACTACGTCAGCGACATAGCCACGAACAATGTGCTCCGCCAGCAGATGCACGGACGCGACATTGCTCCCGGTCAGGAGATTTACAGCGGCTCCGTCATCGACCTCACTCTCGGACTCAACGGTTCCGACGCCATGACATACGTACCCAAGCTTCACGGCTACAGGTATCTCAACGCGGTCAGCGCCCTGCACGACAACTCATTGAACGTCAGTGCCCTGATCTTCGACAAGTCGGTCCGGACCTACAGCGATTCGCTTGCCGCCGTAGTATATTCCCAGCGCCCTGCGGCTACCGGTTATCCGACCGTAATGGGCACCGGAGTCACACTTTACCTCAAGCTTGATGCTGACGAGCCCGCAGACTGATCCCGAGATTCTCTCCGAAGAGCAGGAACTGTTCGAGCATTTCCGCCTGGAGGTCGATCCCGGCCAGGCGCCTCTGCGCATCGACAAGTTCATGTCCACCCACATGGAGCATACTTCGCGCAACCGCGTGCAGTGCGCCATCCGCGAAGGCTTCGTGCAGGTAGGGGACAAGACGGTAAAAGCCAACTACATAGTACGCCCTGGCGACGTCATCCGTTTCGTTATGCCGTACAGGCGCCGCGGAGTCGAGATAATTCCCCAGGACATCCCTCTCAACATAGTGTATGAAGACGACGACGTGCTCATCGTCGATAAGCCGGCTGGTATGGTGGTGCATCCCGGACACGGTAACTATGAGGGTACGCTGGTAAATGCCCTGGCATTCCATCTGGGCATCAGTCAGACGGCGGACGATGAAGGCGACGACCGCATGGGGGTGCTGGTGCATCGTATCGACAAAGACACCAGCGGACTCCTTGTGGTGGCCAAGAATGACAAAAGCCAGATGCGCCTCGCCCGTCAGTTCTTCGAACATTCGATAGAACGTCGCTATGTTGCGATAGTCTGGGGCGACATGCCGGGCGACGAGGGCACCGTGGACGCCAACCTCATGCGCGACCCTTCCGACCGTCTTCGTTTCTGTACCACTACCGACCCCGAAAAGGGCAAGAGGGCCGTCACGCACTGGAAAGTGCTGGAGCGGCTCGGCTTTGTGTCGCTGGTGGAATGTAAACTCGAAACCGGGCGCACGCACCAGATACGCGTGCATCTTTCCAGCATAGGGCATCCCATTTTCGGCGACGAGAAATACGGCGGCACTGAAATCCGTCAGGGAACCATTTATGCCAAATACAAGCAATTCATCTCCAATTGCTTCAAGATATGCCCCCGTCAGGCGCTGCATGCCCGCACCCTGGGCTTCGTACATCCTGCGACGCGCAAATTCATCTGCTTCGAGAGCCCGATGCCGCGCGATATGTCGGAGCTGCTGGAAAAATGGCGTGCATACGCAAAAACCGGAGCAGGGGAGTAAGCGTCCCTCTGCTCCGGCTCTGATATAAGCTGCAGGGCCTATTCGAAGATGTAGCTGATTACGTCGTCGATAGTCTCTACGTAGTGGAAGGTGAGCCCGCGGACATAGATTTCCTTGATGTCCTCCACATCCTTGCGGTTCTCTTCGGATATTACGATGGTGTGGACTCCGGCCCGCTTTGCGGCCAGTATCTTTTCCTTGATGCCTCCCACTGGCAGTACGCGTCCTCGGAGTGTCATTTCTCCTGTCATGGCTATGCCTTTCCTGACGCACTCTCCGCGCAGGGCCGAGACCATGGAGCTGACCATGGTGATACCCGCCGACGGGCCGTCCTTGGGAGTTGCACCCTCGGGTACGTGGACATGGATGTCTTTCTCGGAGAAGGTCTTGGAATCCATCTTCGCCATCTGGGGATGGGCTTTGATGTACTGGTAGGCGATGGTGGCCGATTCTTTCATCACGTCGCCCAGGTTGCCGGTCATGGTCATGACGCCCTTCCCGTTGCTCACCGAGCTCTCTACGAAGAGGATTTCGCCTCCCATCTGAGTCCAGGCGAGGCCGGTCACGACACCGGGGGCTTCGTTGCCCTTCTGCATGTCGTGGAAATTCGTAGGCAGGCCGAGATACTCCTTGAGGTGCTCCGGTTTGATGGTTCCGGGATACTCCTGACCCAGGGCTATCTTTTTGGCAGTGACACGTGCGAGCTTTGCAATCTGCTTCTCCAGACCGCGCACGCCGCTTTCGTGGGTGTACTGGTCGATGATGGCCTTGATTCCAGCAGCGCTGACCTTGAGAGTCTTGGAGTCGAGTCCGTGCTCGCGGAGCTGCTTGGGAAGGAGGAAGTTCTTGGCGATTTCCGCCTTCTCCTCTGCGAGGTAGCCGGAAACGTTGATGAGTTCCATACGGTCGAGCAGCGCAGGCTGGACCGGCGAGATGCTGTTGGCGGTCGTAATGAACATTACCTTGCTCAGGTCGTAGTCCAGGTCGAGGTAATTGTCGTGGAAGGTGGAGTTCTGCTCGGGATCGAGAGCCTCCAGCAGCGCCGATGACGGATCGCCCTTGAAGTCGGCTCCGAGTTTGTCGATTTCGTCGAGCACGATCACCGGGTTGGAGGTGCCGGCACGCGCGATTCCGTTGAGGATACGTCCGGGGAGGGCACCGACGTATGTTTTGCGGTGGCCGCGGATTTCGGCCTCGTCGTGCATGCCGCCGAGGGAAATCCTGACATACTTGCGTCCGAGAGCCTTGGCGATGCTCTTGCCAAGCGATGTCTTGCCCACTCCCGGAGGCCCGTAGAGGCAGAGGATGGGCGATTTCATGTTGCCCTTGAGCTTGAGCACGGCAAGGTACTCGATGATACGCTCCTTAACGGTATCGAGCCCGTAGTGGTCTTCGTCAAGGATCTGCTGGGCGTGCGAAAGGTCAAGATTGTCCTCGCTGACCTCGTCCCAGGGGAGCTGCAGCATGAAGTCGAGATAATTGTACTGGATGCTGTAGTCGGGGGAGTTGGGATTGTGCTTCTGCAGGCGGGAGAGCTCTTTTTCGAAGGCCTGCGCTATGGCCTCGGGCCACTTTTTGGCAGCGGCCCTTTCGCGGAGCTTGTCCACGTCTTCGGCATCATCCATGCCGAGCTCTTCCTGGATGGTACGGAGCTGGCTGTTGAGGTAATATTCCCTCTGCTGCTGATCGATTTCGCTTTTGACCTTCTGGTTGATGTCTTGCTTGAGCTTCATCAGCTGAACCTGCATGTCGAGTATGGCGAGCAGTTTCATGGCACGCACGCTGATGTCGTCGTACTGCAGCAGTTCCATCTTCTCGCGGAAGTTCTCGACATCGATCGTGGTGGCTACGAAATTCACCAGGAACTCGAAGTTGTCGATGGCCTTGAGTGCGCCTATGGATTCGCGGGAGCCGAGATTGGACGAACGGAGCACCTGCATGGCCTTGTCCTTGATGGCCTCGGACATGGCTTTTACGTCGGCAGATGCCGCATTGTACGCCAGCTCGCGCAGGTACAGCACACGTGCGGTTATATAAGGGTCCATGCCTACGATGGCATCGACACGGATGCGTTTGAAGGCCTGCAGAATGGCGGTCAGCGTGCCGTCAGGCATCTCCAGGGTCTTGAGGATGCGGCAGACGGTGCCGAACTCGTAGAGGTCTTCCGCCGAGGGCTCCTCGACGGTTACGTCTTTCTGCGGCACGGCGCCGATAAAGAAATCGTGCTGCTCCGCGTCCTGGATGAGACGGATGGATTTTTCCCGCCCTATGGTGATAGGGAATACCGTTCCCGGAAACACTGCGGCGTTTCGGAGCGCCAGGATCGGGAGTACGTCGGGAAGCTGGGACTCGTCGAGCTTCGAGGATACTTCTCCTTGCACGACAGGAATAATGTTTATATCTTGCTTCATATTGTCAGTGTCAAATTGTCAGTAAAAGGGTAAAATCTGTCCGAATCCCTATCTGGTCAATCTCTGTGCCAAAGAAAGACTTAAAAATATTTTGATTGTTAAAAATAAAGTTATAATTTTGCGTTCTCAATCAGAAACACGGTTAATTAACCAACTAACATATACTTAAAGATATGACAAAAGCAGAAATCGTCAGTGAAGTTGCAAAGGCAACCGGCATTGAAAAGGTAACAGTCCAGACTGTTTTCGAGGCTTCCATGGAAGCTATCAAGGGATCCGTAGTAAAGAAAGAGCCCGTGTATCTTCGTGGTTTTGGCAGCTTTATCATCAAGCATCGCGCAACAAAGGCCGCCAGGAACATCACCAAGAAGACCACCATTACCATTCCTGAGCACGACATCCCTGCCTTCAAGCCGTCCAAGGCCTTCGTTGCCGAGCTTCAGAAATAATTTAACATTTTTCTTATATGCCCAACGGAAAGAAGCATAAGAGGCATAAGATGGCGACGCACAAACGCAAGAAGCGTCTCCGCCTCAACAGACACAAAAAGAAATAAAAAGTCGCTTTAGGCCCGGCGGGGGATCCGGCGGGCCTTTTGTTTTACCCTAACCGTCCCAAATGGAGTCCGAAAACCAAGTCAAAGACCTTGTGGTCGACGTTGGCTCGTCCGAGGTGCGGCTGGCTCTCATGGAGAACCACCGCCTCATCGAGTACAGCAGAGAATCGAGTCAGGGTCGCAGTTTTTCGGTGGGGGATGTATATCTTGGAAAAGTCAAGAAAATACTTCCCGCGCTGAATGCTGCTTTTGTGGACATCGGCGACAGCAAGGAAGCGTTTATCCATTATCTGGACCTGGGCCTGCATTTCGACGCATTCGACACTTTCGTGCGCGACAGCAATCCCAACCGCAATCTGCAGGAGTTTTTCTCTGGTATCAAAATAGGCACCCCGCTTGCCAAAGAGGGGCGCATCGAGGATTACCTCAAACCCGGGCAGATGATAATAGGCCAGATAGTTAAAGAACCGATATCCACAAAGGGATCCAGACTGACAGCCGAGATTTCATTGGCAGGACGCAACATCGTGCTGCTCCCCTTCGCACAGAAGGTGAGCGTCTCCCAAAAGATTTCCTCGAAAGAGGAAAAACGCAGGCTCGAAACCCTCGTAGGCAACATCCTTCCCCGTAACTACGGTGCCATCATACGCACTGCGGCCGAGGGCAGTTCCGCTGCCGTGCTGGTAGCCGAACTCAAATCCCTCATAGAGAAGTGGGAGAGTTCCTGGAAGAAGATTTCGAGAAACAAAAGCATAGGACTGCTGTTTACGGAGTATTCCAAAACCACCACCGTCCTCCGCGACCTCCTCAACGACAGTTTCTCCAACGTTTACGTAAACGACGAGAAAATCTATGAGGAAACTCGCCGATACATCTCCCTCATCTCACCGGAGCAGGAAAAAATAGTCAAGCTCTACGAGGGGAAGGAACCGATTTTCGACCACTTCGAGGTCACAAGGCAGATAAAGAGTTCCTTCGGAAAGATAGTCCCTATGAAGGGTGGGGCGTACCTTGTAATCGAGACAACCGAGGCCCTCGGTGTCATCGACGTCAACAGCGGCATCCGTGCAAAGACCAACGACCAGGAAGAGAATACTTTCGAGGTGAACCGTCTGGCCGCCGAAGAAATAGCCCGCCAGCTGAGGCTGCGCGACATGGGCGGCATAGTGATAGTCGATTTTATCGACATGGACAATGCAGAGCACCGTAACGAACTGTACAAG
>CAMNHL010000025.1:0-38024 GCA_946539455.1 uncultured Bacteroidales bacterium
TACGGTACATCCTCTTGTGGCCGCCGCCGATGTAGCGAACGGTCATCTGGCCGGTATTGTTGCGGCCGCCCGTGCTCTTGAGAGGCTGAAGCAATGATTTCTGGGGCTTCTTCGCGGTGATTTCGCTGAAAGCGCTGATCACTTTGTTGCGCTGACCGGGGGTAACCGGTTTGAATTTTCTTACTGCCATAGCTTTATCCTCCCTTAGATGTTGGCGTAGAAGTCGATCTTGTCGTCACCTGCTACGGTGATGTACGCCTTCTTGAAGTGGTTGGTACGGCCACGCAGAAGTCCGCTCTTGGTGTAGCGGCTCTTGCGCTTGCCGTTGTAATTAACGGTATTGACGTCGGTTACGGAAACGTTGTAGAGTTTCTCGACCTCGTTCTTTATCTGAAGCTTGTTGGCCTTACGATCAACGATAAAGCCGTAACGGTTCAACTTTTCGCCCTGAGCCGTCAACTTCTCTGTTACGATTGGCTTAATAATGATTCCCATCTTCGTGTGCGTTTATGCCCTCTCTGCAAGGATGTCCTGGACGCCGTCGATGAGTACCAGGGAATTGGCGTTCATGATAGCGTAGGTGTTGATCTCGTCAACGGTGATGACCTTGACCTGCGGGAGATTGCGGGATGAAAGATAGATGTTGTCGGAGTTGTGAGGAAGCACGATGAGGACTTTGCGGTCGCCGGCCTTGATGGCCTTTACGATACCGAGGAGTTCCTTGGTCTTGGGAGCTTCCATCTTGAAGGGCTCGAGAAGGATGATGGCGTTCTCCTGTGCCTTGTAGCTGAGAGCTGAGTGGCGGGCAAGCCTCTTGACCTTCTTGTTGAGCTTGTTGTGGTAGAAACGGGGGACGGGTCCGAAGACGCGGCCGCCGCCGACGAAGATGTTGGCCTTACGGGAGCCGTGGCGTGCGCCGCCGCCGCCCTTCTGGCGTCCGAGCTTCTTGGTGCTGTATGCAGTTTCGCTGCGATCCTTGGTCTTGGCGTTGCCGTGACGCTGGTTGGCGAGGAACTGTACTACGTCGAGATAAATGGCGTGGTCGTTGGGGGTGATGCCGAAGACCTTCTCGTCCAGGGTAACGTTCTTACCGGACTGGGTGCCGTCGATTTTCAATACTGCAAGTTCCATAATTATGCCTCCAATAATACGTAAGAACCACGGGCTCCGGGAACGGAACCTTTGACAACGATGATGTTGTTCTCGGGGAGAATCTTGACAACCCTGAGGTTGAACACCTTCACGCGGGCGTTGCCCATGTGACCGGCCATACGCATACCGGGAAGTACGCGGGAAGGCCATGAGGATGCTCCCATGGAACCGGGGTGACGCAGACGGTTGTGCTGACCGTGGGTCTTGCCGCCGACTCCTGCGAAGCCGTGGCGGTGCACAACGCCCTGGAAACCCTTACCTTTAGAGGTGCCGACCACGTCCACGAAGGGGACCTCTTCCTTGAGGATGTCGGCTACGGTGAGCACGTCACCGAGCTTGAGCTCCTTGGAGAAGTCTGCGGGGAACTCGACAAGCTTGCGCTTGGGAGTGGTGCCGGCCTTTTTGAAATGCCCCATCAGAGGCGCGCTGGCGTGCTTTTCTGTGGTTTCGTCATAGGCAAGCTGTACAGCCTCGTAACCATCGGTCTCGAGAGTACGGATTTGCGTGACTACGCACGGACCAGCCTCGATAACGGTGCACGGTATGTTTTTACCGTCGGCACCGAAAACGGAAGTCATTCCGATTTTTTTTCCAATTAATCCAGGCATTGGTTTGTTAATTAATTGATACTAAATGTTTTATCTATCCCGCCTATTTTTTGCGGGCTGCAAAGATACGATTAATTTTTTGATTTACAAAATTTTACTGAAGATTAGCCGAAGTGACCGATCTACGTCATCATCTTGCAGGACCGGATTATAATCGCTACCTTTGCCGTTGCATGAGCGACAGGGATATAGAACGGATTTTCAGGCAGAACTACAAGCCTCTCTGCATGTATGCCCTGCATTTCCTTGAAGACATAGCCGCTGCCGAGGACGCAGTTCAGGACGTATTCGTCAGGCTTTGGGAGGCCTGTCCGCCCGAGGGGATAGGGAAGCCTTATCTGTATGCGATGACCCGCAACCGGTGCATAGACATCCTGCGCCGGTCCGCCCGTACCGTATCCATGCCCGAAGACGTTTCCATTGCGTCCCCGGACGAGCAGATAGTCGAGCGGTCCGAGACGGAGGCGCGCCTGTGGGAAGCTGTGGGCAGGCTCCCGGGACGCCGCAGGCAGCTGTTGCTCATGAGCAAGCGCGACGGCCTCAAATATGAAGAAATCGCCGCACGGACCGGCCTTTCCGTAAGCACTGTCCGCAATCAGATATCCCGAGCGCTCAAAACCTTGCGTTCAGAGGGCGCC
Organism: uncultured Bacteroidales bacterium; assembly: GCA_946539455.1. Lineage (GTDB taxonomy): Bacteria > Bacteroidota > Bacteroidia > Bacteroidales > UBA932 > Cryptobacteroides. Next base: position 2,399 of record CAMNHL010000025.1, read on the forward strand.
GACATCCTTCCGGTAATCATTTTCTTTGTCTGAGCCAGCGGGGCGCCATCATTGCTGCAGGGGCGCCGCTGGGACCTCGGTAACCCACTCGAAGCTCCGGTCCGAGGCGCTCTCTATGCACACTAAACCCAGTCCGCCTTCTACGTTTGAGGGATATACCACCGGCTCGAACAGTATCTGGAACTCGGAATTCCCTCCGAGAACAGAATTGGCCTCTGCATTCGTAAAGGCCCTGAGGAAAAGGAAATCGTCGCGGCTGAGGGTAAGCAGGCGGAAGCTCAGCCGGGAGTGTACCGTCTGGTCCCAGGCGCCTTGCCGGGGGATGAAGAAATTGTTCCTAAGGTAAACCGTCGCAGTATAATCCGAATCTTTGAATCCTTCGTCGGAGAAGATACAGAACATGTTGGTCGCCAGGGGGAAATCTATCGGTGTATTGTCCCGTATCGCTTCTCTCTCGCGCGAGGAGTGAAAATCCCCCCTGAGGTTCGGATCGTCATCAAAGAAAAGCTCTGGAGCTTCGGTAAACCATTGTCTCAGGGAATCGGTCTGCCCCTCTTCCGGGTGGTGGGACACGGAGTCGAAGTGATACTCCACAAGAAGGCGCATCCATGTGTCTTCCCCGGGAACATCCTTCATCCGGACCTTGCATTCCAGACCGTCGATGCGGTCGAAATAAGGCGTTTGCGGAACCTGAAGGGTATCGACGGAAGTGAGCTGGACGGCCTTTGGAACCCTGGCTGTGGCACTTGCGGACAGGTCTTCCCAAGCCGCCGTAATCTTCAGTTCGTCCCCTTCGTGCAGGTCTGCGTCGAAATAGTATCCGCTTTCGGGCAGAGGGCCGGGGATGTATTTTGCATCATAAGGCATGTCCGGATAACCCGGATAAGTGGCAGGCGAGGTATAGGAAGCTGCGCAGAGGTAGTCTCCGTTGAGGTAAACGTCCACCTTTGCATCTTTCAAATCCTTGGTGTCGCTTCTCAGTGAACTGAGAGAAACGCCGATGCGGTGAGAGCTTTCATCGGTGCGGATGATGGCGTTGAGCACGAGGAGCCTCTCTTTCTGCCCCGACTGGTAATCTATCTTTGACGTACACGATGCGGCCAGAATGGCAAGGGCCGCTGCCAGAAGTCTTGTTTTCATTGCTGCTCAGAATGTAAGCGTATAACTGAATGCGGGAATTATGGGAAGGATTGTCAGTTTCGTGAGCGTTACGCCGCCCTTTTCCTTTTTGTCTGCTGAGTTGTCCCAATAATACTCTTCAAAGGCGTGATAGACGAAATTGGGGTTCATTGCATTGTATGCATTGTACAGGCTCAGGTTCCATACCGATTCGCCGCCTCGCCTCGTCGGGCGCCTGAGGTTTACGCCGATGTTGAGCCTGTGAGTGGGTGGCAGATTGTAATTGTTCCTGCCTGACGACATTTCGACGGAATCCCAAGTGCCGTTCGGTCTCAGGATTCTGGACGAACGCATAGGCAGGCTCATCCATCCTCCGGAGTAGAAAACCCACGATGCGGCTATTTCTACGCGGTCAGAGAATTTATGGTTGACTACCACATCGACGCAGTGGCGTCTGTCGTATTTGTACGGGAAAGGCCGTCCAAGGTTTATCGAACCGTCCGGGAACACCCTGTCGCTCTGCGCGAGCGTATAGGAAATCCAGCCTGTAGTGGCGCCCGAAGTCTTACGGACGAAGAATTCCAGGCCCTTTGCCGTTCCCTGTCCCATCTCGACCTGGCTCTCCCAGCCGGAAGTGTTGGCAAGGAACATCACTCCTTCCTTGAATTCAAGAAGGTTCTTCATTATCTTCCAGTATCCTTCAACCGAGAACTCCCAACCGCGGAGCCCGTCGTAGTACAGGCCCAGCGTGAATTGGTCGGAGGTGACAGGCCTGATGTCCTTGGTTATAGGTACCCAGACATCCAGCGGGAGGGGAATGGAAGTGGATGACAGCAAGTGAACGTACTGGGACATCCTGGCGTAGCCGCCCTTGACGGAAAAGCCTGCTCCCGCGTCGAAGCGGAGCGCTGCCCGCGGCTCCAGCGACCAGTAATTCCTCCCCTGGGTGTTGAACAAGGTGAAACGAAGCCCCGGATTGAAGGTCAGGCGCTGCCCTATCTGCATGTTGTCGTCTGCATACAGGGACGCTTCGTGGCCGAAGTAAGAGAACTTGTCTCCGTCTTTCTGTTCGTAGTTTTCATCATGCATCGCCGCGAATGAGGCAACATAGGCCTCGGGGCGGAAATGATGGAACAGATATTCCGCTCCGAATTTCACCAGATGCGAACCAGATGGCGTCCAGTCGAAATCGGACTTGGCGCCGATATCCGTTATTCCGGATACGTAGTCGATGTTCCATGAATTGAAGCTTTCTCCCTTTTTGTCGGAAAACGATACTTTGTCGCCAGCCCCGGCATCCATGCGGAAGTTGTTGTAGAAGACAGAAGTGTTCGAAAACAGGCTCCCGCTGAAAACGTGGTTCCAGCGCAGGGACGCCACCGTGCTCCCCCAGCCGAGGGCGGCATTTATCTGCTCGGTGCGTTCCACGGGGGTCTCCGTCTTGTCTGACGGGTCGTAACGGTAGTTGGAATCGGTCGAGAGACTTCTGAATCCGGCGTTGTCGCGGCCGTTGTACAGGGCAAGATGGAAACGGTCGGAATCAGACAGCCTCCAGTTGAGCTTTCCGTTGAGGTCGTAATAGTAATAATTGATATACGTGTCTTTCAGGAAGAGCCTCAGGAACGGTTCGGCAACAATGCTGTGCAGTCCGCGAGCGCTCAGGCTGTAGCTCAGCTTGTCTTTCACTATCGGTCCTTCGAGGTGGAATTTGTCGTTCAGTACTCCGACCGTGAACGAGCCATGCGTTTCCTTGAAGTTTCCGTCGTTAGTCCGGATTTCGAGTATGCTGGAGACGCGTCCGCCGTACCTTGCGGGGAAAGCTCCCTTATAGAGTGTCACGTCTTTCACCGCCTCGGGCTGGAAGATGGAAAACAGTCCGAGCAGATGGTCCATGTTGTAAACCGGAACGCCGTCGAGCAGTACCAGGTTCTCGGCCGGGCCGCATCCTCTCACGTAAAGTCCGGAAAAGCCTTCGATGCCTCCCTGTACGCCCGGAAGCATCTGCAGGGACTTCACAAGGTCGGCTTCTCCGAGCAGGGAAGGCATGCTTTTGAGCTGAAGCGAAGGGATTTCCATGGAACCGGGCAGGGAGGACCCGATGCCGGCATCCCTCCGGGATACGATTCTTGCCGCATCCAGATTCGAATTGAAAACCAAGGAGATGTTGAGAGTGGTGTCGCGCCTGAGGGCCAGGTCGGTCTCGAAGTCATCGTAGCCGAGATGCGCCGCCGTGATATGGTAGTTGCCCGCTGGAAGCGTAAGCGTGTAGAAACCGTATTCATTGGTTACGGCGCCAGCGTTGGCGTTCAATTTCCCCGATGCCAGCACCCCTGCGCTGATGATGGTTTCCGAGGATGCCGCGTCGGTTATGTACCCGCTGACGGTTACGGCCCCGGCTTTCCTGAGGGGGCGCGGGAGAGGCTTGAGGATCACATTTCCTCCGCGAAGTTGCCACGAGACACCGGAGCCGTCGAACAGCTCCCCAAGCGCATCCTCGAGGGTCGCGGCGTTTACGGGCTTGTGTTTAAGGCCCTCCAGCCTGTGCTCTATGGAAGCGTCGTATATGAACCTGACGCCGAACTTTTCGCCGACGCCCTCCATGCCGTATCCTTGATAGTCCTGCGCAAAGGCAAGGGCGGCGCATAGCAGCGCCGCTACTGCAGAAATGATTTTTTTCATAGTATGCTGATCTTAACGTCGAGTGTTTCCTCAATGAGCGCGACGGCATCTTCGAGCGTTTCGGCCCTGAACGTGCCGCTGAGCCTGCGCCCGGTGGCGTCGCATCGCACCTCGCGTCCGAAGCAGGACTCAAGGTCTTTTATGACGCTCTCAAGCGGTGTGTCGCTGTATGTGAATGTATGGGTCGCCCATCCGGCTGGATTGACCATCTCCGAAGAGGTAAGCTCCGGCGCCGCAGCCCCTGCCGGCAATGTGGCGCTTGCTCCTTTTTCCAGCACTATTGCAGCTTGTGGCTGATTGCTCCGGCAGAAAGATACCTTTCCGCTCACAACGTCGACCGACGTGCCGCCGTCCGTCACCGATACCTGAAACTGCGTTCCGAGCACGGTCACAAGGGCGTCGGACGCCTCCACCTTAAAGGGGTGAGCTTCGTCCCTGGACACCTGGAAAAAGACCTTTCCCTGCATCCTGACCGTCCTGTCGCCATGTGCGAAACGCCGGCTGCGGAAAGACATCGAGGCTCCGGGGGCCAGAACCGCGGTGGAATTGTCGGGCAGGATGACTGTATGCGCCTGTGCCCTTGCTGGAACTTCCATGCGGTTCTCAGGCATCCGATAAACGAGAAGCACTGCTGCGGCGGCAGCAAGCGCGGCCGCAAACGCATAGTAGAAGGGGCGCCGGATCTGACGGTGGCCTGCGCTGACTTTTTTCCAGGCTTTTCTGATATCGAGTGCGCCTGGAGTGAAATGCCGGGCGACGAATTCGAGGATGTTTTCTTTCATAAAAGTGAACTGTTTGCATATAATACGCAGACAGTTCCAAAAAATACCATCCGGCTTGTTGAATTTTTTTGCGCAGCGCCGCTGCCGGCGCATCGTGCTTTATTCCGTGACCTTCTAAATCAGCGACGCGATTATGTCGTCGGCCGTGAACCAGCGGTCTTCCGGAATTCGAAGGTTTCCCGCAGCGGCAGATGGAACAAGGCTGTCATTTCGGGCTTGCCGGGAAATCTCACTGTCTGGCAGCAGGCAGGCTGGAATGCCGTCTGCGGTGCGCAGACCGAGCATGATGCGCTCTTCGCGTATCTCTGCGTCGGATAGCTGTTCCCCTTCTGCCGTCCATCCGCTCAGACTCTCCGAATTCCAGCTTCGGACATTCGCTGCGCCACTGCCATCGGAGCGGAGCGACAGAGGGGTTTCCAAGGGGATAGTCGTATTTGCTGCTCGGCAGAGCAGCGAATGCGCACCGGGTCCCAGTCCGACATAAGGCGCCCGCGTCCAATATGCGGAGTTGTGAACCGCCCGCCGTCCCGGAAGCGCCCAGTTGGAAATCTCATAGTGCTCGTATCCGGCTGCGGCCAAAGCGCTGCAGATATAGTAGTACTGCCGGCTGCAATCCTCGTCTCCGAGTTCGACATAACGGCCGTCACGCACCATGCGTCCCAGTGCGCTGCCCGGCTCGACGGAAAGCTGATAAGCCGAAATATGCTCCGGGCGCCATGAAACGATTTCGGCGAGGGTAGCTTCGAGTGCTGCCATCGACAAACCGTTGATTCCGAATATGATATCGACGCTGATATTGTCGAATCCCGCCTCGCGCAGCAGTCGGAATGCCTGCCTTGCTCCGTTTGAGGAGTGCCTGCGGTTCATCCATTTCAAGAGTCCGTCGTCGAGTGACTGAACCCCCATGCTGACGCGGTTGACTCCCAGCTCGCGCAAGCCGGCGGCGTACTGGGGGCTAATGTCGTCGGGATTGACCTCGACCGTCCATTCCCGCCACTTGCGTCCGCCGCAGGCATCTGCGATACGGGCTATATCGCAAAGAGGCAGCACCGACGGGGTGCCACCTCCAAAATAGAGCGTATCGATTGCGGCCGATGCCGCTATTTCGTCCTGCCTGCGAAGAGCTTCCGCACATATTTCATCCCCGAACTGACTGCCGGGGCAGGCTCTCTCGGAGTAAAAATCGCAATACGTACAGAACGACCTGCAAAACGGTATATGCACGTAGATCACCTACCTCAGCATCAGTTCTGCGCTTCCCAGGCGAGCCTGTTCCGTATAAGCCTCGCAGGTATAGATACCCTTCTCGAAAGCCGGGATGTTGTTGACATAGATGCTCAGCTCGACCTCCTGGCCCTCGTAATCGACCTCGCGGGATGCGGTGGCCTGCAGAGTCTCTCCGCCGTAGCTGAACGTACTTGCCTTGCCGTCGCTGAGCAGGTTGCCGGAAGGATCCTTGACCCGGATGTACACCCGCACGGGGCCCGGCTGGGCGAGGGCATTCTCCACAAGGCTGAGGGTGGCGAGAAGGCGTGCTACGTTGCGGCTGCGGTCCACGGTTTTGCCGGAGTTGTTGTAGGCTTCGAGACGAAGTCCGCGTGCCTTGATGATGCTTCCGGTTGTCACCTTGCCGGTGAGGTCCTCAACCTGGGCGGTAAGCTGCTCGTTGAGGCGGCGGTGCTCCGCGGCGTCGCGGCGGGCGGCTGCAGCGTCGAGGGTGAGCTTGTGATTGAGCTGGTTGAGGGAGTCAATCTGGACGATATAGCCCCTCATTATGGTACGCAGCGTGCCCAGTTCCTTTTCGTACTGGCGCATCTTGACGCGGTTCGTGGCCTCCGTCTTCTTGATGCGCTCCACCAGCTGCGCCACTTCCTCGCGGGAAGAATCGAGCTGCAGGTTGATGGAGTCGTAGTCGGACGACAGGTTCTCGTAGTCGGTCTGCAGGGCGACGATCTGTTCGGTGAGGGCTTCCTTGTCTTTCTGGAGCTCGCCGACCAGGGAGTTCTTCTGCCACAGTACATATGCAAGGGCGGCTGCCAGCAGCACCGCTACGACTATCATTGCAATCATTACGGTCTTGGGACCGCCGTTGGCTTTGCGTTCGCGCTCGCGGCGCTCGAGCCTTTCAAGTGGATCTTCTCTTTCCATATCGAATGCGTTTATCGTGCAAAATTAGCAATTTTCCGGCACTTCTGCTGCAACCATCGGGCCGTATCGTCATCGAGCAGCGGAGAAAGTGTGTCGAAGACCCGCTGATGATAGGCGTCGAGCCACTCCAGCTCGGTGGTGTCGAGCATGCCGGGGACCAGGATGGAAGTGTCGAAGGGGCATAGCGTAAGGGGCTCGAAGCTCAGCCAGCGGCCGAATTCGTTCTCGCCGGCCGTTACGCACAGAAGCAGGTTTTCGTGACGCACCCCATGCATGCCTTCGCGGTAGATGCCGGGTTCGTCGGAAATTATCATTCCGGGCTGCAGCGGCACCGGGTTGAGGTTCTGACGCACGTCCTGCGGTCCTTCGTGCACCCCCAGGAAGCAGCCTACGCCATGACCGGTGCCGTGACCGAAGTTCCGGCGCAGGCGCCACAGAGGCTCGCGTGCAAGCGCGTCGATGCGGCATCCGGGAGTGCCCTCTGGGAATACCGCCATGGCAAGGTCGATGTGCCCCTTGAGCACTGCGGTGTAATCTTCCCGTTCCAGCGGAGTACACTCTCCAAGCGGCACGGTGCGTGTGATGTCGGTGGTTCCGTCGAGGTACTGACCTCCCGAATCGCACAGATACAGGCCGGACTGTCCCAGCAGGGGAGCGTCGGAGGATGGAGTAACATAGTGAGGCAGAGCTGCCCCGGGCCCGTATGCAGAGATGGTCTCGAAGCTGTCGCCAACGTATTCGTCGGCAGCTGCGCGCAGCGAGCGGAGGTGCACCGCGGCATCCCATTCGCTTACTACGCGGTCGGCCTGTACCGAGCGCTCGAGCCAGTAGAGAAAGCGCACCATTGCGACGCCGTCGCGCACGTGAGCCTGCCGCATCCCCTCGATTTCGACCGGATTTTTGACGGCCTTGGCAAGGCGTACGGGGCTGCTGCAGCAGTCGAGCGTGGCCCCGCAACCGTCCAGGGTGCTGCGAAGCTGCCAGTTCAGGGTGGAAGGGTCGGTGCTTATGCGCATGCCGCAGCAGTCTGACAGGGCCTCGTCAATCTGGTCGTAAGCCTCGAGCGCAATGCCTTCTGCGGCAAGGGTTTCGAAAGTGCGCTCCGATACGGGATCCTCGATGCTGTCTTTGAGGACGAACCAGGAAGCGTCTGTCTGAGTAACGAGCAGGTAGCTGATTACCAGCGGATTGTATTCAATGTCGGATGCGCGTACGTTCAGCGTCCAGGCAATCTCGTCAAGGGCGGTGAGCAGGATGGCGTCGGAGCCGCGGCTGCGGATGAAGTCCCTCAGCATTGCGAGTTTCTCCTCTCTGGACATGCCGGGATCGACGGTAGATACGCTCGTCTGCGGTATGGGCGGACGGTCGGTCCACAGCAGGTTCATGAAGTCCGGAGAACTGATGATGGAAGGCGGTTCGGGAAAGGCGCCGGCGATTTCCTCGACAAAGCTGCAGCAGGCTGTCGCTCCGTCGATGGCAATAACGCAGTCCTTGTGTCCTTCGAACCAGCCGGAAAGCCATTGGGGAATCAGGACCTCCCCGGGCACGCGCGTCTTGTGAAGTTCCACACCCGTGCCTGCGAGCTGCGTGTTTGCTTGAATGAAGTAACGCGTGTCCGTCCACAGGCCCGCATGATCGGCTGTGACGACAAGGTCGGCGGCCTCACCGGTGAATCCGGTAAGCCACTGTATCTGCTTGTAGCGCTCGGCCGGATACTCGCTGCCGTGCGGGTCGGAGCCGGTCAGCACCACTGCATCCCATTCCCTTGCCCTCATCAGGGCGCGCAGGGACTCAATCCGGTCGGCGTACTTGTTCATAACTGTGGGATGAATGTGGGGATGTGCAGAATCTGCGTCTTGAAGAGGTTGCGGCGGTGCATGCCGTCGATTTTCTCTTTTGTAGCAGGGTCGTCGCAGATGCCGTCGCGGATGTAGCGGTCGAGCGTGGCATAGGAGAATCCGAATTTGACTTCGTCGGGACAGGAGCCGGGAAGACCGTCGTCGGGCGTCTTGTGCACCCAGTGGGCGGGCAGGCCGAGGTCGTCGCCGATGGCGAGCACTTCGCGCACCACAAGACCTCCGAGGGGTGCAAAAGAACCGGCTGCGTCGCCGTACAGGGTCGCATAGCCGATGTAGTCCTCGCTGTAGTTGCAGGTGTTGGCCACCATGCCGTTGCAGGACTGGGCCACCGCATACAGCATCGTCATGCGTATGCGGGGAGGTATGTTCTGGATGCTCTGAAGGGAGAATCTGCCTTCCGGCATGAGCGCCCCGAGGGCGTCACACGCGGCTTCTATCTTTCCTATGGGAAGACAGAAGAAACGTATGCCCAGATACTTGCAGATTTCGTCGGCCTCGTTCAAGCTCTGGCCTTCTGCAGGCATGGCAACGCCTACTACACGCTCAGGCCCGAGAGCCTTGGCACACAGGGCGGCAGCTACGGTGCTGTCTTTGCCGCCGCTCATTCCGAGCACCGCGGTGCATCGGGGGCCGTTCGCTTCGAACCAGCCCCGTATCCATTCTATACAGTCAGCAGTAAGTTTGTTCATGTTACAAATATAAGAAAAGTTACAAACAAGTGCTGCTGCTCTGCACTCTCTCAGCTAATGCGTGAAATGCAACTTACATTTCACGCTGCTTATTCTCCGGCCTTGCCGGCTGCGGGAGCGCCGTTTAAGACCTTGCTCCCATCTCTGTGCCCTCTGACCTGACCGCGGCGTCTGTCTGCATGTGCGGCTTTGCCGTCCTTGGGGCCGCGGCCGCCTCCGAGCTTGCCGAGCTGCCGGCGCAGGAACTTCTCCTCGCAAGTGTAGAACTTGGCCACCTTGTCGGCGGAAAGGATTTTCTTGTAATCCTTTGCATTCTTGACATGGAGATTGACGTTGGCTTCCTTGGCCTTGAGGTAGGAGTCCAGAGCGGCCTCGATGCCGCTGCCAGCCGCGATGGCGTCGGAGAGGGCCTTGTAGGCCTGGCGCTCAGCCCGAACGAGGGCGTGCTGCTCCTCTTCGATTTTGTTATAGACCGGCCAGAAGGATTCGGCTTCCTTTGCGTCGAGTCCGACCTCGGAGGTGATGAATGCGACCTTTTCCGCTTTGATTTTCTCGAAGTCGGGTTTTCCGTGCCCCCTGTGACCGCCCTGGGGCTGGGCGAAAGCTGCGACCGAAATGCCGGCGGCGAGCAATGCAACAAACAACTTTTTCATTTCAACCTTATTTTAATAACTAACCTTAATATGCATTTTCGACCTGTGCGAGCGTGGTGCCGGACTCGATGAGGTATTCTATTATAATTTCGTCGCTCACCGGGGCCGCAGACTGCGTGCGTCTGAGTATGAAGTTTCCGGCTACGAAGAGAATCAGGAAACTGGCGGCGAGGGCGAAGTAGGGAACAGGGCTGATGCGGTTCCTGCGGGCCGGAATCTGTCCGAGCCGTTCCTCGAGCTTGTCCATGTAACCCTCGGGCATCGAATATGGCATTTGCTTTTTCATTTCGCTTTCTTAGACGTTGGGCGGAGGCTTGGGTTTAATCCTCCGAAGTTAAAAATTGCTTTACTTTCTCGTATGCGATGTGGTAGGACGCCTTGAGCGCACCTACGCTGGTCCCGGTTATATCGCTTATCTGCTCGTAACTCAGTTCTTCCCAGTATCGCATGCCGAACACCAGCCGCTGCTTGTCCGGTAGGCGCATCAGGGCCTTGCGCAACTTCCTCATGACGGCGTCGCCGTCGAGCCGCGGGTCGGGGTCGCCGATGCGTTCCGCTTCTGCGTCGATAGTGGAAAAGCGCAGCGCCGCACGTACGCGGGCCTTGCGCAAATGGCTGATAGTCTCGTTGGTGGCGATTCGCCAGAGCCAGGTAAAAGGCTCGGCCTCGCCACGGAATCCGTCCAGGGAGTTCCAGACTTTTATGAAGATTTCCTGCAACAGGTCGTCGGCGTCCTCATGGCTTCCGACCATGGAACGCACGTGCCAGTACAGCCTTTCGCTGTACTGCCTCACCAGGGAGTTGAAAAACTGTTCCTTCTGCTGCATACGCTCCCTTTGACGCAAAAGGCGCGCCGGGGTTTAACTGTCCAGCTTGAGCACCGCCATGAATGCGCTCTGCGGCACCTGGACGGTACCTATCTGGCGCATGCGCTTCTTACCCTCCTTCTGCTTTTCGAGGAGCTTGCGCTTGCGGGTGACGTCGCCGCCGTAGCACTTGGCGGTAACGTCCTTGCGTACCTGCTTGACGGTTTCGCGGGCGATGATCTTGGCTCCGATGGCGGCCTGGATGGGTATGTCGAACTGCTGCCGGGGGATGAGTTCCTTGAGCTTTTCGCACATCTTGCGCCCGAAGGTGTAGGCGTTGTCTTCGTGAATCAGGGTGCTGAGTGCGTCTGCAGGTTCGCCGTTGAGCAGGATGTCGAGCTTGACGAGCCTGGCCGGACGGTACGACGTTATATGATAATCAAACGAAGCATATCCCTTGCTGATGGTCTTCAGCTTGTCGTAGAAGTCGAACACTATCTCGCTCAGCGGCATGTCGTAGTTGAGCTCTACGCGGTCGGCGGTTATGTAATGCTGGCTGACCAGCGTGCCGCGGCGGTCGAGGCACAGCTTCATGATGGGGCCGAAGAATTCGGTCTTGCTGATAATCTGCGCACGGATGAATGGTTCCTCGATGTGGTCGATGAGCGTGGGTGCCGGAAGTCCCGAGGGATTGTGCACGTCGAGCACGTCTCCCTGCATCGTATATACCTTGTACGATACGTTGGGGACGGTAGTGATTACGTCCATGTCGAATTCGCGGAACAGGCGCTCCTGCACGATTTCCAGATGCAGCAGGCCGAGGAATCCGCAACGGAAGCCGCTGCCGAGCGCCAGCGAACTCTCCGGCTCATATACGAACGACGCGTCATTGAGCTGGAACTTCTCGAGTACGCTGCGCAGTTCTTCGAACTTATCGGCCTGTACGGGGTACATTCCGGCGAAAACCATAGGCTTGACCTCCTCGAATCCGGCGATTGCCGTCTCGCAAGGACGGGCGACATGCGTGATGGTATCGCCGACCTTGACCTCCACCGCGCTCTTGATGCCGGTGATGATATATCCCACGTCGCCGCAGCCTACCTCGGTGCCGGGTATGAGTTTCATCTTGAGGGAACCCACTTCTTCCACTTCGTATTCCATTCCGGTGGCGACGAACTTGACCTTGTCACCCTTGCTTATGCTGCCGCCCTCTACCTTGAAGTAGGCGACGACGCCGCGGAACGGGTTGAATACGGAGTCGAAAATAAGGGCCTGGAGCGGGGCCTGCGGGTCTCCGTGGGGTGAGGGAATCTTTTCCACTATGGCGTCCAGTATGGGAGCGACGCCTTCGCCGGTGCGCGCGGAAACCTTGAATACGTCATCGGGCTCGCAGCCGAGCAGATCGCAGATTTCGTCGGTCACGACCTCAATCTGGGCGGATTCCATGTCTATCTTGTTGAGGACGGGGATGATTTCCAGGCCGTGGTCGATGGCCATGTAGAGATTGGAAATGGTCTGGGCCTGAACGCCTTGCGAAGCGTCCACCACCAGCAGGGCGCCTTCGCATGCGGCGATGCTGCGGGAAACTTCGTAGGAGAAGTCCACGTGGCCGGGAGTGTCGATGAGGTTGAGTCTGTAGCCCTTGTAGCTCATCTGGATGGCGTGGCTCTTGATGGTGATGCCCTTCTCCCTCTCGAGGTCCATGTCGTCGAGGACCTGGTTCTCCATGTCGCGCTCGCTCAGCGTGCTGGTGAGTTCCAGCAGGCGGTCGGCCAGGGTGCTTTTGCCATGGTCGATGTGGGCGATGATGCAAAAATTGCGTATTCTGTTCATTTCCATACCAGGTGCAAAGATACATTAAATTTGTTATCTTTGTGAATTGACAAATAAAACTACTTTCTATATGGCTACACCTCAAGAATTGGGCAGGATTGCGTCCCAGGTACGCAGGGACATCGTCCGTATGGTAACAAGCGCCAAGTCCGGCCATCCCGGCGGATCGCTCGGTATCACTGATGTCCTCGTGACCCTGTATTTCAGTGAAATGAAACATAATCCCGCTCTCTGGCGCCGGGACGCCAAGGGGCAGGATGCATTCATCCTCTCCGCCGGTCACCTGGCACCGGTATATTATTCCGTGCTTTCCAGAGCCGGTTATTTCCCCGTGAGCGAACTGGGAACGTTGCGCAAGTTCGGCTCCCGTCTGCAGGGCCATCCCTGCACTACCGACAATCTTCCCGGTGTCTTCCAGCCTTCGGGCTCGCTCGGACAGGGGCTTTCCTGCGCTGCCGGCATCGCACTCGGAAAGAAGCTGGACGGCGCTGCCGAACGGGTTTTCTGCCTGCTTGGCGACGGCGAGAGCGAAGAGGGACAGATATGGGAGGCAGGCATGTGGGCCGCCCATCACAAGCTCGACAATCTTGTGGCCTTCACCGACTGGAACGGTCAGCAGATCGACGGACCCGTCGAATCCGTTGGGGGAGTCGGTGACCTTCGCGACAAGTGGACCGCATTCGGCTGGGAAGTCATAGAGGCGGACGGCCACGACTACGAGTCCATACTCAAGGCTTTCGAGCTTGCCCGCGCAGCAAACGGCAAACCCAAGATGATACTTTTCCGCACCGAGATGGGTCATGGCGTGGACTTTATGGCCGGCACTCACAAATGGCACGGCAAGGCCCCCAGCGCCGAACAGTGCGCACAGGCCCTTGAGCAGTTGGAAGAAACATTAGGAGATTATTAGGATTATGAAAAAATATACAGACCAGGGTAAAATCGATACCCGCAGCGGCTTCGGGGCAGGGCTCGTCGAGGCCGGAAGAAAAGATTCCCGCGTAATCGCCATGACGGCCGACTTGAAGGGATCCCTCAAAATGGACGCATTTGCCGCCGAGTTCCCCGACCGCTTCATCCAGTGCGGCATCGCCGAGGCCAATATGGTCGGCGCCGCTGCAGGTCTTGCAATCACCGGCAAGGTGCCTTTCATCGGTTCCTTCGCAGAATTCGTAACAGGCCGTGTATATGACCAGCTCCGTCAGGAGGTCGCTTATGGCCACACCAACGTCAAGATAGCCTCGTCGCATGCCGGCATTACTCTCGGCGAGGACGGAGCGACGCACCAGACCATGGAAGACATGGCCATTATGCGCGCACTTCCCGGCATGGCTGTCGTGGTCCCCTGTGATTACAATCAGACCATGCAGGCTACGATAGCCGCCGCGCAGTGGGACGGACCGGTGTATCTGCGTTTCGGACGTCCTGCGGTCCCCAATTTCACCGATCCCCAGGAGCCTTTCGAAATCGGCAGGATTTACGTCATGAACGAGGGCTCCGACGTTACCCTTGCGGCATGCGGCCATCTTGTTTGGGAGGCCCTCGGGGCTGCCGAAATCCTTGAGGCAGAAGGGATAAGCGCGGAGGTTCTGAACGTTGCGACCGTCAAGCCGCTCGATACCGGGACCCTGCTTTCGTCGTTGCGCAAGACAGGCTGCGCGGTTGTCGCTGAGGAACACAATGCCGCCGGCGGTCTTGGTGAGGCGATTGCCGGCGCCGCCGCCGAAGCCCTTCCTGTTCCCATCTGTTTTGTCAACGGTGCCGACAAGTTCGGTTCGTCCGGTACGCCCGCTCAGCTGATGCAGGCGTGGGGATTCACCGCGGAAGGCATCGCAGCCGCAGCCCGCAAGGCCATAGCCCGCAAGAAATGAGATACGTCATACGTGCTGCCAAGTATTTCGTGCAGCTTCTGGTAATACTGTCGCTGATTATCGCCATCCTTATGGTGGCGAAGGTGGTAGATACGGATATCTCTCAGCTCTTCGTCAACGGCTACGATTCCCTGTGGCAGATCGCCCTGCTGATGGCGGCATTCGCGGCGATGTACCCGCGTCTGGGCTATACCCGCAGGGAGGCCCTTGTGCCCGGGGAGGACGGAGAAGTGTATCCCGTTCTCGACCGGATAATGACAGCCCATGGATACGTCAAAGAACAGCGCACCGACGGAGTCATTGCATATCGCAAATCCTCCGTCGGTGACCGCCTGACTCGTCTGTGGGAAGACCGCATAACGGTAAGCCGCGTAGCGGTCGGCTTTGAACTCGAAGGCCTGGGCCGCGATGTTGTGCGGCTGGTTAATGCCTTGAGGGACAGTTCTTTGGGTTAAACTGTCCCTAAGATGTAAACTCTACTTTCAGCGCTGTCTCAGCGGGATGTTCTCCCAGAGATATGACTGTCTTGCCTCCGCCTGAGCAGATGGCTCCGCTTTGAAGCGGCATCCCGTTGACCTTTACGGAGGATACGGCGTTGATGCCCTCCAGCACGATGCTGAGCTTGCGGGTGGCGGGTGCACCGTCGTAGCTTCCTTCGCGGGCGCCGATCGAAAGCGTGGTCTTGCGTCCGCTGACCTTTTTGCTGATTCTGGTGCTTGCGTATTCGGTTTCGTAGCTCTGGCTGATGCCGTCGTCTTCATAATGTACTATCTCGCACGCTGCCTTGCCGGGGACTACCAGCAGGCGCAGTTCGGAGCTGGTCTGCTGAAGATTCTGAATGCCTTCGGCCGACAGCGGGATGACGGCTCCGGCGCGTACGAACCAAGGATTCTGCCCAATTGTGTAGTCGAGCGAAACGACCCTGCCGCCCTTCAGGAGGGTGCCGTGGGCCATGTCGTACCAGTCGCTTCCCTTGGGCAGCCAGACTTTGCGGCTGACGATGCCGTCGTCTCCTGCGGGTTCGCTGATGACGGTAGCGAGGATGTCGGGGCCGAAGTAATACTCGTCCTTCCGTTCATAGGCTTCTTCCTGCTCCGGATGGTAATAATAAAGCGGCCTGCACAGCGAGACGCCGGTCATCGTGGCTTCGCGCGCAGCGTCGTAGATATATGGCGCCAGCGCGTATCGGAGCTCGATGGCATCCTTGAGGTACTCGTAGTACTCGGGATAAATCCAGATGCGGCAGTCCAGGTTGCCGCTGCGTGTCGAGTGGGTCTTGAAGATGGGCGTAAAGACGCCGAACTGCATCCAGCGGGTGTACATCTCGGGGTCGCGCGGACGCTGGTGGCCCTTCAGCTGCATGTGCCCGCCAATGTCGTGCCCCCAGTAGCCGTATCCGACGTTGGACGCGGTTGCGGTAAAGTACGGGAGGAACTCGAGCACGCTCCATTCGTCGTAGGTGTCGCCGGAGAAGCCCAGCTGATAGCGGTGGCTTCCCAGTCCTCCCCAGCGGTGGTATATCAGCGGCCGGTCGGCCTTGGGCCCGAGGGCGCGTGTGCGGCGGACCTTGTCGTTCCAGAAAGCGTAGTTGCACCAGAAGGTGTTGGAAAGGTTCTCGACGTACTTGCTCTCGCGCCACTGCTGCCAGTCGAGCCACCAGAAATCGACTCCCTGCCGTTCCAGGGGGTGTATCACCGAATTGAAGTAGGCGTCGGCCCATGCCTGCTGGTCGAGCCGGAACGGAACAGGTGCGCGGTATCCTTCGCGCCCCGTCGGCTTGTCGTTGCCTGTAAAGGTGTAGCCACCTTTCGGATAGACGTAATCCTTTGGACCGTCGTAGTCCTGCGTGCGCGACAGGTAGTCCTCCACAAAGGCGTCGTAGCAGTCTTCCTGCGGACGTATTCCCGATGCGGGATGCAGGTTGAGTGCTGTCTTGAATCCCTTTGAGTGCAGTTCGCGCAGCAGGCCCTCGGGGTCGGGAATCAGGTCGTGGTTCCAGCTGTATCCCGTCCAGCCGCGGCTCTGTCCGAATTCATCGTTCCCGAGCCTCTGCTGCATTTCGGGCCAGGTAAGGTGCCAGTCCATGTCGATGATGAAGACGTCTGCGGGAATGCCCCGCGAACGCATTTCGAGCGCCAGGGTCCGCAGCTCCTCGTCGGTGTAAGGCCAATAACGGCTCCACCAGTATCCGAATACGTAGCGCGGCGGCAGGGGAATGTTGCCGGATATCTTGGTAAAATCCTTAAGCGCAGCCAGATAGTCGTGTCCGTATGCGAAGATGTAGAGGTCCAGCCTGTCGCCGTCCTCGCGCTCGCGTACCCATTCGCCCCAGTCGGAGTCGTCGGCCTGCAGGATGTGTCGGGAGCTTTCGTCGATTATCGCCCAGCCGTCGCGGGAAAGGATGCCGTCTTCGAGCTGCGTTTCCGTCTTGCTCAGCTTTTCGTACCCCAGGCAGCCGTCGAGCGTGCGCGTTGTGCCCTTGAGGTTGCCTGTGGGCTGGTCGCCGGGATGCCAGGTAACGGTCTTGCCGCCAAGGGAGAAACTTACGCTCAGATTGTCGGGGGCGAAACGTCCGCCGCTGTAGCTCAGGGTAAGCTTGCCGGTTTTGATAGTGAGCGTGCCGTTCTTTTCTGTGGCCTTGTATGCAGGCACTGGCAGGTCGCGGTTGATTACCGCAAGGCTGGCCCTGTCTTCGAATACTCCGTCCTCGGCCCATTCCATACGGATCAGACGGTCGGTGAGGACAGTGAAGCGGGCGTTGCCGCTGATTACGGTTGCGCCGGGACTGGCGACGGGGTCGGGAGCCCCGTCGAGGCGGAGGGTGACGCCGACAAACAGCAGGATGGTAAGGACTCTTTTCATTATTTCAGGAGCACGCTTTTTCCTCGTTTCACGAACTGGATGGATATACCAAAGGGGTCTTTCATCATGGCACCTTCGAATCCGGGTACTTTCTCGTGCAGGACGAGGGTGGCGCCTGCCTTTGTGAGGCGCTCTATGTCTGCATCAACATCCTTTGAGCTGAAGCCTAAATGCATGGTAAGCGGGTCCATTGATGCATAGTCCGGCGCAGCGGGCTGAGTCTGGGCGCGGTAAACTTCAATAGCCATACGACCGCTTGCGTCCACAATGAATATGGTGTGGGCAGCATCGTCTTTGCGGGCTGTCACGGTGAATCCGAGATTCTTGCACCACCATTCCGCAACGGCGTCCGGATCGGCGACGTCTAGTGCGAAGTGTTCCAGAACGAAGCCGTCGGGATTGACGGGTTCGTTCGCTGTCTGATTGCATCCGATCATGGTTAGAAGAGGAACAAGTGTTAACAGAAACTTTTTCATGGGAATTGATTGTTACGTAATTGCAGTGGTCGATGATGGCTGTTAAGCAGCCTCTGATGCAAAGATAATCTATTTTTGTTATCTTTGTAGAATCGATATGTAAACTGTTTAGTATTCACAGTCCCATGAAATTCAGGCGTCTTCTGGTCCTTGCGGCGCTGCTCGCAGTTTCCTGCACAAAGACGGAGCAGTATGAGGGGCATCCCATGCTTGTGGATCTCATGTCCCGCCTGGACAGTACAGATATGTACATTGCCCGTTACGAGGCCAGTCTCGATGAATCGCGCAAGGCCTTGAAGTCCCTCCCGGCCGACAGCAGGGAACTGTACGACGCATATATTGCCATGGGGCGGCGGTACTCGAAGTTCATTGCCGACTCATCTATCTTTTTTTACGACAGGGCGGCGCATCTGGCAAAGCGGAACGGATTCCAGAGCGAGTACTACAAGGCCCAGACGTTCAAAGCGGCGATTCTCATCCACGTGGGCTTCTTTTTCGAAGGTTCTGAGATCCTTGATTCCATTCCCCTGGACGAACTGTCCGACGATGACAGGTTAAATTACTATAACGCCCGCCGTGGCCTCTACCACGACGTTTATCAGGGATTGAATTCCAAGCCCGACATGCGCCGCGAGTACGTTGCCAAGTATGAATCGTCCCGTGACACCCTTCTCAGCATGCTCCCGTCAGACTCGTCGAACGCCCTGCGGGAACGGGAGCGCATCTGTGCCCGCAACGGGGATTTCGACGAGGCCATTGCAATCAATAACCGCCGCTACGCCGAACTCGACCCGGACGATACCCAGACCAGGGCGCTTATCCTTTACGACCGCTACTTGATTTATTTTTACTATATGCGCCGTCCGGTGGACGACCACATAGAATGCATCCTTGAGTCTGCAATATTGGATATAGTTAACGGAAACCAGGACATCGGCTCCCTGCGTTACGTGGAGAATTACCTTACTGCGATAGGCAACCTGAACGCGGCAAAGAAGGTCTCCGACTATTACTATTCCACTATGGTCAAGTATGGCAGCCGCCTGAGGCTCATCTTCGGGGCGGAGCAGACCATCCATATCAACGAAGAGTACGCCGCCAGGATAGCGGTCCAGAAACGCCGCATCCAGACGAGCCTTGTTTTTATCGGCATCCTCTCCCTCCTCCTGCTGCTCATAACCATACGGGCAATACAGTCGCGTAACAAGATATTGTCGCTCAACCAGGAACTGGAGCGCTCCGGCAAGACGGCGAAAGGCTACGTCCTGGGCTTCTTCCAACTGTATTCCTCGTACATTTCCCGCCTGCTTGCCCTGCGTGCCAAGATCAACACCAATACGCGCAGGGGCAACACCAAGTACGTTCTCGACCTTACCGACCCGTCGAAGGACATCACCAACGAAGAACTCAAGGAGATGTACCACAACTTCGACAGCGCCTTCCTCGACATCTTCCCCGACTTCGTGGAAGACTTCAACGCGCTGCTGCGCCCCGAGTGCCGTATCGAGCTCAAGCCCGCCGAGCTTCTCAATACCGAACTCCGCATTTTCGCCATAATAAAGCTTGGAATTACCGACAGCGCCAAGATCTCGGAACTCCTCCACTGCTCTATCAAGACCGTCTATAACAAGCGTTCCGGCATCAACTCCAAGCTCCTTGTCCCCAAGGCCGATTTTGCCGAAGAATTGACAAAATTATAATTTTGGGAAACGTTTTTGCATTTCCCAAATCGTCAAAACCAAAACCGACAAAATGTCTTAGTATAAGTTATATAGCATTTCCCTAAACCGGAAATTATTTCCTTTGTGCTCGCGGGCCTTTGTTTTTTGCGAACAAAACACCTACTTTACGAAAAAACAACGCACGCGTAATATGCACAAGCTGATAACCATTTTCTTCTCAGTCCTCCTGTGGACCATGCCCGCCATCGCCGGTGAGCCGACGGGCTCCATGGACAAGAAACCCGCTCCCAAGAAGACGCTGCGCGTCCTCTACTGGAACATCCAGAACGGAATGTGGGCCGGTCAGCCCGACAATTATCAGAAATTCGTCGACTGGGTCATTTCCAAGGACCCCGACATCTGCGTCTTCTGCGAGGCGGCCCAGATTTACTACGACGGCACCAATGAGCATATGCCCAACGAGGAGCGCTATCTCCCCGATCACTGGGGCGAACTTTGTGCGCGCTGGGGGCATCAGTATTACGCCATCAATCCCAGGCGCCCTTCGACGTCCACGCCGTTCGGCCTCACGAATTACCCCTGCGGCATCACGTCACGTTTCCCCATCGACACCATAAAGATCGTCAAGGGACGTAAGCCCGACTCCGTGGTAGTAAACTACAGCGGCTGGTACCAGGTCCACGTGCCGGGAGTAGAAAAACCGCTCAACATCGTTACCGTCCACCTCAAGCACGGCAAGTACGGATACGGAGTCCCTTACGACCAGAGGAAGGCCAGTGAAGAGAGGTATGAGGGAGAGACGTTCCGGGCCAATGAGCTCAAGGTTATCCTGGACAATACCGTACGTACCACCAAGAACCCCGACAAGGAACTCTGGATCATGCCCGGGGACTACAACTCCTACAGCCGCAAGGACAACTGGCATTACAAGTGGAACAATGCCTCTCCGGGTTTTACCGCCCAGGACTACATGATATTCCAGTCCCCGTTCTTCGACCTGGTCAGCGAGTGCTATCCCGACGACTTCCTGCCCTCCTGCGGCACTCTCAGGATTGACTACATGTATGTTTCCAAGCCGATGCTCAACGCCTGTGAAGACGTTTACGCCAGGCCCGACGCCTACACCAAGCGTGAGCCCTCGGGAGTTGCTTCTTTCTACATCCCCTCGGACCACTATCCCATCATAGCGGATTTCAAACTGTCAAAAATGAAATAATCCCTATATGAACAGATCCTCTTTGATTTTCCTTTGTGCATCAGCGGCCGCCGTTCTATGCGCGTGCAACGAGAACAAGGTCGACTTGCGTCCTGTCCGGAGCGAGTTCATCAAGGTGTACGAGGTCTCGGAAAACAAGACCGTGGACAACATCCAGGTCCCGTTCGAAGGCGTAGTGGACGGAAAGATCCACGTCCTTTCGAATGTCGCCCTGGAATGGAAATATCTTGTTGACCAGACTGCAACGGGCACCGACTGGCTTCAGATCAAGTCGGTGGAGGAGGTCGAGCCCGGCCATACCGTAGTCACCTACGACGCCGCGTCGATCCTCCCTCTCAACTCTATCGACCGCCGTTCCGGAAGGCTCAGTTTTTCCTGCCCGTCCCAGTCGCTGGGCAAGTTCCTCCCCATCCGCCAGGGGTATGATTGCAAGTTCGTGGAGGATTACTCTTCCGAGCCTGGAGAGTGCATCACCATCACGGGCGACCAGACATACATCACCAAGGAGTATCCGTCGTTCAGTTCCGACTACTACGACTACATCTCCTTCAACGCCTGGGCGGAAACGACCAACGAATTCCTGAGCAAGAACATAACCCTGGACGTAACCGTTTCCGGCGGCAAGTTCTACGAAACCGGCCTTACGACTTTCAGGGTCAATGTGCCGCTCGGTACCGGCCCCGACGAGAACAATCTCAAATACCTGCTTCTCGTCGGACACGACCAGCACATGAGTCCGGAGACAAAATTTACGTTCAGCACCGCCAACGACGACGAGGTGTATGTCCATATCGACAACTTCTCGGCCTACAAGGTCACTGAAGCCGAAATGGGCTACCTGTTCGATGACGAAGCATTGGAAGGAGACGAGGAGGTCGACTGGATATGAGAAAGCTGATCCTTACCATCCTGGCGCTTGCCGTGCTCGTGCCGGCCTTCGCACAGACCCGCAAGGTCAGCGGAGTCGTGCGCGACGAAAACGGGGAAATCCTCCCCGGCGCCATCGTAGTCGTAAAGAGCGGAGGTGCCAAGGGCAACGTTTCTTCCTCCGCCACCACGGACGAAAAAGGCCGTTATACCGTAGAATGCAAAGACAACGACTACCTTTCCGTCCATTTCCTCGGTTTCGAGGAGTCGGTTTTCCCCGTCAAGGGCAAGACCACCATCGACGTGATGCTCTCTCCCGACGCCAGCCAGCGCCTCGACGACGTGGTCGTCATCGGCTACGGTGCAGTCAAGAAAGCAGACCTCACCGGCTCCGTCACCAACGTCAAGATGGCGGAGATACGCGACGAACCGGTCCTTTCCATCGACCAGGCCCTCCAGGGCCGTATAGCCGGTATGGAAGTCACCAGCACGGACGGTGAGCCCGGTTCCGACGCCGTCATCCGTATCCGCGGATCCCGTTCCATCACGGCATCCAACGACCCTCTGATCGTGGTTGACGGCGTTATGGACGCAGTTTCCTCCCTGAGCGACATCAACCCCTCGGACATCGAGGCCATCTCCGTTCTCAAGGATGCATCCGCCACCGCTATTTACGGAGCCCGCGGCGCCAACGGCGTCATCATCATCACCACCAAGGGCAGCGCCGACGCCTCGGATCCTGCCCAGAACATAGCCATCACGTTCAAAGGATCCGGCGGCGTCTCGATGCTTCCCCGCAATCTCGACCTCATGAATGCCGAGGAGTTCGGTATCTTCCGCAACGAGTACTACCAGCATATCGGCACGTCTGCCAATATGAACATGAACACCCCCCTGAGCGGACTTTCCGTCAAGACGCCGTTCACCAACGGCGAGGGCACGGACTGGATCGGCGATGTGACCAGGGTGGCGCCCTACCAGAACTACTCCATCTCGATGAACGGTTTCAACGGCAAGCAGAAATTCTATGCCGCACTCTCCTACAGCGACGAGCAGGGTATCGTAAAGGCAAGCGGAAAGAAGAACATCACCGGAACCCTGAACGTTTCCAACAAACTGTTCAAGTGGCTGACCGTCAATTCAAATCTGCGCTACCAGTACCGCCTCCAGGATAACTTCCTCACCGCCATCGGCGGCGGCGGAATCTATTTTGCCGCCCAGTACCTGTCGCCTATCATCAAAGCCACGGACGCATACAATCCCATGAGCCAGTCCTCGGTCAACGAGGCAAATGCTGTCGTCCGACTCAAGGAGAACATCGACAATACCGACCGCAGCATGCTCAGCATGTCCGTGGGCGCAACGGTCACGCCGGTCTCCTGGCTCAAGTACAAAACCAAGTTCAACTACTACCTGTTCGACCGCCAGCGCTACAAATACAATCCGTCCACCCTTCCTTCCAGGACCGACGCGATGGGCGGCTATGCATATCGTCAGAATTACGGCGAGCAGAGCCTTTATTACGAGCAGACGCTCGAAGCCTCGCGCGATGCAAACGGCCATCATATCGACGCAACCCTCGGCCAGACTTTCAAGCATTTCACCAGCCACACCCTAAGCCTCGACGGCGACGGCTTTGTGGTGGATGCCATGAAGTGGAACGATATGGGCGCCGTAATCAACAAGGAAAGCTATGGGGCCAGCACCGGGGAAACCATCAAGGATAAGATGGCCTTCTTCGCCCGTGCAAATTACAATTACAAGAAGCGCTATTACCTTACGCTTACCGGCCGTTTAGACGGCGCTTCCAACTTCGCCGCCAACCACAAATGGGGCTTCTTCCCTTCCGGAGCTTTCAAATGGGTCATAGCCAGGGAGCCCTGGCTCAAAGGTGTCGAATGGCTTGACGACCTTTCGCTCAAGGTCAGTCTTGGCCAGTCCGGCAATGACCTCAATCAGGCCTACAAGTCCCTCGCCAGGATGGACGGAGGCTCGGGCGGTTATCCCTTCGGCGGAAGCTACAGCCAGTATTACCGCCAGGCCCGCATCGCCTCCCCCGACCTTACCTGGGAAACCACCACCGAGGGCAACATCGCTCTCGACGTCGCCGTCCTCAACAACCGTCTGGAAATGTCGTTCGAGGCTTACAGGGCCGTCACCACGGACCTCCTGCTTACCGTCAAGGTGCCCCAGCACACCGGTTACGACGACAAATACCAGAACATAGGCCGCACTACCAGCCAGGGCCTCGAGTTCAGCTTGAGCTCCCGCAACATAGTAACCCGCAACTTCAACTGGTCCACCTCATTCACCGTTTCGCACAACTCTTCGCTGGTGAACGATATAGGTGCGGAATCCGAGGTCTCCACCAAGATTTCACCCAACCAGGTCGGCTATATGACGATCGGCTACAGGGTGGGATATCCCGTCAATTCGTTCTGGGGCTTCCAGTATGCCGGCGTATGGCACAACAAGGAAGAGATCGAGCGTAACAAGATAACCCACGCGTTCGCAAACGACCAGTCCTCAACCAAGCTCGGCTATCCTATCTTCATCGACCAGAACCACGACGGCACTCTCGACCACTCCGACATCGTGTTTCTCGGCTCCCCTGACCCCATAATCTCAGGAGGTCTGCAGAACACGTTCCGCTGGAAGAATCTCTCGCTCGGCGTATTCTTCTCTTATACACTGGGCGGAAAGGTTCTCAACTATTCCGAGTATTACATGGCCGGGTCCCGCCGTACCAACCAGTATGCCTACATGGTCAACGCCTGGCATCCCACCAAGAATCCCACATCAAACCTTCCCAGGGCCGGTATTTTCGACAGTGCCGCACTTCCCAGTTCTTTCATGATCCACGATGCCTCTTACCTTCGCCTGAAGACCGTGAGCCTCAGCTACAGGTTCAACCTCAAGAGCCGCATCATCCGCGAACTCGAAGCGACCTGCTCCGGCGAGAATCTCTATCTGTGGAGCACTTACAACGGTTTCGACCCCGACGTTTCTTCCGGCGGCATTAACGGATACGACAATTCGTACTATCCCAAGCCCATGCGAGTGGTATTCTCCATCTTAATGAAATATTGATGCGCCTTATGAAAAAGATAATCATAGCCATTTCGATATTTGCGGGCCTGCTGGTCACGTCGTCCTGCGACCTCAAGGAAGATTCGTCCAAGGTTGTCAACCCTTACGACTTCTTCAACACCACCGTACAGATCCGTGCTGCGGTCAATGCCTGCTACGATCCGCTGAACAACATCCACAACTTCAAGTATCTCATCGCGCTTGAGGGTTCCACGGACCTCGCTTCCACGAACGGCTCCGCCCAGCAGGACGCCCGTTTCGAGATCAGCCCGTCCAGCCCCGGCGCCGCCACGATCCTGTGGCAGCACAGCTGGAGAGGCATACGCTATTGCCTGAGCACCCTGGCCGGCATTGGCCGTTCCAAGCTGTCGGACGCCGAGAAGCATCCGTATATGGTAGAAGCCCGCATTCTCCTGTCCTATTACTATTACGTCCTCACCAGTTTCTTCGGCGACGTGCCTTTCTATGAGGATTATGTGGAGAACGAGGACGACATGCAGAGAATCGCCCAGCTCGGGCGCATGAGCGCTTTCGAAACCCGCAAGACGCTCATCGAAGAACTCAAGCTCTATGTTCCCACCATTCCCCAGGTACGCACCTGCGACCAGGAGCACAACTATTGCGGCGCCGCGATGGGCTGGATGCTCATTGCAAAGATGGCCGCCTGGAACAAAGATTGGGATGACGTCATCTACGCCTGCGAGCACCTTGAGGCCATTTACGGCGACCTCTCCAAGTACCCGTATTCGGACGTCTGCTTCCGCAACAAGAACACGCCGGAATCAATCTTCGAAATCAATCATGAGTGGGTTGAGGGCGGTATCGAGTACACCACGGCGTCCGCACTGGCGATTTCCGCTCTCGTGTTGCCCAAAAAGGGCGCCGGGGAGACCGGAACCGATCTGTTCGACGGCGTAAGTATCCCTGAGGTCGGCGACAACGCATATTCCTATGCGCCTCTGCGTCCTTCCACCTATATGAAATCATACGTCGCTCCTTCCGGCACCGGTGACATACGTCGCGAATACAACATTGCCACGACCTGGCACGGTGCAAA
Source organism: uncultured Bacteroidales bacterium (assembly GCA_946539455.1). Taxonomy (GTDB): domain Bacteria; phylum Bacteroidota; class Bacteroidia; order Bacteroidales; family UBA932; genus Cryptobacteroides. Next base: position 28,088 of record CAMNHL010000025.1, read on the forward strand.
ATTCAAGACCACCGAATGGATGGGCCAGAAGTTCTGGTGCTTCAACGTATATCACAACTTTGACAGCAACAACTACAAGGTTTTCCGCTATGCCGACGCCCTGCTCCTGCTGTCCGAGGCCTGGTGCGAGAAAGGCAACTACAACAGGTCCATCGAGTATCTCAACAGGGTACGCGCCCGCGCAGAACTTACCCCCTACAACTTCGTAAGCATAGTCAAGCTCCGCGGCGAAATACGTGACGAGCGTGCACGCGAGCTCTTCGGCGAATTCGGCCGCAAGTACGATCTCGTACGCTGGGGAATCTGGTACGACCAGGTGCTTGCGTACAACACTTACTCGCTCGCGGTAGAGAATATCCGCCCCTGCCACGAGTATTACCCTATTCCGGATGTTCAGTGCGTACGCTCGGGCGGCGTTCTCTCGAATCCCGAGTACGACAAATACAATCTTACAAATTAACGGGGTATGAAGAAAATTGCACTCTTTATTCTGATATTGCTCGCTGCGGTTTCCTGCAGGGAGAAATTCGAGTATGACCAGACGCTCGGACTGCTTTCCGAATACAATATCCTCTCCAGCGGCGGCGGCTCCACCCAGGTGGCCGTGTTCTCCAATACCGAATGGTCGGTAGAATTCGACCACCCCGTTTCCTGGGCATCCATCGACCGCTTCAACGGTATCAAGAGCGGTTATCTCGTATTCGACTATGACGTCAACTATGGCCGCGCCCGCCGGGTCATTTTGGTGTTCAAGGCCGGAGACCAGACCCGCACACTGAATATGTATCAGCAGGCTTTCCTTTCAGACGCCAACTGCAAAATGGACCTGGACGCCACGTCCCTGGAAATTCCCGCCGCAGGGGCCGCGCTGGACATTCCCTTCAGCACCAACCTCGTTTACAACCTGGACGAGATGTACCTCACGCTGACTTATCCCGAAGGCCAGGAGCCCGCAGCTCCCTGGATTACGCTCAAGAGCGTGGAAAAGGACAAGGTCAGCATCGAAATCGCTCCCAACAACACCGGCGCTGAACGTACGGCCAACATCAAGCTTTCCCACACGGATGCCGGCTCCTACGATTCCACGGAGGGAGATACCGTTAATTCCAACGCCGTCACCGTCGTCCAGCAAAAGTAGCCCGATATGAAAAAAGCATTTATACTTGTGACCGCCGTTCTGGCCATTTCGCTGTTCCAGTCCTGCATTCAGAAGGGCTTCGAGGTGTTCCCTCCCGACGAGCTCGGCATGGCCGAACACGACTTCTACGTAGATAAGGAAGGCGGAGACGTGGACATTCCCTTCATCACCAACAAGCAGGGCGCCATATCCTTTGTCAACGAGGCCGACGAATCCTGGATGCAGCTCGGTTTCACAACCTTCGATTCCGACAGCACCCTCCGCGTGCACGTCCAGCCCAACACCGGCTTCCAGCGCCGTGCAGACCTTCTCTTCAGCACCGACACCCGAAAGGATACGGTATGCGTGTTCCAGCGCGGCGGCGTTGAAGAAAAATTCAAGTTTACAGACAGCTTCGTGCTCGTATATAACGGAGCCGGCGGCAGCAATACCGTAGCCGGCGACATCAACGTCCCCCTGGACCGCATCAAGACCGAGGTCCGCTTCTCCGGAGGCGAAGAATGGATCAAGGACTGCCAGCTTACAAGCACTGCGCTTACGTTCAAGACCACAGACAACCCGGACAGGAACTATATGCGCCGCGCCCTCATCGTCATTTCCTACGAGGACGGATGGAAGGATATCCAGACGGCAGAAATAACCGTCCTCCAGGCGCGTTCGGACAACGTCATCGGAACATTCTTCACTCCCGAGGAACTACACAGCCTCGCGACGGTAAGCGGATTCCCACTCCCGGACGACGCCCTTCTGGAAGGCTACATCGTAAGCACCACTGAAGGCGGCAACGCCGGCGACGCCATCGTGGACGACTACAAGCAGGGTACCGGCGTCATAGACTACTCCCTTACAAACCGTACCGCCTACCTTGAGAGTCTCGACGGCCAGTATGGCTTCCGGCTCATAACAAATACGGAACTGGACAACAGCTTCCAGCGTTACAGCCGCGTGTGCCTGCGCCTCGGCGGGGCAGTCATCAGGAAATCCGAGACCCAGCCCTTCAGCTACACCATCGAGGGCGTCAGTTCCAACAACCTGCTCACCAGTTCCGACGGCACCGCCACGATGCCCTGGAAGGAAAAGAGCATCACGGAGCTCACGGACAACGACATCAACACCCTCGTAACGATCAAGGATTGCGAGATCGCGATGCGCAAGGGCCCCTTCACTCCTGTCAACGAAGGTTACACCTCCGCCTGCGGATACAACCGCCTGGCCAAGTATCCTATCCTCATCCGTGACATCAAGGGCGGCAGCATGTACATGTTCACCAACATGACCTGCACCTACCGCCGCAACGGAGAGACGCTTCCTTACGGCAGCGGCAACATCACCGGCATCGTGGTTCACGAGGACTACAAGAGCTTCGAGCGCGACGGCAACATAGGCCGCTACCAGCTCCGCCACCTCGTGCGCGAGGAAATCGACCTCAAGCCGGACTTCAAGGACAATTTCTCCGGCATCATCACCGAGTTCCGCTACGCAAAGTTCCCAGGAGAATTCGACAAGACGGTTCTTTCCAACGCAATCCTGGCCACCAAGGGCAACGGAGAGATGTGCCACACCTATGGCGCGGTTGGCAATTTCTCGCCCTCATACTTCTACATCGGCAAATGCGGCAGCAGCAGGAAGGGCAAGTATGCCGAGGGCGCAGGCATCGAGCTTGACGGGGGCGGCATCTACCAGCCATGGGTGGATAACGGCACCGAAAGCGCCCAGAACACCGACGGCAAAGGCTGGTTCAAGGACAACATCAAGCTCAGCTGGTCCAACAAGTACTGGTGGGATTCCGACAGTTCCCGCGGATACTGCTGGCTCGTGAACTTCAGCACAGTCGGAATCACGTCAGACAGGGTTTCGATGCAGTTCGCCATGTACAACAACTCGCAGAGCGCCCGTTCGCCCCGCTACTGGAAGGCCCAGTATGCGATAGGCACCACCGACACGTCAAAGGGTAACGACGGCGCATGGAAGGACATTGCCGAATTCACCGTGCCCGACGTTGCCATCTGGGCCAGCCAGAACGACTGGCAGACCCTCGGCACCCGCGTGTACGATTTTCCTCTCCCCACCGAGATCCTCGGGCAGGAAAGCGTGAGCATACGCCTCATGCCCCGCAACAACAAGGCGGCCGCAAAGGATGCGGGTTCATACGACTCCAGCACCATAGCCAACGACAGCGGCTACAACACAATGGATTATTTTGCAGTACGCTACAACAAGTAGGATATGAAAAGATTCATCGCAATATCATTGTTTCTCCTTCCGGCGCTCTTTGCCTGCGTAGAGAATACCGACGATGTGACGGGCGGCGCGACAAGCGTGGTGCTTAACCAGGACAAAGTCGACCTCATGGTCGGCGAATCCTTCACCCTCACCGCAAGGGTGCTGCCGGAATCCATCAAAATGGATGTGGTCTGGAGCGTGCTCGACCCTGAGTATGCCGAGGTCAAGGACGGCACCGTCACCGGCAAGTCCGTGGGTGTTACGTATGTCGTCGCCACCTCTGCGGACGGCTTTCAGAAGGCGGCCTGCATGGTAAGCGTCAACCCGCCCATCAAATACAACGTATCCCTTCTGGATGGCCTTGGTCAACCCGTCGAGGCCATCTATGGCTATCCCGGGATGGCCGTCCAGCTTTCCGCCGTCACCTCTGACGGAGAAAGCGGCCACACCTTTACCTGGAGCGTTGACGACACTTCCGCCGCCACCGTCGATTCCGACGGCTTCCTTACCTTCGGCACAAAAGCGGCCAGCGACCCGGCGTATGTATATTACGCACAGACATACGTCAAGGTGGTTTCCGAGGACGGACTCGGCTGCAGGGTTCCAGTCGTCAGCAGTATGCTCAAGGGCGTCAGTATCGACGGTGTCTATCAGCCCGCAGGCTCTCCTGCTATCGTCCAGGCGAACGGACGCTATACGCTGTCCGTCCTTTGCCAGGGCGCGGAGCAGCCGAATGTGATTCCCGCCGACGCCGTGGAACTCGAGCTGAGCAACAACACCGATTTCTCCATCATGAAGGTCGGAGACACTTTCACGATGTTTACCGGAATGGCTTCGCTGGTCACGTCCAAACTCAGCGCATGCGCACGCGGGGCCCAGCAGAAAGTGGAGATAGCGGAGCTGAAGATAGACAAATACTATCCCGTCAAGGCCATGCTCGTGGCCGCTTCTTCTTCCACTCTGGTATTCACCTGGACGGAAGGCATAAGCGAGGCCGATGACATAAGCAAGCCTTACACCATCACCCTGTACAGCGACGAAGGCTGTACCGAAGAAGTCCTGAGTTACAACATCTCCGCCGGCAATGAATGCTGGAGGGGCGTCCAGCCGCGCTTCGTGTTCACCGGCCTCAAGCCTGCAACCAACTATTGGTTCAAGGTCAGGGATACCGGAGGATCAGAAGATCTGGAAAGCGCAGTAATCAACGGTACCACCGCTCCGTTTGTCATCGTCGAGCCCGATAACTCTCCGGCCGAGGTGGGAGACATCCTCCTCGCCGAAGACTTCAGCGAACTGTACTGGATGGCCGACGAGGTCAACCAGGCCGCAGGATACGACGTCGGATCCAACAACATGTCCAGTTTCCAGGACCGTACGGTTGACTCTTTCGTCGGATTTACCGGCTCGTTCTGCTCTCCCGAGCGTATCATTACGGCTCAGTCCAGCGCCAAGAAAGCTTCCGGCCTGCGTCTGGGCAAGTGGGCCCAGGGTTACACCGCCCGCCTGTATGTAGGCCCGGGTTACGTATTCCTCGGCACCACCAAATACGTGACGCATCTCATTACCCCTCCTCTGAACAACATTCTGGAAGGGGCGAGCGCCAAACTTACGGTCACCGTGCACGCTGCGGGTTACAAGGGCGGTAACGAGGCCATACTTGCAGTTCAGAGCTCAGGCACAAGCTTCAATGCCATAGGCTCCAATACCCAGACCAACAAGAACAAACTGGACCTTACCACCAACTTCCAGACCTTTACCTACACGGGCGGCATCACCACCCTCGGTGAGTTTACCGTCACCCTGGACGGCGTAAAGAAGGGAGACCGCATCGCCTTCGGCCCCACCAAGGAAGACAATGAGGTTTCCAACACCGCACATATGATGCTTATCAGCGATATGACAATCCAACTTACGGAGATCAACCAATAACAACTAATTATAAAATCTATGGGACAAAAACAATTCATTCCTTACGAGACGCCGTCGGTGGTCATAAGGACCATCGTACCTCCCAGGGTACTCTGTACTTCCAATGAGGATTACACTCCAAAGTCGGGCTCATTCGACCCTGATTCCGATTAACTTCAAGACATCCTTGCAAATGAAGACAAGTGTAATCAAATGGATGCTGCCCCTGGCCATAGTGGCCGGAGCGACAGCCTGTCAGGAGGTTCCCCAGCCGGAGCCCCAGCCTTCAGGCAACGATGTATTCGTGCTTGAGGCCCAGCTTCCCGGGGACACCCAGACCAAGACAACTCTCAGTAAAAACGGCAGTGTTTATGAAGTCCTTTGGAAAGAGGGCGACAAGATTTCGGTCAACGGAACTCTTTCCGAGCCGGTTTCCAGTACCGACGACGGCAAGAAGAACGTTGATTTCACCGTTAACGGTTCTCTTAGCGCTCCTTACAACGTACTCAACCCGGGTACCACTTCGGCCAATGTAATCTCTCTTCCTGCTACGCAGAACTATGTGGCCGACAGCTTTGACCCCGTAGCGGCCGCTTCGTACGGCGTTGCCACCAAGGTTGGTGACAAGTATTCCGCAAAGCTCAAAAACTTCTGCGGCATCCTGCGCTTCGCCCTCAAGGGCAGCGCCACGCTCTCCAAGATCGTGGTCAACAGCCTCGGCAGCGAGAAACTTACCGGTGATTTCACCATCTCCAATTTCGAGACTGGCGCATTCACCGGCGGCACTTCCGGTTCGCTGACCTACAGCTTCGGCTCCGGACTGGCACTTTCCGGCACCGACACCCCTGTTTACATTGCTATTCCCGCACAGGCGTACGCCTCCGGCCTCGAGGCCCTGGTTTATCAGAGCGACGGCGCCTTCATGCGCCTCAAGTTCTGGGGCAGCGGCGAGACCCTTGCCGGCACCGACATCATCGAGTTCGAAAGCAAGACCTTCGCAGCCGGACGCACCGAGAATCTGCTGGCAATCAACGCACTTACGGCAGAAGACGGCGGCGAGCCTACGGCAGAAGCTCCCGGTATTACCGTGGCTACTTTCAATGTGATGAGGTTGGACGTTGATAACCGTCCGGCCGCAGCAACTAGCGGGGATAGTAGCGGAAAGATCGCCCGTCCCGCAAATGCAATTGTTCCTGATTGCGCTGAGATGAAGGCCGCTCTTGGCCTGGCAATCTACAATACGGCTGCCGACCTGATCGGTTTCAACGAAATCGGCGACGATATGTATGCTTCAGGCCAGACCTATTCCCTTGAGGATATCGCCGCGGCCCAGGGCGCATCCTATACCTGGAAGCTCAATTTCCCCGGTTCGGAATCTGGCAACTATCACTATTGCAACGGTTTTGCGTATAAGTCCTCAGTACTTACCTGCAACGAATCCGGCAAGGTATGGCTGCGTTACAACAACGAGTCTTACTCTACCTCGAGCGCATCCAATTCCGGTGATCCCAATCGTTTTGTAGTTTGGGCGAAGTTCACCCACAAGGTCTCCGGCAAGGTGTTCTATTTCTTCGTAACCCAGCTTCCTACCTACGGCCAGGACGGTGGTAGCGGCACCAGCAACACCAACATGTCCGGCGGTGTCAATGCCTTTGCCACAGCCAAGGCAGGTTCATACCCCCAGATTCTTGTCGGCGATATGAACTCCGCCCCCGGTCATAACAACGAGGCCGGCTATAATAAGCTTAAGGTTTATTGGACTGACGCCTATGAGGCCGTAAGTGCTGCCGGCAATCTGGCGCCATTCTATACCACTTATTCCGGCACGCAGTCCGGCACTGGCGATACCTATCTGTATTCTATTCTCCAGTTTACGAAGAATCACCCGGAGCGCCGCATCGACCATATCATGACTCACGGAGCATGTACGGCACAGTCCTACAGGACGGTGCGCAACGTCTATGAGTTCGGTTCCGGTGAAGACGCTGTAACCTGCTCTCCTTCCGATCACCTTCCCGTCGTTTCCTATATAACCCTCGATTAATAGAACGGCCTTATGAAAAAGATTTACACTTATTTAACAATAATCGCACTGGCCGCTCTTGCAGCAGGCTGTGCAAAAGAAATCGCCGGTACCGATGAGGCTCTTGTCCCCGATCAGGAACTTATCGGACAGGACGAGATTACCATCGTGCTGAACGTTCCGGCGTCCCCCGAGACCAAGACTACGCTTGGCGCCAAGGACGGTTCTTCGTACCCCGTCCTCTGGAGTGCGGGCGACGTCATTACCCTCAACGGCACTGCGGCAACCGAATTCACTCCTGCCAGCGGCAATGAATCGGCAACCGCCAAATTCAAGGTGACCGGTCTTGCGGCTCCCTACAATTTCCTGTACAATGGGGTCGCGGGCCAGGGCAACCAGGTAACTTTCCCTGCCAACCAGGCTTATGTTGCCGGAGGATTCGACCCTGCAGCTTTGCCTATGTACGCTTCTGTAAGCAGCCTGGGCTCCACAATCACTTTCTCCCATGCTGCATCCCTGCTGAAGTTCTCCCTCACCGGTTCGAAGAAAATTGACTCCGTCACCCTTACCGCGACCGACGGTACCAAGTCCCTTTCCGGTACGTTCACCATCGGTGCAGGCTCAAACGGCCTCCTAGACGGCAGCCTTACCCCTGCAAGCGCCGGCGGAGCAATCAATTACAACTTCGGCGGCCACATCCAGCTCAGCGACACACCGTTCGTATTCTATGTGGCTGTCCCTGCTGGCACCTATGCAGGTGGTATTGCTCTGGAGATTGTTGACAACGATTCCGGTCACATGAGCATGACGGTGCTTGACGGCAGTTCCAATACCCTCGCCGCCGGCAAGGTCATGGAGTTCGACAATGTCGTGTACATCCCTGCCAAGGAGAACAACCTCAAGCAGATTTGGAATGCCGCGACCTTCCAGGAGTTCGTAAGCGCCGTTGCAGGTGGCAACAAGACGCTCAATGCACGTCTTACCCAGTCCGCTGCCAATCTCGACCTGTCCTCAATCGCAAGTAGCTTTGAATCCATCGAGGACTACAAAGGTATCTTCGACGGCAACGGCAAGTCCATCAGCGGCCTTACAAAGCCCCTGTTCGGCAACCTGCAGGGCGTTGTGAAGAACCTTACACTGAATTCTACAATCAGCACTACCGAAACCGGTCAGCACTGGGGGATTTTCGCAAAGCAGATTACTCCTTCCCTGGAGGTGGACGACGTTCCCGGCCTTCAGAACTGTATTGCAAGTGGGTCCATTACCTGGACTCCTGCTTCTGCCATCGATAGCTACATGACCCTTGGCGGCCTGGTCGGCAACAATCGCGGTGGTACCATTACCGGCTGCACCAACAACGCATCCGTAACTTTTGCCAGCAGTGGAGTCACTCACACCAATCAGCCTTCCGTGGGCGGTGTCGTAGGTCGTACCCAGAAGGGCGGTGACCTCAAGACCCAGGGCGAAATCTCCAATTGCATCAACAATGGTACGGTCACTGTCGCTGCACAATTCAGCCAGGGTGCATACATCGGTGGTGTCCTTGGTTATCAGGTCGAAAAAGCTGAAACCATGAGCGGCTGCACAAACCACGGCCTTGTCAAGGTTACTTCCACATTCTCCACCAGCGGTGCCCTCCATCTTGCCGGTGTAGCTGGTATGGCAAAAGGTGCCGTCGAGAACTGCACCAACGCCAGCGACGGTGTCGTTACCTCAGAGGCCTGCTCGGTAGGTACCTATCTCTGCCAGGGCGGTGTCGTCGGGCGTCTTAATGGTAGTGCAACTTACGAGACCCTCACTAACGCCGGCACCCTGAATGTAGCAGCTTTGGGAGGCCCTACGGCCCGACTCATCGGCGGTGTCGTCGGCCGTTGCAATGAAGGCGCTACGCTTAATGGCGTGACCAACAGCGGTAACATCAATTATACGGCTGAAGCTACAAACGATACCTATATCGGCGGTGTAGTTGCCCACAACGATAAGGCTGATATCATCCTTCAGAACTGCAGCTCCACCGGCGGCACGCTGACTGTTTCCAACGCAAGCCACTCCGGCGGCTTGTACGTAGGCGGCGTGGTCGGATATTCCACGAAGGATGTGACATCCTGCTCCAGTGCCATGACTATCACCACAACAGGCAGTATGTCTATGGGGTCTAACTCGTACATCGCTTTCGGTGGTGTTATCGGGTATCTGACAGGTGCTGTTACTGCTACGAATTGCACCAACAGCGGTGCCATCAATTATGGCCAGACCGTTACCGACGAGGGCCAGACCTATGTCGGCGGCGTGGCTGGCGCTGTGACAGGTGCGGAGATTTCCGGAGGCGGCAATTCCGGCACCATCACGTTCTCCGGACAGAACACCAAGCGTTCGCCGTCTGTGGGCGGTATTGTGGGCCGTGTGTTCTCCAACACAACCGAAAGCGGATACTCATTGAATAACAATGTGACCAACAGCGGTTCCATCATTTTCAATTCTTCCGTGAGCAGCTCCCAGTATATGTATGCGGGCGGTCTTGTGGGCCAGCATCTTGGCGGCAACATCTATGGCACTAACGATGCGCCTATCACCGTAACTGAGCTTCACGAGAGTATGATGGCGCTTGGCGGCATTGTCGGTTATCTTGCCGGCGGTACTGTATC
>CAMNHL010000026.1:0-37194 GCA_946539455.1 uncultured Bacteroidales bacterium
TTGAAGAAAATAGCTATTCTTTTGACAATCAGGAGTATGCGCCCCATCGAGCCCGAAGCGGTCTTCGGCGACATAAAGTTCAACCACGGCTTCAAACGGTTCAGGCTCAAATCCAACGCAAAAGTCAGCGTTGTGTTCGGGATTGTAGCCCTCGCTCACAATCTGAGGAAATACATCGCCCTCGGTGCGCCAGGGCGCAGCTTGGCGGCCGGCAGTTGCCTCTGAGAGGCGTGTCCACCCCCGGACACGGGCAGGGGGAGGGGCCCGTCGGCAGCAAGGTATCGCGCAGCGATGACGCAGATGACGATGGGAGGGGCCGGAGCGAACGCAGTGAGCGGAGTCCTCGAAGAGGCAAGCTGACGCCGCTGCGGAGCCTGGCGAACAAAAAAAGAAGAGGCCGACCTTTTAGTCGACCCCTTAACAGTATATGGAAGAGAGCCTTAGATGGTTCCCTGCTCAAGCATTGCGGTGGCGACCTTCATGAAGCCGGCGATATTGGCGCCCTTCACATAGTCCACGCTGCCGTCGGGCTGCGTGCCATACTTCACGCACTGCTCGTGGATGGAATCCATGATGAAGTGCAGCTTGGCATCGACTTCGGCGCCGCTCCAGCTGATGTGGGAAGCGTTCTGCGTCATCTCCAGGCCGGAAGTGGCAACGCCGCCTGCGTTGACCGCCTTGCCGGGGGCGAAGAGTATGCCGTTGTGCTGGAAGAAGTGGATGGCCCCGGGCTGGCAGCCCATGTTGGACACCTCGCAGCAGCACCAGCAGCCGTTCTCCTTGAGCTCGCGTGCATCATCCTCGGAAAGCTCGTTCTGGAAAGCGCAAGGCAGTGCTATGTCGCACTTTACGCTCCAGGCCTTCTTGCCAGCGGTGAACTTGCATGCCGCAGGGAACTTGTCGGACATATCCTGCACGCGGTTGCGGTTGGAAGCGCGCATGACGAGCATGTAGTCAATCATCTCGCGGGTAATGCCCTCGGGGATCTCGCATACGCCGTCGGGGCCGGAAATGGCCACCACCTTGGCGCCGAGCTCGGTAGCCTTGATGCAGGCACCCCATGCCACATTACCGAAGCCGGAGATTGCGACCTTGCAGCCCTTTATATCCTTGCCTGCCTTGTGCAGGAGGTTCTGGGTGAAATACAGGGCGCCGAAACCGGTTGCCTCGGGACGCAGGATGCTGCCGCCCCAGGTGGCACCCTTGCCGGTGAGCACACCGGTGTTGTACTCGCGGGCGAGCTTCTTGTACATGCCGTACAGGTAACCTATTTCGCGGCCGCCGACACCTACGTCACCGGCGGGAATGTCCTGGTCGGGACCTATGCACTGCCAGAGCTCAAGCATGAAGGCCTGGCAGAAACGCATGATTTCGTCGTTGCTCTTGCCGACGGGATCGAAATCGGAACCTCCCTTTGCGCCGCCCATGGGAAGAGTGGTTAGAGCGTTCTTGAAGGTCTGCTCGAAACCGAGGAATTTGAGCATGGAAGGGGTGACAGCCTTGTGGAAACGGAGACCTCCCTTGTAGGGACCGATGGCGCTGTTGAACTGCACGCGGTAGCCGGTGTTGGTCTGAACTTCGCCTTTGTCGTCAACCCATGTGACTCGGAAGGTGAAGATACGGTCGGGCTCAACCATGCGCTCGACTATCTTTGCCTGCTCGAATTCGGGATGCTGGTTATAAACATCCTCTACGGACTCGAGAACTTCCTGAACTGCCTGGAGATACTCGTTTTCTCCGGGGTACTTGGCCCTCAAGCGGGCCATGATGTCTGTGGTTTTCATTGTGCTATTATTGGTTATTTTACTTCCCAGGTGGATCCGCTGTGAAGCAGTTCGTCCACCGAATGAATCTTGGATGTACGCATGACGTCGCGCACCTGGTCGCGCACGCCGTCGTCGTAAGTGATGTCTTTGACGTCCCTTATGACGCCGAGCGCAACAGGATAGTCGGGACCCTTCATGTCGGCAAGAGCCATATGGATGCCGATGTTGTCGGTGTGGGCGTCGTGAACCAGGACGTCGTCGAGGGTGAAGCCGCCCTGTCCTATGGTGACGACCCTTATCTTGCGGCCGTCAAAGATCAGACCCTTGTCTTTGTTCTTGCCGAAGACCATCTTCTCGCCATGGCGCAGCACGATGGTGCGGTCGGCACGTACTGCCGGATCTGATATATCCTTATGGGCACCGTCATTGAATATCACACAGTTGGTGAGCATTTCCATGACCGAGCAGCCGTCGTGAAGGGCGGCGGCGGTCATAATCTCCTCGTTGAGCGCAAGCTCCACGTCAAGCGAACGGGCGAAGAATGTACCCTTCGCTCCAAGCACCAGGGAACCGGGGGTGAAAGGATGCTCCACAGTACCGTAGGGCGATGTTTTGGTAATGGCGCCGAACTTTGACGTAGGTGAATACTGTCCTTTGGTCAGACCGTAGATCTGATTGTTGAACAGGATGATATTGATATCGATGTTGCGACGTATGGCATGAATGAAGTGGTTGCCGCCGATGGCGAGGGCGTCACCGTCGCCGCATGCCTGCCATACGGTAAGCGTAGGGTTGGCGACCTTGATGCCGGTAGAAACCGCTGTCGCGCGCCCGTGGATGCTATGGAAGCCGTAAGTATCCATGTAATAAGGCAGACGGCTCGAACAGCCGATGCCGGACACTACGACGTAACGTTCTTTCTCGTAGCCGAGAGCCTGGCTCACCTTGGGCAGCGCCCTCTGAAGGGCTGCAAGTACGGCATGGTCGCCGCAACCGGGGCACCAGCGGACCTCCTGGTCGGATTTGAAATCCTTGAATGTAAGATTTGCCATAGTCTAAAGCTCCTTTTTGATTGCGTCCACAAGTTCGCTCACAAGGAAGGGCTGACCCTGGACTTTGTTGAAACCGGTATAATTGAACTGGGGCAGACGAGAGCGCAGCCAGCCGAGGAAATGGCCGCTGTTGAGCTCGCAGACGAGAATCTTCTCGAAGCGGGAGAAGATTTCTTCGGTGCCGTCGGGCAGAGGGTTGATGTAGTCGAAGTGGGCATAGGAGACGCCTCCGGCTTCTTCTACGGCACCCAGGATATGTCCGAACGTACCACCCCAGCCTACAACGAGCAGTTTGCCCTCGGACGGGCCGCAGACGAGTTCGAGGCGAGGCAGGTCGCGGGCTACGCGCGCCACTTTCTCGGCACGCTCGCGCACCATCATTTCGTGGTTCTGGGGATCTGTGGAGAGCACGCCGGCATGGGTTTTCTCAAGACCGCCGACACGGTGCTCGAAGCCCTTCTGTCCGGGGATCGCCCAGGAGCGGACGAGTGTCTCGGGATTGCGTTCGAAAGGCTTGAAACGTTCGCCCTCGGCAAGCGCGCCGGTTGCGAAAGGAGGTTTGATCTCAGGATAATCGGCCATGGAAGGGATGCACCAGGGCTCGCTGCCGTTGCCCAGGAAGCCTTCGCTGAGCAGCATGACGGGAGTCATATGCTCGAGCGCTATCTTGGCTGCCATGAATGCAGCGTCGAAGCAATGCGAGGGGGAATGGGCGGCGATGACCGGCATGGGGCATTCGCCGTTGCGTCCGTAAAGGGCCTGGTCGAGGTCGGACTGCTCGGTCTTGGTGGGAAGTCCGGTGGAAGGGCCGCCGCGCTGAACGTCAACCACGACGAGCGGAAGTTCCGCCATGACTGCGAGTCCGAGGGCTTCGCTCTTGAGCGAAAGTCCGGGACCGGAAGTAGTGGTGACGGCAAGATTGCCGGCATAGCTGGCGCCTATTGCGGTACATATTCCAGCTATCTCGTCCTCTGCCTGCAAAGTCTTGGCTCCAAGGCTCTTGTGGATGGCGAGTTCCTCCAGGATAGCGGTCGCCGGGGTGATGGGATAGGAACCGCAGAAAAGCGGCAGGCCCGACTTCTCTGACGCGGCAAGAAGGCCCCATGCGGTAGCCTGATTGCCGGTGATATTGCGGTAAGTACCTTTCTTCTTGTTCTTTACCGGCGCTACTGTGTAGGTATTGGGAATAGCCTGAATGTTGGCGGCATAGTTGAATCCGTCGTTCAGTACCTTCTTGTTGGGCTCTATGAGCTCAGGATGCTTCTTGCTGAACTTGCGCTCAAGGTACATGTAAATGTACTCCAGGGGACGGCTGTAGATGTAGCAGGCCATGCCGAGGGTGAACATGTTCTTGCACTTGAGAATGGTCTTGGGATCGAGACCGCTGTCCTTGAGGGACTCCTGGGTTAGCGTGCTTATGGCCGCCACAATGATGGCACGGTCTTCGACGCCCAGCTCTTCGAAGGGATTGTCGGTCTTGAAACCGGCCTTCTGCATGCCCTTCTCGTCGAAGGCGTCGCCATCGACCAGGATCATGGCCGTCGGCTTGCACCATTTCGCATTGGACTTGAGGGCTGCAGGGTTCATGGCTACAAGAAGGTCGCAAAAATCTCCGGGAGTACCTACTCCTTCGCTTCCGATATGGACCTGGAAACCGGAAACGCCGGAGACAGTGCCATGAGGTGCGCGTATCTCCGCGGGGAAATCGGGGAATGTTGACAGGGAGTTGCCATAGATCGCCGACATATCAGCGAAAAGAGACCCAGTGAGCTGCATACCATCTCCCGAGTCTCCTGCGAATCTAATCACAACATCCTTTAAGTCAATGACTTTGTGTTGCATCTTAGTTATGTGGTTAAAAAAGTGTTACTGTGCCGGTTGAGGTTCTGCCTGAGCTTTTGCCTGAAGCTCTGCCTGAAGGCTTTCGAGTGTGCGTTCATCAGGAATGTTGAGCGCTTTGCGTGCAGCCTGGGTAAGATCGTCGCTCTGGGCCGGATCAACATAAAGGACTGCAGTCCTGTCGAATACGAAAATGTATCCGCCCTTCTTCGCAAGCTCGTTGACAGTATCCTGGGCCTTTTTGTAGATGGGAGCCATGAGCTGCTGCTGCTGTTGCTGCAGTTCTGCCTGAACGTTCTGTTCGAACTCCTGGATACGCTGCTGAATATCGGTGAGCTCTTTTTCCTTGCTCTCGCGGATAGCCTGCGTCCAGGTGTTGGCCTTCTGTTGATATTGCTGGAGTTTGGCGTAATATTCGTCGGCCATGGCCTGGTAGGTCTCACGGGCTTCCTTGCCGGAAGCGTCCATGGTAGCGCGTGCCTCGTCGGCCTCGGGCATAAGCTGGACAAGCTCGGAGAAGTTGACGTGAGCGAATTTGGACTGTGCAAATCCTGCTGCGCTCATCATTGCCAGTGCGGCAACCAAAAGAATCTTTTTCATGTTTTATACTTTAAAATTGTTGTCCTATAACAAAATGGAACTGGCTTCCGCCGTATTGGGCATCGTCGAAACCATATCCCCAGTCTACACCCAGCAGGCCTATCATCGGGAGGAAGATGCGTACGCCGACACCGGCGCTGCGCTTGACCTCGAAGGGGTTGAAGTTGCGTATGTCGCTCCAGCAGTTTCCGGCCTCCAGGAACCCGAGTACGAATATGGTAGACTGGGGCTGCAGGATGACGGGATAACGCAGTTCGAGGGTAAACTTGTCGTAAACGTTTCCTGCGAAGGTAAGCTGGTTGCTGTACGGAGATGTCTCCCTGGGCGTGAGCATGTTGTTCTCATACCCTCGCAGAGCTACTATTTCCGTGCCATAAGTCATGTAACCCGACATTCCGTCGCCTCCCACGAGGAATCCTTCGAACGGAGAATAGCCCCAATTGCGGTTGTAATAACCCAGATAACCGAACTGGGCGCGGGTCATGAGGACGAGGTCGCCGATGAGCTTGGTATATGTAGCTGCGGAGAACTTCCACTTGTGGTATTCTATCCAGCGATAACGGTCCTGCACGGTCCAGTTGTCGTACTTGACATCCCGCCAGCCGATTTTCTTTCCGTCGCGCTCGGTAATCTTGGCGCCGGACACGGGGTCGTAATCGTATTTGCGGAAAAGCGAGTACGGAGGCGTGATGGCGAGCGAGGCGGAGATGTCGGAACCGGAACGGGGATAAATCTGCTGGTCGGTTGAGTTGCGCATCAGGTTGATGGTGTAACTCAGGTTGTTCGATACACCGGTGTCGAATATGAATCCGTAGTTCCAGTTGCGCAGGCGGTAGGTCTGCCAGCTGAGTCCGTTATACAGTACGAAGTAATTGTCGGGCCACTTGAGGCGGCTGCCCAGGGAAGCCGAAGCTCCGAAGACCTCCATCTGCTGCTCGTTGCTGAGTATGCCGAGCCAGAGGTTGGAGTTGGTGGCACGGGTGTAGTACCCCGAAAGGCTGAGCGACGTAGGCTTTTTGCCGAAAAGCCAGGGTTCCACGAAGCTCGCGGTGAGCGCCGTGTAGTAGGTGCCGTTGGTCTGGAAGCGGAACGCAAGGTTCTGGGCGTCACCCAGAGGGACGGGACGCCAGGCGCTCTTGTCGAAGAAACGGTTGGTGGAGAAGTTGTTGAAGCTCACACCCACCGTGGCCACGAAGGTATTGCCGCCCCATCCGCCGCTGAGTTCCAGCTGGCTGGAAGGCTTCTCGGTGACGTTGTATACTATGTCAACCGTATTGTTGAGCTGGTTGGGCAGGATGGAATATCCCGTCTTGGGGTCTGCGATGGCCTCGGGATCGAACTGCCCAAGGGAGGCTATTTCGCGGATGGAACGCTCGAAGTCGGTCTGGCTGAACAGGTTGCCGGGACGGGTGAAGATCTGGCGGCGGACCACCTTTTCGTTGGTAAGGTCGTTGCCGTTGATCACTATGTTGTTGAGCGTTGCCTGCTTGCCCTCGGAAATGCGGAGTTCCACATCGACGGAGTCGTTCTGGATATTTGTCTCGACGGGAGTGATGTTGAAGAACAGGTAACCGTTGTCGCGGTAGATCTTGGATATGTCCATATCCGTCTGCTTGCCGCCGCCGAAGAGTCGTTTTTCCATGGACACAACGTCGTACACATCGCCTTTCTCTATCTGGAGGACCTCATTGAGGGTTTCCGACGGGAAGACCGAGTTGCCGGTCCAGGTAACGTCGCGGAAGTAGTAGCGGTCGCCTTCTTCGAACACCAGGTCTATGCCCAGCCTGCCGGGCTCTATGTAATAGACCGAGTCGCGGACAAGCCTGGCGTCGCGATAACCGGCCTCGTTGAAGGCAGAGATGACGGATTTCTTGTCGTTGACGTATTCTTTCTCGTTGAATTTCTTGCTGTTGAAGAAGTTGTAAATCTTGTTGGACTTGGTTTTCTTCATGGCACGGGCGAGCTTGAAATCGCTCACGTGTTCGTTGCCTATGAAATTGATGTCCTTGATGCGCACCTTCGTGCCACGGTCGACGGCGAAGTTGACGCGTATCGCATTCCTGACCACCGAGTCTTTCTGGACCTCAGCCTTTACGGTGGCGTTGAGGAATCCCTTCTCGGCGTAGTAGCGTTTGATTATGTCGGACGCTGTCTTTTCTACATATTCGGAGAACTCTCCGCCACGGCGCAGGCTCAGACGGTCCTGAAGTTCTTTCTTGTCTCCGGATTTAATGCCCGAAAAAGTCCAGCGGGAGACCCTGGGGCGCTCTTTTATGATTATTTTGAAGTAGGCTGAGTCGCCCTCTGCGGTAATATGGTCGATGACCAGCGAAACGTCCTCGAAATAACGCTTGAGCCACAGGCGGCGGACTATCTCGGACACATCCTCACCTGGTACGGTGACTTCCATGCCCTTGTGCAGCCCGGTAAGCTGGACTATCTGCTGGGAGCTGAAATAGCTGTTGCCTTCCACGCTGACCCCGCCGACGAAATACTTGCGGGGATGTGAATAATCGACCTCGACCGGCGTCTGCTGAGCGCGCAGCGTCAGGCACGAGGCAAGTAACAATATGATGGCGACGATGTGTCTTCTGGTCATTTCAATCCGATAAGCTTGCAAATATACGGAATTATTTGACTTTTCCGAAACGCCTGTCCCTGGAAGAATATTCCTCAAGGGCGGCAAGATACTGTTCCTTTCTAAAATCGGGCCAAAGGGTATCGGTAAATACGAATTCGGTATAGGCCAGCTGCCAGAGCATGAAATTGCTTATCCGCTGCTCGCCGGAAGTACGTATCAGGAGATCGGGGTCGGGGATCCCGGCGGTTACCAGATACTGCTCGATCTGCGTCCCCCCTTCTGCCGCCATGCGCAGCGCAGCCTGGCTTATGTCCCATTTTCCGCTGTAGCTCACGAATACGATGACGGTCATGCGGGTTCCGCCGACCGTGGTTGCATCGAGCTCATCTATAGCGGCATTGAGTTCCGGCGAAAGACGGGCGCGGTTGCCCAGTACGCGGAAGTGTATGCCGTTACGGAGGAAAGCCTGGGTTTCGTTCTTAATCGCCTTGATAAACAGCGACATAAGCCCGGAAACCTCGGCATCGGGGCGGGCCCAGTTTTCTTCGCTGAAAGCGAACAGGGATACGTATTTTATACCAATCTCAGCGCTGGTTTCGAGCACGCTGCGTACGCTCTCCACACCTTCGCGGTGTCCAAAGATTCGCTCCTTGCCGCGCTGGCGGGCCCAACGGCCGTTGCCGTCCATGATGAAGCTTACGTGCTGTGGGATTTTCTCTATCATTCGGTTATTTGTAAGAATTCCGCACGTCGGTTCCCCAATGCAGCCGGGAACGCAGTGCCTCTATGAAGTTGGATCCGTCGAGAACCACGCGCTGCAGGGCGTCCGGCATTGCGGTGACTGTGAGGCGGGACGACGAGGGAATGTTGAAACTGCGGTTGTCGGCCGACAGGCGTACGTACTGCTCACGCGAGTGGAATGCCAGTTCGATACGGCATGAGTCGGGGACGATGAGGGGGCGGACGTTGAGGTTGTGCGGCGATACGGGGGCCAGGATCAGCACCTTCGACTCGGGCAGGCAGATGGGACCGCCGACGCTGAGCGAATAGGCTGTGGATCCCGATGAGGTGGCTACGATAAGCCCGTCGGCCCAGTAGGTAGGGAGGGCCCGGCCGTCCACCAGCACGTCTATGCCGAGCATGGCACCGCCCTCGCGCATGGCACATATCTCGTTGAGAGCCAGCTGCGGACCGTCGCCAAGGCACAAGCCCTCGACTTTTACCATGCCGCGCCTTTCTATGGTATAGGCGCCGCCGGCCAGGGCGTCCGCTATATTGCCGGCCCTGTTCTCCGACAGGAAGCCCAGACGGCCGAAATTGACTCCCAGGACGGGCAGTCCTGCGGCAAGCGCAAGGGTGGCGGCAGACAGGTATGTGCCGTCGCCTCCGAAGCTCAGCAGCATGGATGTGCCTTCCTGGATACCGGAGACATCGAGCGCCGGATATACGTCGAGGCCTGCGGCGCCAAGGTCGGCCAGCAGTCCGAGCACCCCGGGATCGAGTTCCAGGCGGGAGTCTTTCAAATAATAGGCAAGTTTCATAACGGACTTCAAATTTAGCACAATATTTTGTATTTTTGCACTCTATGACAAGATTAAGCGTCAACATCAACAAAATCGCGACCCTGCGCAACGCCCGCGGAGGCTCCCTGCCCGATCCGGTCAAGGCGGCCGTCGACTGCGAGCGCTTCGGCGCCCAGGGGATAACAGTACATCCGCGCCCCGACGAGCGCCATATCCGCTACAGCGACGTGCGTGCCATACGCCCGCTCATCACCACGGAATTCAATATAGAAGGCAACCCGACCGCAGAATCGTTCCGGCAGCTGGTAAGCGAAGTCCGTCCGCATCAGGTGACCCTGGTCCCCGACGCCCACAACGCCATAACCTCCAACAGCGGCTGGGACACAGTCGCTTACAGGGATTTCCTTACCAAGACATGCGCCGATTTCCGCTCCCTCGGGATACGGACGTCCATATTCGTCGATCCCGTTCCGGAAATGGTCCGCGGCGCAGCCCTCTGCGGAGCCGACCGTGTGGAGCTTTACACGGCGGCTTATGCCGGGCAATACCCCTCCGACCGGGTCGCTGCCATCGCTCCGTACGTGCAGGCGGCAGAGGCGGCACGCCAGGCCGGCCTCGGGCTCAACGCCGGACACGACCTCAGCCTGGAGAATCTCGCCTGGTTCGTGCACTGCATTCCCTGGACCGACGAAGTGTCCATCGGACACGCCCTTATCAGCGACGCCCTTTACATGGGGCTGGAAAAGACAATAGCCTCCTATTTGAAGGAGATTCAGAAAAAAATAGTTACATTTGCAGATTGCAACTAAAGAAACACAGATAAAATGAAAAAGACCCTTTCCGGCATCATCGCCGCCGCAGGCGTAATCGCCTTGCTCTCCGCATCGCTTACAAGCTGCAACAACTCCGCGGCTCCCGCCGCAAACGCTGCAGCCGACAGTACCGCAACCGCAGGTTCCATCGTTTACTTCAACCTCGACAGGATTATCGATGAGTACGACATGGCCAACGATCTGCGCAGCGTTGCAGAGACCAAGATAAACAGCATCAACCAGGAGGTGAACCGCCGCGGCAACAAACTGGAGAAAGACATCAAGGCCTTCCAGGACAAAATCAACAAAGGCCTCATGACCCAGTCCGTCGCAGAGGTCCAGAGCCGCAAGCTACAGGAACAGCAGAACAGCTTCCAGCAGTATGCAGCCCAGAAGCAGCAGGAAATCGCCGAGGAGCAGCAGGTCATGATGAACCAGATCGCTGACGCCATCAAGACCTTCCTCGACACGTTCAACGCCGAGAAGGGCTACGCCCTCATCCTCACCACCCAGGGTGACATACTTCCCGCTCCCGTAGCCGCCGGAGATCCTTCCCTGGACATCACCGACGAGCTTCTCGAGGGCCTCAACGCCGCCTACGTCAAGAGCAAAGCAGAATCCAAAGAGTAATCAACAGCTTTGAAGATCGCGATCCTTTCCTGCTTCTATCCCTTCAGGGGAGGTATAGCCCAGTTCAACGCCTGCCTGGCCGCCGAACTGGGCCGCGACCACATTGTAAAGGCCTTCAACTTTACGACCCAGTACCCCGCCCTGCTGTTTCCCGGCAAGACCCAGTACGTCACGCCGGAGGACGATGCAGAAAAAATCGATTCGCAGGCCGTCCTGAGCACGGTCAACCCGTTCACATGGGTCAAGGCGGCCAGGGCTATCCGAGAATGGGGTGCGGACATACTCATCATGCGCTATTGGATGAGCTGGTTCGCTCCGTCCCTCGGTTGGGTGGCACGCCACGTCGGGTCCGGGTGCAAAGTCATCGCGATCGCAGACAACATTATTCCCCACGAGCCTCACTTTTTCGACGCTCCCCTTACCAAGTGGTTCCTCAAGGGACTGGACGGATGCATCACTCTGAGCGACTCCGTGGCGGAAGAGCTGCGGAGCCTCGATTTCGACAAACCGTGCCAGGTCATACCGCACCCGGTGTACTCACACTTCGGCACTCCCCTCTCCCGGCAAGAAGCGCTGGCCGCACTGGGACTCCCCGACGGTACCCGGAACCTGCTGTTCTTCGGCCTGATACGAAAGTACAAGGGGCTCGACATCCTGCTCCGGGCCTTCAGCAGCCTACCCTCCGGCTACCGCCTCATCATAGCCGGTGAGCCCTATGGCGACTTTTCCGAATATCAGGAGATTATCGACGCCAGCGGGGCCAAGGACCGCATACTCCTGCGCACCGACTACATCCCCGACGCCGAGGTCAAGAAGTATTTCTGCGCCTCCGATGCAGTGGTTCTGCCCTACCGCAGCGCCACCCAGAGCGGAGTAGGCGCCCTCGCCCTTCATTTCGAAGTTCCCATGATAGTCACCGACACCGGATCGCTCCGGGCATCCGTAGAGGGAACCGGAACGGGACTGGTAGTCGAAAGGGCCGAGCCGCAGTGCGTCAAGGAAGGCATAGAGCGCTTCTTCGGCACTCCGGGTATGCAGGAGGCATGCAAGGAAAGCATCCGCAGGCAGAAAGAGCTCCTGTCCTGGTCCGGATTCTGCAAGAGACTGATCAGTTTTACCGAATCATTATGAAACGACGCCTGATTGTAACGCTGCTGCTCATGATGCTCCTCCCCGCAGGAGCGTCCGCCCAGTGGTACCTTTTCCCCGGCGGCCGTCCCGCAAAGGACAGCACTTCCGCAAATGCCGGTTCCGTCTTCGTCCCCATACGCAGCGACGAAGAGATACAGGCCGAACAGGAGGCGATCTGGACGCGGAAAATAGCGCTGATCCTGCCCCTGCGCAGTACGGAAACTCCAAACAGCAATTTCCTCGACTTCTACAGCGGCGTGCTGATGGCCGTTGACAAGCTGGCAAGCGAAAACACCCGTTACGACTTGACGGTTTATGATTCGGCCGTCTCTCTACCTTCTGCTGCCAATCTGGCCGAGTCCGACATCATCGTAGGCCCCGTAAGCTACGAAGACATTGCCCGCATGCTCCCCCGCCTGCGCGACAAGTACCTGGTCTCGCCTCTGGACCCCAAGGTGTCGATACTCACCGACCGCTACAATATCATCCAGGCCCCTTCCGGATGGGAGGCACAGGTCGATGACCTCGTCCTGTGGATAAAGGAAGACCTCCGCGCAGGCGACGCGGTAGTGCTGCTGCAGAGCGCAGAGGATGCCGGAGGAGAAATGGCAAGCCGCCTCGCACTCAAGCTGTCAGAGGCTCAGATTCCGTACGAAATCAATTCCTCCGCCACCGCCTACGAGGGCACAGTCGCAGGGACATGCCGGTTCGTGCTGGCATCGGAGAACGACGTTTTCTGTACCACCGCCGTGCGCGACGCAGCCCTTATGAACCTCAAGGGCGGGCACAACGCCGTTTACAGCACTTCCAGGCTCCGTTCCATAAGCGAGCTCGAAATAGAGAGCATCCACGCAGCCGGCACCCGCATAACGGCATCCTACTACGCCGACCCGTCAGACCCGCAGGTACGCAGTTTCGCTGACCGTTACCGCACCCTGTTCAAGGGAGAGCCGGGACAATGGGTGTATCAGGGCTACGACCTCATGTACTACCTCGGTTCCACCCTCGGCCGCGACCAGCAGCTTTGGCCGGCGGAGCTCTCCACCACGCCGGGCACGGGCCTGCAGACCGATTTCCGCTTCGACGTCACCGGAAAGACGAATACAGCCGTAAGGCGAATCAGATACAACTCGAACAACACTATAACATTGGTACGCTGATGGAAAAAGTCAAATGCCTCATTGTCGGCGGAGGTCCAGCCGGATATACAGCCGCCATATATGCATCCCGAGCCGCTCTCTCTCCCGTCCTCTACGAGGGCATGGAGCCAGGCGGCCAGCTCACCACCACTACGGTCGTAGAGAATTTCCCCAGCTATCCCGGAGGAGTGGACGCCAACGCCCTCATGTCCGACATGCGCAAGCAGGCAGAGAACCTCGGAGCCGATATCCGCAGGGGAACCGTAACGGCGGCAGACCTTTCCTCGCGCCCGTTCAAAATCACCATCGACGGCAGCGAGAGCCTTGAGGCCGAAGCCCTCATCATAGCCACCGGAGCCACCGCACGCTACCTCGGGCTGCCGTCGGAGCAGAAATTCCGCGGCCTCGGCGTGTCGGCCTGCGCCACCTGCGACGGCTTCTTCTACCGCCGCAAAGACGTCGCCGTAGTAGGCGGCGGCGACACCGCCTGCGAAGAGGCAAGCTACCTTGCCGGAATCTGCAACAAGGTTTACATGATAGTGCGCCGCGACGTGCTGCGCGCTTCCGTTGCAATGCAGGAAAGGGTCAAGAACACTCCCAACATCGAGATTCTCTGGAACTGCAATACCCGCGAGGTGCTCGGAGACGCCAGCGGCGTCACCGGGGCCCGTCTTGAGCGCAAGGACGGAGAGATATTTGACATAAAGATCGACGGGTTCTTCCTCGCAATCGGCCACACCCCGCAGTCTGCACTGTTCGCACCCTGGGTCAACACCGACGCCGAGGGGTACATCATAACCGACGGACGCACCAGCCACACCAACGTCGAAGGCGTGTTCGCCGCAGGCGACGTACAGGATTCCAGATACCGCCAGGCCATTACCGCCGCCGCATCTGGATGCCGCGCAGCCCTGGACGCAGAAAAATTCCTCAAGAGATGAAGCGTTTCGCAACCATAGCGGCCATAATCCTGGCCTCATGTGCAATCTCCTGCAAGAGCGCATACGAGACTCTGCTGGAGAGCAACGATGCCGACGCAAAGTATAACGCCGCATTCGACTACTTCAGCCAGGGCAAGTTCAACAAGTCCGGCCAGCTGTTCGAGTCGCTGTCGTACCTTACCAACGGTACTTCCCGCGACGACACGGTGCAGTATTACTGGGGCCTGAGCAACTACAGGGCAAAGGATTACTACACCGCCGAGACCAACTTCGAGAACTTCGTGCGCAACTACCCCCGCAGCGCCTTCGCGGAAAGTGCGGAGTTCCTGCGCCTCGACTGCCTGTACCGTTCGACCCTGCGTTACGAACTGGACCAGACTCCCACGTACAAATGCATCACGGCCATAAGCGAGTATCTGGTAAACCATCCCGACACCGAGTACCGCGAGGTTTGCGAGCACATGCTCGACGACCTGGAGGAACGCCTCGACCGCAAGGCCTACGAGAACGCATACCTATACTATAAAATGGAAGACTACAAGGCTGCCAGGGTGGCGCTTCGGAACGTGCTCAAGGACGACGCGGAGAACCGCTACCGCGAAGACATATTGTACTATACGGCCATGGCTTCCTACAACTACGCCAATCTAAGCGTAAAGTCCAAGCAGAAAGAACGTTTCCTGGTCTTCTACGACGACTACCTCAATTTCGTAGGCGAATATCCCGAATCCGCCAGGCGTCCGGAAATCGACAGACTCTACAAGAAAACAAAAGAAAAGTATTGATATATGGAAAAGAAAGTACCCAACAACACCGTAACGAGGGACATCAAGGACCTTGCAGCCCCTACTGGAAACATCTATGAGACAACCGTAATCATCGCCCAGAGGGCCAACCAGATAGCCCTCGCCGAGAAGAAGGAACTCGCAAAGAGACTCGAGGAGTTCAAAGGCGAAAGGGACACCATGGAAGAGACCTTCGAGAACAAGGAGCAGATAGAGATATCCAAGTATTTCGAGCGCCAGCCCAAGCCGGGTCTGATAGCTACCACCGAATTCGAAAACGGCGAGCTCGAATACCGTTTCGCGGCTGCCGACGGCAAGACCGAATAAGCTGTGCTGCGCAGCCTTCACATACGCAATTTCGTACTCATAGACTCTCTGGACGTTGAATTCCCGGAGGGTCTTGTCATCATCACGGGACAGACCGGCGCAGGCAAATCCATACTGCTTGGCGCCCTGGGACTGCTCGCAGGCGACAAGGCCGAAGCCGGACTGATACGCTCGGGAGCCGAAAACTGCGTGGTGGAAGGCATATTCGACACTCCCGAAGGCGAAAGGATCATCCGACGTGTCATCTACTCCTCGGGGCGTTCGCGCAGCTTCATCGATGACTGCCCTGTACAGCTCCAGGAGCTCTCGGAGCTTGGAGGCCGCCTGTTCGACATTCATTCCCAGCACCAGAGCCTGCTGCTTACCGACCGGCAGTTCCAGCTCGGACTGCTCGACCGCTATGCAGCCACGAAGCCACTTGCCGACGAATGCCGGCAGGTGTGGGAGCAACTGGGTGCGTGCCTTGCCAGGCTATCGCAGGCGCGGGAGGAAGACGCCCGCAACCGCTCCGAATCCGACTATAACAGCGCCCAGCTGCGCGAGCTCGAAAGTGCCGGCCTGCGGGACGGAGAGTTCGAAGAGCTCGAAGAGGAGCAGCTTACGCTCGGCAATGCGGAAGAGATACGCGAACGTCTCCAGACAGTCCTCGAAGCCTTCGGTTCCGCCGACGGTTCCGGAGCTTCGGTTCGGGAATCGCTTCAGACGGCAAAGAAGGCACTTGAGCACGTCTCCAAGTATCTTCCGTCCGCCTCGTCGCTCAGCGAGCGCATCGATTCCGCCAGAATCGAGCTCGACGATATCTTCGGCGAAGTCGAAGATGCCGCAGGACGCATCGACACATCTCCCCAGAGGCTCAGTCAGGTCGAAGAAAGGCTGTCTTTGCTGTACCGCTTGATGAGCAAGCACGGCTGCAGCGACATCGCAGGACTCATAGAGGTCCGCGAGCGCTATCGCTCCATGGCAGAAAGCGCAGAGGGGCTCGACGAACGCATCGAGGCCCTTGTCAAGGAATCGGAGGCCCTGCGAAGCCGGCATGCCGGAATATGCAGCGCCCTGCACCTCAAGAGGGCCGAAGCGGCCAAGGGATTCTCGGAGGAGGTTACTGCCGGGCTCGCCTTCCTGGAGCTTGAAAGGGCTTCTTTCCGCGTAGCCCTCAACCCCGCTACGCCATCAGCCTCCGGAGCCGACGCCGTAGAATTCCTGTTCAGCTCTGACGGATCCCGCGGAGTCGAAATCGCAAAGTGCGCCTCGGGCGGAGAACTCTCACGCATCATGCTGAGTCTCAAGGCGCTGATGGCCCGGTACGAAGGCATGCCCACCCTTATTTTCGACGAAATCGACACCGGCGTCTCCGGCAGTGTAGCCGACCGCATGGGGCAGATGATATGCCGCATGGGAGAGAGCATGCAGGTGTTTTCCATCACCCACCTGCCGCAGGTCGCAGCAAAGGGATCGGCGCACTACCTGGTAAGCAAGACCTTCGACCCTGCCAGCGGAAGGAGCACTTCCGGAATCACCCTTCTTGAGGGAGAAGACCGCATACGCGAGATCGCCCGCCTGCTCAGCGGAGAATCCATCACCCGGGAAGCCATGGCAAACGCCAGGGCCCTGTTAGAAGAAAAAGCATGACCAGGAAAGCCATACGACAACCTGCCGACCTGGAGACCTTTTCCAGGATGCTGGGCACATACGGACTCAAAGTGACGCCGCAGCGTCTGGCGGTCCATCGCGCCATGCTGAAGCACATCCACGCCGATGCAGACACAGTCCTGGATACCATAAAGGCAGAAGGCAAGTGCCGTATCGCCCGTTCCTCCGTTTACAATATCCTGTCGTCCCTCGCCGATACGGGAATCTACTCACGCAGGTACAGTGCCAACGGGAAGGTCGTCTTCGACATCAACGCCTGGCGCCACATACACCTGTACGACGTAAGGAGTCACGAATTCGTGGACGTGGAGGCACCCGATCTGCTGGAAGAAGTGCAGGCGGCCATCAAAGGGCATCGCTTTCGCGGATACAAGATTGACGACGTCGATATCCAGATAATCTGCCGTCCTACCAAAAAAAGACTTTTATGAAACGCTTGTTTACGCTGTTTATCGTACTTGTCTCCACGCTGTCATGCATCAAGGACGATCCGTTCCTGTACAGGGTTTTCACTTTCGGATTCCCTCAGGCAGACGGCTCCCTGCTTGCCGACGACGGCATAAAGTATATATTCCCCAACTCCGCGCCCGACTGGCAAGGCTCTCCAAGGGTCTATGCCGTACTGGACGTAACTGCCGAGAAGGACGGGAATATCCGCGAGGCCGACTTCCTGACTTATTCGGTCCCGTTATTCAAGGAACCCGACCTGGTAAGCACCCAAAAAGAATTGGACAGCCTCGGGACACTCCCTGTCAAAGTGAACGATGCATGGTATTCGGGAGGCTGCCTCAACATGCTCAATACCATCAAAGTCCTTCCTGGCGGAGGCGAGGTGCATTTCATCAGCCTTGCCCTGGACCCGACTCAGGAGATTTCGGACACTCTCAGGCTGACTCTCCATCACAGCTGCGAGACCGATTTTCCCGACACCGACATCCTGGAAGAAAAGAATTTCTACTCCTCCTTCCCCCTCGGCAAATACATGCCGGAACGCGATTCCATAGTTCTTAAGCTCAACTGGGTATGGGAATCCGAAACACATTCCACCACCGGCAAGGTCGAGATATAGAAAATTAGAATTATCTTTGCGCGATATGAAAAAGAGTTTGAAACTGCTGACCGTCGCCCTCGCCGCGCTGTGCCTTGTGTCCTGCGGGAAGTCCTTCCAGGATATCAAGGTTACGTCCTGCGAGCTCGTATCTCTCTCGCCGAGAGGGCTTTCATCGCTCGACGCCACCATTTCCCTCGAGGTTGACAACCCCACGGTCCAGGTCACTCTTACAGGCATGTATGCGGTTGCCAAGATGGACGGAGTGCCTTGTCTTCATTTTACGGCCGATGACCTCACGCTGTCGCCGCGCAGCAAGGAAATCTATACCATCGAGGTGCATGGCAACATCGACGACGGGTTCAATCCCTTCCAGCTTCTTGTGCTTCTGCAGAACCGCGACATGGACCTCGTCACCATAGATGTCAAGTTCCGCGGCACGCTCAAGAGCGGTCTTGGCAAGGATTTCGAATATAAAGACATTCCGCTCAAGGATTTGCTTGACAAGATATGAAACGTTTACTCATCATACTGACGGCCCTCGCAGCCTGCTGCACCGTCGCCCGCGCACAGCAGACGGAACCCGCTGCCGAGGTACGCTACGACGTCATGGAGCAGATTTCGCCATACGTCACCGTGCATCAGAGCGACCAGGTGTCTTCGGCCCTCGCCGCACACATCGAGCGCAACGAGCGGCGCACCGCGTCCGGTCTTTCCGACCAGACTTACCGCATACGCATCTTCTTCGACAGCGGACAGAACGCCCGTAGTGCTTCGGAGGCTGCGGCCGCCCGTTTCCGCAACCTGCACCCCGGCGTACCCGTTTCCCGCACCTTCACCAACCCCTTCTTCAAAGTCACGGTAGGCAATTACGCCAGCAAGGCCGACGCAGCCAACGCGCTCAAGACCATTCTGCAGGAGTTCCCTACCGCATTCATCGTCCGCAACCAGTAAACCATGCTCAAGACAGGACTCGAACTCAAGCAGCAGCAGAAGCTCTCTCCCCTTCAGATCCAGACGATCAAGCTCATCGAACTGCCTATTCAGGAGCTGGAACAAAAGGTGCGCGCAGAGCTGGAGAGCAATCCCGTGCTTGACGACGAGCCCGATCCCGACAGCGACGAGGAACGCCGCGACGTTTCCATCGACTCCATGAAGGAAGACGGCGACATTCCCGCATACCGGCTCAAGGTCAACAACTGGGGCAAGGACCCAAGGCCCGAATACAACACCTTCTCCGTCAAGGAAGGATTCACCCAGAGCCTTCAGAGGCAGCTCGGATACCGTAACCTCACCCCGCACGAGCACGAGGTGGCTTCGTTCATCATAGGCAGCCTGAGCGACGACGGCTACCTGCGCCGCGACATCGACGCCCTCGTGGACGACCTCGCTTTCCGCGCAGGCATAGAGACAAACGAGGAAGAAGTGGAAAGGATGCTCAAGATCATACAGGATTTCGAGCCCGTAGGCGTCGGCGCAAGGGACCTGCAGGAGTGCCTGCTCATCCAGTTGCGCGCCCTCAAGCAGACCCCGGAAGTCAAGACCGCAATACGCATAATAGATGAATGTTACGCCGACTTTACCAACAAGCACTTCCAGAAAATCCAGTCGCGTCTGGGAATCACCGAGGAGCAGCTCAAGGCGGCATTCGCAAGGATAGTCAGGCTCAACCCTTCTCCGGGAGGCCAGGTTGACGATTCGTACGACGACCAGTCAAGCCAGATAATTCCCGATTTCATTCTCGACGAGCACGACGGCGTGCTGGATTTCACCATGCCCCGCTTCAACGTGCCCGAGATAAGGGTGAACAAGAAATACGCCGACCTGCTCATGGACGCCAAGGGTTCCTCTGAACGTGCCCAGAAAGAAGCGGCCGCATTCGTCAAGCAGAAACTCGATTCTGCAAAGTGGTTCGTGGAGGCCCTCAAGCAGCGCCAGAATACGCTCAGCAAGACCATGCGCGCAATCTTGGATTATCAGCACGACTATTTCATCGACGGCGACGAGAGCAATCTGCGTCCCATGGTCCTCAAAGACATAGCGGAAATCACCGGCTTCGACATCTCCACGATAAGCCGCGTCGTAAACAGCAAGTACATAGAAACCCACTTCGGCATCTTCCCCCTCAAGTCCTTCTTCTCCGAGGGTATGGAGAACTCCAACGGAGAGGAGGTCTCTACGAGGGAACTCAAGAAAGCCTTGCAGGAATGCATAGAAGCGGAAGACAAGCACAAGCCCCTCACCGACGAGCAGCTCGTAGTGGAAATGGCACGCCGCGGCTACAAAGTCGCCAGGCGCACCATTGCAAAATACCGCGACCAGCTCGGTATCCCGCTCGCCCGCTGGCGGAAAGAAATCTAAGAATCAGCATCAACAGCATATTTACAACTACGGCGTCGCCACCACAAGTGGCGGCGTCTTCGTTATATAAAATCACGAGGAGTTGCTTCTCACGGCTGCGTGGGCGCAGACGGTCTTCACTGAGCAGCAACTCCGCTTTTTATAGCGCAGAAGGTGAATGTTGATAAATTGTGGAAAAAATTGTAACAAAATGGAATAAAGTGGAAAATTTATTCTTATATTTGCAACTGCGTATAAGAATTATTATGGTCACATTTATCGGTACATACTCCGCAAAGGTTGACGACAAGGGGCGCCTGGTGCTCCCTGCCGCCATCCGCAGGGTAATGCCGATAGGTGGAGATATGAGGTTTGTAATCAAAAAAGGTATCTTCTCCTCCTGCCTCGAAATGTCCGCCTACGATGCGTGGGCGGCCGAGGCGGAAGACACCAGAGCCAAACTGGACCCCTTCAAAGAAGAGCATGTAATCTTCTGGAGGGAGTACATGAGAGGCATAGAGGTGGTGGAGCCCGATGCCAAACTTGGGCGCATATCCATACCCCGTAGTTTTCTTGACGCAATCGGTGTAACCAAGGAAGTGGTTTTCCTGGGCATTGGCAACAAGATGGAAATATGGGCCAAGGATGCATTCGAGCGCTCTCAGATTTCCAACGATGAATATGTAGCCATTGCCAGAAGCCTCTCCCGTCAGTAGGAGCAGCAGGCAATGAGCGAGTATCACAATCCCGTCCTTCTCAAGCAAAGCGTAGACGCCCTGGTGACCGACACCTCGGGCTGCTATGCCGATGCTACGTTCGGAGGGGGCGGCCACTCCAGGGAAATCCTCTCCCGCCTGAGCGGGGACGGCCGCCTGATAGCCTTCGACCGCGATGCCGACGCCCTTGCCAACGCACCGGAAGACGCGAGGTTCACACTCGTACACAACAATTTCAGATTCATACATAACTATGCTCTGATCGAGGCCCCCGACGGCCTGGACGGCATACTTGCCGACCTTGGAGTAAGCTCGCACCAGTTCGATACTGCAGAGCGCGGCTTCTCCTTCCGCTTCGACGGTCCCCTCGATATGCGAATGAATGTGCAGGGCGCCAAAACCGCCGCTGACATTGTCAATTCTTATACGCAAGAAGAATTGGAAAGGATCCTTAAAATCTACGGTGAGGTCGATAATGCCCGCAAGCTCGCGCAGCTCATCGTAGCGGCACGGGCAAAGGCTCCTATCCACTCCACCGGCGACCTCGACAATGCAGTTGCGGGAGCCCTGCCTTCTTTCGCCGAGCATAAGTATCTGGCCAAGGTCTATCAGGCCCTGCGCATAGAGGTAAACGACGAGATGCGTTCCCTGGAGAAGTTCCTGCAGGGTGCCGCGAAATCGCTCAAAAAGGGCGGACGCCTCGTCGTCATCACCTATCATTCCCTGGAAGACCGCATGGTTAAGAATTTCATGCGCAGCGGGCACATCGACGGGAGCGAAGAGAAAGACGTATTCGGACGCTCGTCGGCCCCCCTGTCGCCCGTAGGCAGGAAGCCTTCGGTACCCGAGGAATCGGAGATAAGTGCAAACACAAGGGCCCGCAGCGCAAAGCTGAGGGTAGCGGAAAAGTTATAATGGAGAAGACCTGGAAAATACAAGACCTCGGACGGGGACTGCGAAACAGCCTTGCGGCGATGTTGCGTGGAGAATTCCTGCTGCGCCTCAACGTAGGGCGCTATCTGGTCCATATAGTCTATGTATTCTTCCTGCTTGCCATGGTCATCTGGATTTCTCTCATGATCGAGAGCACCATGACCAAGGTGGAGCGCAGCAAGGCCGAGCTCCAGGAACTCGAGATAGTGCATACCCAGAAGACCTTCGACCTGGTAAGCCTGAGCAAGCGTTCGTCGGTCCGCGCCCTTCTGGAAGAAAAAGGTTCAAAAGTCACGGAGCCCACGCAGCCCGCGACCGTATTGGTAAAGTAAAATGGAAGCAAACGGCACAATAAAGAAGAATCGCGACCGTATAGGAGTAATCCTGTACGTCATATACGTCGCGCTGCTGCTCGCTTCCGTGGTGCTTTTCCTCAAGATAGTGGGCATACAGCTGTTCTTCCATCCCGACCCCAAGATTGCCGTCGCCCTCACTCCCAGCAGCCGCGCGCGCATAGTTGAGCCGGTCCGGGGCAACATAATCGACTGCGAGGGCCGTCTGCTTGCCATGTCCTGCCCCACCTACCAGATCGCAATGGACTGCACGGTACGCAAAGAAGAATTCGCCAAGGACAAGAAGAAAGGAGCCGAAGCCGAAAAGGAATGGCTCCGCAAAGCCCAGGCGCTCAGCGTAGAGCTCGCCAAGGTATTCCCCGACAAAAGCGCGGACGAATACTTCAAGCAGATAAGCGACGGCCGCAAGAACGGAAAGAAATACCTCAAGTTCGGCAAGCCGGTCGACCGCAACGTATATAACCGCATCAAGACCTTCCCGCTCTTCAACGAGTCCCGCTACAAGGGCGGTCTCATCGCAGAACAGAAGAACGTAAGGATCTACCCTTATGGCAAACTGGCCCGCCGCACGATAGGCTTCGTACGCGACAACAGCTCCGCCGTGGGCAACACCCACGTAGGTCTCGAGGGCAAATTCGACTACGTGCTCCATGGCAAGGAGGGCAAAGAGTGGCTCAAGGTGACCGACTACGGCCGTGTGCAGGACAACGACAGCACGCGCACACGCGCAGAGGACGGCAAAGACATCCGCACCACCATCAACATCGACTACCAGGACATCGCATACCGCAGCCTGTACGACGAAATCTGCGAAGAGGCCGACCTCGAAGGTGCCTGCCTGGTGCTCATGGAGGCATCGACCGGCGCTATCCGGGCCATGGTAAATCTCTACAGGGACGGCGATGAGGCCAGTTTCGAAGAGGTCAGCAACCTGGCTATCGGCAGGGCCATAGAACCCGGTTCCGTATTCAAGACCGTCACCCTGATGCAGGTGCTGTCCGACGGGCACATCAAGAGCCTCGACGAAACCATCCGCACCAACCACGGCGTCATAAAAGGCGTCCGCATTCCGCAGGATGTGCACATGCTGGACCATGAGAGAATGCATCACACCAACAGCATCTCCATCATCGACGGATTCAAGGTTTCTTCCAACTACGTATTCGGCTCGCTCGCCATAAACAACTACAGCAAAAAGCCGATGCGCTTCATCGAAAACATCCACAGCTACAAACTGGCGGAAGCCTTCGACTTCGACCTCGCCGGCCTGGCCTCCCCCGCTATACCGTCTCCTAAAGACAAGAACCGCTACTGGAGCCTCAGCGACCTCGCCGTAATGGGTTACGGCTACGGCATACGCGAGACGCCAATGCACATGCTCACTTTCTACAACGCCATCGCCAACAAGGGACGCATGATGAAGCCCTACCTGGTGGAAGACATAGAAAAGGACGGGCTGGTCAAGAACCGCCGCGGCCCCGCTCTCATGTCCACGATATGCAGCAAGGCAGTTGCCGACACCCTCACGAGGGCCCTCAAAGCGGTTACCGAAGAAGGTACGGCCCGCAGGCTCAAGGACGCCAAATGCCAGGTTGCCGGCAAAACCGGAACTTCTTTCGGAACCTATTCAGGCGGCTCCTACAGAGACGAACAGGGCAGGCGCAAATACCAGGGCACCTTCGTGGGATTCTTCCCCGCCGACGATCCCAAATACAGCGTCATCTGCACGGTATTCAGCAAGCCCACGTCAAAACAGTTCCAGGGCGGCGGCATACCTGCAAGGGCAGTCAAAGGACTTGTCAACGGAATCTACAGCATAGATCCCTGCTTCCGTCCACAATTAACAGCAAGCAAATGAAGTTAAGCGATATCATACGAGACTGCGGAGTAATCTCCTGTACAGGCGGCACCGGAATGGAAATAGCCGCCGTATGCAACGATTCCCGCAAAGTCGTCCCCGGAAGCCTCTTTGTCGCCGTAAACGGATGCGGCAACGACGGCCGCGCCTACATCGGCAAAGCCATCGAAGCCGGTGCCGTAGCAGTCATGTTCGAAGAGACCTCGAGCAACTTTGGCCCTTACGAACAGGAGCAAGAGGCAGGAGCTGCCGCGAGCGACTTTGGCCCTTACGAACAGGAGCGAGCGGCAGCTCCTGACGTCGTTCGCATAGTAGTAAAGGACAGCCGTAAAGCACTTGCATACGCCGCCGACGCCTTCTACGGACATCCCAGCGGATCGCTCAAACTTGTCGGCATTACCGGAACAAACGGCAAAACCACCACCGTAACCCTCCTGTACAGGCTGTTCAGGGCCCTGGGATACGAGTGCGGACTTCTCTCCACGATTGCGAACTATGTAGGCAGCGAGCGCGAAGAAACCGCCAACACCACCTCCGACCCCCTCACGATCAACTCGCTGCTGGCAAGGATGGTGGAGGCAGGCTGCCAATACTGCTTCATGGAGGTCAGCTCCATCGGAGTGGCGCAGGAAAGGATAGCCGCACTGGAGTTTGCGGTAGGCATCTTCTCCAACCTCACCCACGACCATCTGGACTATCACGGAACTTTCGCCGAATACCTCCGCTGCAAGAAGCTTTTCTTCGACAATCTCGGCCCCGGCGCAACCGCAATCACCAATGCCGACGACAAGCACGGCAGCGTAATGCTCCAGAACACAGCCGCACGCAAAGTCACTTACTCCTGCCGCAGCATGGCCGACCACAGCTGCCGCATACTCGAGAAGAGCTTCGAAGGCATGCTGCTCCGCATAGACGGCTCCGAGGTCTGGACAAGGCTGGTCGGCGAGCACAATGCATACAACCTCATGGCCATTTACTGCACCGCACTCGCCCTCGGAGCGCCGAAAGACGAGGTCCTGGTGGCCATGTCGGCCCTGGGTTCCGCCCCCGGACGCCTCGAAACCATTCACGGCCCGAGAGGCCTTGTAGCGGTGATTGATTATGCCCACACCCCCGACGCACTGGAGAACGTACTCAAGACACTCCGGGAAGTGGCTCCGTCCAGGCAGCTCGTATGCCTCTTCGGATGCGGAGGCGACCGCGACCGCACCAAGCGTCCCGAGATGGGAGCGATAGCCGCAAAATGGGCCGACCGCATATTCGTGACCTCCGATAATTCCCGCACCGAGCGCACCGAAGACATAATGAACGACATACGCGGCGGACTCGGCGCCGACGGGCTTGCAAAGTCGGTTTTCATCGCCGACCGCAAAGAGGCCATCCGCACCGCCCTGATGCTCTCCCCCGACGGCAGCACCGTACTGCTGGCCGGCAAAGGGCACGAAACCTACCAGATAATCGGTACACAGAAAACACATTTTGACGAAAAAGAAATAGTAAAGGAGATTTTCAAGCAATGCTCTACCATCTAACAGAATGGCTTCAAAGCCTTGGCGTACATATTCCCGGACTGGGACTGATGCATTACCTGTCTTTCAGGGCGATGCTGGCCGCAGTCATAAGCATGCTCATTGCCTTCATAGCCGGAGGCAGGATCATACGCTGGCTCCAGAAGCACCAGATAGGTGAAACCATACGCGACCTCGGACTGGAAGGCCAGATGCAGAAGAAAGGTACGCCCACGATGGGAGGCATCATTATCATCCTTTCGCTGCTGGGATCAGCCCTGCTCGTGTGCAGGCTCGACAGCATCTACACCATACTCCTGCTCATCACCACCGTATGGTGCGGAGGCATCGGATTCCTGGACGACTACATCAAGGTGTTCAAGCACAACAAAGAAGGCCTCAGCGAGAAAGGCAAGCTCATACTTCAGTTCGGCCTGGGTCTCCTCGTAGCGCTCATCGTCTGCATAAGCCCCGACATCCCCACCGACAAGCTCGTCACCACCATCCCCTTCGTCAAGGCACACGAATTCGACTACAGCTGGCTTTCACCCTTCAGCGGACAGCTCGGAGTATATACTTCATGGGCCATATACATGATCATGATCATACTCGTGACGCTCGCCTGCTCAAACGGCACCAACCTTACCGACGGCATGGACGGACTTGCAACGGGAACCTCCGCCATAGTAGGTGTGGCAATCGGCGTAATGGCCTGGCTCGGCGGCGACGCACTCGACTCCAAGTACCTCAACATCATGTATATACCGGGATCCGGAGAGGTCGCGATATTTATGGCTGCATTCGTGGGAGCGCTTATAGGTTTCCTGTGGTACAACACCTTCCCCGCGCAGGTGTTCATGGGCGATTCCGGCAGCCTTGCCATCGGAGGCATCATCGGCGTGAGCGCGATACTCATACGCAAGGAGCTGCTGCTTCCCCTGCTTTGCGGCATCTTCCTGATGGAAAGCCTTTCGGTAATCATCCAGAGGACCTGGTTCAAGCACACCAAACGCAAATACGGCGAGGGCCGGAGGGTCTTCCTCATGGCGCCGCTGCATCACCATTATCAGAAAAAGGGAATTCCCGAACCGCGCATAGTCACACGTTTCTGGATTATAGGAATCATACTGGCGGTATCCACTCTCGCCATACTTAAGATAAGATAGCACAATGTCCAAGATAGTAGTTTTAGGCGGAGCAGAAAGCGGCGTGGGAGCCGCAGTGCTCGCAAAAGTAAAAGGATTCGACGTTTTTCTTTCCGACAACGGGAAGATCAAGGACGAATATGCCCGGCAGCTGCAGAAGTGGGACATCCCCTTCGAACAGGGCGGTCATACCCGCGAGCGCCTGCTCGACGCCGACGAAGTGATAAAGAGCCCCGGCATACCGTCCACCGCACCCCTCGTGCGTGAATTCGCTGCCAAGGGCACCCGCATCATATCCGAGATAGAATTCGCATCGCGTTACGACAGCGCTAAGAAAATCTGCATCACCGGGTCGAATGGCAAGACTACGACTACTTCGCTCATCCACTACCTGCTCAAGGAAGCCGGTCTGGACGTAGGCCTGGGCGGCAACATCGGCAAAAGCTACGCGCTTCAGGTAGCCACCGAAAAGCACGACTACTATGTACTGGAAATCAGCAGCTTCCAGCTCGACGACACCTACGACTTCCGTCCCGACATAGCCATAATCACCAATATAACGCCCGACCACCTGGACCGCTACGACCACAACATGGAGAACTACGTGCGGGCCAAGTTCAAGATCACGCGCAACCTGCGTCCCGAGGACTGCTTCATATTCGACTCCGACGACGCCATCACCATCGAGCACCTCAGCAAGATAGTGCTGCAATGCAAGATGCTCCCCTTCTCCCAGGAAAAGAAGGTACAGCAGGGAGCCTACCTGGACGGCAACCGGATAGTCGTACGCTACGAGCAGAACGAGAGCGAAATCTATCTGCGCGAGCTGGCACTCAGCGGCAGGCACAATATCTACAACTCCATGGCAGCCGCCATCGCCGCAAAGGTAACGGGCATAGAAGACGACAAGATACGCGAGGCTCTGGGAAGTTTCTCCCCCATCGAGCACAGGCTGGAGCCCGTGCTGAGCGTACGCGACGTGATGTACATCAACGATTCCAAGGCGACCAACGTAGATTCCGCATGGTACGCCCTGGAGTGCCAGACAAGGCCCGTCGTATGGATAGTGGGCGGGACCGACAAGGGCAACGACTACAGCGTTCTCAACGACCTGGTACGGCAGAAGGTCAAGGCTATCGTCTGCCTGGGCGTTGACAACCACAAGATTCACGAAGCTTTCGCCCCTATAGTAGGCGAAGAGATGATAGCCGATACCGACAGCGCCGAGGAGGCCGTAAAAGTCGCCAGCATGATAGCGAAAAGCGGCGACGTGGTACTGCTCAGCCCCTGCTGCGCGAGTTTCGACCTGTTCGAGAATTATGAAGACCGCGGACGCAAGTTCAAGATGGCGGTAAGAAAACTGTAAAAGATATGTCAAAGGGAAAGCGCACAGCCTGGAATTTCTTCGAGAGAATCGAAGGCGACAAGGTGGTCTGGATCATCGCTCTGATGTTGATCCTAATCAGCATCGTGTGCATATTCTCTTCCACCTCGAGGCTCCTGGAAGGCCACCAGACGCGTCTCGACATAGTAAAGAGCCAGCTGGTGGTGGTAGCGGCAGGGCTCGCCCTCATCATCGTCTGCTACAACATAAAGAGCATCAATTTCTTCCGCTGGTGCTCCCGCCTGGGACTGGGCATAAGCCTGGTGCTGCTGGGTCTGTTGATTTCCAGGATAGACGTAGGATTCATCAAATCCATCGAACTCAACGGCGCACGGCGCATCCTGCAGATAGGAGGCGTCCAGGTACACGTTTTCGAAGTGGTCAAGATAGCGATGGTAATGTACCTCGCATGGGCTCTGGACGCCCTAAAGAAGGGCGAGCTCAAGGGGCCCAGGAAAGAAATCTGGAAGAAGGTGCTCTACATCTACGCTCCTTTCATCGTGGTCCTTGTCATGATTATCCCGGGAAGCAACTCCGCGGCACTCTTCATTGGAGGAATCATGTTCCTGGTTATCCTGCTCGGCGGAGGCAACCTCAGGGACTTGGCCGTGCTGGCGGCGGCTGCCATCGTCCTCATACTGGGATGCTGGGGCATTTACGAAATCAGCGACAAGAAGGTCATGAAGCGTATAGGCACCGCCATCAGCCGAATCGCCGAAAAAGACGACTGGGAGCAGAAGGTAATAGACTCCAGACCGGGTTCGCCCGAATATTACGAAGCCCTCGACAACATACGCCAGCCCTACAGCGCGAAGATAGCCATCAAGGAAGGCGGAATCCTGGGCAAAGGCCCCGGCCAGAGCACACAGCGCTACGTAGTCCCCGACATTTCGGAAGACTATATGTACAGCTTCATCATAGAAGAATACGGACTGTGGGGTGCCCTGATAGTGATTTTCCTCTACGTTTCGCTCATGGCGAGAGGCTCGATAATAGTGAGGAACTGCGGCAAAGACACCTATGCCAAGCTGTCGGTGGCCGGACTGTGCCTGCTGATTACCGGACAGGCCTTCCTGCATATGTTCGTAAACGCCGACATAGGCCCCATGACGGGCCAGACACTGCCCCTCATCAGCCACGGCAACAGCGCATTCCTGTGCTTCAGTCTGGCGTTCGGCATCATTCTGTCATTCAGCCGCATAGCACAGAGGAGAATAGAGAAGGAGCAGCGCGATGCACAGCCGCTGCTGGAACTTAAAGAAAACGTACAGGCCGGCCTGGACGACCTGGATGCCTTCGAAACCGACGGCATCCCCCAGGAAGAAGATGAAGAGCCGGCAGGAATAGAAGACGAAATGAACGAATATGGAATATAAAGCACTCAGGGTCATAATCAGCGGCGGAGGCACGGGAGGACACATCTTCCCTGCCGTATCGATCGCGCGTGCACTGGTAAAGGCCAATCCCGACACGGAGATTCTTTTCGTGGGCGCAGAAGGCAAGATGGAGATGGAAAAGGTACCCCGCGAAGGCTTCCGCATAGTGGGTCTGCCGATAGTGGGCCTGCAGAGGCAGCTCAGCATCAAGAACATCATCAACGACCTCAGCGTGCCCTTCCGTTTCGCAGGCAGCATCAGGCGCGCCCGCAGGATCATCAAGGATTTTCGGCCCGACGTAGCGGTAGGAGTGGGAGGATACGCAAGCGCTCCCCTGCTCATGGCCGCCACCCGCATGAAGATTCCCGCCCTCATCCAGGAGCAGAACGGATTCGCCGGACTTACCAACAAGATGCT
This sequence comes from uncultured Bacteroidales bacterium, assembly GCA_946539455.1. Classification (GTDB taxonomy): domain Bacteria; phylum Bacteroidota; class Bacteroidia; order Bacteroidales; family UBA932; genus Cryptobacteroides. The sequence continues at coordinate 29,855 of CAMNHL010000026.1, forward strand.
CGGCAGCAAAGTTAAGAGCATCTGCGTGGCCTACGAAGGCATGGAGAAATTCTTCCCGGCCGAAAAGATAGTCATGAGCGGCAACCCCATACGTCCCGAGATACACCCCTACACCCCCCAGGAGCGCCAGGAAGGAATTGAATTCTACGGCTTCGATCCCTGCAAGCGGCACATCCTGATAGTGGGAGGAAGCCTTGGCAGCGGCACGCTCAACAACGCCGTAAAGGCCTGGATAGAGGCCGGATGCCCCGGCGGCGAAGACACCGAAATCCTCTGGCAGTGCGGCAAATACTACAAGAGCGGCATCGACGCTTTCATGAATGGACGCAATCTGCCGCAGATTCGCTACAGCGACTTCATCTCCAGGATGGACCTCGCATACGCAATGGCAGACGTGGTCGTAAGCCGCAGCGGAGCGTCGAGCGTATCCGAAATATGCGCCGCCCGCAAGGCCGCGGTCTTCGTACCCTCTCCCAACGTGGCCGAAGACCACCAGACGCACAATGCAATGGCTCTCGTACGCAAGGACGCAGCTCTGCTCGTAAAGGACTCCGAAGCCCGCGAACTGCTCATGAAAACCGCTCTCGACCTTGCCGGGGACGCACAGAAGACGGCACTGCTGGGAGCCAACGCCGGCAAGCTTGCCCTGCCCGACGCAGCCGCGACCATAGTTGACGAAATATATAAGATAATCCAGGGATGAAAGACGATAAGATTAAACAGGTTTACCTGATTGGCATAGGCGGAATAGGCATGAGCGCCCTCGCCCGCTGGTTCAAGTTCCGCGGCATGAGCGTAAGCGGATACGACCGTACGCCTTCCGCTCTCACGGCACAGCTGGAGGCCGAAGGGATAGCGGTGCACTACGAAGACGACTGCAGCGCCGTTCCCGCCGACACGTCATCCACCCTCGTCATATACACTCCCGCGGTTCCCGAAGAATTAGGAGAGCTGCGCTACGTGCGCGAACACGGCTACAAGCTCCTCAAGCGCTCGCGGGTCCTGGGAGAGATAGCCGCAGACCAGATCTGCCTCGCCGTAGCCGGAACGCACGGCAAGACCACCACTTCCACGCTCATCGCCCACATACTCACCGAAGGAGGCGACGGCTGCTCCGCATTCCTTGGGGGCATCTCCAAGAACTACGGCAGCAACCTGCTCATGAGCAGCACCAACACCGTTGTGGCCGAGGCTGACGAATTCGACCGTTCCTTCCTGCAGCTGCATCCCGACATCGCAGCCATAACAGCCATGGACGCCGACCACCTCGACATCTACGGCGACCTCGCCCACGTACAGGAAGCCTTCCGCGAATTCGCATCCCAGGTCCATGAGACCATAATACTCAAGTACGGACTTCCCATCAGGCAGTCCGACGTAAGCGCCCGCATATTCACCTATCATTTCGACAACCCCAAGTCGGATTTCCACAGCACCAACCTGCGCCTTTCGCCCGACGGTCATTACACCTTCGACCTCGTGTATCCCGGAGGAACCCTCAAGGATATACGCTGCGGAGCCCTCGGTTGGGTGAATGTAGAGAACGCCGTCGCAGCGGCGGCAGTGTGCCTCTGCCATGGCACCGACGGACAGAAGCTGCGTCACGCGATCGGCACTTTTGCGGGAGTTCAGCGCCGTCTCGACGAGCATGTAAACCTCCCCGGACTTACCTACATCGACGATTACGCCCATCATCCGGCAGAACTTCAGAGCGCCATCTCGTCGCTGAGGGGCATCTTCCCCGGCCGCAAGATCACCGGCATCTTCCAGCCTCATCTTTATACCCGCACACGCGACTTCGCACCGCAGTTCGCAGCCGCACTCAGCAAGCTCGACCGGCTCATACTGCTCGACATATATCCCGCCAGGGAGGAACCCATCCCCGGAGTCAGCTCCGAGTTGATATTCAAAGACGTAACGGCACCCGAGAAGCTGCTCATACGGCGCGACGAGCTCATGCCGCTGCTGGAAGCCGAAAAAGACAGCCTCGACGTACTGGTAAGCTTCGGCGCCGGAAACATCGACAGGTTCATCGAACCCATAACCCGATTGCTGGAAAAAGGAAAATGAAATCATCCGTCAAACACATGATCGCCGCCGCCGGTATCTGCCTGATGCTGGCCGGTCTTGCCATACTCCAGGGCAGCGTGAGAGAAGCCGGCTCCAAAAAGCTGTGCGAGTCTCTCGACGTGCGCATAGAGGGCGATCTGGAATTCGTTACGACGGACGACATACGGGGCTATCTCGACAGGCACTACGGCTGCTACATCGGCGCACCGCTGGACAGCCTCAACCTCGGGCATATCGAAAGGCTTCTTCTGAGCAAGAGCGTGGTAAAGGGCTGCGAAGCATGGACGACCCGCGACGGAGTGCTGCACGTAAGCATACGTCAGAGGGAACCTGCGCTGAGGCTGGACCGCGGCGGAAAGGGCTTCTACATCGACCGCGAAGGCTCCATCATACCCCTTCATCCCACCTACACCGCCCCTGTCCCGCTTGTGGAGGGCAACATCCCCATGATCGAGAACGGCGAGAAGCCGGGGTGGGGAGCCGGAGTGCTGGAACTTACCGATTTTGTGGCATCTTCCAAGATTTGGAAAGACCGCATCGCGAAGCTTTCGGTGAACGCAGCCGGAGACCTGGAGGTCCGCCTGGTGGACGGTAAGGAGAGGTTCATCATTGGAGAGCCCGACGATATCAGGAGCAAATTCGGCAAGATGGAGAAATACTTCTCATACATAGTTCCCCAGAAGGGCGAAGGTTACTACAAGAGCGTTAACGTTAAATACAACAAACAAATAATATGCAGGAAAGATATATAGCGACAGTCGATTTGGGCACCTCGAAACTGGCACTATGCGTAGCAAAGGTCGTCGGCGAGAACGTCCAGATCATCTACTACAATGAGCGGCCTTCGGACGGCATACGCTACAACTGCGTATTCAATCCCAAGAGGGCGGCAGCCCCTCTGCGCGCGGCCATAGCCGAAGCGGAGGATGAGCTGCATATCAAGATCACGCAGGTGGTCGTAGGCCTCCCCCGGTACAACGTGCACCAGGAAACGGCCAGCGCAAGGATAGACCGCAGCGATCCGGGAGCCCTTATCGGAGACGACGAAATCGCCGCTCTCAAGAGCATCGCCCTCGACACCTATCCCCTCGCGGACGGCAGCAAGGAACTGATTTACGGCGCCGTGCCCCAGTCGTTCTCGACCGACGATTTCATAGGCTCGGAAGACGACGTAGTCGGCACCACCAGCGATTCGCTGTCCGGCAACTTCAAGATTTTCGTCGGAGCCAAGAAGGTGGTCCGCAACATCGACATCATGCTCAACGATGCGGGAGTGGCGCTTGCCCAGGCCATTTTCACCCCCACATCCACAGGCGAGGCCGTGCTCAAGGACGACGAAATGACCAACGGCGTGGCGCTCATCGAAATGGGAGCCGGAGTCACTTCCCTGTCGATTTACCAGGGAGGCATCATGCGCTTCTTCTCCTCCATTCCTTTCGGAGGCAAGAGCATCACCACCGACATACGGCTCGAATGTGCATTCGACGACCGTCTGGCCGAAAACATCAAGCTCGCATTCGGCGCCTGCCTGCCCGACAAACTCCTGTCGATGGGCGACAAGGTCCTGCAAATCAACGACGAAGAAAACGGCACCTACGAGCACCTTTCGGTAAAATACCTCTCCGAAATCATTACCGCACGCTGCCGCGAAATAGTTCAGGCCATACTGTTCCTCATCCAGCAGAGCGGATTCGCGGACAGGCTTCGCTGCGGCATAGTAATCACCGGCGGCGGTGCCAACATGGCCAATCTCACCAACCTCATAAAGGAAGAGTCGGGGTACAACGTGAGGGTCGGATTCCCGCTGGCGCGCAAATTCTCCTCGGACGGTCTTCCGGGAATAGGCGAGGCACAGGCCGGAGCGTCGATAGGAATGATCCTGGAAGCCGCCAGCGATCCTTTCCTCAACTGCATTTCGGAAACGGCGAAGGCCGACGAACCCGCCCCAGAACCTAAGCCCGAGCAAGAAGTGGCCGCCGACCCTAACGGTCAGGGCAATCTCTTCGGCGAAGACGACTTCGACAAGGTGATGAGCACCAAGATAAAGAAGACGCCGGCCGACCGCAGGAACAAGGGCAAGGACAAGCAGCCCAAACCCGCAAAGCAGGCTTCCGACAAGCCGTCGGGCTTCAAGATATTCTGGACGACCATAGGACAGAAGGTAAGCTCCGTAGTGGAGAGGAGTTTCGAAGACACCCTTGCCGGGTTCTACGACGATATAGACACCAAAAAGCAGTAACGAAGTATGTTCGAAGATTTCAATATAGACCTCGAGGCCACAGTGCCTAAGGATTGGAAGCGCTCCGACCAGATTATCAAAGTGATAGGCGTCGGAGGAGGAGGCTGTAACGCAGTCTCGTTCATGTACCGCACCGGAATCGAAGGATGCAGCTTCGTAGTCTGCAACACCGACTCCCAGGCGCTCGAGTGCAGCCCTGTCCCCGTAAAGATACAGATGGGCGCAGGACTCGGTGCCGGAACCAACCCCATCAAGGGCCGCAACGCCGCCATCGACAGCCAGGCGGAGATAGAGAAGAAGATTCTCGATACCGGCACCCGCATGCTCTTCATCACCGCCGGTATGGGCGGCGGCACCGGAACCGGAGCCGCTCCGATAATCGCCAAGATGGCCAAGGACAAGGGCATACTTACGGTCGCCGTGGTTACGCTGCCTTTCAAGAATGAAGGCGACAGGGCCATGTCCAGGGCGATCGACGGTATCCAGGAGCTCGAGAAAAACGTCGATTCGCTGCTCATCATCAACAATGAAAAGCTCTACGCACACTTCGGCGACAAACTCACCCACGACGCCTTCCCCAAGGCCGACGAAGTGCTGACGACCGCCGTCAAGGGCATCATCGAAATCATGCAGAAGCCCGGCTACATCAACGTGGACTTCGAAGACGTGATGACCATGATGAAGGACAGCGGAATGGCACTGATGGGATACGGCGAGGGAAGCGGCGAAAACCGCATCGAAGACGCGGTACGCCAGGCCTTCGAGTCTCCCCTGCTCAACGATTTCGACCTCAAGACCGCCAAGAACGTGCTCGTGAACATTACCGGAGGCAAGAACGAACAGGGCCTTACGATGGATGACATGTCGGAAATCAACCGCCGTATCGACGAATACACGGGCGGCGCCAACAACTTCAAGCGCGGCCTGATCTGGGACGAAAGCCCCGACGTGGGAGACCACATCCACATCACTTCCATCGTCACCGGGCTCAAGTTCATCGACATTGCCGGGTCGCGCCGCGACATGGGCAACTACATCATGATAACCAGGGGATTCACCTACGACAACAACGAGGCCGCAAGTACCCGCGGGCTCAACCTCATAGAAGACAACGTGGGCTCCAGGATAGGATATACCAGCGACAACCAGAGGCTCTTCCGCTACGATCCCGAGAAGAAGCCCGCGCTGCTCGTATCCGCCGGAGAACCCATTTCGGACCTTGAAAACATACCTTCAATACGCAGAAAATGAAAAGAGTCAGAGTAAGATTCGCGCCGTCCCCCACCGGGCCGCTCCACATGGGCGGAGTGCGCACAGCGCTGTATAACTATCTGTTCGCCAAGAAAAATGGAGGCGACTTTATCCTGCGCATAGAAGACACCGATTCGCACCGCTTCGTACCCGGCGCAGAGGAATACATCATCGAGTCGCTGCGCTGGTGCGGCATCATGCCCGACGAAGGCCTGGATGCAGACGGCAGGCTGGCTTCGGAAAAATCGGAGCGCAACCCCCATGCCCCTTACAGGCAGTCTGAGCGCAAGAGCATCTACAGGGCCTATGCCGAGCAGCTCGTAGCCGGCGGCTTCGCCTATTATGCCTTCGACACCGCAGAAGAGCTGGAAAAGGCTCGCGCAGAGGCGGAGGGCAAGGGTGAGACGTTCATCTACAGTGCAGCCACCCGTGGCGCACTCCGCAACTCGCTGACCCTTCCTGCAGAAGAAGTGGCCGCCCTGCTGAAGTCGCGCACCGACTGGACCATAAGGTTCAAGATGCCGCAGGACCGGGTTGTGGTCATGGAAGACATCATACGCGGACACATCGAGGTAAACAGCTCCACACTCGACGACAAGGTGCTCTGGAAAAGGGCCGATGAGCTGCCCACCTACCATCTTGCCAACATAGTGGACGACCACCTGATGGAGATCAGCCACGTAATCCGCGGCGAGGAATGGCTGCCGTCACTGCCACTGCATTACCTCCTGTACGAGGCATTCGGCTGGGAGAGACCGGAGTTCGCCCATCTGCCCCTGCTGCTCAAGCCGGTAGGAAACGGCAAGCTGAGCAAGAGGGACGGCGACAAGATGGGATTCCCCGTATTCCCTCTCAAGTGGGTCGCCCCCGACGGAGCCGAGAGCCGCGGATACCGCGAGGACGGATACTTCCCCGAGGCTTTCGTGAACCTTCTGGCCATGCTTGGATGGAATCCCGGCACCGAGCAGGAGATTTTCTCGCTGCAGGAGCTTGTAGAAGCTTTCTCGCTGGAGAAGGTGGGCAAGTCGGGTGCGAAGTTCAATCCCGACAAGGCCAAATGGTTCAACAAGGAATATCTGCGCATGAAGGGCACGGAAGAACTCGCAGCCCTGTTCATGCCTGTGCTTGAGGAGCATGGCATATCCGCCGACAAGCACAAGGTCGAAGAGATTACGGAGCTCATCAAGGAAAGAGCCACCTTTGTCAAGGATTTCTGGGACATAGCCTGGTATCTTTTCGAAGCTCCTCAGACCTACGTCGAAAAGGATGCCGCAAAATTCTTTAAAAGCGAGAACGTCGCCATGGCGCGCGAGGCTCTTGAAGAGACTGATTCCGCAATTGCCATGGAAGAATACATCCGCGGCAAGGAGTGGCCCATGGGCAAGGTGATGAACTGCATACGCCTTGCGCTCACGGGTTCGTCGAGCGGACTCGGAATTGCTGATATAATGCGTTTCATAGGCCGGGAGGAGGCGCTCGCGCGTTTCCGCAGGGCCGAAGAGCGGTTATTATAAACACGGGGCACGGGCAAGGACACAATTGTCCGGGCCCCGGTGCCGACAACTTTCCCTCCCGGTAGCCTGTCATTAGGCACGTACTCTGAATAGTCCGGGACCGGATTTGGATCTGACGCTGCATTGTTTCTAGGGTTTAGCAGCCATGATCCGAAACCGGTCCCGGGACTGTTTAATATCGGGCACAAAAAATGGGGTGACTAAAAAGACTAGAGACTGATAGTCACCCCCTTTTGTTTATTGTCTTGAGGTCAAGGCTCCGAGCC
>CAMNHL010000027.1:0-35438 GCA_946539455.1 uncultured Bacteroidales bacterium
TCCTCCCTTCAAGGGTTTCGGAATGGCCCTCCTGTGGTTCGCCATGGACGAGCCTCAGCTTTATTCGCTTGTCATGGAAGCGGATACGCCGGCTGAATCACTTGAAAATTACGCAGATACATACGTAGGCTTCAAACAGGAGTGCCTTGCCGCCATTACCTCATCATTCAATCTACGAGGGCATGATGCGCAAATGGTGTATTATCAGATGGTTCTGGTGGCACTCGGACTTGCACAGACCTGTACACGGGGCGGATGCCCCCTCAGCATCCCGCAGGTATCCGAAATCCTCGGGAAGAATGTGCGGGCTTTCCTGATGGTTATCCGCGCCGGTGCCGACGAACGGGAAAAATTTGTTCCCAAGGCGGGCATAGGCCCCGGCGGTGACGTGGACTCTTACGCCATGATGCAATCACTGGCGGGACAAAACCACCTGCTGGAGCAGCTTCATGCCGCTCCACGGTATATACATGACGGAGAATGGGCTGAATTGGAACGCGTGCTCCGTAATTCCTTCAATCTTACCCCTGAATCTCTCAGGGAAGTGCATCCGGACCTGACAAAGGGCGATATCAGGACCTATATCCTGTCGAAGCTGCAATTTTCCGTCTCCGAGCAGGCCGTTCTGCTGGGCATCTCGCCCACATCCGTCACAAAAGCCCGCCAGCGGCTCAAAGCTAAAATGCAAAGGTAAGTCCGGAGCAGAAGCGACATTCAGTTGAACCGGAGTTCAAATATGGTTTGGCGGGCGTCGCTGCTCACCAGCTCAATGGTCCCGTTATGGTTGCGCATAATCTGGCGGGAGATGGAGAGCCCGATGCCGGACCCCTCTTTCTTGCTTGTGTAGAAAGGAATGAAAATCTGTTCCTGGGCCGAGGGAGGAATAGGCTCGCCGTCGTTGGCCACCTGAATAATCACGTCATAATCCTTGCCCATTTTCGCGGTAATGTCGATGTGCTTGGCACCGGCCTGCAGGGCATTCTTGATGAGGTTGATGAGAATCTGGGAAATCTGCCCTTCGTCGGCATAAATCATCAAATCTTCCTCTTCTGGATGATAGTTGCAGACAGCACCACAACCGGCGGTGTATTCGCTGTTCAGACCTATGACGTTATCTATCAGTTCCCTAAGGTCGAGGACCTTGCGGATTGGCTTTGCCACGCCGGATAACTGCCGGTAGGTCTGCACAAAGCCAATCAGGTTCTTGGAAGAGTCGGAGATGGTTTCCAGTCCCGCCTTGATGTCCAGTTCGCTGTGGCCGTTTTCATCAACGGACTTGGCCATGGCATCGCTTAACGAAGCAATAGGGGAGACCGTATTCATGATCTCGTGCGTGAGCACACGGATGAGTTTGGTCCAGGAATCCTGCTCATGGGCCTGCCGCTGCTTCTCGAAAATGGTACGGATACGGTTGAGGGTGCGGTTGAAGCGGTTTGTCTCCTGGAAGCGGAAATTGAGCTCCCCGTCTTCCAGCGCATCCATCATATAGGCCACCTTCTTGATGTCCCGGCGTCTGGTCCGGAGCGAAGCTGTCACAGCCGCAACAACAGCAACGGCAACGCAAAGCAGAACGATGGAAAGGGCGCTCATAATCCGTATTTTTTCATTTTTGCGTACATGGTCGGCCGGCTGATGCCCAGGGCTTTCGCTGCGGCTGATATGTTGCCGCCAGTCCTCTCTACGGCTTCGCGAATCAGCGTCTCTTCCTCCGCCTCGCTGACGGCTCTGAGCGTTCCGGAAGCGGGCGCACCAACCGTGGACTGCTCTATCTGAATGTCTTTTGCCGACAGCTTCTTCGCTTCGCCCAGAACGACAGGCGGGTCACTCAAGATGACGGCCTTCTCGATACAATTCTGGAGCTCCCGGATATTTCCGCTCCAGCGTCCGCCTTCCAGCACAACCTTTGCCGAATCGTCCAGCCCGCTGACGTTCCGGTGATATTTTTCGGCAAACTGGTCGATGAACCGCTCCGCAAGCGGCACTATATCCTCCTTCCGTTCCCGAAGTGGAGGCAGGACGATATGCAAAGTGTTTATGCGGTAGTAAAGATCCTCCCGAAAACGTCCGTCCCGCACCAGCTGCTCCAGATTCATGTTCGTGGCACAGATCAGCCGGATGTTTACCGGGATAGCCTGGCTGCCGCCCACACGGACCACTCTCCGGTTCTGGAGAACGCGCAGCAGCTTTGCCTGCAGATGAAGCGGAATATTGCCAATCTCGTCCAAAAAGAGCGTTCCGCCGTCGGCCTGCTCAAACTTGCCTGCATGGTCGGTATGGGCATCGGTGAAGGCGCCCTTGACGTGACCGAAAAGTTCACTTTCGAACAACGTTTCGGTGATGGCGCCGGCATCTACAGCCACCATCGGCTTGTCGCTCCGCAGGCTGCGGGCGTGTATCTCCCGGGCCAGCACGTCCTTGCCGGTGCCGTTCTCTCCGGTGATGAGGACCGTGGCATCGGTAGGGGCAATCTTGTCAACGGTTTTCTTGATGGCCGCCATCGGCTTTGACGTGCCCCAGAACATTACCCCTCCGCTTTGCCTTTCGGAAAGCTCAGAGCCGGCTTCAGAATGACTGAGGGCGGAGCCTGAAGAGTCTCTTCCCATAGCCTTTCTGGCCTTGTCGCGTGCCGCTGTGAGCGTTGCCACCAGCTTGTCGTTATCCCATGGCTTAACGATGAAATCAAATGCCCCGCGCTTCATCCCTTCCACTGCCAGCTGGATGTCGGCATAAGCCGTAAACAGTACCACCTCCACTTCCGGAGCCATTTTCTTGATCTCTCCGGTCCAGTAAAGGCCTTCGTTGCCGGTGTTGATCGAGGTGTTGAAATTCATATCCAGCAGCACCACGTCCGGCCGGAATTGCTCCAGCACTGACACAAGCGTAGCCGGGGAAGGAATGGTTTTTACCTCCGCAAAATGCAGAGGCAGCAAGATTTCCAGAGCCCGGCGGATACCCGGGTTGTCATCTACGATCAGTATCTTTCCTTTCTTAGAAGTCATAATTGGCGAACGAATCTACGCATTTTCTCCCATACATGCAAATGCTATTCATGGCCGGCTTCAGCGAGATGCGAGACATGATGCTCCTCACTTACGGGAAATAATGCTAACTTTGTAAATCATGAACCACAAGACTAATATCATAGACGGTCGTGAATGCTTTATATCAGACTCCGTCCAGCCTCAATATATCCTTGTCCAGACGCTCGGGAACCACGAACGTGGCATCTTCGACCGGACGGCAGAATTGATTGCCGGGGCGGCCGGCGTCCCATTTGTCCTTGCTGCATTCCAGGTGTTCGACTGGGATCTGGACCTTACCCCATGGCACGACGATGCCATCAGCCGGAAGCCGGAAGTGGGAACCCAGACCGGCGAGACGCTTCGCTATGTGACGGAATCGCTTCTTCCGGAACTGGAAATAGAATACGGCAAACTGCCCGTCATTTTGGGCGGTTACTCGCTGGGCGGGCTGTTTGCCCTTTGGTCATCCATGCAGACAGACCGTTTTGCCGCCATTGCTGCAGCTTCGCCGTCCCTTTGGATCAAGGACTGGCTGGATTATGCTAATGCGCACCCGGTGAAGACCGGAAAGGTCTATCTGAGCCTGGGAGACCAGGAGGAACACGTGAAGAACCGCGCCATTGCCCGGGTAGGGGACAGCGTAAGAGGGGAGTATGAACTGCTGCAGGCTCAGCTTGGAAGTGAAAACTGTACGCTGGTCTGGAATTCAGGAGGTCATTTCCAGGATGGAGACAAGCGGCTTGCTGCGGCCTTCTCATGGTGTATTAAAGCGTATAATCATGTCTAAACTGATTTGGCCCGAAAGCCGCAGGGTCTATCAGGAGTTTGACAGATATTTTAAAGCCAATTAAGGGAATGTAAATAAACGAAAAACAGCCTCCTACTTGCGTAGAAGGCTGTTTTGAGCGGTGCGGAAGGGACTCGAACCCTCGACCTCCGGCGTGACAGGCCGGCATTCTAACCAGCTGAACTACCGCACCAAGTGCGCTGGTCTGCGTTAAACGCGGATGCAAATATAGACACTTTTTTTGTATTTACAATACTTTTTTGAAAAAATTATTATTTGCCGCGGCTCAGCCGGCGAGAACCCGTTGACCGGCCGCAGCATCGTCCTCAAGCTCGTAATCCCGATTTAAGCGATTAAGGCTCCCGGCTTCTGAATAATTGCATAAATTTTAGTATTTTTGTAAGCTATGTTGATAAAGGGAGCAAGGGTTAACAACCTCAAAAATATAACGATCGAGATACCTCGCGGCAAACTGGTGGTAATCACCGGGGTATCGGGCAGCGGCAAATCGAGCCTGGCCTTCGACACTCTGTTTGCAGAAGGCCAGCGCCGCTTTGCCGAGAGTCTGAGCGCTTATGCACGGCAGTTTCTCGGCCGCATGAGCAAACCCGACGTGGACGGCATAGAAGACATTCCTCCTGCAATCGCAATAGAGCAGAAGGTCAATATAAAGAATCCCCGCTCAACTGTCGCCACGACTACGGAAGTATATGATTACCTGCGCCTTATATTTGCTCGCATAGGCCGTACGTACAGCCCGGTATCGGGTGGGGAAGTGCGCAAGGAATCGGTACAGGACGTGGTGCGCTGGCTGGAGTCCTGCGAACCCGAAGACCGATACGTTCTTGCCGACCTGCGTTGGCGCAGCCGTACCGACCATACGGAGCTTCTGCTCGGACTCAAGGAAGACGGTTACAACCGCCTGTGGGCCGACGGCAAGCCCCGCAAGATCGAAGACGTCCTCAGCAGCGGGGAAGACCCCTCGGACGCCTGGCTGCTGGTTGACCGTTTCCGCGACCTGGAGGACCGCCAGCGACTGCTTTCAAGCCTTTCCGATGCCTTTTCCATGGGCGACGGACTCATGGCAATCGCCACTTCCGAGGGTATCAAGCGTGCCTTCAGCAGCCGCTTCGAGCGCGACGGTATCAAGTTCATCGAACCCGACGACTTCCTGTTCAGCTTCAACAGCCCTCTGGGAGCGTGCCCGGTTTGCGGCGGCCTTGGAAAAATCATAGGCATCAGCGAAGACCTCGTCATCCCCGACAAGCTCAAGAGCATCTACGACGGTGCGATAGCCTGCTGGCGTGGCGAGAAGATGGGCTGGTTCAAGGATCATCTGGTCCGCCTCGCGCCCAAGTACGGCATCGACGCTTTCAAGCCGTGGTGCGAACTGAGCGAGCGCGAAAAGGATATAATCTGGAATGCCCGCAACCCTTCACAGGACGAAAACCAGCTGTTCGGCATCAACGAATTCTTCGAGTGGGTCGAGACCCAGCGCTACAAGATACAGTACAAGTTCATGCTCAACCGTTTCAGCGGCCGCACGACCTGTCATGCCTGCCACGGCACGCGCCTTCGCAAAGAGGCCTTGTACGTGCGTGTGGGCGGCAAGACCATAGCGGAACTGCTGGCAATGACTGTGGAAGAGCTGCTGGTCTTCTTCGAGCACCTTCAGCTTACCCCGGCCGAGCAGGAAATCACCGCAGAACCTCGTGCCGAGATACTCAACCGCCTGCGCTGCATAGACGATGTGGGTCTTGGCTACCTGACGCTCAACCGCGCCTGCAACACTCTCAGCGGAGGCGAGAGCCAGCGCATCAACCTGGTAACCGCCATCGGCTCCAGCCTGGTGGGCTCGATGTATATTCTCGACGAACCCAGCATCGGCCTGCATCCCCGCGATACAGAGCGCCTTATCAATGTGCTCCGGCGCCTCCGCGACCTGGGCAACACCGTCATCGTCGTAGAACACGACGAAGAGATTATCCGCGCCGCCGACCAGCTGATAGACATGGGCCCGCTGGCGGGAGAACTTGGCGGAGAGGTCATCTACCAGGGCCCTCCGGAGGGCATCACCCTCGAGCGTCCCGCGCAATCGCTTACCCTTCAGTATCTTGACGGCGGAGTTCACCGTTACGTCCGCACCCGTCGCCCCTGGACGTACAGCATAAAGATAGAAGGCGCAAGGGAACACAACCTGCGCGATGTCAGCGTAAACATACCGCTGGGCGTGCTGACGGTCGTTACGGGGGTTAGCGGTTCCGGCAAGTCGAGCCTCGTGGGCGACATACTCTACCCGGCAATGAAGCGCAGGCTGGAAGAATCCGGCGACCTCCCAGGCGTCTTCCGCACTTTGGGAGGCAACCTGGACCGCATCCAGCGGGTGGAATACGTGGACCAGAATCCCATTGGCCGCAGTTCCCGTTCCAACGCTGTCACCTATCTCAAGGCTTACGACCCCATAAGGGAACTCCTTGCCAGCCAGCAATATGCCAAGATAAACGGCTTCGGGCCCAACTATTTCAGTTTCAACACCGACGGAGGGCGTTGCCCCGAGTGCCAGGGAGAGGGCAGGGTTAAGATAGAGATGCAGTTCATGGCCGATGTGAGCATGGTGTGTGACGAGTGCGGCGGCAAACGCTTCAAACCCGACGTGCTCGAGGTCCGCTATCGCGGCATGAACATCGACGACATTCTCGGCATGAGCGTCTCACAGGCATCGGAGTTCTTCGCCCTTGGGCCTGAACCCGAGGCCAAGCTTGTGGTGGAACGGCTGCAGCCGCTTCTGGACGTCGGCCTGGGCTACATACGCCTGGGGCAGAGCAGCAGCACGCTCTCCGGAGGCGAGAGCCAGAGGGTCAAGCTTGCCTGGTTCCTTTCGCAGAGCCGCCAGAACCGCAAGAAAGACCACATACTGTTCATTTTCGACGAGCCTACCACCGGCTTGCATTTCTACGATGTCGAGAAGCTCCTCCAGAGTTTCGACGCGCTGCTTCAGGCGGGACATTCGCTTGTCGTCGTAGAGCACAACCCCGACGTGATACGCAGCGCCGACTGGATAATCGACCTCGGCCCCGATGCCGGCGACCGTGGAGGCCAGGTGGTCTTTGAAGGTACCCCCGAAGAGCTTGCCGGCGCCGATACGTTTACTGCCAAATACCTCAGGCCCAGATGAGTACGCTGTTCGATCCCTTGCGCCGCAAGAGCGTTGCGGATACCCCCGAAGAGAGGGTGCGGCAGTGGTTCATAAGCGAACTTGCCGCAAGCTTCGGCGTGCCCCGTCACCTTATGATGAGCGAGGCAGCCCTCCGTTTCGGCGCCAAGGATTACCGGGCCGACATACTTATTTACGACCGCAATGGCCGGCCGCTCGCCGTAGTCGAATGCAAGCGCCCCGACGTCCCCCTCACGGAGGCTGTCGCCAGACAGGCCCTCAGGTACGATGCGGCGCTGAACGTGAACTGGATATTCCTTACCAACGGCGGCTCCACCATGGTCTTCCGGCGCTGTGGTTCCGCTTTCGAACCCGTCTCCGGCTTACCCGATTATAACACGATGCTATGCCAACACTGATGCCCCAATTCTTGCAGAAACCCATATTCCGTATCGTCAGCGACCTTTCGGAAGAATTAGGCGTACGCGCCTTTGTGATAGGAGGTTACGTCCGCGACTGCCTGCTTGGGCGCCCAAGCGGCGATATAGATATCGTGGTGGAGGGCAGCGGCATCGACTTTGCCCGGGCCCTTGGAGAGAAGACGCATCAGAAGGTGTCGTACTTCAAGAATTTCGGTACGGCGATGCTGCATTACAAAGGCGACGAGGTGGAGTTCGTGGGCGCCCGCAAGGAGTCCTACCGCCGCGAATCCCGCAAGCCGATAGTCGAAAACGGCACGCTGGAAGACGACCAGAACCGTCGTGACTTTACCATCAACGCCCTTGCGCTCAGCCTCTGCAAGGAGGACTTCGGCGCTCTGGTGGACCCTTTCGGCGGCGTACGCGACCTGCGCGACGGCCTTATACGCACGCCGCTCGATCCCGATACCACATATTCCGACGACCCGCTGAGAATGTTGCGCGCCGTGCGCTTCGCCGCAAAACTCAGTACGTCCGAGCTTACCTTCCATATCGTTCCGGAGTCCATGGAATCCATGCGCCGCATGTCCGGGCGTCTGGGGATACTGTCTGTGGAACGTATCTCGGAAGAACTGGTCAAGATGCTTGCCAGCCCTCGTCCTTCGCTGGCTTTCCGCCTGCTCGACGAAGGCGGCCTGCTGGAGCATATACTTCCGGAACTGTCTGCACTGAAGGGAGTTGAAACGGTTGACGGCCGCGGACACAAGGACAACTTCGCCCATACGCTTGCGGTGCTCGACAACGTGTCGGCGGTTTCCGATAGCATCCCTTTGCGCTGGGCGGCCCTGCTGCACGATATAGGCAAGGCGGCCAGCAAGCGCTACGACCCGGTGCTGGGCTGGACTTTCCATGGTCACGACGTGCTGGGCAGCAAGATGGTCCCTCCTCTGTTCAACCGGCTCAGGCTGCCTCTGGAAGAAATGAAGTTCGTGCGCAAGATGGTGTGGCTTCACATGCGCCCGATCGCTCTGGCAAGCGACGAGGTGACCGACAGTGCGGTGCGCCGTCTACTCTTCGACGCCGGCGACGACATCGAAGACCTGATGATACTCTGCAACGCCGACATCACCTCCAAGAATCCCGCAAAGGTTGCGCGGATACGCTCCAACTTCGAGCTGGTCAAGCAGAAACTCGTCGCGGTGGAGGAGAAGGACCGCATACGCAATTTCAAGAACCCCATCACCGGAGAGTATGTGATGGAAGTTTACGGCATACCCCCTTGCGACAAGATAGGCAAACTTAAAGAAGTTGTCAAGGAAGCCATACTTGAAGGGCTGATAGGCAATAATTTCGAGGAGGCCGATGCATATATGCGGCAACGTGCTCCCGAGTTCGGACTATATGAGAAATAAGTTCCTTCGCTACATACGTGACGTGCGCCGCTATTCCCCCCGCACCTGCGAGGTCTATGCCGACGTGCTCCAGTCGTGGGTGGATTTTTGCGAAGGCTCCGAAGAATACGCGCATACGCTCAACGTCAACGGCATACGTGCCTATCAGGTGCACCTGATGGACGCACGCGGCCTGTCTGCCCGTACGGTCGCACAGCATCTGAGCGTGCTCAGCAGCTTCTGTCGCTTCCTGATGAAAGAAGGGGTGCTCTCCAGCAACCCCGTACATCTGGTCAAGCGGCCCAAGGTGGAGAAACGGCTTCCGGTGTTCTACAAAGACAAATCCATGGAGGCATATTTCGAAAGCACCAAGGGCGATCCCGAATTCGGTACTTATGAGCAAAAGCTCAACAGGCTTATTATCAGCCTGCTGGCCGATTGCGGACTGCGCCGTTCCGAGCTCATCGGCCTCAATGTAAGCAACGTCGATTTCGAACGTCAGGTCCTCCGTGTGAGAGGAAAAGGCGATAAAATGCGCGAAATTCCGCTTCTTCCTTCACTTTGTAAGGAAATTTCCTTATATTTGAGTGCAGTCAGTTCTTTGACGTCAGATGCATACGACCCGGCGGCCCCGCTGCTTCGCACCCCAAAGGGCGCCCGCCTGTATCCTGTTTTCGTGGACAGGGTCGTCAAGAAGGAATTCGCCGCAGTGCCCGGAGTGACGGTACGCCGTTCGCCCCACGTCCTTCGACACACTCTCGCCACGGAGCTCCTGCAGGACGGTGCCGACCTCAATTCGATAAAGGAATTGCTTGGTCACAGTTCGCTGGCAGCCACCCAGGTCTATACGCACAATACCGTCGAACGACTGCAAAAGGTTTATACTAACGCCCATCCAAGGGCAAAAAACGGAGGTAAAAATGGAGATTAAACTCAAAACCCTCAAGTTCGAAGCCGATGAAAAACTCACCGCCTTCGTCGAAAAAAAAGTAAATCGTCTGGAGAAGTTCTTCCTTCCCGGTGTTCCCCCCGAGACGGAAGTCGCCCTGGAAAATGAGAAGGAAGGCAAGAAGGCCAAGCTCCACATTCATCTTCCCGGTGACGACCTCATCATCGAAAGGGTCGCAGACACCTTCGAGAATGCCATTACCGGCGCGGTTGACGCCATGAAGGAAAAGCTTACCCGCACAAAAGAAAGGGTATTCGACAAATAATCCGTTGCATACGGTTTTTTCGGGCGGCCTTCGGGCCGCCTTGTCTTTGAAATATGAAGCAGATTATAGAATGCGTTCCCAATTTCAGCGAGGGACGCGACCACAGAACAATAACCGAAATAGTAACCGCAATAGCTTCCGTAGAGGGGGTAAAAGTTCTTGACACCGATTCCGGCGAAGCTACAAACCGCACCGTAATCACTTTTGTCGGAGAACCTGCCGCAGTATGCGAAGCCGCCGTGCGCGGAGCAGCCAAAGCGCAGGAACTCATCGACATGCGTAAGCATCACGGAGCGCATCCCAGAAGCGGAGCACTCGACGTGCTCCCTCTTATCCCTGTATCGGGAATCACCCTGGAAGAATGTGCAGCCCTTGCCCGCGATCTGGCGCAGCGCCTGTACAACGAACTCGGCATAGCGTGCTATTGCTACGAGGCCGCAGCCCTGAGGCCGGAGCGCAAGAATCTTGCAGTCTGCAGGGCGGGGGAGTACGAAGCCCTTCCGGAAAAGATTGCCGACCCGGAGCGTCGTCCCGATTTCGGTCCCGACAGCTTCAACGAGTCAGTAGCCCGCAGCGGCGCCACGAACGTCGGCGCACGTAATTTCCTGGTGGCAGTCAACTTCAATCTCAATACCACCTCGACCCGCCGGGCCATGGCAGTGGCCTTCGACGTACGCGAAAAAGGCCGCAAGGCTCGCGAGGGCGGCAGCCTTACCGGCAAGCTGCTCAAAGACGCCGACGGCAATCAGATATGGATTCCCGGAACCCTCAAAGGGTGCAAGGCAATAGGCTGGTATATTGACGAATACGGTATCGCCCAGGTGTCTATGAACATAACCGACATCGATGCCACCCCGCTGCATGTCGCATTCGAGGAGGTCAGCCGCGCCGCGGCTGCACGCGGCTTGCGTGTCACCGGAGCCGAAATAGTTGGCCTCGTACCCAAGAAGGTGCTTTTGGACGCCGGCCGTTTTTATCTGGAAAAACAGCAGCGTTCGCTTGGCATAAGCGAGGACGAAATCCTCAAAATAGCCGTCAAGAGCATGTCGCTCGACGACCTCAAGCCTTTCGACCCTCACGAAAAGGTCATCGAATTCCTTATGCAGGACGCTGCCGAGGAGGCTGCCAGGCATCGCCTCGTGCGCATGAGCACCGAGGACTTTGCCCGTCAGACGGCGTCGGAATCTCCGGCTCCGGGCGGCGGGTCCATATCTGCTTACATGGGTGCGCTGTCGGCGGCGCTTGCCACCATGGTGGCCAATCTGTCTGCACACAAACGTGGCTGGGACGACCGCTGGAAGGAGTTCTCGGACGTCGCCCAGCAGGGGCAGGCGCTCATGCAGGAGCTATTGGACCTTGTCGATGAAGACACTGCGGCCTTCGACCGCATCATGACCTGCTTCTCCATGCCCAAGGGTACGGAAGAGGAGAAGGCTGCGCGTGCGGCAGCGATCGAGGCTGCGACTCTCAATGCCGCCAGCGTGCCGCTTCGCACCATGGAAGCCTCTCTAAAAGCTTTCCCCCTGCTGCTCGAGATGGCCCGCAAGGGCAATCCGGCATCAGCCTCCGATGCGGGTACTGGTGCGCTTGCAGCGCTTGCCGCCTGCCGCGGTGCGGCACTCAACGTCCGCATCAATTCCGCCGGCCTGTCAGACAAGGCCCCGGCCGAGCCCCTTCTTGCACGTGCCCGCGAAATAGTGGAGCAGGCTCAGGAGTATGAGGCCCGGATACTCGAAGAAGTGAATAAACATATCGACGCCTGATATGGACTCATTCCAGTTAAGCATTCTCGCCGGCATCCCGGAAAACCTTCCGCAGCCCCGGCCCTACGACGCTTCTGTCAATCACGCCCCGCGTCGGAAAGACATACTCAGCCCCGAAGAGAAGAAGCTTGCGGTACGCAACGCCCTCCGGTATTTCGAGCCACGGCATCATGCCGTCCTTGCTCCCGAATTTGCACGGGAGCTGGAAGACTACGGCCGCATTTACATGTACCGCTTCCGTCCGGAGTACGAAATGTATGCCCGTCCGCTGGACGAATATCCCGCCAAATGTCCTCAGGCCGCCGCGATAATGGCCATGATACAGAACAACTTGGATCCCAGGGTGGCCCAGCATCCGCACGAGCTCATAACCTACGGAGGCAACGGCGCCGTATTCCAGAATTGGGCCCAGTACCTTCTGACAATGCAGTATCTGGCCAACATGACCGAGGAACAGACGCTTGCTATGTATTCCGGTTTCCCTATGGGACTCTTCCCTTCGCACCGCGATGCGCCCCGTGTCGTCGTGACCAACGGAATGGTGATTCCCAATTACTCCAAGCCCGACGACTGGGAGCGCATGAACGCCCTTGGCGTGTCGCAGTACGGTCAGATGACGGCAGGTTCCTATATGTATATAGGTCCGCAGGGCATAGTCCACGGTACCACGATTACGGTGATGAACGCCGCCCGTAAGGTGCTGGCTGCCAGAGTGCAGAAGGAAGACGGCAGTCTTCTTTTCGTAACGTCCGGACTCGGAGGAATGTCGGGCGCTCAGCCCAAGGCGGGCAACATAGCCGGGGTGGTGAGCGTAACGGCAGAAATCAACCCTATGGCGGCGCGAAAGCGTTACGAACAGGGCTGGGTGGACGAACTCCATACGGAACTGGACGAACTTGTCCCGCGCATACGCAAGGCCGTCGCCGGCAAGGAAGTCGTATCGCTTGCCTACGTCGGCAACGTCGTGGACCTTTGGGAGCGTCTGTGCCTGGAAGACATGCGGGTAGATCTGGGTTCAGACCAGACTTCCCTCCACAATCCCTGGGCGGGCGGATACTATCCCGCCGGTTACACGCTGGAGGAGTCAAAGCGCATGATGGCCGAGGAACCCGAACGCTTCCGGGAAGCCGTGCAGGCTTCACTGCGACGTCAGGTGAACGCCATCAACAAACTGGCTGAAAGAGGAATGTATTTCTTCGATTACGGCAATGCCTTCCTCCTTCAGAGTTCCCGTGCAGGCGCCGACATCATGGTGGACGGCAAGTTCCGCTATCCTTCCTACGTGCAGGATATCATGGGACCTCTGTACTTCGATTACGGCTTCGGCCCGTTCCGCTGGGTATGCATGAGCCAGGACCCCAAAGACCTTGCGAAGACCGACGCCATCGCCGTCCGGGTACTCCGCGAATGTGCCGGCGACGCGCCGGAATCCATACGTCCGCAGATGCTGGACAACATACGCTGGATCCAAGAGGCGGGTCGGAACAATCTGGTCGTAGGTTCAAAGGCCCGCATACTCTATGCAGACTGCGAAGGGCGTACGCGGATTGCGCTCGCCTTCAACGACGCCATACGCAGCGGCGAGATTTCCGCCCCCATAGTGCTCGGGCGCGACCATCATGACGTGTCGGGCACCGATTCACCTTTCCGCGAGACTTCCAACATTTACGACGGTTCGCAGTTTACCGCCGACATGGCGGTGCAGAACGTCATCGGCGACGCCTTCAGGGGTGCCACCTGGGTGTCGCTGCACAATGGCGGGGGAGTAGGCTGGGGCGAAGTCATAAACGGCGGCTTCGGCATGGTCATCGACGGCTCCGACGATTCGGCCCGTCATATACGGGAGATGCTTTTCTGGGACGTCAACAACGGCATCGCCCGCCGCAGCTGGGCCCGCAATTCCGGTTCCCTGGAGGCGATACGCAGGCAGATGGAGCGCACTCCCGGGCTCAGGGTCACGCTTCCCAATTTTGCCGACGACGCCCTGATAGATAAACTGTTCTAGAACAAACTACAGCTATGCATTACATTTCACATAAGGAACTTAGCTTCGATGAACTCAGACATATAGTGCAAAGCGGCGAGAAGCTTGCTCTTTCTCAGGAGGCTGAGGCCTCAATCCGTAAATGCCGCGATTATCTGGACAAGAAAATGGAGGATCTGGAGCATCCTGTATATGGCATAAGCACCGGATTCGGCTCCCTTTACAATGTTACCATCCCTCCGGAGGACCTGTCGAAGCTTCAGTACAATCTGGTCGTGTCGCACGCCTGCGGTACGGGAGCCACCGTGCGCCCGGAAATCGTCAAGCTGATGCTTTTCCTCAAGGCAAAATCCCTGTCTTACGGACATTCTGGGGTGCAGCTCATTACCGTGCAGCGGCTTATCGACATGTACAACAACGACATACTTCCTGTCGTATATGAGCAGGGCTCGCTGGGAGCATCGGGCGACCTCGCTCCGTTGGCACATATGAGCCTGCCGCTGATAGGACTCGGCGAAGTGCTGTACAAAGGCAAGGTACGACCGTCGGCGGAAGTCTGGCAGGAATTCGGATGGGAGCCTATAAAACTCCAGTCCAAAGAAGGCCTTGCGCTTCTTAACGGCACCCAGTTTATGAGCGCCCATGCCGTGTGGTGCCTCATCAGGGCCAAACGCCTTTCCGGATGGGCGGATGCGATAGGAGCCTTGTCTCTCGACGCTTACGACGGACGCATAGAGCCGTTCTACCCGCTTACCCATACCATACGCAGGCACAGCGGCCAGATCGCCACCGCCCGCCGTTTCCTCAGTCTTTTGGAAGGCAGCGAGTTAATCAAGAGAGAGAAGGAACACGTACAGGATCCCTATTCGTTCCGCTGCATACCCCAGGTGCACGGAGCCGCCAAGGACAGCCTTCAGTATGTGGCGTCGGTCATCGTCAACGAAATCAATTCGGCCACCGACAATCCTAACATTTTCCCCGACGAAGACATGATCATCTCTGCCGGCAATTTCCATGGCGAACCTATCGCTATTCCTATGGACACCATGGCCGTAGCCCTCTCTGAGCTCGCAAGTATTTCGGAACGAAGGGTTTACCTGCTAGTCCACGGGTATCGCGGACTCCCTCGCTATCTGGTTGCAAAGCCCGGTCTGAACAGCGGATTCATGATTCCGCAGTACACAGCCGCTTCCATTGTCAGCCAGAACAAGGCTTACTGCTGGCCGGCGTCCTGCGATTCCGTGCCTTCGTCCAACGGACAGGAGGACCACGTGAGCATGGGGGCCAATTCCGCCACCAAGCTTGTCAAGGTCATCGACAATGTGGAGACCGTGCTGGCCATCGAGCTCTTCAATGCGGCACAGGCGCTTGAATTCCGCCGCCCCCTGCATACGTCGGCGGTGCTGGAAGATGTGGTGGCCCGCTTCCGCAAGGTGGTCCCGTTCCTGGAAGAGGACACTTATATGAGCCCGCTCATTCACAGGGCCATAGAGTTCATACACGACAACGAAGCTCCCAGAAGCGATGCGCAGGCTGTTTAAGAATATCGGTGCGCTTGCCGGAGTCGTTCTAGAAGGGGTCTTGCGCAAGCAGGGGCCGCAGATGGACGATGCCGGCTTGCTCAAAGGCGCCTGGCTGCTTGCCGAAGATGGGCTGACAAGCGACTTCGGAACTTCCGGCACACCTTTACCTGAGGCCGACGAAGTCGTTGACTGCGAGGGAGGTATGCTGATGCCTGCCTATTGCGACAGCCACACCCATATCGTTTATGCCGGCAGCCGCGAATCCGAATTCATCGATAAAATCAACGGGCTGTCTTACGAAGAGATCGCAGCCCGTGGCGGAGGCATCCTCAATTCGGCGGACAGGCTGCATGGTACGTCCGAAGACGAACTCCTGCGTCAGGCGATGGAACGGGTCCGCGAAATGAACGCCGCCGGCACTGGTGCCATGGAAATCAAGTCAGGTTATGGCCTCAACCCCGAAGATGAGCTGAAGATGCTGCGGGTCATAGGCCGTATCGCCGAGACTGCACTGTCGCCTGTCCGCTCGACTTTCCTTGGCGCGCATGCGGTGGGACGGGGATACACTCACGAGGCCTATGTAGAAGAAGTATGCCGTATGATGCCCCGGGCCGCTGCCCTGTGCGATTTTGTGGACGTTTTCTGCGAACAAGGTTTCTTCAGCCCCCAGGACGCCGGCCGTATCATGCAGGCAGGCATCGACTGCGGGCTCCGTCCCAAGATTCACGCCAACCAGCTGCACGAGAGCGGTGGAGTCCAGGCGGGAGTCAGATATGGAGCCCTTTCCGTAGATCATCTGGAACATGCCGGTGACGCGGAGATAGAGTGCCTGCGCGGTACCGGCACCATGCCTGTCATGCTGCCCGGCTCGTCGTTCTTCCTTCGCATGCCGTATGGGAAGGCCCGCGAGTTCATCGATGCAGGACTGGGATTGGCGCTGGCTTCCGATTACAATCCCGGGTCTTCTCCGCTCGGCGACATGCGTTTTATAATGGCGCTTGGCTGCATTCAGATGCGGCTTACTCCCGAAAGGGCGTTCAACGCCGTGACGCTCAACGGGGCTTATGCCATGGGCGTCAGCGATATTACGGGGTCCGTGACCAAAGGCAAACGTGCCGACCTTATTCTCACCCGTCCTGGCTGGACGCTGCCGGGACTGGCATATTATTTCCGTACTCCGTACATACGCCGGGTTTATCTTGGCGGCGAGGCCGTTTAGAGGCCCCCCTTTGAATTTTCAATCCCACTCCGGTATATGAAACGTATCCTCTTTGTCTGCCACGGCAATATATGCCGAAGTCCCATGGCGGAATTCATTCTCAAGGCCATGGTGAAAGCCGCTGGTATGGAAGACGCATTCCATATAGAATCTGCAGCTGTTTCCGACGAAGAAACGGGCAATCCGATATATCCTCCGGCAAAGCGCTGCCTGAGCCAGCATGGAGTCTGGTTCGATCCCTCAAAGAGGGCGAGGAAAGTCACCCCGGACGACTACGAGCGTTTTGACCGTATCGTCTGCATGGATGCCTCCAATCTTCGTCTCATCCGGAGAATCATTCCTTCCGATCCAAAGGGAAAAATACACTTGCTGATGTCTTATGCCGGAGCCGGCCGCGATGTTGCGGACCCGTGGTACACCGGTGATTTCGAAACCACTTTCCAGGACATCCTGGAGGGGTGCGAGGCTATGCTTTCCGCAAGTAATCAGGGACATAAGTTATGAAAACCGTCGAAGTTGTTGCGGCCATCATCCGCCGCGAGGACAGGATTTTCGCCACCCAGCGCGGATACGGCGACTGGAAGGATTACTGGGAATATCCGGGCGGGAAAGTCGAACCGGGGGAGACCCCTGAACAGGCACTCCGGCGCGAGATACGAGAAGAGCTGGATGCCGAAATCAGCGTGGACAAAGACCTCGTCACCATCGACTGGGATTATCCTGACTTCCACCTCACGATGCACTGCTACATCTGCTCACTGCTTGCGGATTCGTTGCATCTCAACGAACACGAAGCCGCCCGCTGGCTCGATTACACGCAGCTTCACGAACCCTGCTGGCTGCCTGCCGACGAGCAGATCCTGCCGCTGCTGGCGGCGGAGCTGCTTGGCGTTGACGCTTCTCTGGCGGAATTCGTCGAAACGGAAATCATCCCGCAGTACGCCTCATTCGACAAGGCGCACAGGCAGGACCATGCACGGAGCGTTGTGCATCGTGCACTTCAGATGGCACAGTTCTATCCGGTTGACCGCAACATGCTTTACACCGCCGCGGCATGTCACGACCTCGGTCTGTCGGTGGACCGGGCAACCCACCATCTCGAGAGCGGACGTATAATACGCGGGATGTCGAGACTGTCGGAGTGGTTCCGGCCCGATCAGATCGAAACCATCGCCCAGGCAGCAGAAGACCACAGGGCGTCGTCGGAACGCGAGCCGCGCAGCATTTATGGCCGTCTGGTGGCAGAGGCCGACCGCCTCATCGAGCCGCAGCAGATTATCCGGCGTACCGTTCAGTTCGGACTTTCTCATTATCCGGACCTTCCGAAGGAGGGCCACTGGCAGCGCACCCTGGAGCATCTTCACGAAAAATATCATTACGGCGGATACCTCAAACTCTGGATACCGGAGTCTCCCAATGCTGCAAAACTGGAGGCTCTGCGGCAGATTATCGCCGACGAGCAGCAGCTGCGCCAGCTCTTTGAACGTATCTGGGCAGAAGAATCTGCCATATAACAGTGTAGGGGCATGGATATCAGGCATCATTGGATAGAACAAGGCAGCGGGCATCCGCTTATCCTGCTGCACGGGAACGGTGAGGACAGTACTTACTTCGTGCACCAGATGGAGCCGTTTGCCAGGCACTTCCGGGTGATTGCCGTCGATACCCGCGGACACGGACGCACGCCACGTGGCGAAATGCCTTTCACCATCAGGCAGTTCGCCGAAGATTTGCTCGGATTCATGGATGAGCACGGCATAGGGAAGGCGCACCTGCTGGGCTTTTCTGACGGCGGCAATATTGCGATGGTGTTTGCGCTGGCGCATCCCGACAGGGTGTCTAGGCTCATTCTTGACGGAGCCAATCTCGATGCTTCGGGCGTAAAGCGCAGCGTTCAGATTCCTATCGAAATCGGCTACCGTTTTGCCCGCTTGTTCGCTTCGGTGAGCGAGGGCGCGCGCAGGAAGGCCGAATTGCTCGGTCTGATGGTGAACGACCCCAATGTGCGGGCGGAAGAATTGAGCCGGATACAATGCCCCACGTTGGTAGTCGCAGGCGACAATGACATGATAAAGGATGAACATACCAGGCTTATCGCCGCTTCCATACCCGGAGCCCGCCTTGCCGTTATCCCGGGCGATCATTTTGTGGCAAACAAAAATCCTGAGGCTTTCAATGATGTGGTGCTGCGCTTCCTGTCTCCGGGCCTCGTTTAGACTATCGCTCAGAACTTTGGGTTTATCGTCGGATTTGATTACCTTTATGCCGCACATATAAAATAAACAAGTCTCTCTATGGTTCCTACAGGTTCAATAGTGCTGATGTCGGTCAATGCCCTGCTCAGCATCGCAGTCCCGGTCTGTCTGTCGCTGTATCTTATCCGTAAGTATCAAGCCAAGCTTTCCACGATTCTTGTCGGCGCAGGTACGTTCATCGTCTTTGCCCTGGTGCTGGAGAGCCTCGTACATCAGCTTGTCTTGAAGGGGCCTCATGGTCCGGCTATTTTGGGGAATACGCTCTATTATGCTCTGTACGGCGGACTTGCTGCCGGCGTCTTCGAGGAGAGCGGACGTTTCCTCTCCATGAAGTTCCTTATGAAAAAGGAGCCGTCAAAAGCGCTCCCCGGCATAGCTTACGGCGTCGGGCATGGCGGCGCGGAGATGATTGTCATCTTCGGGATTACCATGATAGGCAACCTCGTGCTTTCGGTCCTTATCAATTCCGGTCAGACCGAGATGCTTCTCTCCAAGGTTCCGGCCGAAGCTACGGCGCAGGTGCAGGCCCAACTTAATCAGTTGCAGTCGCTTGGCACCGGAACCTGGCTCATAGGGCTTTGGGAGCGTTTTTCAGCACTTGTGCTTCACCTGGGCCTGTCCGTGATGGTATGGACTGCTGTGAGCAAAGGAGGCAGATGGCTGTGGCTTTATCCTGCCGCAATCGCCTTGCACGCTTTGGTCGATGCAGGAGTCGTCATGCTGCAGAAATCTGTCGGCATGGTACCGCTTGAGTTGATTCTTACGGCCGAATCCGTCGCCGTCGCGGTCATCGGATATATGCTTGCGAAGAAATATCTATGAATGGGCTTTCCCGTATTGCTCGTCGCTTACCGGCTCCAGCCATTCGTTTGAGGCTCCCTCCCGGACATCTTTGTGGATGGTCAGGTGCTGCATCCAGCTGTCGGCGGCAGCTCCGTGCCAGTGTTTGACCCCTTCGGGAATCTCGATGATCGTCCCCGGAACGAGTTGTACGGCAGCTTTGCCCCATTCCTGATACCAGCCGCGACCGGCTACGCAGATAAGCACTTGCACCTGTTTGTGGTGTATGTGCCAGTTGTTGCGGCATCCCGGCTCGAAGCTCACGTTTGCGATCCCGCCGTCCATCTGGGCCAGATAACTGTTGCCCGTGAAGTATTGGGCATAAGCGGTATTGGGCTGTCCTTTGGGCCACACGGAGAAATCTACGGTCTGGACAGGGGTATGGGCATCGCCAAGAACCGTTTTAAGCGCAGCGCGCAGCCTTTCGGCCTCCGCCAATCCGACTTTCTCTTCCAGTAGCGCAGGCAGGGCACGCAGCTGCCCGTCGGTAACACCCATGTTCCGGGCTCCTGATACGTGGCCGCCAACTGGGGTTCGCATCCGGGCAGGGCGGAAATGGCGCTCACCGTAACGATCTCGCGGTCGGCGTAACTGAGGTTGTTGCGGGCGAAAATGTCTCCGAACAGATGGGCCTTGAGGTAATAGTCGGTAGCAGGGACAAAGTCATAATTGAATGGCCGTCCCGACAGCTTTGTCTGTACGGCTGTTCCCTGTTTTAGTGCATCATAACCGGCGGGAAGAGGATCGGCGTCTTTTCCGGGGGCGTCCTTGATTCCTGCGGCAGCACGCCTGTCCAGTACGCGCTGAAGCGTCCCCAGAGCATTCAGCGAACGCGGGAAGCCGGTGTAGGCATAAAGCTGCGAAAGCGCTTCCTTGGCTTCGCTGATGGTCAAACCGTTGTCCAGAGCTTCGGCGACTGCCTTTTCAAGAGAACTCTGGTCTCCTTTGGCTTCGAGAGCCGCGATGACGGCAAGTCCCTGCCGGCGGGGGGTAAGTATATTATCCATATTCTTTGCGTTCATTGTGATACAAGTCAACAAAAATGATGCTATGAGAAATCGTTTCATCGTATGGCGGATTTATTCAGGATTGCTGTAATCAAAGGCTATTTTTCTTGCTGTCTGTGTGCTGTTTACCGCGTGCCTCCGCCATAACCGCCACCAGACTCGCACGTTCTCCTGCGTCCACTTCGGTCCGCCTGTGTCGTTTGTAATGTACAGCGAGGCGTTCTGGGGAGGAGAGACAAGTCCGGGATTGATGAACATGTGGTTGAATGCGTCGTAGTCCTGTAGTCGCTTTACCAGTACGGAAATAGTATAGGTGATGTACCACATATGGCTTCCGTAACTGCCCAGCCACCAGCAGAGCTCAACCCCGTCGGATCCCTTGTCAACAATGCCGCTCCGGCCAGCTATCTGAGAGAGGCCGCGCCCGGAATCCCAGCTTCGGCCCTCGTCCAGATATTCTTTCTCCTCCTCTCCCTCATACACATGGAAATCGCTGATTTCCATACCATTCAAATTTCCGATGGGGAGGTACCATTCGGTTCCGGAAGTAACCGTTACATCCCAGGACTGCAGAATCCTGGCAGATCCGTCAGGATATATTTTACATACCGTTTCGACCGAGCGTATCTCCTGTGCCAAGAGCGGAGAGATGCTCAAGCAGGCGAATACTGCCATCAGAAAATGAAGAGGAGACAGTCTCCGCCCTAAGAAGCGGGAAGGAGTGTCAGAAAAGCGTGTGTGTGCGGCGAACGGTACCATTGTTGACCAAAGTTTGGGACGCCTGCAAATATATGTGCCAACCGAGAGAAAAACAAATTAATTTGCTCTTCCGAGCGAGAAGGAGGAAAAGGATGCAGTCCTTAAACGGTCACAAACTCGCGGAGACTAAAAGAAAATCAAGGACTTAAGTTTTACCTTAAATCCTTGACCTTGTGGAGCATAGGAGAATCGAACTCCTGACCTTTTGAATGCCATTCAAACGCTCTACCAACTGAGCTAATACCCCGTTTGTTGTTTTGGGTCTGCAAATATAACAATATTTTTTTAATTCAATACACTTTTTCTTCATTAAAGCTATAAAAATGTTCATCGGACACTATTATGTGGTCCAACAGGCTGAGGTTGCATGCCGTGCAGGCGTCGCGCAGCTGGCCAGTCTCCTTTATATCGCTTCTTGATGGACGTGGGTCGCCTCCCGGGTGGTTGTGAATCAGTATCAGGCTCGCTGCTCCGTATTCGATTGCTTTACGGATAACCATTGACTTGTCTATAATCGTGCCCTGGCGCCCGCCTGTGGTCATTCTTATCGAATCGATTTCCATCATCCTGCTGTCCAGGAGGATGACCCAACATTCTTCGTGGCCCTTGGCCTTCAGCCTGGGCAGTATGCGTTTGTAAACTTCTTTGGCGTTCGACAGGGGAGTGCCGCCGCCGGCTCTTTCCAGCATGAAGCGTCTGCCCAGTTCGAAGGCGGCACACAGGCAGGATGCACGCGACGGGCCTATCCCTTCCATGCCGGCAAGGTAACCGGGGTCGCAGTCAAAAAGGCCCGACAGGCGGCCGCGTACAAGCGACAGCAGCCTGTGTGCCATATCTATGGCGCTTTCGCCTCTGCGCCCGCTCCTGAGCAGTATGGCAAGCAGTTCGGCGTCTCCTAATGCTCCTGCGCCTTTGTCAAGCAGTTTTTCCCGTGGCCTTTCGGCCTGGCTCATTTCCAAGATTTTCATAGCGGTACAAAGATACGGCATGTTTTCGGAGACTCTGCACACTGAGCCGGAGCGGAGCCCAAATGAGTGCCATGCAAAAATGTTTATTTAAGAATCCGTCAAGAATTGTTATATTTGTGATTCTAATATTTTAAGACTCTATGGCAAGAGAAATAAAGTTTTCACTCGTTTACAGGGATATGTGGCAATCCTCGGGCAAATACCAGCCCCGTGCGGACCAACTGGTCCGGGTTGCCCCTGCCATCATAGA
Source organism: uncultured Bacteroidales bacterium (assembly GCA_946539455.1). GTDB lineage: Bacteria > Bacteroidota > Bacteroidia > Bacteroidales > UBA932 > Cryptobacteroides. Next base: position 22,557 of record CAMNHL010000027.1, read on the forward strand.
TATGGGATGCTTCGACCGGGTCGAGACCAACGGCGGAGCCTTCGAGCAGGTTAACCTCCTTTACGGCGAGAATCCGAACAAGAGCGTACGCGTCTGGACGGCTCCTTTCCACAAGGCCGGCATCCAGACACACATGCTCGAGAGGGGACTTAACGCCTTGCGGATGTACCCGGTGCCTGCCGACGTACGCGAACTCATGTTCAAGGTCAAAAAAGCCCAGGGAACCGACATCGCCCGTTCGTTCTGCGGGCTCAACGACCACAGGAATCTGCGCCTGAGCGTGGAATACGCCAAAAAGGCGGGGATGATCTCCCAGGGAGCCCTCTCGATTACCAACTCCCCGGTACACACCGTCGAGTATTATATGGGTGTCGTTCAGAAGCTTGTTGAATACGGTACCGACGAAATCTGCCTCAAGGACATGGCCGGTGTAGGCCGTCCCACTTTCCTTGGCGAACTCACCAGAGAAATCAAGGCAAATTATCCCCATATAAAGGTCCAGTACCACGGTCACAGCGGCCCCGGTTTCTCGGTGGCCAGCATGCTCGAAGTTGCGCGTGCAGGTGCTGATTATCTGGACGTTGCGGTAGAACCACTGTCGTGGGGGAAGGTCCATCCCGACGTAATAACCATACAGCGGATGCTCCGGGCCGACGGCTTCCTTGTGAAGGATATCAACATGGACGCATACATGCAGGTGCGTGCCCTGACCCAGGAGTTCATAGACGATTTTCTGGGTTACTGGATCAACCCGTCCAACTCCAGAATGACTTCGCTCCTTGTGGGCTGCGGTCTTCCCGGCGGCATGATGGGGTCGATGATGGCCGACCTGCAAGGTTTCAAATCTGCAATAAATGCTGCGGAGAAGGCATCAGGCAAGCATGAGAGCGACATCGACACTCTCATGGTGCGCTTGTTCAGCGAGGTGGAATACGTATGGCCGCGCCTCGGCTATCCGCCCCTCGTGACCCCGTTCAGCCAGTACGTCAAGAATACGGCGCTCATGAACCTGTTCGCACAGGCCCAGGGCAAGCCCCGTTTCAGCAGCATCGACAAAGACACATGGGGCATGATACTCGGCAAGATGGGCAGGCTCCCCGGTCCTCTGGCACCCGAAATAATCGCACTCGCAAAGGAAAAGGGCCTCGAATTCTACACCGGCAACCCTCAGGACGAATATCCCGACGAGCTTCCCAAGTTCCGCCGCATGATGGCGGACGAAGGCTGGGACTGCGGCCCCGACGACGAGGAACTCTTCGAACTTGCCATGCACGAAAGGCAGTACCGAGACTACCGCAGCGGTGTCGCACGTGAGCGCTTCCAGCATGACCTTGAGGAACTTAAGGCCAAGGCCGGAGCCCCCATAACGGTCAAACGCCCCGTGGTTGAGGTGCCTGCTTTCGACATCGAAGAGTATCAGAAAAAGTTCCCTCTTGCCACCCCCATACAGGCTCCGGCAGGGGGGCGCATGCTTTGGCAGATCGACGTCGAAGAGGCTTCCACGGCGCCTGTTGCCGGTACTCCGGTCGAGGCCGGCAAAGCCTGCGGATACGTACAGACGCGTTACGGCATGGAGGAGATAATTCCTGCCAGGAGCGGCCGCATCGTTGCGGTTACTGCAGCTCAGGGCAAGGAAGTGGTTAAAGGAGAAATAGTTGCGTTTGCCCAATGAACGGAGCTAATGACTTTTCGCGGCTCGAACTGAGCCTGCCTGCGGCTCGCAGGAACTACCGCTATTTCCGCGGACTGCTGCGCCCTTCGACCAAACTTCTGGTGCTCGTAAAGGCCAATGCCTACGGGCATGGAGCAACCCAGTTCGCCTCCATGATGCAGGCCGAAGGTGCAGATTATTTTGCAGTTGCGCTTCCTGTCGAGGGCGTCGAACTGCGCCGCTCGGGTATTTCGCTGCCGATCCTGGTGCTTACCGCAGGAACCGACTTCTTCCCGGAAATAATAGACTACCGGCTCGAGCCCGGCATACCCAACCTCTACACCCTCAGCGCTTTATGCGAGCAGTTGGAGGAACGCGGCATCGTCGGCTTCCCCATACACATCAAGCTCGATACGGGCATGCACCGGCTTGGTTTCGTGCCCGAAGAACTGCCGGCGCTGTTTGAATTCCTGGCCTCTCACCCGCAGGTCAAAGTGCGGTCGGTCTATTCCCATCTCGCCGTTGCCGAAGACCCGTCCCAGGATGAGTTCACCCTTGGTCAGATACGTCTCTTCGAGCAAGGCGCCCAGGCCCTCACCGACTCCCTCGGATATCGTCCCATGTGGCATGTACTCAATTCTGCCGGTATCGAGCGTTTCCCTCAGTATCAGCATGATATGGTCAGGCTCGGAATAGGCATCTACGGCGTGAGCGCGCTGCCGCAAGTCAGTCTTGCTCCGGTCGCAAGCCTCAAGGTCAAGATACTGCAGATAAAGAATCTGACCGACGGTACCGTGGGCTACGGACGCCACGGGCACGTTTCTCCGGAAGGCACGCGCATCGCCACCATTCCGGTGGGCTACGCCGACGGCATCAACAGGCACCTCGGTTGCGGAAGGGCTTCGTTCTCCATCGCGGGCAAACGGGCTCCGACCATTGGCAACATCTGCATGGACATGACCATGCTCGACGTTACCGGCATCCCTTGCAACCCGGGAGACACTGTGACCATATTCGGCGAAGACCCTACGGTAAGCGAACTCGCCGGCCTGCTTGATACCATCCCTTACGAAATATTAACCTCGGTGCCACGCCGCATCGAAAGAATAATTGTCAGAAAATGAAACGTTTAATTGCTATTGCGCTGGCGCTTCTGCCGCTGGCGTCCTTTGCGCAGGAAGGCGGCATCACGCCTGAAATGCTATCCCGCATCGCGCAGGGCTGGAAGTCTGACGCTTCCGACAAGGCCCTCCGCAACGCCATTGGTCAGACGCCGCTCAACACATTGGCAATCAACGCGGAAGCTGCGGCTATGATAGACACCCGCTTCAGCGACCGGGTGCCCACAAAGGGCATCACCGACCAGAAGCAGAGCGGGCGCTGCTGGCTCTTTACGGGGCTTAACGTGCTCCGTGCGGCGGCAATCCAGAAGTACGATCTTGGCGACTTCCAGTTCAGCCAGAACTACTGCTTCTTCTGGGACCAGCTGGAGAAGGCCAATCTGTTCCTGCAGGCAATCATCGACACACGCGCCCAGGAGCTGGATTCCCGCGAGGTTGACTGGTTGATGAGCAATCCGATAGGAGACGGCGGAACCTTTACCGGCGTCGCCAATCTGGTGACCAAGTATGGTCTCGTACCTGCCGACGTCATGCCGGAGACCCTGGCGTCGAACAGCACTTCGCAGATGTCGGGCCACCTGCGTACCCTTCTTCGTCAGTACGGGCTCGAGCTTCGCGGAATGTACGACGAATCCGGCATCGCACTGCTTCGCGGCGCCCGTGCCAAGAAGGCTGCGGCCCAACTGGACGCCAGCATGCAGGAGCGCAAGACGCAGATGCTTGCCGACGTGTATCACATTCTCTCATTGTGCCTTGGTGTGCCTCCTGCAGAATTCGAATGGGAGGGGCGCACCGTAACTCCCGTGCAATTCTATCGCGAACTTCTGGGCTACGACCTCGAGGGAGGATATGTGATGCTCATGAACGATCCTTCCCGCGAGTACGGAAAGGTTTACGAGATTCAGTACGACAGGCATGTGTATGACGGCCAGAATTGGCTGTACGTCAATCTGCCGGTCGCACGCATAAAGGAGATGGCCGTCGCTTCCATCAAGGCCGGCGTGGCGATGTATTTCAGCTGCGACGTGGGCAAGTTCCTGGACAGGAAGAGGGGAGTTGCCGACCTTAAGAATTTCGATTACGAGTCTTTGCTCGGTGTGGATTTCACTATGGATAAGAAGCAGCGCATACAGACGCATGCCAGCGGCTCCAGTCATGCTATGACGCTGATTGCCGTGGATTTGAAGGACGGGAAGCCCGGCAAGTGGATGGTGGAGAACAGTTGGGGCGCTTCCAGCGGCTACAAGGGTAATATCATCATGACCGACGAGTGGTTCGACGAGTATATGTTCCGCCTTGTGGTGGAGCGCCGTTTTGTGCCTGCCGACGTGCTCGAGATGCTTAAGCAGGAGCCTGTTATGCTGCCGGCATGGGATCCTATGTTCGGGCCGGAGGAGTAGCCTTCGCGTTCGTCAATAAAAAAAGCTACGGCCTTGGGACCGTAGCTTTTTTTTATCAGAAGTTTTCTGCTGTGATTTCGAAGTAGGCTTTTGGATGGGCGCAGACCGGGCAGATTTCGGGTGCTTTGGTGCCGACTACGATGTGTCCGCAGTTGCGGCATTCCCATACTTTCACTTCGCTCTTTTCGAAGACCTGCTGTGCTTCGATGTTCTTGAGAAGTGCCCTGTAGCGCTCTTCGTGTCTCTTTTCGATGGCTGCGACCATGCGGAATTTGGCGGCGAGGGCTTTGAAGCCTTCTTCTTCTGCAGTCTTGGCGAAGCTTTCGTACATGTCAGTCCATTCGTAGTTCTCGCCTGCGGCCGCCGCTGCGAGGTTCTCTGCCGTGTTGCCTATGCCTTCGAGTTCTTTGAACCAGAGTTTGGCGTGTTCTTTTTCGTTGTCTGCGGTCTGCAGGAAGATGGCTGCCATTTGCTCGAAGCCTTCTTTTTTTGCTACTGATGCAAAGTAGGTGTATTTGTTTCTCGCCTGAGATTCGCCGGCGAACGCTGCTTCCAGGTTTTTCTCGGTCTGGGTGCCCGCATACTTGTTGGCCATATTCTTTTAATTAATTTATGTGTGTCGTAGTTTCCAAAGATAGTTATTATTTTTGATAATTCGAGCTTGCTCTGTCATTCATTACCGCTCCTGCGAACGAAGTGCCTCCAAAGACAGTTCGTAAGGGCCAATGCCTTTGGAAGCACTTCGTCCTCCGTCGCTTTTCAAGAATGATATTCAATAACAATCAGATATATAGAGTATTGCTCTGTCATTCCGAGCTTGTCGAGGAATCTCCTTGCAGTCAGAAGTGTTTGAATCCTTGGAAGGATCGGTCGGTGCCAAGCCAGCGGAGGCCGGGTTCGGCTTCGATTGTGCCTATTGCCGTGCAGCCTTGGGGCAGTGGGGTTCCGGGTGCTGCCGTGAAGAGCAACTGGTAATCTTCTCCGCCGTCAAGGGCAAGGGTGAGGGGGGGCCAGCCGTGGCTTTTGCAAATCGCTTTAAGCTCTTGTGATACAGGAATTTTTGTGGTATCTACGGAGGCTCCGCAACGGGACTCTTCGAGTATGTGAGGGAGGTCTGCCGCCACTCCGTCGGAGATGTCCATCATTGCGTGAATACCCGGCGTTGCGGCCAGAAGCTGTCCAAGTTCTACACGTGGTTCGGGGCGGTAATGACGGCTTGTCAGTACTGGGGATTCTGCCCCTTTTCCTTCGAGGATAAGCTTCAGGCCTGCGGCTGAATCTCCCAGGGGGCCGCTTACGAAGATGATGTCGCCGGGTACGGCTCCGGAGCGTTTAAGTGCCTTGCCGTGAGGGCATTGTCCAAGCAGGGTCACGTTGATGAAGACCTTGTCGTCGGACGCCGATGTGTCGCCTCCCAGCAATGAAACGCCATAAGCCGAGCACGCTTCTTTGAAGCCTGCTGCGAATCGGTCTGCCCATTTGCCGGTAAGATGAGAGGGCAAGGCAATGGAGAGGAATGCCGCAAGCGGTCGTCCGCCCATTGCTGCTATGTCGCTGATATTCACCGCGGCGCTCTTCCAGCCCAGGTCTTCTGGGTTTGCGTCTTCGAGCAGGAAGTGACGGCCTTCGACCAGCAGGTCGGCGGTAACCAGTGTATCGAGCCCTTGCTGCTGGGGAATTATGGCGCAGTCGTCGCCAATTCCGGTTATGCCTGCGGGGACCTTGATGCCGTTCTTTATGCGTTCTATCAGTTCGAATTCTGCATTCATGACGTTCAGATTCTGTGGACTCTTAATATTGACGCTCCGTTGCGCACTGCGAGTGCGTTGGCGATGTCGGTTCCGTCGGCGTCCGTTTCGGGGGCGGGCTCCAGTTCGCGAGGGACCCACTGGGGGACGCTGCGGGTGAAGCGTTTGTCGGCGGCTCCAATGAGGACAGGACGATCGAAGACGAGCAGTTCCTTGAGGCGGGAGAGGATTTCCCAGCATTGCCGGGGCGTCTTTGCGAAGCCTAGTCCCGGGTCGAGTATCCAGTCGCTGAGTCCGGCCCTTGCGGCGCGCGCCTCGAAGTCCCCGAAGTAGCGTATCAGTTCCGCCATCACGCCGTCGTGATAGTCTGTGAGCGAATCCATTGTCGCCGGCTTTCCGCGTTTGTGCATCGCTACGAATGTCAGTCCAAGAGCGGCGGCGGTGGGAAGCATTTCGGGGTCGTCTTCTCCGGACGAGATGTCGTTTACTATCAGCTTGTCAATCAATATGCTGGCCCGGCGGATGATCTCCGCCCTCGTGGTGTCTATCGAGACTCTCAGGCCGAGCTGCTGCAGAAGATTCGAGCCGGCAAGAGCTTCGAGCACCGGAGAGAGGCGTCTCCATTCTTCGTCCAGCGTCACTTCCGGGGCGCCGGGGCGGGTAGAGACCGCACCCAGGTCGATAATGCTTGCACCTGCGGCGGCGAATTCCCGTATGCGGGCGATTGCCGCTGCAACATTGGCTCCTCCGTCCTCCCACGCCCTGCTCGGAGCATGGAAAGAATCGGGGGAGATGTTGATGACTGCCATCAGGTGTACCATGCTCACAAAGATGGCAAATTATTTCTAAACGAAGGAAATATTTCGCACCTTTGCAAAGGGGATGACGAACCGGCGTGCGAACCGAGTATCAGGGGAGTGCCATCCGTATCCCGCGCGAACCATGTTAAGAGAAGACACTGTATTCGGCCCAATCCACAGCCGCCGCCTGGGTAACTCCCTGGGAATCAACCTGCTGCCTACCAAAGGCAAGATTTGTAACTTCGACTGCATCTATTGCGAATGTGGCTGGAATGCCGACGGACGCGGCGATTCCGAGCTGCCTGATGCGGCCCGTGTGCGCAGTGCCCTTGAGGACAAGCTGACGGCGCTGCTGCTGGAAGGCACACGCATCGATTCCATAACCTTCAGCGGTGACGGCGAACCTACGCTTAACCCTGATTTCCCGCAGATTATCGATGACACGCTGCGCCTGCGCGACGCCTTCTGTCCGTCGGCTAAAGTGTCGGTGCTTTCCAACGCCACTCGGGCGCATGTGGACAGCGTATTCGAGGCGCTGCGAAAAGTTGACAATCCTATTATGAAAATAGATGCGCCCACCGACGCCCTTGCCTCGCTGATCAACCGTCCTGCGCCGGGTTACAGCGTGGAGCGGACGGTGGAGGCTCTGGAACGCTTCAACGGGGACTTCATCCTGCAGACAATGTTCCTTCGAGCCCAAAAACGTGCTTCCGGCGACCCAAATGCAACGATGGAATACTGGTTCGATTCCTCATCTCCCGAGGTGCTGCTGCCGTGGATGGGTATAGTGAGGCGCCTGCGTCCTCGCCTCGTGCAGGTTTATTCCATCGACCGGCCCACTCCGGCTTTGGGCCTGGAGAAGATTAGCACCGGGGAGCTTTCGCGTCTCGTGAGTCCGCTCGCCGACGAAGGATTCGAGATACAAATTCGTTGACCATCAGCCGAAAATATTTTGTTTTATTCCTCATAATGCTTAGATTAGCAGGTGATTTGAAAGTGCAATTCATTTTTTAACCTTCAGTATAATGGCAACACAAAATCTTCAAATCGTCCCTACCATAAAGGAAGGCATCCTTTATGGCCTCAAGAACATCCCGTCCCTTCTTGTGATGGTCATCCTTTATGTGCTCACCGTCTGGATTCCTTATCTCAACGTCGGTACTACCATCGGCCTGCAGAAGGCTATTATCAAGATAGGCCGCGGCGAAGTAATCAACCCTCTGGACATCTTCAACGCCGAGAACCGCAAGAACCTCGGTGATTACTTCCTCCTTATGGGCCTTATGACCATGGGTATCACCGCCGCAATGGCCTTCATGTTCATTCCCGGACTTGTAGTCAGTATCGCATGGGGATTTGCGATGTACTTCTTCCTCGACAAGGGCCTTTCTCCCACCAAGTGCCTCAAGGTCAGCTGGAAAGCCACTGACGGAGAGAAGTGGACCATTTTCTGGATCATCATTGTCGTAAGCCTTCTCTTCGGCATCGTCGTCGGTATCCTGAGTGCTATATCAAGCGCAATCAACGTGAGTTTTATAAGCGTCCTTTTCGGCATCCTCATCGTTGCCGTAGACCTGCTTATGTTTGCCGCTCTCGTTGCCATTGAGGGCATCATGTACAAGCACTTCTCCGACAAGGCAGACGAGATTTTCGCAGACAAGATTGCCGCCAAGGCAGCCTGTGGATGCCCCGCTCCCGAGGCTCCCGCAGCACCCGAAGCCCCTGCAGCACCTGAGGCTCCTGCCGCTCCTGAAGAGTAGTTCTCTGTACCCGATTTTTCCCCTTTCGCGGCGCAATCGAAACAAAGCCGAAACGCTTTTTTCCCCGCCGCGGAAGGGGATAACCGCGTCTATGCATGCGCCACATGGTTGTTTGCCTGAAAACTATTAGGTTCATTTGTTTCCGGGCCCTTTATATATTATTCGTAAAACCGATTATTATTGCTATATTTGCCTGAATTTCCGACCTGTTCGGAAAGGAAGGGGTCAGTGATACCGCTCTCGGATGGGAGCACGGACCTTCCGGGAGGTGTCAGCTCCCGATGACCCGGCCTCGTCGGCTTCAGCACACGCTGGTGGCCGAGGAGGGGAAGGTATACCCTTCAGCCGACAGAATCAGCAAAACCACTTCACTTGAAAACAATCATATTGGCCGCAGGCTACGCAACCCGCCTCTACCCGCTGACGGAGAATTTCCCCAAACCTCTCCTCGAAATCGGAGGCAACACCATCCTCGGACGTCTCCTCGACGACCTGGACGGCATCGACTCAATAGACTCGCACATCGTAGTTACCAACCACCGTTTCGCCCCGCTGTTCCAGCGCTGGGCGGACGAGAGGCTGTCTTCAGACTGCCCCGGGGTCCGTTCCCGCAAGAGCGTTTCGATACTCGACGACGGCACTTCCACCAACGAAACCCGCCTTGGCGCCGTGAGGGACCTCCTGCTTGCAATCGAACGCTACGGCATCGACGAGGACATTTTCGTCCTTGCCGCCGACAACATCCTCGACTTCAGCCTGAGCGGTTTCGTTGAAGCGGCCGCACTCAAGGGCACGTCGATGATAATGTGCCATGCCGAACCTTCGGTCGAAAAGCTGCGCCGCACGGGCGTAGTGACGCTCGATGCCGACGGCAAGGTGCTCCTGATGCAGGAAAAGCCGCAGGAACCCGCCTCCCACTGGGCAGTCCCTCCCTTCTACATCTACTGCAAGTCGGACCTCCCCCTTATCCGCGAGTGCCTGGAGCACGGCTGCGGTTTCGACGCCCCCGGCAACCTTGCCCGCTATCTTGCGGACGTCTCCGTGCTGCATGCATGGGAGATGCCTGCCGGACGTTTCGACATCGGCAGCCTCGATACCTACGAACAAGCAAAAATCAAGTACGCAAAATGAAGATACTCGTTACCGGAGCCGCCGGCTTCATAGGCTCCCGCCTCATGTACGAACTCGCCCGCAGGGGCGATGAGGTCGTCGGACTCGACAGCATCAACGACTACTACGACGTCCGGCTCAAGTACGGGCGCCTGTCCGAATGCGGATTCGATGCGGCCGCAATACAGTCCGCCGCACGCCGTGAAACCTGCCCCGCCCTGCAGTCTGCAGGCATGTTCCGCTCCTCGCTCCTATCGGGCTGCCGCTTCGTGAAGTCCGACCTCGCCGACAAGCGGGCCGTCGACGAACTCTTTGCCTCGGAGCGTTTCGACAAGGTGGTCAACCTTGCCGCCCAGGCGGGAGTGCGCTACAGCATCACCAACCCCTACGCATACCTGCAGAGCAACCTCACAGGCTTCCTCAACATACTCGAGGCCTGCCGCAACAACGGCGTCGGGCATCTGGTTTATGCCTCTTCCAGCAGCGTGTACGGACTCAACACCGAGGTGCCGTATTCCGAGTCTCACAAGACCGACGCCCCCGTGAGCCTGTACGCCGCCACCAAGAAAAGCAACGAACTCATGGCGCACGCGTACTGCAAGCTCTACGGCATTGCCATGACCGGCTTGCGTTTTTTTACGGTGTACGGTCCCTGGGGCCGTCCCGACATGGCTCCGATGCTCTTTGCGAGCGCAATCAGCAAGGGTGAGCCCATCAAGGTCTTCAACGGCGGCGACATGATACGCGACTTCACATACATCGACGACATCGTGGAGGGCACCATAGGATGCGTGGACCGCATTCCCGGGCCTGACGCGCACGGCCTGCCTTTCAGGGTGTACAACATCGGCTGCTCGCATCCCGTCAAGCTTATGGACTTCATCTCCGAACTCGAGAAAGCCATGGGGCGCGAGGCGCAGAAGGTGTTCCTCCCCATGCAGCAGGGCGATGTCTATCAGACCAATGCCGACACATCCCTTCTGGAAGCCGAAATCGGTTACAAGCCCCATGTGCGCCTGCCCGAGGGCATTGCCAAGTTCGCGCAGTGGTACAAGTCGGACAATAATCCGTTGAAATAATGCAGTATCACATTTTCAGTCCTTACCGTGTGTGCCCCCTTGGTGCGCATGTCGATCACCAGAAAGGACTGGTGACCGGATTCGCGATTGACAAAGGCGTCGATCTGTGGTTCGACGTTGTCAGCGGCAGTGCCGTCACTCTACGCAGCGAGACTTTCACCGGCGACGTCGCCTTCGACATCGCAACCCCCACCCTCGTACGCCAGGGAGACTGGGGCGACTATGCACGCGGTGCCAAGTTCGCCCTGCAGAAACGCTTCCGGCTTAGTACCGGCATCAACGGCGTCATCCGCGGATCGCTTCCGGTAGGCGGCTTGAGCAGCAGCGCGGCGGTGCTTATTGCGTACGTGATGGCTTTTGCCAGGGCCAACAACATCACCCTCGAACCTTTCGAGGTCATGAAGATAGCTTCCGAGGCCGAACGCGAGTACATCGGGCTCAACAACGGCCTGCTCGACCAGGCTTGCATAGCCCTGGGCCGCAAGGACCACCTGCTGATGCTCGACTGCGAGAGCAACGAGTACCGCCTCATTCCGCGTAACCCTGTGATGCCCGATTTCGAACTCGGTATCTTCTTCAGCGGCCTTACCAGGAGCCTTGTGAGCAGCGACTACAACCTTAGGGTGACCGAATGTAAGACGGCCGCCTGGATAGTCCAGGCCTATGAAAACGTGCCGCTCAAGACCCACGACAAGACTTTCCTTCGCGACGTGCCAGAAAGCATGTTCAAGCGTCACCGCGACGAAATGCCGCCGCGCTTTGCCCGCAGGGCCGAGCATTTCTACGGCGAGCACAAGCGCGTCCGAGAGGGTATAACCGCCTGGGAGACAGGTAATATCGAGTGGCTGGGGAGTCTCAGCAAGGCTTCCTGCGAGAGCAGCATCCACTGCTACGAGTGCGGAAGTCCCGAGCTCATCGCCATCTACGAAGCCATGCTCACCACCGACGGCATATATGGCGGCCGCTTCTCCGGCGCCGGATTCAAGGGGGCCTGCATCGCGCTGGTTGACCCTTCAAAGAAAGAATCTATCGAAAAAGAAATTCGCGAAAAGTACCTCGCCCGTTTCCCGCAGTACAAGGATTCCTTCAAGGTGTTCTTCTGCAAGAGCGACGACGGGGCAAGATTTGTTTGAATTATGAAAATAGCTATCGCGGGAACAGGTTACGTGGGCCTCTCGATCGCCACGCTCCTTGCCCAGCACAACGAGGTCGTTGCGGTGGACGTCATTCCCGAAAAGGTCGAGAAAATCAACCGCAGACAGAGTCCCATTCAGGATGAATACATAGAAAAGTACCTGAAGGAGAAGGACTTGAACCTTACTGCGACGCTCGACGGCGCCGCTGCGTACCGCGATGCCGACTTCGTGGTAATCGCGGCCCCCACCAACTACGACCCCAAGAAGAATTTCTTCGACACCTCCCACGTGGAGGAGGTGATAGAGCTGGTGCTTCAGGTCAATCCCGACGCCGTGATGGTCATTAAGTCCACCGTGCCCGTGGGGTACACCCGCTCCGCCCGCGAGAAGTTCAGCTACCGCGAGCGACTGTCGGACGGCAGCTTCAGGGTGGTGGTGCCCCGCATCATCTTCGCGCCGGAATTCCTCCGCGAGAGCAAGGCTCTGTACGACAACCTGTATCCCAGCCGCATCATTGTGGGGTACGATGAACCCGCGCTGGAGCAGGCGGCGCATACCTTCGCCCGCATCATCGCCGAAGGCGCCATCAAGCAGGACGTACCAGTGCTGTTCATGGGATCCACCGAGGCCGAGGCGGTCAAGCTCTTCGCAAACACCTACCTGGCCCTTCGCGTCAGCTATTTCAACGAACTCGACACCTACGCCGAGATGAAGGGCCTCGACACGCAGGCCATCATCGAGGGAGTCGGCCTCGACCCGCGCATCGGTACGCATTACAACAATCCGTCCTTCGGTTACGGCGGCTACTGCCTCCCCAAGGATACCAAGCAGCTGCTGGCGAACTTCAACGACGTGCCCGAGAACCTCATCAAGGCAATAGTCGACTCCAACCGCACCCGCAAGGACTACATCGCCGACCGGGTGCTCGAGAAGGCAGGCTATTATACCGCTTCCAGCGCCTTCGACTCCGCCCGCGAGAGGGAAGTCACCGTCGGAGTGTACCGCCTCACCATGAAGGCGGGCAGCGACAATTTCCGCCAGAGCGCCATCCAGGGCATCATGAAGCGCATCAAGGCC
>CAMNHL010000028.1:0-33586 GCA_946539455.1 uncultured Bacteroidales bacterium
AGCTTCGTAGTCGGCCTTGATGTCGATGGCGGCATCGGTGGGCTCTTCAACTGCCTTGATCTGGGTGGCCTTTCCGTAGCCGCGGCTCACGCCGTTGCTCTGGCCTTCGGAAGCCTGGATGATAAGGTAGATGCCGCCGTTGTCGGCGATGGCCTGGTTCAGTTTGAAGGTGAACGCGGCGCTGGTGCAGACGATGGTGGCCTCGGAAGGAGTCTCCACACCCGAGAGGGTAGGAGGAGTGGTCAGGATGGAGCCGCCCAACTTCACGACCCAGAAGTTGAGGCGCTGGAAGAGGTTCAGGCCGGAGATCTTGCCCTTGGTGCCCAGGATGGACTTGGCATCTGCGCTCAGGGCAGCTTTGTTCCAGGCGAGGATCTGCTCGTTGGTGAGAGATTTCCAGGAGGTCGTGATCATCTTCATCACGCCCTTGTTCTTGGCCTGGTCGGAAGTTCCGATACGGCCGCCGTAGCCACGGTTCTTGATGAACTTGCGGCCCTTGACCTTCGCGGCGGTAACGCCCTTGGCGCTGCCGGACATCTCTTCAAAAGCGATGGAGGGGATGTATTTCATAGCGAATTACAGTTTAAAAGGGTTTTTGAAATGGAGGAATAGATATAGTGCTGCAGTAACTATTGCAAGGAGTAGGAGAGTAAGCGTGGCGCCGCCGGTACGCATCTTAAAGGCTTGCCATTTAGTGAGTTGACGTTCTACCTCAACGGTTTGTGTCTGGATCCGGTCGCGAAAGATGATGGAGTCCCGGTAGACAATCTTCGTCTCGACCTGGACCGGATGCCTGACCGGCTTGGTCTCCAGGCTGTGGTGGAGGAATCCGTCCTGGACGGTCGCTTCGCTCTTGGCATACGGGTTCTCGAGCGTGGAGGTCGTATCCCTCGTGACAACGCGCTCCACGATGACCGGCAGCTCGACGTATGCCGTATCGTGGACGGTCTCCGTCACCGTGTGAACCTCAACCCGGGTGCTGTCCGTCACGGATGGCGAGACTTGGCGGGCAGCACCGCAGGAAGAGGCGCCCAGCAGAGCGAGCGGAAAGAGGAAAGAAAGTATGAGAGGGGAGCGAATCATTCTGTTTCTTCGGGTTCAATGCCGGTGCGGCGTTCCACGTTGCGGATCTCAGCGGCCATCTTGTTGATCTTGACATCGTAGCTGGCTTTCACTCCGAGGATAGCGCCGCAGAGGACAAGCAGCTGGCTCACGATGGCAATCGCGCTGTTGGTAATCTCGCCCAAGGGCTCGATGAAGAAAAGGCAGCCCAGCGCAATGCCCACGCCGGCACTGAAACTGGCGATGGCCATGCCGCCCTGCAGGCGCGTGAGTTCCATTTTCTTCTTCTCAGACATTGGCGTTATTCTTTGTTGTCGCGAACCAGGAATGCATACACAAATGGATCGTGGCCAGTGTCGAAGAATCCCATCACACGGCGCTGGTTGCTGAGTACCTTGTTCTCGATGTGGGCCTCCGCCATACCGTCGCAGTTGGGGTGCATCTGGTTACCGCCTCCGCAGATTGGAACGTCAGCAGTGATGTCTGCGGGTAGCTGTTCCATCGTTACCTCCCAAAGTGAATCCCTGTAAGCATATGTGCAACTGGAGAACATCAGGTGAATGAACACCCAGTGTTCGAACTCCACCATGAAGGTCTCGTAATTAAAGCGCAGGTAGTTGCCTTCCGTGGTCATCGTCAGGCGCTGCTGCGTTCCTTTGATGGTGTTGGCTCCTTGGTTCAGCTGCGGATAGAGCGTCAGGATGTAGATGATGAGCGGACCATTGGCATCGAACCAGGGCTGCTTCTCGATGACGATGGTGTTCTTGTCCTTCACCCAGGACTTGAGAATAGAACCGCCGTCATATATGGCATCGCCCCAGGAATAATGCTGGGCCTCTTCGAAACGGAGAAAGACAGCCCCCACTGCGCTGCGGTCTATACTGAGGTCCGGCACGTAAATCTCCAGCTGCTCGCAAGCCTGGTAGTCCGGGCTCGTCGGATCAAAACTGAACTTGGAATTCAGCACCACGTAGTTCTCTGCCTGATAATCTTTGAACTGGATTTGGCCGGCTCCGAAATTGTTTCCTGTACTGTTGAACATGGCTTTTCAGTTTGAGGGTTAGTAAAGGATGCCGGCTCCGAAGCACTCCGTGGTATTTACATAGTAGCCGCCACGGTGAGCGAAAGTCATCAAAGCCTTGCCGTCGTTGTTGTGAATCCAAACCAGGTAGGACTGCGGGATGATCTTCCCATTGGCGCCATTCCCGCGGCCAAGGCAGATACCAGTACCGATTACCTCAGCAGGAAGTTCCTGGTCCAGGTACACCTCGGAGGACGCGACGTTGCTGTGCCCAAGGCACACAGCATTAAACTGCGCTACCGGAGCACCGGTGGAGAAATCTACATCGAGGGCCGTCACGTTGCTCTCTTCCTCCGGATCCAGGCTGTCCATCGTGGCGCGTACCCGTCTGGTATAAGGCGCCTCGCCTTCACAGATTACACTGTCCCGCTGGAACTGCCCCGTGAAACCGGTCTCCGTATCCAGCCAGTAGGTCTCCACAAATACCTTCTGTCCCGGTGTAGCTGCCACACCTATCTTGCTGAGGTAGAGCTCCGTCACATCAGCCTCGCCCCAGTCATCCTCAGTGTCTCCGCTGATAATCACGGTCTTGTTCCAGCCGTTGCTGACGCCGGGCGACTGACAGGCCGACATCTTCACGACGAGTTTGAAGGGAGCGGGTTTGTGCTTGATGCCGGTGATGGCCACGAGGTCCGGAGTCACGTAGATGTTGGAGTACTCAACATTCGGCGCCGCCACATTGCCCGCCGGCGCATCGGCGAGGAGTTCCTCTCCCGCCATCTGGCGGTTGGCATTGAGACGGACGTAGAGATTGATGCCGGAGAGCTTGGCCTTCTGGCCAAAGACGCTCTGTCCATTGGCGTGTTCCGCCAGCCGTTCCCAGTCCAGACGCTGCTGATCGGTGAGCGTCGGCCAGGTCTTGGTGATCTTCTTCAGGGAGGTGCGCCTGGCGAGCTGGAGGACGGTAGCTTCGCCGGTAGGGTAGCACTTCAGCGAAAGGATGCTACGGCCGTCCTGATAACGCGCCGTAACACCCTTTGCCGAGCCGGAGAAGCCGCCGAAAGCGATGGAAGGAAGAGCAATCATAGCCTAAAGTTTTTGTTCAAGTAATAAAAGGGGTTCGGCTATGGCTCAATGCAAAAAGGGGCTTGGATATCGCCATATCCAAACCCCGATGCAAATATATAAAACTGTTTTCATAAATGCAAATAAAAATCGCACAAAATCAATCATTTATATTGCAATATATCAAGTTATACTTTAAGTTCTCGCCGGTGCTTCTGCAAATCCTTGTAACCATAAGGTCGGTCCGGGTCAATGAAGTCCAGAATCCCGTCCACATGCAGCCCGATGATGGCTTCCTGGCCGTCTTTGGACTCCAGGAACTGGAGGCTCTCCTCACAGTCTTGGAAGCCGTTTTCCGTGAGTACGCAGGTACACGCAGTCTTCCTGAGAATCGTGAATTCCGCCTCCTGGTCCGGGTCACCGTCGGAATAATCGGTTCTCAAGCGGTGATCGGGGAGCCAGAGGCCGGCTTGTTTGTACAGGCAGTCAGCAAGTTTGTCGCTGGAGGTCTGGCCTTTACAGGTGTAGGCGCACCAGCCGGTAGCGTTGTACCAGCGGTCTCCGTGACCGGCAGCGTTCACGTGGATGGAGATGCAAAGAACGTTGCGCTTGCCCAGTTCGTCGCACCAGCAGTTCACGCGGTAGCATCGGGCGGAGAGTCCGACGTCGTATTCTTCAGGCACTAGAAGCTGTGCGTTGTAGCCCAGGTCTTTGATGTCGGCCACGACCGCGCGGGCTATGTAGCGTGTCCAGGCGTACTCCCGGAACCGGCCGTCGGGGGAGCGTTTACCGGCCGTGTTGCAGCCGTGGCCGTTGTCAATGAGAATCTTCTTGAGTTGTGATTTCATGGTGAGTATCATTTGGTTGAGGGTTAATATCTAAAGCGGTTCCCTCAGTTGAGGGTTGTGAGGGTTTGTCGGTTTGAGGGTATGTCTTTCGGTAGTGGCCGTGAGAGACTCGCTGGGTCAATTCGGCCTCCCGCCATTCTTTGAGATAGCGCTCCACGCTTTTTTGCGAGATGCCCATCTTGCCCGCGGTGTCAATGGCCTCGGCCGTTCCGAACTCGGCGGGCAGTTCATCAAGCAGCTGGTTCTGGCGCTTGGTGCCTTCGGCCGCAGGTTTGTACAGTTCGTGACTGGAGAGCTCCTTGTACACGCGGACGGTATGTCGCATCAGGACTTTGGAGATGAGCATCGCCGCCCGGAAGTCCTGGTCGTGGCAATAGAGCATCGGTGGAAACTCCAGTTCATCGGCCATCCTGAGGACGGAAAGAATCATCGCAATCCTGTAAGTGATGAGCCCTAAACGCCTCACCGATGCGATGATATCGTCTCCGAACAGCTGGTAGTAGTCCCACTGCGCCTGCCGGTAGTATTCATTGAAGTCCCGTTTCTGGCTGGCTGTGAAATAGAACTTGATACCGGCGTTCATCTGCAGGTTCTGGTACAGTTTCAGGATCCTGTCGCCAATGCGGTCGAAGGTCTCATCCAGGCAGTCCCCGTCCTTGTGCTGGGGAAACACGTTCTGCCACTCCAGCCGAAAGTCCAGGTAGTAGAAGATGAAGCGGCTGAATAGACCGTTCTCCGTGTCAGGTATCAGCGCCGCGATCTGCCGGGGCGTTCCGGAGAGAACGGCGGATAGTTTGGGCTGCAGCAACTCCACGAACTCCCGGTCCTTTCTTCGCGTGTAGGAGATGGGCTCGTGGTGGAAAGCTTTCCGGAAGCCATCGCTGTAGTCGCCGAAGTCAGACTTGAAGGTCACGGCCAGCGTGTCACCCTCAGTCTCGAACATCAGTCCGCTGCCATCGTTCTCAGCCAGGATCTGGTAGACCATCGTCGCGCTGGAGTTGGCCGGGATGATTAGTGTCCGGCGCTTGGGTTCATCCGGCGGCTCAATGGTCGGGTCGCGTTTCTTTTTCCGCTCATAGTCGGCCTTGGCTTTCCGATACTTGGCCATGTCCTCGTCATAGAGGAACTGCATCTGTTTTTGGATGGGCTGGACCAGGCGCCTGCAGAGCGTCAGCCTTCCCTTGCCGGCGGATGCCGGTGCCGTCACAAAAAGGAAGAGGTTCGGATATACAGGACGGTCACCGTACACGCCGGAGAGATGGGGGAGGCAGGCGGAGAGTGCTACCACGGAACCCAGTATGAGAAGATCTGCATCTTCGTCCGAGTTGGCGTTGCAGGCCACCTCGTCCAGTATCTTCGGCAGTTTGCCACGGACATCTTGCGAGAAGGTCGGCATCCGTTTTTCCCTCAAACCCTCAAAACCCTCAACCCCTCGCGTGGGGGATTGGCAGGGCTCGGGAGCCTGTCTTTCGGGCTTGATTTGGATGCCGGCGAGCTTGGCGAAGTAGAAGAGTGTGCACGGTTGGATGCCGTCACCCTTCGAGCGCATGCACTTGTCGTACTGCTTGTCGGCCTCTTCTTCATCGTAGCCGGGGTAGAACCTGGAAAGCCGGTGGAAGTAGCTGCGCCCGTCTTCGCCCAAAGCCTCCTTCAGCGCAAAGCCAATCTCCAGCCACTGATGATAGTCGCCAGTGATATCCACCTTCCTCGCCTCAACCGCCTGCGCCAATCGCTCAATCTCGTCGGCCATGTCGTTGTCGGCAGTGGGGCGGACCTCCTTTTTCCTGGGCTTTTTCCAGTCTCCCGGGTTAAACGCTTTCTTTGTCATGGCTGCATCCTCCTCTCTTCATTCAGGTACGCGTTCGGGTCGTAAGGCAGGAAACAGGCGCGCCCCACGTCCCGACACTGCCGGTCCGGCGCGATGCCGTATGTCTTTTCGCAATAGGTGGCCACACTGTCGAAATAGTCTTCGTGGCTTGCCTTCACAAGGTCAATCGGAATGATCCATTTTAGCCCCTGGCCGGATGGACTGCGGAACAGCAGCTGCGTCTCAAAGTATTCATCATCAAGCAGTTTGTGGAATAGCGCCTCCACGTCCTCAACGTGGTCAAAGTCAATGCAGAGCAGGCCGCTGTGTTGTACCAGGTAGTTCTTGCCGCGGACGGTGAAAGTGCCGGATGGCGTGATGTAATCGAAGTTTGCGCTCTTGAAGGCCCGGCGCTGGCTGGGATCCTCGATGCTCCGCAGGCGCTCCGTCGCCGCCCGGCCCCAGGGACCGGTCAGATAGCGATAGGCATCTTTCAGCGTGATGTTTTTGCTTGGGTAAAGGTTGCCAATCGGCGCCTTGAAATAGGAGAAGATGGTCTCGCGGCCGGAGGAGGGGATGTGGTACTCGCCGGTCCGGATGTCAATGCCCAGGTTGAGGTTCAGCGCTTCATTCACGGCCATCAAGAGGTCCGCGCCCTCCAGCTTCCAGTGCCAGCGGGCGAAGTCAATCACATTGCCGTCGGGTATATGGCGTGACTCGTCGTGGTGGACGGCCATTCTGGGCGGCAGCTTAGCCTTCGGGTCCATCTTCCGAATTTCGATGTGCAGGCTTGGCCGGGACCAGTCCCAGGGATTGCGGACCCAGCCGCAGTCGTCGCCTTTTACGTGCATCAGGAAGTCGTGCGGGTAGTAGGTCTGGAGAATGTGGGAGTAGATGTCGGTGCCGTAGAAGGTCCGGGCAAGAATGTTCTCCCAGGTCAGCTCGATGCCGCTCCAGAGGTTCGGGGTGTTACTGCTCTCCATCGTCAGGTCCTCCATTTTCCGGATGCTCGCCTCGTTCGGCCCGCCGGATCTTGAAATCCGGATAGAACACGTGACCATTCTCATCGTGGTCCTGGATCAGGAAGCCACGCTCGCTCCAGTGCCACATGGTGCTGCGGCTCTTCACGTGCAGGCGTTCCATCGCCTCGGACAGGTACACCTTCCGCTGGCCGTTCATTTGCTCAAACTTGTCCTGGAACTCGGTCAGAACTTTCCTCACCACCGCCTCAACATCGTCCTTCGCCATCAGGCAGGTGCGCAGCTGCTCGGGTATGAGAAGCGGAAATCCTTGCGCCTGTGCCGGCGGCAGGGGAGTTGGTGGAGGAAGGGGCGCGACCTCTTTCTTCGGCCGGCCGCGTTTGGTCTTGGCGGTGGTGGTCCGGCTCTTGGCCGCCATCGCCGCATTTCTTTTGGCTGTATAACCTTTGATCATTCGCTCTTCCGCCCGCTCCGGAACGCCCGGCCCATCGGGCGTCCGTACGGCGGTGCCGCCCTTCCGGTCAGCTGGGCCTGCTGCCATCTGGACTGCACCGCGAATGTACAATGATGTTGCAGCTCGGTTTATGGAGTTTTATGGAATTCCATAAAATCGGGTTCAATCGTGTGCGATCTTGTTCAGGAATTCCATGGCTTCCCGAATCTTCTCCTGCGCCCTTTCTGTGAATGAGTTAGGCTCACCGAGATAGGCGTAGTAGAGAGATTCAGAGCCCAAACGGTCGGGGGAACTCTGCCGCAGCTGCGGGGTAGGGAGGCTGCTCCAGCACCCTGGCCTCCGTTGCAGCCTTGAGGTACACCAGGGCCTTTGTTTTCTTGGTTTTGTCAATCCACCCGTGCAGTTGCGCCAGAATCTCCGGAGCCCGCTTTTGGACTTTGATGTAGTCGGAGAACGGCCTCGTCGGCTTCTCCTCAACCTCGTTTTCTTCTCCGACCTCTCCGTCCATTCGTCTCATCAGTATATCGAGCTTCGCCTCAATCCGCTCCATCATCTCCTCGTGCTCATCGAGCCGGCGCATAATGCAAGACAGGAGGATCACCTGCTGGTCTGGTAAATCCTCCTGTCCTTTGATCAGAGTATGAGTATCCTGTGCTACTCGCTGTTCTCCGTAGTCTTCCTGGGTCTTCCAGGTCTGCGCTTTTGCGGCACGGGTACGGTAATCTGCTCCGTCGCGGCGGGTGTCTCTGTCTTCTTCGGCCTTCCCGGTTTGCGCTTCGTCAGCTCGGGTACCACGACTGGCGCCGCCTCCACGGTCGGCTCCACAACCTTCTTCGGTCTCCCGGGCCGGCGCTTCAGCTGCTCGGGCTTTGCTTTCTTCGGCCTGCCGGGTTTCCGCCTCGGCTTCGTCTCCGCCGGCTTCTCCTTCTTCGGCCGTCCCGGCCGGCGTTTCGGCGTCTGGTCCGATGCTGCTGCCATAGACTCGTTCAAAGAATCCGGCGTCTGGATCATCGAAGTCGAACTCGTCGTAGTCGATATCGTCCCATCCGTCTTCAACTTCCTCGGCCTGCCGCGTCTCGGCTTTTCGGGCATAGGTTCCGGCTCCGGTTCCGGCATCGGCGCTGCTTTCCGCCTCCCCCTTTTTACTAACGTCAAGTCGGGATTGACGTGGAAAGCCTTTTGGCCGAATGCGACATTCATAAGGGCGAACCGGTCTGCAAGTTCAAGGTTTGTATACCTGTACACGGCGTCACTACCTTCGGCGTGCAGGCCTGCCACGTATGCATTGACTTGCACTTTGTTCATGATGTCCACGTGCGTCTTACGTGCCAGGCGGCTGCTCGCGACCTCATAGAGCGGGTAGTACTCGTTGTCGCTCTTGGCTTCACTGAACTTGGCCACCGGCCGGTCGATCCCGCAAAGCTTGAGGAGTTTCCGGAGTTCGCGGTTATAGACTTGGACGGAATAGTTGGCCTGCTGTTCGTTGAAGTTGAAGCGCGTACGCATCACTATATCATAGGCCACCCGCACCAGGGGAGTCTTTATTTCCACCACATTCTCCATGATTTTCATGGTCTTATGCGGGATGTAGTGGATGAAGGGAATGCCCTCTGGCGAGACCGCGATGCGGTCCATGCTAAAGTTCATGAAGTCGCCGATACGGGCGCCGATGCAGCAGTTGAGGACGAAGATGTCCTTGGCCATCTGCAGATCCGCCGGTACCTCAGTCTCCAGGACCGTCTTGAACTCGGACTTGCGAAGGAAGAACGGCTCATCGTTCTTCATCCTCATCATGTTCTTGAAGCGCTCGTGAGAGATTTTGCGGAAGGGGGACTTGAAGATCTCATCCGTGTTCTCCAGCTCATTGAAGAAGGCCCGCAGGCCCTTCATCTCGTGGACCACGGAGTTGTTGGAGATCTTTTTGGTGGGGTAGCGCTTGCGCCCGTCCTTCACATACAGCTTCGGGTACTGCGCGACATAGAGGTACTCATCGGCGATGAACGCCCGGTAGTCCATCAGCATCGACACGTCGAACTGCTCGGGCATCATATTGCTGTGGCCCTTGATGTGGAGGAAGCGCTCCATCCGTCGGCACATCGCCTCATAATGCAGGTGCCTATGCTCGCCGATCACGCCATCCCGGTAGGCCTCCTCGATATAGCGCTTGAAGCGCTGAATCAGGTTCTCTTTGTCAGTGGGGTGGAGGATAGCCTCCGGAGTCTCAGGATTCAGAATCTTGTCCACCTCAACCTGCAGCACCTCGCTCCGCATATCCATCCCCGCAATCTTCATATGATTGTAGGCCGCATTGATGGCCGCGAAGTACTCCTCAATCTCGGTCTTCAGCTTTGGATTATACACCGTGACCCTGGGCCTCAACGTGCCCTCGGGCGTGAAGACCGCCAGCTGTTCGTTGGGTATCTTCCTGCCGGTTGAGTAGTACATGGTCAAGGCCCGGCCATCCGTGACCCGGAACCTCAAGTTTGTGGTTCCGCGTGCCGATGTCGTTCGGCAGTAGAGAGTGATTCGTTCCATACCTATTTTAACATTCCAAAAACTATCAAAAAAATGCTCGGAAACTATCGAAAAACTCTTCAAAAAATAGGAATTTAAATTATTTCTAACCCCTACTTTTTTACCCCTTTTAGGGGTGATAGTTACCATATTAATCTACCAAAGGTAGATAATTCGCACAACATGACAAAATTCCTCGCACAACTTATAAAAAATAAGTGTTCGATTCCGTTCTTTAAAATGTTAAAATTTAGCGACTTGCCCGATTATTAAAACACAGTTAATTCATCGTGTTTTTTTGAATTGTTCCTGCGCGAGGCAGGGAAACGCGACAAGAAGGCGCTGGAGGCGTACTTGCAAGGCGTCACTGACCCCTGCCATTCCGAGGCCAGCCATGGGCATGCTGAAGGACGAATCGAAGCGTCTATGCCACGATACCGGCAGATGCCCCGTACCATGCTCCGCTATGCCATCGAAAAGTTCCCGGAACCTGAGCGCCAACTGTATCTGAAGGGCGAGGTGTCCCCGTTGCTTTTCTTTTCCGCTCGCTAAACAAACAACCTCCGGTAAAACTCAGCCTTACGCTCCAGCGGAAGGGGATAGGCGCGTGAGGTTGATGGCATGCGCCAGAAGCGGAGCCGGCCTGCAATCTCCACATATTCTCCCACCGACAGCACCGGACAGCCAAAACGCTCAGCGACAATACCGGTGGCCTTTTCCCCGGTGGTGATAATAGCATGACAGAAGGGGATGCACGCCAATAACGCAGGGATATCTGTTGGCGTAACCACTTCCAGAAAGGCATCGGAGGCGTTGTCCTTGAGGCGCCGCACTTCGCAGGCGGTGTCGTAGAAGGCGAGGCCTTCCGCTGAGCAGAACTGCCGAATCAGCGCCTCGTCGAAGCTTTTCCGGGCCGGGATGCAGAAGTGGTCCTTGTCGGCAAAGTGGATCAGGCCCATGATGCGCCAGAAGTCGTTGATCCAGTTGGGGTAATAAAACGGCATGCACCAGCGGTGGGGCTGGGGCGGGAAACTGCCCAGGAATAGCATCCTCGCTCCCGACGGCAGGAACGGTTCGAATGGATGACGTTCCACCGGTCGGGTTGCAGTAAGGGTTGCTGTTTGCTGCCGGTCTTTCATATTGCGAAGTTACGATTTTTCCCGGAAACTCAAGTATGCCGGAAATGAAGATCAAACCGAATCCGAAAAAACATTATCTTTGTATCTCACGAATAAGAAACAACAGACAATGAAACGCATTTTATCTATTTTCGCATGCCTGGCCGTTCTGGCAGGATGCAGCAATAACACTCAAAACCAGCAAGAAATGAAAGAACTGCAAGAAGTTGCGGGGCGTAAGAATTTTGGCCCCAATCATGCACTTGTGACCGTACCTCAGCCCTGCGTGATGATTGCTACCTGGGACAAGGAGCACAATCCTGACGTTATGATGGCCGCCTGGGCCGGACAGTACGATGCAAAGCAGATCGTGATATCCCTTTCCAAGCATAAGACGACAGACAATCTGGAGGCTACCGGTGCCTTTACCGTCAGCTTTGCCGACGAACGCACCGTTGCAGAATCCGATTATTTCGGCCTTGTGAGCGCTAATCAGGTGCCCGACAAAGTGGCCCGCGCAGGTTTCACCGTCTCTCCCAGCCCCAATGTGGACGCCCCTATCATCAAAGAGTATCCGCTCACCCTGGAGTGCAAGGTAATCAGCTTCGAGGACGGAATACTTATCGGAGAGGTCGTCAACATGAGCGCCGACGAGAGTATCCTGACTGACGGCAAGGTTGATTTCGCCAAGCTCAAGCCCATCGTCTTCGATGCCGCCGGCATGTGCTACCGTTCTGTAGGTGACGTCGTTGGCGGTGCCTGGAATGCAGGGAAAGTATTCACGAAGTAGCGTCCGCGCGACTTTGCTGATGCACCCCAGATTCAAACTGGTCCTCTGGGACCTTGACGGGACGCTTATAGATACCCTCGAAGACCTTGCAGCGGCGGTAAATCATGCGCTGGCGCTGCGGGGTCTTCCTCTTCACAGCGTGACCGAGTACCGCGACATGGTAGGGCACGGGGTGCGGAACCTGGTGAAGCTGGCGCTCGAGGCTTCTCTGAAGGCCAATGGCGCAGAAGGCCCCGACGAGTTGCTCGTCGATGAGGTCCTGTCCGACTTCAAGGCCTGGTACACTGCACACATCTACGTTCACACCCGCCCTTATCCGGGCATTCCGGAGCTTGTCCGGGATCTTGATGCCGCCGGCGTCAAGATGGCCGTGGCTTCCAATAAATTCCAGTCGGGTACGGAGCTGCTGATACGGGAGTTCTTCCCGGAGATCCCCTTCGTGGCTATTCTGGGAAACCGGGAAGGCTATCCGTTGAAACCTGACCCGGAGATAGTTGGCGAGGTCCTTAGGGCCTCCGGACTGAATGCCTCGGACGCCGTTATGGTAGGGGACTCCAGCACCGACATGCGTACCGCCGCCAATGGCGGCATAGCCGGAATTGCCGTCGGCTGGGGCTACAGAAGCATGAATGCTACGCCCGAGTACGACTTTGCCGGCAGCGTTTCGCAGCTCCGGAATCTTCTTTTCGGCCGGGATATTTCCCTTTAGACCCTTGCGCCGGTGACGGCGTATTTCTCTTTGAGGAGCTCCACAACCGGCACCATTGCCTTGGGGAAGACTTTGCGAAGGTCTATTTCGTCGCTTTCTGCAAGGACTCCCTTAAGGGCGCGCATGAAGTTGTCTTTGATTTCCGTTGCCAGGTTTACTTTTACAATACCGTTGGCAATGGCTTCCCGTACCTGGTCGTGGGGGATTCCAGATGAGCCGTGCAGCACCAGGGCTACCGGGGTTGCTGCATGGATTGCGGCAAGGCGGGGGATGTCGAGGTGCGGAGGGAGTTTGTAGAATCCGTGGGCTGAGCCTATAGATACGGCCAGGGCATCGACGCCTGTGCTCTTTGTGAATTCTGCAGCCTGCTCGGGCGTAGTGAAGCCGCCGCCTTGCTCCTGGCCCAGTTTTGCCACATAGCCCAGTTCGGCCTCTACGTTTGCTCCGTAGGGTTTGGCCATCTCTACGGCCTTTGCGGAAATCTCAACGTTCTCTTCGAAGGGCTTTTCCGATGCGTCTATCATTACGGAGTCGAAACCTTCGTCAAGGCACTTCTGAACCAGTTCCAGGCTGGGACCGTGGTCGAGGTGGATATAGCCCTGCAGGCCGTAGTCCTGCATTACCTGGCGGCCCATCTTGACGGCTGTATGGAGGCCCATGTAATCGATTGACGAGCGGGTGAGCTGGAGCATGACCGGGGCGTTCATGGCCTGGGCAGCCTTGGCTACACAGGTAAGGGTTTCGAAATTATAGAAATTAGTGGCCAGGACAGCGGTTTTGTTTGCCTGACATTCGTAGAGGACTTCCTTTATGGTTTTCATGACGTTCAATTTTGCATAAAGGTAGCAATTATTGTCTTTAACTCATTACGGAAAAGCCCCTCTGCTGTTTCATTTCCGTTTCGCTTTGTTACGCAGCAGGCAAAAAAGCAGCCGCGCTTGTCTGTTTTGAACAAGCGCGACTACAGAAGCTTTTCCTTCAGGTGCTTGATCATGTCTTTGGTCATGGTCTCGAGGTTGTAGGTAGGAGTCCAGCCCCATTCCTTGCGGGCGCATACGTCGTCCATCTTGTTGGGCCAGGAATCTGCGATCGCCTGCCGTACGGGATCGACCTCGTAGCGCATCTTGAAGTTGGGGTAATACTTGCGAATGGCGTCGTAAACCTCCTCGGGGTCGAAACTCATGGACGCGATGTTGAAGGAGTTGCGGTGGACCAGGTACCTGGGATCGGCCTCCATCAGTTTGATTGCGGCCTTGATGGCGTCGGGCATGTACATCATGTCCATGTAGGTGCCGTGGGCGAGGGGACAGACGAATTCTTCGCCTTTGACGGCTGCATAGTAAATCTCTACTGCGTAGTCGGTGGTGCCTCCGCCGGGCAGCGTCTTATAGGAAATAAGGCCGGGGAAGCGGACCGAACGGGTATCGACGCCGTATTTGTGGAAATAATAATCGGAAAGAAGCTCCGTGGCAACTTTGGTTACGCCGTACATTGACGTGGGACGCTGGATGGTATCCTGAGGCGTGTTGTCGCGGGGTGTGTCGGGGCCGAAGGAACCTATGGACGACGGGGTGAAGACGGCGCAACGGTTTTCCCTCGCCACTTCGAGCACGTTGAGCAGTCCGTTCATCTGTATGTCCCAGGCCTTGAGGGGCAGACGTTCGGCGGTCGCCGACAGCAGGGCTGCAAGGTTGTAGATTGTATCAATGTCGTATTTGTGGACGATTTCCGCTATCTGACGGCCGTTGCATACATTCGCCACTTCTGCAGGACCGCTTTCGAGAAGGTCTCCCTTGGGCTCGGCGCCTGGGATGTATCCGGCTACGATGGAACCGTGACGGTATGTTTTGCGCAGCACCATAGTGAGCTCCGACCCGATCTGACCGGTGGCTCCTATTACGAGGACATTTTTCATTTCAAGTGTTATTAATTACGCTGCAAATTTATTAAATTTGTGCGGATAATTGACAACTTAACCACATATATTATGTACGGAAAATTCCAATCCTACCTGCAGCAGGAGCTCAAAGCCATCGACGATGCAGGCCTGTACAAACGCGAACGCACCATCTGTTCTCCCCAGGGAGCGGAGATCACCCTCCAGGACGGCAGCAAAGCCCTTAATTTCTGCGCCAACAACTACCTTGGACTCTCAGACAACCCACGTCTTATAGCGGCGGCCAAGAAGGCCATGGACGAGCGCGGCTACGGCATGTCCTCCGTCCGCTTCATCTGCGGCAAGCAGGACCTTCACCGCGAGCTTGAGGAGGCCATAAGCGCCTACTTCCATACCGACGACACCATATTGTACGCCGCGTGCTTCGACGCCAACGGAGGTGTGTTCGAACCGCTTCTGACCGCCGAGGACGCCATTATCTCCGACGCTCTCAACCACGCTTCCATAATCGACGGCGTACGCCTTTGCAAGGCGGTGCGCTACCGCTATGCCAACGCCGACATGGGCGAGCTCGAGAAGTGCCTGCAGCAGGCTCAGGCCCAGCGCTTCCGCATCATCGTAACCGACGGCGTCTTCTCCATGGACGGCAATGTCGCCCCGATGGACAAGATCTGCGACCTCGCAGAGAAGTACGACGCCCTCGTCATGGTAGATGAGAGCCACAGCGCCGGCGTAGTTGGCAAGAGAGGCAGGGGAGTGGCCGAACTGTACAACCTCTACGGACGCATCGACATCCACACCGGAACCCTCGGCAAGAGCTTCGGAGGCGCCGTGGGCGGATTCACCACCGGCCGTCAGGAAATCATCGACATGCTCCGTCAGCGCAGCCGCCCTTACCTCTTCTCCAACTCGTTGCCGCCGATGATCTGCGCCGCCGGCATCGAGACATTCAAGATACTCTCCGAAAGTGATGAACTGCACGACCGTCAGCAGGAGAACGTCGCCTACTTCCGCGACAAGATGATTGCTGCGGGCTTCGACATTAAACCCACCCAGAGCGCTATCTGCGCCGTCATGTTGTACGACGCCCCGCTGAGTCAGAAATTCGCCGCTGCAATGGCGCAGGAGGGTATTTTCGTGACCGGATTCTACTACCCTGTGGTGCCTAAGGGAGAAGCCAGGATACGCGTGCAGCTCTCGGCCGCCCATACCAGGGAGCAACTCGACAAGGCCATCTCGGCGTTCGTCAAGGTGGGCCGCGAACTGGGAGTCATCAAATAGAGGATGCCGTCAAGGGTTTTCCAACAGAAAAGGGGCCGGTCCGCAAAAGTGACCGACCCCTTTTTTGTGGAGCTGGCGGGAGTCGAACCCGCGTCCAAACAAAGCGCCAAAAGGCTTTCTACACGCTTATTCTTCCTTTGATTGTCGGCGGCGGAATGAGGGAAGACGCCCTGGTCCGCAGCTTATCCTCTGAATCTTGACGGGGCCTGGAGGCGGCAGCTCCGCGCATCCGCTTTGGATGATACCCCTTGGTCCGGACATAAGCGGCTTAAAGCCGGAGGGATATACGTCAGTGCCGCAGCCTTGGCGGCTCTGATTAATGCTCTCGCTCTTGGAGCTTAGCAAGCGTATGAATAGTTGTAGTTGCCTACTAATTGTTTGACATCTGGGATTTACGGGCCAGTTGCCTACTCCCGGCGTGCTTACCTTCCGTCGTCAATGCTGTCAAAACCAGAACAGCCCCGGAAAAGCATACAAAGTTGCACATTATTCGTCAGAAATGCAAATTCCGGACTCATGGATTGTATTTGGCGGGAAAATGTTTATTTTTGTGAAAACTATTCACTAAAACTATGTTTGGATTCAGACCAGACGGAAAGAAGGTCAAAGACATCGACCCTATCCAGCGAATCATTCCGCACATCATGACACACCGTCATGATTCCCAGAATCTCACCAGCTACGATTGCCCCTGCGAGCCCTTCGACAACTTCATGAAAGAGGAAGGCGCGCAAGGCCAGGCTTACAACTATATGCATATCGTGATCGCGGGACTTGTGAGGACGATAGCAAAGTTCCCGCGCATCAACCGCTTTATCATGAACGGGCGCATCTATATGCACAATGCGATAGAAGTCTCTTTCGTGGTCAAGAAGAATCTCAACGCAAATGCCTCCGACTCACTGGTCAAGCTCAGATTCTCGGGGCTCGAGACCATAGCCGAGGTGCGTGACAAGGTCAATGCCGCAATAGCCGAAAACAACCACATGGACGCAAACAACGGCACCGACAAGCTGGCCCGCATACTCACATTTACCCCGAACATCATAATCAAGTTCCTGGTCGGGACGCTGAAGTTCCTCGACAAGCACAGCATGCTGCCCAACTTCATAATCAAACTGAGCCCCTTCCATACTTCGGCATTCATAACCAATCTCAAATCGATAAAGGGCCCTTCCATTTTCCATCACCTTTACGATTTTGGAACGACTGGTATGTTCTTCTCGATGGGCAAGGAATCGCTGGTTCCCGTGGTGTCCGGAGGGCAGGTCGTACCCGGCAAGAGGATGCCTCTGCAGATAGTTACCGACGAGCGCTTCTGCGACGGCTTCTATTTTGTCAGCGCAATGCGTTATCTGACAAGCCTGTACAACTATCCGGAGAAACTCAAAGAGCCGCTCGATGCCCTCACCGAGGACACCAAGGTCATAGATCGTCACAGCTTCCGGAAAAGAGATTCTAAGAATTGAGGATAGAGGCTGTCAGTTCGACGAGCAGTTCGGCAGGAGTTGCGGCACCGCCGTCGCCACCTTTGCCGAGGTAGTCGTACTGGCACAGGAGGGAGGTGACTTTCATCGCGCTTGGCAGGGGATAATTCCTCACTGCGGCGTCGTATTCCTTGTAGAAGTACGGGTTGACTCCGGCAAGGGCTGTCGCCTTGTCCTCTTCGGACGGTCGTCCGCCTCGGGACAGCAAAGCGCCGTACTTTAGGATGCGGTAGAAATGCATGAAGAGCGCACTTACTGCCTGAGGCATGTTGAAGCGGGCTGCATTGCCCAGGTGGGCCGCTATGCTCAGAGCCTTTGATGCATTACGGTAGGAGAGTTCTTTCGTGAGCTCGAAGATGCTGAACTGGCGCGATATACCAACGTTCTTCTCAATATCTGCTACAGATACGCTGGTGGTTCCTTCGGGCAAGCTTTTAAGGAGTTTGTCGGTTTCTACAGCTATTGTAGAAAGGTCGGTTCCTACCGATTCGGCGAGAAGGTTTGCCGCTGCAGGATCAATCTGCAGACCTTTTTCCGAGTAGTACCGGCCTATCCATGCGGGCAGTTCGTAGTCGCGAAGGGCCGGGCTGTCGAGGACGATTCCTACTTTCTGAGCACTCTTGTACAGGGCCTTGCGCTTGTCCAGCGCGGCCTTGTGCATCAGCAGCACCAGGACGGTGGACTCGAGCGGCTCGTTGCAATAGATGGCGATGTCTTCTATGCCCTTGAGCATCTGCGCTTCCTTTACGACAACCAGCTGGCGGTCGGCCATCATGGGGAAGCGGCGGGCAGAGGTAATCACTTGTTCTGCTGTGACATCGGCCCCGTAGCATATCGTCTCGTTGAAATCCTTTCCGAACTCGTCGATGCAATTGTCGATGATAGCCTGGCAGACAAGGTCGGGGTAGAAGGGCTCGTCGCCCATAAGCACATATACCGGTTTGAAAATGCCGGCTTTGGCGTCTTCTATGAGTTTGCGGCTTACTGCGCCTATGTCTTCCTTGACCCTGGCTGCCATTGCTTAAATCGATTCTACGAGGGCGATGACCCTCTGCCGGATTTCTTCGATGCTGCCGGGATAGCCCTTTACCTCGTGATAAAGGCCTTTGGCCTTATAGTAGTCGATCAGAGGCTCGGTCTGGGAATGGTAGGTGCGTATGCGGTGGTTGATGATTTCGGCGTCGCCGTCGTCGGCACGCCCGTCAACCTTGGCCCGTCCCATTATGCGCTCGTGCACGATTTCGTCGGGAATCATGAGCGAGATGACGCCGGTAAGCTTCTCTCCGCGCGCTGTGAGCATCTTGTCGAGCACCTCGGCCTGAGGGACAGTCCTGGGATAACCGTCGAGCAGGAATCCATCGACTCCGCTGACGGTGTTGAAGGCGTTCTCTATCATGGCCTCGACGATTTCATCGGGAACCAGCTGACCGTCGTCGATAAGGACTTCGGCCTGTTTGCCGAGCGGTGTGCCTGCCGCTATTTCCGCGCGCAGAAGAGCGCCGGTCGATATGTGCTTGAGATTGTATTTTTCTGCCAGGACGACGGCCTGGGTGCCTTTCCCCGCTCCGGGAGGGCCAAAAATCAGGTAGTATTTCATTTGTCTAAAACGTAAATATCCTGCAGGTTGCGGCCGAGTTCGTTGTAATCGAGGCCGAAACCTACTATGAAGTCGTTGGGAATTTCCATCCCTACATAGTCCAGCTTTACGTCCTTGTCGTAGACGTCGGGCTTGAGGAGCATGGTGCATATCCGCACTTCGCTGGCACCGTTGGCAAGCAGCAGCTCGCGCAGGGCCAGGATGGTGTTGCCTGTATCGACGATGTCTTCGCAGGCGATGACCCTCTTGCCGCGTACATCCGTACTGAGCCCCTGGACCGTGAGGACGGTTCCGGTAGTTTCTGTGCCCCTGTACGAACTGAGTTTAAGGCTGCCGAGCTCGCAGTTGAACTTGAGCCTCATGAAAAGCTCTCCCGTGAAGGGGAGTGCTCCGTTGAGAGTACAAATGACTACGGGGACGTCGCTGCAGCCCTCGAAGTCTTTGTTGATGCGCTCCGCAACCTCTTCTATGGCCTCCTCGATGCGGGAGTGGAAGATGAATTTGCGGAAAGTCTTGTCGTGCAGGGTTACTTTATCCATGTTTTGTCAGAGTTGAGTCTCTTGTTTTTCCAGGAACGCCACGACGTCGCTGACCTTTACGAAGCCGACAAGTTCCTGGTCGGGAATGACTATACCGTATTCGTCCTCAACTCTCATGAGAAGCTGGAGGATGTCGAGAGAGTCGGCGCCGAGGTCTTTCTTGATTTCTGAATCAGGAGTGATGGTTGACGGGTCGCGCCGCAGCTGTTTTGCCAGAATGGCTTGTACTTTGTCGAACATAACTATTGATAATGATCGTATTTGCAAATGATTTCCTCTATTTTGGGGCCGAGGGCGGAAGTCTGGATGGTGTATGCCTGCTCGATGCATTTCTGCACCGCCACCGCCTTGCTGCTGCCGTGGCCCTTCACTACGACCTTCGACGTGCCCAGGAGCACGCTGCCGCCGTAGTTCTGGTAATTCATGAACTCCTTCTCGTCCTTGAACATCTTGGCCATGAGGGCCGCGCCCAGTTTGTAGATGAGCTTGGAGTATATGTCTTTCTTGAGTTTCTTAAGGAGCTCGAGCGCCGTGCCTTCGGTGGTCTTTACCAGCACGTTGCCGCTGAATCCGTCGGCTACGACTACGTCGTACGCCCCGCTCAGCAGGTCGCGGCTTTCCATGTTGCCCACGAAATTTATTTCCGGGGTCTCGCTCAGGAGCTTGTATGCCGTCTGACGCAGGTCGTCGCCTTTTTCGGCCTCCTTGCCCACATTGAGAAGCGCCACCCGCGGCTTGCTTACGCCATAGACGTTCTCCATGTAGAGTGATGACATTATGGCGAACTGACGGAGATGCTCCGGAGTGACCTCCACGTTCGCTCCGCTGTCGCAGATGCTCACGATTCCGCCGTCCATGGTCGGCAGGACGGGGCAGAAGGCGGGCCGGATGATGCCGCGAAGACGCCCGATGCGGGTGAGGGCCGCAGCCACCAGGGCTCCGGTGGAACCGGTGCTGACGAGGGCCGAGACGCTGTCGTCGTCGCGCAGCAGGCGTATCGCCTTGACCATCGAGCTCTCCCGCTTGAGGCGGATTACGTCGGTGGGACGTTCGTCGCAGCCTATGACCTGCGGGGCGTGCAGGATTTCGACACGCGACGCATCGTGAGGACGGGCGTCCAGAAGGGCGCGCAGCGCAGCCTCGTCGCCGCTCAGGATGAGGTGCAGGTCGGGGAATTGCCCCAGGGCGGCGATGGCGCCGTCGATATTTGCTTCGGGGCTGTGGTCGCCGCCGTAGCAGTCAACTATAATCTTTATCATACCAGTTTCTTGACGAATGCGCGGCGGCGTTTGTGTACCTCGCGTCCGAAGCGCTTCCACAGGTTCTGTATGTCGTAATTGTCTTCCAGATTAAGGTTCGTCTCTGCGTACTCGATGCCGTCCTCGCGCAGCATCTTCATGAGCGCGGCGGAGAAGATGGCGCTGATTCCGTAATTGGCGAACTGAGGATCGACTCCCACGAGGCCGAGGTCTATGACCCTGGGCTTGCGCTTTGCCTTGAGGAACTTCAGGAGCATGCCGGGAGTGATGCGCCCGCCGGAACTGCGCAGGGCGTCCACGATGCTGGGGAAGCAGATGCCGAAGCACACTACGCGGTCGTGCTCGTCGAGGACCACGGCGACGTAGCGCAGGTCGATAATGAAGCGGAAGCCGTCTATCATCTGCTTCTTCATGGCGTCGGTAAACGGTACCGTGCCGTAGAGCTTGTCGTACGACTTGTCGATGAGGTCGAACAGGCCGTCTGCATATTTATCGATGAAGTCGTTTACGTTCTTGGCAGGACCCAGGCGGAGCTTGTAGCGTTTCATTACAAATTCGCCGAGCTTCTCAAGCTCTCCGTCGTAATCGACGGGAACGGTGAGTTTGCTCTCCGTCCAGTCAACCTCCTTGGTGTATCCGTTGGCCTCTATAAGCTTCTGGTAATAAGGGTAGTTGTACTGTTCCTCGTAGGTCGATACCTGATCGAATCCGTCGATGAGAAGGCCCTCCCTTTCCAGGTCGGAGAACCCGAGGGGACCGTGCGCCGTATCCATTCCCTTTGAGACGGCCCAGCTTTCGACAGCCGCAAAGAGGGCGTTTGCGACCTCCTGGTCGTCGATGGCGTCGAAGCGTCCGAACCGGACCCTCTTCTCGTTGTTCTTTTGGTTTGCGGCCTTCTGGATGATGCCGCAGATGCGGCCGACAATCTTTCCGTCGCGGTATGCGTTGTAATAGACAGTATCGCAGCAGTCGTTGTATATATTCTTGCTGCCGAAAAGGTTGCGCTCGTCCATGTAAAGCGGCGGGCAAAAATACGGGCAGTCCTTATAGAGCTTCAGCGGAAACTCTATGAATTCGGTTTGCTCGCCACGCGTGCGGACTTCTCTGACTTCCAGCATAAACTATCTGTGTGAGCCATGGAAGCATACGCCCATGCCGTTGGGGCCGCAGTGGCTTCCGATGGTTGGATTGACCATGGTTACTACGATGCGCAGGTCTTCGCCGAACTTGGCGCGAAGCTTGGCGACGAGAATATCAACCAGCTCCTGGCAGTCTGCGTGACCTATTACCAGGCGGTGGTCCTTGACATTTTCTCCAAGCTCCTCCACGTATTGCACGAGGCGGTCGATTGCCTTGTTGCGGCCGACTTCCTTGCCGATCTGCACCATCTTGCCCTGCTCGTTTACGTAAATGATAGGGCGGATACCGATGAAGTTGCCCATGGTGGCGGCGAGTCCGCTTACGCGGCCGCTGCGACGGAAGAACTTGAGGTCGTCGGCTATGAAGTACAGGGGGAATTTCTGGACTTCCTTGTCTGCCCATTCGAGCACCTGCTCGGGTGTCTTGCCGGCTTTGAAAAGGTCTCCTATCTCGAGTACTATATTGAGGGACTGGGCGGAGATGCCGAGGGTATCGACTGCCCAGAACTTGCGCTCTGGATACTTCTGTTTGAGGTTGCTGACCGCCATGTCCATGTTCGCGAAAGTATTGGACATGCCGGACGAGAAGTGCACGTAGAAAATGTCGTTGCCTGCAGCGAACTCGGGTTCGAAGTATTTGAGGTAAACTGCCTCGCTGATTGCGCTCGTGGTGGGAATGGTGCCTTCGCGGAGCTTGTTGTAGAACGCCTTGTGGTCATAGTCTTCGCTCTCTACGTAAGGATGGTAGAGCTTGCCGTCTATGGCGTAGGGCATGGGGATGATTTTGAAGCCGTACTCGCGCGCGATGGCGGGAGTCACGTCGCAGTCTGTATCGGAAAAAAGTGTCAGCATAATACTATAATGTAATCGAAAACGGTCTGTCCGCCGTCGTGAAAAATGAATTCTGTAGTGGGGAAAGCCCCCTCGAGGGAGGACTGCAGGGATGCGGCGTCGGAACTTGCGTCGGCGCCGGCAAATACGATAGCAACGTCGTGAGACGAAGCTTCCAGCTGTCTGCACAGCCCGATGGCGGCGTCGTTGCGCGTACCTTCGCAGCAAAGAATGTCGTCTCCGCAGAAGCCTATATAAGAGCCTTTGGCTACCAGTACGCCGTTGCTGGTCGTGTCGCGGATAGCCGTTGAAACCATGCCGCAGCAGACCGATTCCGCAGCCTGCACCAGGAACTGTTCGATCTGCCCGGCGTCGCCTGCACCCGGGTCGAACGCGGCGAGGGAGACGTATCCCGAGCCAATGTCTTTAGTGGGAATCACCCGCACGTCGGCGTCGGCATAGACCTCTGCTGCCTGGCGGGCTGTCAGGATTATATTTGAATTGTTGGGGAATACGAATATGGTCTTGGCTCCGACACGGTCGAATGCGGCAACGAAGTCGGCTACCGACGGATTCATGGTCTGGCCGCCGGCTATCACTTCGTCGGCGCCTACCTCCTTGAATGACTGTATCATGCCATCCCCGGAAGCCACCGTCACGCGTCCGTACTCCTTGCGCTCCTTTTTGCGGGGAGAGGAAAAGGCATGGTTGTGGTTGTGCTGCAGGGTCATGTTCTCCACCTTAATGGTGAGGAACTCACCCCAGCGCTGGCAGTGGCTGAGTATGTCGCCGGGCGTCTTGGTGTGGACGTGAACCTTTATTATGGTGCCTTCGCGGAAGAAGACGACTGAGTCGCCGGCACCCAGGATATAGTCTTCGATCTCTTTCTCGTCGAAGGTCGCGAGATCCACTTTAGAAGACTGGAGCCTGAGCAGGAATTCGGTGCAGTAGCCGAACTTGAGTTCGGTGTTCTCGTCGAATGCGCTCAGATCGACCTTGGGAGCAGTCTGCGAAGCGGGGGAGTCGGTGGGGGAGGTCCTGATTCCGAGGAGGGCGTCCTGGAATCCGTAGAAGATATTGAGGAGGCCTGCGCCGCCGCTGTCGACTACGCCGGCCTCTCGCAGGACATCGAGCTTGTCGGGAGTGTGTTCGAGAGAATTCTCCATGTTGTGGATGAGCGCGGTGACATATTCTTCCATGCTGAGGCTGCTGGCGGACGAGGAGTTCTCGGTGCCCTCGCGCACGACGGTGAGAATAGTGCCCTCCACGGGGTGGGAAACGGAGTGGTAGGCTTCGCTTACGGCTGATTGCATGGCGTTTGCGAAGCCGGATGTATCGGTATCCTTGAGGCCGGACAGGCCCTTGGCCATTCCGGCGAAGATGCGGGAGAGAATCACGCCCGAATTGCCTCGGGCGCCCATGAGCATTCCGGACGATACGGCGCCGGCAATCTCGCCGAGAGTGGCGCCGTGCAGCGAAGCCGCCTGGTCGCAACCGGCCTGTATCGTCAGGCACATGTTGTCGCCGGTGTCGCCGTCGGGGATGGGAAAAACGTTCAAGTCGTTGATTGATTGTCTATTCTGGCTCAAGCGCGCATGCCCTTGGGTCAGCATAGTGAGGAACAGCTCTCCGGTCAGATTGTAGGTTTGAGCTTGGTTGTGTTGCATAAGACTACAAATATACGCTTTTTTTTCGTACATTGCGGCATAGAACCTTTGAACTATGAAGACTCTTATTATCGTGGCCGCGCTGCTTTCCGCGGCTCCCGGGTTCGAAGATGCCGTGCTGCTGATTACCGGCGCCGGCACGCTGGAAGAACTCGACGAAAGCACCCTCGAACGGTTCAGGGCGTTGTCGCTCAGTCCCTTGGACCTTAACTCCTCTTCCCGCAGCCGTCTGCTCGCCAGCGGCCTGTTTTCGCCTTTCCAGGTGGCCTCGCTGCTGGATTACCGCCAGCGGACGGGGGATATCCTCTCGCCGGTGGAACTCGGCCTCGTGGACGGTTTCTCAGCGCAGCTTGCAGGGGCGCTGACGCACTTTGTGCGTATGGATTCTTCCTCTCCTCCGGGCCGGCGGCGTAGCGGGAAACTGCGTGCCGGCATTATGGTACGCGGCTCCGCCAGGGCGTCGGACGACACGCTGTTCGCCTATGGTTCAAAGATTAAGCTGGAACTTGGCGATGTTGCGGAACTCAATTGGGGAACACGTACCACATATTCCGACAAAACTCTGCGGCCGGGAACGGTAAGCGCGGCGGTGTATGGACGCAAATACCTTGGAAAAGTGGTTCTGGGGCACTTTGGAGCGCGGTTCGGACAAGGACTGGCGCAGTGGAGCGGATTCTCGCTCCAGCCCTACGGGAGCTCATCTTCTTTCAGAAAGTCCGGGACGGGATTCTCGCCCACCGCATCGTTCAGCCCCGACCATTGCGGGGTGGCTGCAGATTTCGAACTGGGCCGCTGGACAGCCGGAGCCGCATACTCCTTCACCGATAAAACACCCATGGCCAGCGTTTCCTACACCGCACGGACCTTTACCGCAGGTGCAGTGGCGACGGGAAAGGCCGCATCGGTATTCTGGCAGGCGGGCTTTTCTGGAGTCTCCATATACGGAGAACTGGCCTGGAAAGAGCGCCTCCAGGCCTGCGCCGGCATTGTATGGGTGCCCGTCTATGGCAGCAGGATATGTGCATGCGGAAGGTACATCGACGGTCAGCCTGAACTGCTTGCCGGAGCTGGTACCCGTACGCTCGACGCGGTACTTGCCCTGAGAGAGTCGATGCAGCGCGTGACGCTTAAGTTTTCCCCCTCCTTCGCGGCGGGCCCGCTGTCGGTCACCCCGTCGCTGCGTCTTGCCGCTAAGCACACGGAACTCTGGCGGGTCGAGGGAAGAGGGGAGTTGCAGCTGGACCTTGCAGGCTGGATGCTGCGCTCTCGGCTGGATATTGTTCGCAGTGTCGCAACTTCCTGGCTTGTAAATGCAGAGGCCGGCCATGCTGAAGGTAAACTTAAGGCATATTTAAGATGGACCCTGTTCCGTATAGACAATTGGGCGGACCGTATCTACGTGTACGAAAGGGACGCTCCCGGAAGCTTCAATGTCCCGGCCTATTACGGCAAAGGATGGTCGCTGTCGCTGGCCGCTTCGTGGAAGGCCTCGCGCCGCCATGCATTCCATCTGCGGGCGTCGTATCTGGCGTATCCCTGGATGGCGGATTCCAAACCGGCCCGGACCGAGCTGAAGTTGCAGTATCAGCTTAGTCTCTGACGCGCCCATGCCTGTGGCGCGTATATTGCAGGTTTATGAAATAATTCGTATTTTTGCGTGATATGGGAAAAGTAATAGCAATCGCCAACCAGAAAGGCGGAGTGGGCAAGACCACGACTGCAATCAATCTTGCGGCATCCCTGGCGGCACTGGAAAAGAAGGTCCTCATAATAGATGCGGATCCCCAGGCAAACACCACCTCCGGCCTCAATTTCTCTCCAGACGACGACCGCAAACGCAGCATCTATGAGCTGATGGAGAGCACTATACGGGTCGAGGACGCCCTTATTCAGACAGAAATGCCAGGGCTCCACATGATTCCGTCGCACATAAATCTGGTGGGCATAGAAATAGAAATGATAAACGACGAACGCAGGGAATCCCTGCTTCGTGATGCGATAGCCCCAGTGCGGGACGAGTACGATTACATCATAATCGACTGCTCACCGTCCCTGGGACTGATAACCGTCAATACGCTCGTTGCCGCCGATTCCGTCATTATTCCGGTCCAGCCTGAGTTCTTTGCCCTCGAAGGGCTTGGCAAGCTGCTGCAGACCATAAGGATAGTGCAGGGCGGGCTCAACCCCTCACTTACCATCGAGGGATTCGTCGTCACCATGTTCGACGGCCGCACCAAGGTTCACCAGCAGGTGCTCGCGGAGCTTCGCGACCACTTCAAGGAGCTGGTGTTCAATACTGTCATCCAGCGCAACATACGCCTCAGCGAGGCCCCCTCGCACGGCAAGCCCATTTTGCTGTACGAGATTTCCTGTACCGGTTCGTCAAACTACCTCAACCTCGCCTCAGAGGTCCTCGAGCGCGACGGAGAAACAATCAACAGACAATGACAAACAAGCAGCATGGCCTGGGCAGGGGCCTGAGTTCCATAATGGGCCCCGCCGCCGGAGCCGACCAGATCCGCAAGCCCGTAGGATACATCAACAAAGAGATTGCCGGTGCGCATACCGCATCGGAGGCCGATATCCTCCGCATTCCGGTCGATCTCATCGAGGCCAACCCGTTCCAGCCCCGCGTCACCTTCGACAACGAGAGCCTGGAGGAGCTGTCCAATTCCATCAAGACCCTCGGCCTTATCCAGCCCATCACGGTCCGCCGGGTAACTCCCAGCAGGTATCAGATAATCAGCGGCGAGCGCCGTTACAGGGCATGCCGCATGGCCGGAATGACCATGGTTCCCGCGTATGTCCGCGACACCGACGACCAGGGCATGCTCGAAATGGCCATAGTGGAGAACATCCAGCGCGAGGACCTCGATCCGGTGGAGGTGGCCATGAGCTACCAGCGGCTGATGGATGAATGTTCGCTTACCCAGGAGCAGATGGCGGACAGGGTGGGGAAGAAACGTGCCACCGTCGCCAATACCCTGCGTCTTCTCAAACTGCCCGTCAAGGTGCAGCACGACCTCAAGGTGGGCCTGATTTCGTCCGGCCATGCAAAGGCGCTGCTCGGAGTCGAGGATGCATCGCTCCAGGAGCGTCTGTGCGATATGGTCATCACCGGACGGCTTTCCGTCCGTGAGCTCGAGCAGCTCGTACGTAAGTATCGCAACGGCGAGGCGCCCGCCTCTCCCCGTGGCGCTGCAGGCAAGGCCGCACCCGAACTTCCCGAGCAGTACAACCGCCTGCTGTCGTGCATGGGACGCTATTTCTCAAAAGACATTTCCCTGCGCCGGGACGCGTCCGGCAAGGGAACTATGACGGTACGTTTTTCCTCCGACGAAGAAATGTCCGCTTTCCTCAGCGCACTCGAAGGCCGTATATGAAGAGATTCCTTCTCATAGCGTTTTTCCTTCTGTGCTCCGTTGCGGCATCGGCGCAGTTCAAGAGCGAAGCGTTCACGCAGTCCTATAACGACGACGTGACGGGGCAGAAAGACTCGACTGACGTGCTGTTCTCGTTCAAGGAGTATTTCGGAGGCCTGGCCCACAAAAACGAACTCAAGATAGGCACCATGGCGGCTGGCTCTGCGCTTTTCGTGGGCGGCAGCCAGATATACAACAGGCAGTACTGGAAGCTCCCCATCGTTTACGGCTCGATTTTGGCGCCGCTCGGAGTGGGCATCTACAACAGCGCTACCGGCAATTTCCAGGCGGCGACGTACTGGTACATAGGCGCCGGAGTGGCCTATTGGGCGACAGCCATGGACGGTGTAATCAGTTACAAGACAGACAAGTATCCGCTCCCCGGCAAAGCTACCCTGTATTCCATACTCCTGCCGGGTCTCGGACAGGCGTATAACGGCGAATTCTGGAAGATTCCCATCTACATTGGCGGACTTGGTGCCGCATATTACTTTTACGACACAAACAACATCAATTACGAGCGTTACCGCCGTATATACAAGGAGGCCACAAGCACGGATACCGCGTATTCCGGTCCCATAACGGCCGAACAGGCCCTGTACTACAGGAATGTCTATCGCCGGTACAGGGACTATTCGCTGCTTGCAATTGGACTTGTATATCTGCTTCAGATAATCGATGCCAACGTGTTCTCTTACATGCACGATTTTGAGATCGTCGATGATATGGCCCTCAAGCTTTCACCGACGGTCATAGCTCCCGATACCCAACTTGCATTCAACAGTTCTCCGGCGTTTGGAATGAGCGTCGCCCTTCGTTTCTAGCCGCTTATGAGACGCCTCTTCCTCTCCGTCTGCATCATCCTTCTTTCCGTTCTCTGCAACGGACAGGACGATGTGCAGCGCCTCAGGCAGAGGAACCGCGAGCTGGAGGCCCAGATTGATTCCCTGCGCGCCCTTCTGGAAAGCATACGCGCCGCCGAACCTCTTGCCGAGGCCCTGGAAGAAGGAAATGATGTCCCTGCGGTCGCTCCGCGTCCCATGGACTATTCTCCCGAAATAACCGACAGCCTGCTTACCCTCTGGTACCGCAATACCTGGAACCGCGACAATGCGGCTCCCATTCCCGGACTGGACACCCTCAGGCTGGCATCGGCGGTGAGTGATTCGGTAATGATCCGGCGACTGTCCGCCATGAATCCTTTCTTTACCCTTCCGTTCAACGACGTGGTAAAGAACTACATGGTGCTGTACTCCGAAAAGAGAGGCGAAGTGATGCAGCAGGCCATGGCGCTCAGCGACTATTATTTCCCCATTTTCGAGGAGGCTTTCCTTCGTTACGGAATTCCGCTGGAACTCAAATATCTCGCCGTGGTGGAGTCGATGCTCAAACCCACCGCCACATCGCGTGCGGGAGCAAAAGGTCTCTGGCAGTTCATGTACCGTACCGGAAAGGCATACGGTCTGGAAATCACATCATTTGTGGACGAACGCATGGATGTCGAAAAGTCCACTGACGCCGCCGCCCGTTACCTCCGCGACCTGTACACGATACTGGGGGACTGGCCGCTTGCGATAAGTGCGTACAATTGCGGCGCGGGCAATGTCAACAAAGCCATTCGCAGGGCCGGAGGCAAAAGGGATTTCTGGTCGGTCTATCCGTATCTTCCCAGCGAAACGCGAGGCTACATGCCTGCGTTCGTGGGAGTAATGTACGCCTTTTTTTATTCGAGGGACTACGGCCTAAATAGCGTAAGCGTCGCCTCCGTCCCGAGCCAGGTCGATACCTTCGAAATCCGACGCAACCTGCATTTCAAGCAGATAAGCGAGGTGGTCGGTGTGCCGCTGTCGGAGATAGAGTATCTTAACCCCAAATACTACAACGGCATAATACCTGGTTCGGCGGGCAAATGCATACTTAACCTGCCTTTCGAATGGAGCGCGGAATTCATGTCTGCAGACAGGGATTCGCTGTACCTGCACAAAGCATCTGAGTATCTTAGTGAACAGGTACTGAAGGACATAGAATCGGGGAAGACCTCAGCAGACAAAGGTGGTGCGCGCATAGTCTATACCGTCCGCAGCGGCGACACCCTCAGTCATATCGCACGTCGGTACCATACGAGCGTAAAGCAGCTCAAGAGCTGGAATCATCTCCGCTCCGACCGCCTCAGTATAGGTCAGAAAATCTATATTTATTGATCAGCAGACGCTTAAAAAGTGCGGACCGAAGCGCTCGAACGCCTGACGCTCAAGCATTTCGCGGTCGTCGGGATGTGCGATGCTTATCAGCAGACGTGCCCGCTCCTGGAGGCTCTTCCCGTAAAGGTCGACCGCACCGTATTCGGTTACGATCCAGTGGGCGTCTGCGCGGGGCGTTACGATTCCTCCGCCGGGGTTGATCTCGGCGACGATTTTATTCTTCCCCTTGTTGGTCCGGGATGCGAAAGCCGTGATGCTCTTTCCGCCTTCCGACATGCTGGCGCCGCGGACGAATTCCAACTGTCCGCCTGTTCCGCTGAAGATGCGGGTTCCGATGGAGTCTGCGCTTATCTGCCCGGTAAGATCGACTTCGGTGGCGCTGTTGATGGCCTTCATCCTGTGATTGCGGGAGATGACCCAGGGGTCGTTGGTATAGGTGATGTCGCGCATCAGTACG
Source organism: uncultured Bacteroidales bacterium (assembly GCA_946539455.1). Classification (GTDB taxonomy): domain Bacteria; phylum Bacteroidota; class Bacteroidia; order Bacteroidales; family UBA932; genus Cryptobacteroides. Next base: position 30,146 of record CAMNHL010000028.1, read on the forward strand.
TCGGGATTGTGGTCGATGAAAGAGTACACCTCCTGCGATCCGAGAAGGAAGGACGCGACGACTTTTCCGGTGTCGATCTGCTTGCGGGATCCGTTGATGACGCCCTTCTTGATAAGCCGCAGAAGGCCGTCCGCAAACATTTCCGTGTGCAGGCCGAGGTCTTTGTGGTCGCCGAGCTGTGAGGCAAGGGCGTTCGGCAGGGCGCCGATTCCCATCTGCAGGCAGTCGCCGTCTTCTACCAGCGCTGCGCAGTTCTTGCCGATCTGCATTTCGGTAGGGGTTGGCTCGGCAAACGCAGCAGTCACCAGGGGTTCATCGTCCTGAACGAGGAAGTCGAAGGAGTCGAGGCTTGCGAGGTCTCCGTAAGCGAATGGTACATTGGGATTTACGACTCCGATGACAAGCTTGGCGGTCTGTATGGCAGCGTATGAGCAATCTACTGACGTGCCGAGGGATACGCGGCCTTGGGCATCGGGAAGCGAAACGTTTACCATAGCAACGCCGAGGTCGATGGCTCCGCTGCGGTACAGGCGGGGAGTCTCTCCGAGATGAACCGGCAGGTAGTCGGCATAACCGGCGTTTACGTTGGCGCGCACGTTGGGACCGACAAAGAATCCCTGGTCGAAGAAAATTCCTTCGTAGCGGGGCTCGCTGTAGGGTGCGGGGCCCTCGGTGTGGAAATGATGGAAGTGCAGGTCGGTCACGTCGCCGGCATCCGCCCTGCGGCAGAGGGCCTTGATAAGGCAGTGGGGTACGCTTGCAACGCTGCTCAAGTGTATGTGGCTGTGTGAAGGGATGTGGCTTACTGCCTCATCGGGGCTGACGAATCGGATTTCTTTCATAACGCTGCAAAGATAGCGATTACAATCAGTGTTTACAAGCGGCCCAGGTCATATTTCTTTATCAATGCGCTGATTTCGGGGTCGAGCCGGCCCCGGTGGACGAAGGATCCGTCCTGGGCGCAGGCGTGCATGTAGTGCTCTACGGCGCTGCGTTCGTCTCCGCGCCGGGAGTGTATTATGGCCATAAGGTAGTCGGTGCGTGCTGAGCGCGGAAGCCCTTCGAGGATTTCGAGGGCGGAGGCGTTACGGTCCAGGGCGAGCAAGGCGACAGCCGTATTGTAGTCGGAATATGGCCTGAGCAACTCCAAAGCTGCCTTGTAGTCGCGTTCCCGTATCAGCTGTACGCCGCGCATATAAGCAGTATCCGGTTCCGTGGTGTGGATTGTGTCTCGCACCATGCCTTTGCGGTGGAGGAAGAAGTCGAATTTCACTATCCTCAGACGCGGGTATAGATGCTCGCGGAAATACTTGTACGCCGGACTCGCGGCAAGTGCTTTCTCCCTGGCGTCGGGATTCCGGAAACGCTGGGCCGCATCGGCGTAAAAGTCTTTTGCGCTGCCGGACAACTGAGCGTCTTCCTTTACAAGGGCGTCCAGCATCGTCCAGTTCTCGCCTCCGCTGCGGCTGCGGAATCGGATGCGGGGAATGTCTGGCTTGCCGCTCGCGGTTCCGTCTATCGACATGAATGACCCGGCCTCGCGTATCACGGAGTCCCGTATCGAAGATGCGAATCTTCCGAAATAATCTCCTGCGCTTGCGGCACGTTTTGCCGAAAGGGATTCGTTGGCTTTGTTCAGACCTTCTGGCGAAGCATAGGAGGCTATGGTTATGGAGTCCAGGTCGAATTCTTCGTTTAAGATCAGACTGCGTATGTTGTCTTTGATGCGGGCGATTTCGCTGCGGTTGTTGCCGAGCTGCGGGTCGATTGCCGACTGGCCCTGCCTGAACTCGATATAGCATGCCGTATTTGCCTCCACACGCCGGCTTATGACCTTGTCGATGAAGCGACGGGAATTGTCGGCGAGGGTCGAGAGGGAGGAAATGTAGAAGGTGAGAGGTTCCGAACGCGGTATGTTATAAAGACGGCGGTCCTGCTCGCGTATGTCGCCGCTCAGACAAATGTCCACTTTGCGCAGCGCGGGCGTGGTATGGACGGTCTGGACGTAATTGTATATGAAGTCGCCGTTGTCGGCTCGCATTACCGTGTCAAGCCTTATGCCGGAGCTGATTATCGGAGCCTTTACGAACTTGCGGTACATTGCGTCTTTCATGCCTGCCCGGCGTCGGTTGCGCCGGACAAGATATCCGTAAGTGTAATGCTCCACGGCCTCCCGCTCGGTAACTCCGTACATCGAGGCGAATGCATCGTCGGATACGAAGGAGCTGTCGCTTCTCAGGGCGTAAAGCTGCGGAAGGTTGCGTTCCAGGAAAATCTCCAGGTCGTGCCGGTTGATGAAAATCGTGGTGTCGGTTACGATGGAATCGAGGAACTTGCGATATTGCTCATATCCGCGTAACTGGGCCTTCCGATAGCCTACGCCCGTTATCAGCACCGGGTCGAGCCGCAGGGAATCTCCGAGCAGGAACATGTCGGGATTGAGCCTTAGCTGCCATTTGCTGTCGAGCATGTTTTCCGGGACGCGAACCTGGAATTCCAGATCTACCTTGCCGTCCCTTTCGGCTACGTTGCGGAAGCGGGCAGTAACGTACGAGGCCGTGATGCGGTCGGTCGCCACCATTTCGCCGTCAACGTCACGTATCGCGTTCATTATGAGGGTCTGATGGCCTTCGAAATCAACTATACGGAGCGTGTCCCTGGGGGCGTCGTCCCCAAGGGCGACCTCGGGAATCCGGTCCTGCCCGTCGGGAAGGGACAGGCCGGCTCTCATTTCGCTTTGGCATATCCGGTTGAGTTTTTGGGCCGTTCCGCAGGATGCTGCGGCTGCGAGCGTCAGCACTGCAATCAGCAGTGGCGTAGAGTTGAAGCGTTTCATCTGCAAATACTGATTTACAGCTGCAAATATCCGACGCACCCGGCTTATCCCAATGGACTTTAAAAAATCGTAAAGCGGTTTTTTACGTTTTTTTTATTTTAAAATAATAGTTGTGGCGGTTTGTGCACCAACAGGCAACAAAAAAGGCGGTCCGCAATGGACCGCCTGATAAAGCTGAGTAAAAGAAATTACTTGCAGATGACCCTTGCCATTTCGAGGACCTTGTTGCTGTAACCCCACTCGTTGTCGTACCATGCGCAAACCTTTACGAAGGTAGGATCGAGCTGGATACCGGCCTTGGCGTCGAAGACGGAGGTGCGGGACTCGCCACGGAAGTCGGTTGCGACGACGGAATCCTCAGTGTAACCGAGAATGCCCTTGAGTTCGCCCTCGGAGGCTTCCTTCATGGCTGCGCAGATCTCCTCGTAGGTAGCGGGCTTTGCGAGCTCGCAGGTGAGGTCGACGAAGCTGACGTCGGAGGTAGGGACGCGGAGGCTCATGCCGGTGAGCTTGCCGTTGAGTTCGGGAAGAACCTTGCCGACAGCCTTTGCAGCACCGGTGGAGGAAGGAATGATGTTCTCGAGGATACCGCGGCCGCCTCTCCA
>CAMNHL010000029.1:0-33387 GCA_946539455.1 uncultured Bacteroidales bacterium
AAGTACCGGTGATGCGGCGGGGAAGAATCTTACCCTGCTCGTTGAGGAACTTCTTGAGGAATTCGGGATCTTTGTAATCGACGTACTTGATGCCGGCTTTCTTGAAACGGCAGTACTTCTTCTTGCGAACCTCTACGGTAGGAGGGTTCAGATAGCGGATTTCATTGTTTTCGATGGCGGCCATAGCTTATTCCTCCTCATTTTCGGGTTCAACTGAAGCCTCGGGCTCTGCGGGAGCCTGCTCGGCCTTGGGTGCTGCAGCCTTGCCTGCACGGACCTGGCGGCGATGCTCGGCATAGGCGATGGAGTTCTTGTCCAGTGCAACGGTGAGGAAGCGGATGATGCGCTCGTCACGGTGATACTGGGTCTCGAGGGTAGCGACGAACTGAGGGTCCGCCTTGAACTGGATCAGGTAATAGAATCCTGATGTCTTGTGCTGGATCGGGTACGCGAGCTGCTTGAGCCCCCAATCCTCTTCGTACACGACCTCACCGCCATTGTCTGCGATGAGCTTGGTGTACTTGGCAACCGCTTCCTTCATCTGGATGTCAGACAAAACGGGAGTTGCAATGAAAACGGTTTCGTACTGTTTGATCATAAATGTGTTAATTGTTTTTGCCCCTTTTTTGGGGACGCAAAGATAGACAATCTTTTGGTAATTACCAAGTTTTTTATATTTTTGTGTTTCTATGGACTATTTTGAGGAATTAAACAAGGACTTCCGCTTCCGTGAGGGGTTCCACACTTGCATAGGCTGCGGCACCTGCACGGCAGTATGTCCGGCCGCCGAATTCTACCGCTACGACCCCCGCAAGATAGTCACCATCGTCCAGACGAAAGACAACGACCGCATCGAAGAACTGCTCAAAAGCGACACCATCTGGTATTGCGGCGAATGTATGAGCTGTGTCACCCGCTGCCCCCGCAAGAACGGCCCCGGCCTCGTGGTCATGGCACTGCGGGATCTGAGCATACGCCTGGGCTTTTTCACGGAAAGCGAAAAGGGGCGCCAGATCTACCCCCTCTCCAAAGCACTCAACGGTAACGTCCTCAACTACGGCTACTGCGTGCACCCCGCTACGTTCAGATACGAAGACCACCCGGAATCCGGTCCCGTGTTCGAGTGGGCGCTGGCGCACAAGGAATCGGTTTACGCCCGTCTTGGCGCCAACTATATGGGCAAAGGGCCGGGAGCGCTCCGCCGCATACCGCAGGAAGACCTCGACGAACTCAAGGCGATATACGACGTCACCGGAGCATCCGGGCGCATGGAGCTGGTAGAAAAGTATTCCCGCATCAAGGCCGAAGAAATGGGCATGACGATGGAGGAATACGCCCGGTACACATTTTCCCACTGTTCCCCAAAGCATTTCAACGGATGATATACCAGGGCAAACAGAAAATCTGGTCCGAGTACCAGAAGGAGATACCGTCCGACGGCTGGTTCTACGTACGCAGCTGCATACGCCAGAGTTTTTTCCCGGCGTCGGAGAAATATTTTCTCGGCATCTGCCGCGACCTGCTCGGTCACGACATATACGAAACGCCGCACCACACCACCTGCGGCGGAATAGCTTATCACAGCGACGTCATCCCGCAGGAAACGGCGATGACCATAGTGGCACGCCAGTTCTCCCTCATGAAAGAAGCCGGATACAAGAATCTGGTCACATCGTGCATCACCTCCTTCGGCAATTACACCGAGATACTCGAGACCTGGAGGGAATTCCCGGAGCTGGAGACCCGCATACGCGAGAACCTGTGGAAAGCATGCCGCAGGGAGTTCGACAAGCCTGAATACCTTGCCCACGCCAGCGACCTGGTGTACAAATTCCGCTCCGAGATAGCCGAACGCGCACGCCACCGCCTCGTCAACAAAGATACAGGCCGGCCTCTCCGCATAGTGGAGCACATCGGCTGCCATTACTCCAAAATGTTCCCCCACAAGGGAATAGGCGGAGCCGAGTACCCTTGCGTACTGAGCGGAATGGCCGAAGCCTGGGGCGGCGAGGTCATCGACTACCCTGAGCGTCGGCATTGCTGCGGCTTCGGCTTCCGCCAGTACCTGGTCAAGGCCAACCGCGGATACAGCGTTTCCAACACCCATAAGAAGTTCGAATCCATGGAGCCTTTCGAGCCCGACGTCATCATTACCAACTGCCCCGGATGCCCGTATTTCCTGGACCGCTGGCAATATGTAATCGCCGAGCAGACCGGCAAGACATACGGTCGGGGCGGATTCGGCATCCCTGTCCTCACTTACGAGGAACTTGCCGGGCTGGTGCTCGGATACGATCCCTGGGACCTCGGACTTCAGCTGCATCAGGTCGCCGTCGAGCCGCTTCTTGACAAGATAGGCATCGACTACGACCCGTCAGCCAAGTATCTGGGTCTCAACAAGGAAGACATACTTCGCCCGGGCCTTCCCGAGCATCTCAAGTGTTTCTAAAAATGGACAGCAAGACAGTAGTGGTCATAGGCGGCGGCATCGCCGGCATGGAAGCGGCACGGCAGCTGAGACTCCTCGGCCTCGAGCCCATCATCGTGGAACGTTCGGGGAACCTCGGAGGTCATGTCGCAAAGTGGTACAAGCTCTTCCCTGACATGATGGACGCATCGGAGCTGGTATCCGCTCTGAACGCATCGTTGGGAGGCATCACGGTGTACCTCAACACAGAAGTGGCGTCCATGAACCGGCTGCGGGAGGGATTCAGCGTCACCCTTTCCAACGGATACGGAATAGTCTGCCGGGCCATCCTAATCGCCACCGGGTTCCGTCTGTTCGACGCCGCACGCAAAGAAGAATACGGCTACGGCGTGTACGACCGGGTCATCACCAACGCCGACCTTGAGGCGTGGCTGCGCAGCGGCTCCGACGAGCGGATACCGTCCAACCCCCGCACCGTCGCCTTTGTACATTGCGTCGGTTCCCGCGACCTCAAGGCAGGCAACCCGCAGTGCTCAAAGGTGTGCTGCATGACAGCGATCAAGCAGGCAATCGAACTCAAGGAGCGTTTCCCCGATGCCGGAATCTGGTGCTTCTACATGGACCTGCGCCTGTTCGGCAAGAAATACGAAGACTTTTACATAAGTGCTCAGCGTGACCACGGAATACATTTCGTACGCGGACGCGTCTCCGAGGTCGGAGAGACTCTTGAGGGCCGCGTGGTCCTCAAGGCCGAAGACACGCTTGCCGGCAGGCAGGTAAGGCTCACGGCGGACCTGCTCGTCCTTATGTCCGGAATGCTGTGCAACGAAGACACCGCGTCCCTGGCATCGATGGTACGTGCCGAGGTTGATTCGGACGGATTCATGCGCAGCCGCGACAACATCTACCGCATCAACGAATCCAACCGTCCCGGTATCTTCTTTGCCGGAGCATGTACCGGCACCAAGACGGTACCGGAAACGGTGGCTGAGGCCCGCGCCGCAGCGCTCGACATTTACAACTATCTGAGCGGCAATGATTGATTTCGGATTCGGACTTTCGCGCAGCAGCGCCGTGGAACTTGACCGGCTGGACCTTTCCCTCTGGCATGAGCTGGAGAAGGAGGAGCCGGGAGCGCGCATCTGCATGTCGTGCGGCTCCTGCAGCGCAACCTGCACGGCGGGCCCCTGGTCCGGCATGAGCGTGCGCAAGGTCCTCCTGTCGCTGCAGAGGGGCGCTGACGTCTCGGAAATGCTGCAGGGATGCATGCTCTGCGGAAAATGTTCAATGGTATGCCCCAGGGGCATCAACACCCGGCATCTGGTCCTGAGCCTGTGCCGCATATACCGCAAGCCGTGAGAGAGAGATTCGCTGTTGGTTTCGACCCGTTCGTCCTGCCATTCCTCGCCGGAATGATATTCGTCCTGGGGTACTGCGCCCTGGGCATCATCCGCATACTGATGCAGCTGCCCGGTCAGGACAGGCGCAAATTCCTGCTTTCGCTCATCACCCCCAAGACGGCGCTCAAGAACATCTGGGACATTTTCGCAAACTGCCTGCTGCACGTAAAGCTCTGGAAGCGCAACCGCCTTCTGGGCTTCATGCATTCCAGCATCGCATTCGGATGGTTCATGATAATCCTCCTGGGACATCTGGAAGTAATGATTTACTGCCCCGACCGCATCCGGCTGTTCTATTATCCCATTTTCTTCAACTACTTTGTAGCCAAGGGAGAAAGCACTCTTGGAGGAGCCCTTCTGTTCTTCCTGATGGACTTTTTCCTGCTTCTTATACTGGTAGGAATCACCCTCGCCATCATCAAGCGCGTGCGTTCCCGCCTCTTCGGCATGCGTCGCACGACACAGCCGAGCCTGGTGGACAGGATCGGGCTCTATTCCCTCTGGTCCATCTTCCCCCTGAGGCTTCTGGCAGAGAGTTTCACGGCGCACATCAGCGGCGGCTCCTTCCTCACCGTGCCCGCCAACTGGCTGTTCCGCCAGTTCCTGGGAAACGACCTCAACATGCTTCCCACCTGGTGGGCATACAGCATCGCGCTCGGAGTTTTCATGTTCGTACTCCCCTTCTCGCGCTACATGCACATCCCCGCCGAGATGATGCTCATCCCCATGCGCAACGCCGGACTGCGGATACGTCATCCCCGCCGGGGGTTCGCACGCCTGGAGGTTCTCAGCTGCCCGGGTTGCGGAGTATGCATTGACGCATGTCCGATGAGCGTCCAGAAGGCCAACGTCAAGGACTGCACAGTTTATCTCAACCGCCAGATACGCCGTGGCAACGAACGCAGGATAGAAGAAATCAGCGACAAATGCCTGCTGTGCGGAAAGTGCGAGGCCGTATGCCAGGTCGGCGTAGAAGGCCCGGCGCTTCGTATCGCTCAGAGAGCGTCGCGCAAATACGCACTGCAGCAGGACTATTCCAATATAGACATCACACCGCCAGCCGGCACCGGCAAGGCAAAGGTGCTGTATTTCTCCGGGTGCATGACACGCCTCACTCCAGCTATCGGCAAATCCGTATGTTCCGTCCTCAAAAAGGCAGGAGTCGATTTTGACTGGATCGACCGGGAAGAAGGGCTTTGCTGCGGGAGGCCGCTTATGCTCGCCGGCCGCACCGGAGAAGCGCTTTCGCTGGCAGAGAAAAACACAGCCCTCATACTCACGAGCGGAGCCGACACGCTTATCCTCAGCTGTCCCATCTGCTACAAGATATTCAGCGAGCAGTATAAGCTGCCCGGTATAAGGGTCGTCAATTATATCCAATACTTCAACGAACTCGTGGACGCAGGGCGCATTTCGCTGGAAAAGAGCGATATCTGCTATGTTTACCACGACCCGTGCGAGCTTGGCCGCGGCTGCGGCATGTACGAGGAGCCACGCAAGCTGCTCGGCGGGGCGGCATCGATTGCCGAGGCGCCATGCAACCGTTCCGAGAGCATCTGCTGCGGAGGGTCCCTTGGGAGCCTGACACTCGATTTCGCCCACCGCGAGACCATGACCCGAAAGAGCCTCGACAACCTTTATGCAAGCAAGGCGGATGCGATTGCTACCGCCTGCCCGCTCTGCTACTCGACCTTCAGACGCTATTCGCAACGCCCCGTGCGCGATTTGGCGGAGGTTCTGGACGCACAAATCAGATAGAATACTTAGCTTTGCAATATGAAACGTTTAATTGTTACGCTTGCAGCTGCATTTATGGCAATCGCCCCCATAACTGCACAGGAAACAAAAGATGAAGAATCCGGCGACAAGAAAAAAGTCACACCGGAAGGACTCGAGCTCAGCAGCGGAGAAAAAACAGAACTCCGCCTAAGGCTTGCCTTCCCCATGTATTTCGGCGAGTCCGTACTGCTCGGCGCCGACTATCTGGGGCCGTGGGCCGGCACAAGCCACGGGGAATTCCTGCAGACGAAAATCTACCAGAACTTCGTTTACAATCTGGAAATGGCGAGCCTGCACATGACATCCAAGAAAAGTCCTCTCGACGTAAGCCTCGGGCTGCGCTGGAGCTTCATGGATTTCTCGCTTGCCAACACAGGCATAAGCTTTACCAGCACTGACGGAGCTGCTTCTCCCTATATGCCGTCAACCATCAGCACTGCAGGTTACGACGGAAAGAAATCCAAGATACATGCATCCTACATCGGCGTACCGCTGAGGCTCGCCATCAAAATCGGCGACAGGGGCAAGATTTTCGCCGGCGTGGCCGGAGAATACCTTGTAAAGGGATACACCAAATTCCGCTCACCCAACACCCGCACCACCACGAACGGACTGTTCTCGACCTGGCGCGCATCCGTAGAGGGCGGTCTGTCCTACGCCGGATGGGGCATCTGGGCCAGCTACGGCTTCACTCCCCTCTTCCTTCCCGAGTGCAGCAATGCCCGCACACTTTCTTTCGGAATAGTCATGGGGATATAGTTTTGCTAAGTTAAAAAATTGTTTTATCTTTGCAGTCCTTTCAGGGGCGTAGCTCAGTTGGTTTAGAGCGTTTGAGTCACATTCAAAAGGTCGTCGGTTCGAATCCGACCGTCCCTACAAAAAGGGGTCGACTAAAAAGGTCGGCCTCTTCTTTTTTTGTTCGCCAGGCTCCGCCGCGGCAGCATCTTGCCTCTGAGAGGACTCCGCTCACTGCGTTCGCTCCGGCCCCTCCCATCGTCATCTGCGTCATCGCTGCGCGATACCTTGCTGCCGACGGGCCCCTCCCCCTGCCCGTGTCCGGGGGTGGACACGCCTCTCAGAGGCAACTGCCGGCCGCCAAGCTGCGCCCTGGCGCACCGAGGGCGATGTATTTCCTCAGATTGTGAGCGAGGGCTACAAGCTCGAACTCAACGCTGACTTTTGCGTTGGATTTGAGCCTGAACCGCTTGAAGCCGTGGTTGAACTTAAAAAATAGCTATTTTCTTCAATACTTTCGTCAAGGCGTAGATGACGCTCAGGCAGCAACCGCTGGCGGACGTGTCCACCCCCGGACACGGGCAGGGGGAGGGGCCCGCAAGATACGAGTCCCGCGCCAGCGGGACGAAGGAGATTGTGGGAGGGGCCGGAGTGAGCGAAGCGAACGGAGTTCCGCCAGCGGTTGGCTGACTGGCGGCTCGGAGCCTTGACCTCAAGACAATAAACAAAAGGGGGTGACTATCAGTCTCTCGACTTTTTAATCACCCCCCTTTTCTTTTCTCCCTACCTGCTATTTTGCGTAACGCTCTGCTACTACATCCCAGTCAACAATCTCCCAGAGGGCGCTGAGATGGGCGGGGCGACGGTTCTGGTAATCCAGATAATAGGCGTGCTCCCACACGTCGAACGTGAGCAGTGGCTTCAGGCCACGGCGTACAGGATTGCCAGCGTTGGACTCCTGGGTTATGACCAGATGTCCCTGAGGATCTGCGGAAAGCCATACCCAACCGGAGCCGAAAAGCCCGGCGCCTTTGGCCTCGAAATCCTTTTTGAAGGCCTCCAGACTGCCGAAGTCGCGTTCCAGGGCACGCAGCAGCGCTCCATCGGGCCCGGCAGGAGAACCTGCAGGCTTGAACTGGGTAAAATAAAGAGTGTGATTGAGCACCTGGCCGGCGTTGTTGTAGAGGCCGCCCTCCGCAATTCGTACAATTTCCTCGATGGAACGGTCCTCAAGACCACTGCCTGGAAGGGCCGCATTGAGGTTGTTGATATAGGTCTGAAGGTGCTTGCCATAATGGTAAGCCACGGTCTCCGCGCTGATTACGGGAGCAAGTGCATCCTGCGCATAAGGCAGGGCTACGGGGGTGAATTGAGCTTGCGGCATAATTGATGTATAAGTTTAAACAAATATACGAATTTTTGTTACATTTGCGATTGAACATACCGCGCTGATAGAAAAATAGTGAAAATTAACTAATCTTTTTTGTCCGGATAATCGTAGATTTGCATAAGTGAACAACCATTCAAACATAAGCTCAATATGAAAAGATTTTCCTTGATTCTCGCAACGGCCCTGGCAGTGCTTGCAGCACAGCCCGCGTCCGCTCAGCTCAACTCCGCACTGCGCTCCCTCGGGAACAAGGCGTCCGGAGCCCTCAGGAATGAGGCCAACAAGGGCGCCCGCAAGGCAATCGAAAACGCAAAACAGGCTGCACAGGACAGGGAGGACGCGAAGGCGGCTTCCCAGGTCATTGAAGGCAAGACCCTGTACGTCAGCGTATCCACAGGTTCGGCCCGTTCCGACGGATTGACTCCCGAAAAGCCTCTGAAAGATCTTCAGAAAGCCATCGACATCGCTGAAGAGAACGACAAGATCCTGGTTGCAGAAGGCAACTATCTGGGCAACATGGACCGCGGTTACGTCGAATGCGGACGTTTCGGCAACGCTACCCAGGCCGAGGACAGAGGTAAATTCATCAGCATCTACGGAGGCTATTCCACCGATTTCAGCGAGCGCGACGTAATGAAGTACGTAACCAAGCTCCAGCCTACCGACCATCAGTTCATCGCCCCCTTGTTCAACTTCAACGCAAGGCGTCCCTACGGATACAAAGGTCCCGTCGGCACTGTTGTCATCGACGGTCTGGTATTCGACTTCGGCGAGAACAACATCTACTGCGCCGCAGACCCCGACAATGAGCTGACCGGCACTCCCAACGCAGGCGTCCTCACCGGCCGCTTCGTTGAGCCCGACGCCTCTCCCAACTGCGCCAAGGTAGGATATGCCAACGGCAACGAATATGCCCTGCACATGGATGTAGAAGGCAACGTACGCATCTCCAACTGCATCTTCGTCAACTGCCGCGACTACGGTATCGCCGCCATGATGGGCATAGGCCACATGGAAATCTGCAACAACATATTCATCTCCTGCCGCTATGCAGCATGCCAGGTCGCAGGTACCACCAGGCCCGAGGATATCGAAAAGGTGTCCCTCGATTTCCACCACAACACCGTCCTCTTCACCTGGACCCGCACCAAGGCTTTCGAAGACATGGGCCAGGGATTCCGCTTCATGAACGGCATACGTACCATCGACGTCCACAACAACATTTTCGGCTGCAACAGCAACTGCGGCGTCGAAAGGTGCAGATACGAAAGCAACAAGGCGGATGAGGCTGCAAAGATCAGCAACCTCTACGACAACTACTTCTTCGCCAACAAGAGAGACCTCGAAATCGCTTCTTCCGGCAAGGCTACCATCTCAGTCCCCGCTTCCCGCATAGAAGAAGTGGACGAGAAACTCATCGGTCCCAAGTACGAAGGCAACCGCGACCTCCCCGAGAGCGAGACTGCATTCATCCAGGCCATCGACCAGCCCTACCTCGAAGGATTCATGTCCCTCAAGATCATCCAGTCCGAGAGCTACAACCCCAACTCCGCAGCCAACCAGGTCAACCGCCTCTTCGGCCTCAACCAGCAGGGCACCGAGATCGTACGTCCCAGCATGTACTGCAACAAGTATCCTTGGGAGAAGGCTAAAGACCTCTTCGGCAAGGTTGCCGACTACGGCGCACAGATGCCTCAGTAAGCAAATCCTACTATAAAAAAAACGGACGGAGCCCGACGCTTCGTCCGTTTTTTTAGCTTCTTATTGTTTGATATGTATGTCAAGCTGAGGGAACGGGAATTTGAAACCGGCCTGCGGCAGCCCCTTGTAGATGGCGTCGTTGACGGCGAAGTTCGCAGCCCAGTAATCGCTGCCGCGCACCCAGGCACGCACCAGGAAGACAACGGCGCTGTCGCCCAGTTCCTTAACGCATACGAGCGGGTCTTCGGCCCCGGGTGTCTTGGAATCGAGGACGCGGGGATCGGATTTGATTATTTCCAGGAGCTTGGCTTCGCAGGAGTCTGCGTCCGTGCCGTATTCAAGGCTCACGTTCCAGTCGAGCCTGCGGAGCGGGTTGCGGGTGTAATTGTTGATGGTGCCGTTGGCCAGAGTGCCGTGAGGTATGGTGACGCTGCGGTTGTCGGGAAGGGTGATGCGGGTGCTCACGATAGACATTTCGGTCACGGTGCCGGCGTAGCCCTGGGCTTCGATGAAGTCTCCTACCTTGAATGGTTTGAAAGCCAGGATGAGCAGGCCGCCTGCAAAATTCTGGAGAGTTCCGCTCAGTGCCATACCTATGGCAACGCCTCCGCCTGCCAGCAGTGCCGCAAGTGAAGTGGTATTAACCCCAAGGGCGCTGACAGAGATCACAACCAGCAGTATGGTAAGCACTACAGAAGTAAAACTCGATACGAACGAGGCCACGGTCCTGTCGGTTTTGCGCCTGTCGAAATACTTGTTGAGCGACTTCTTGATTATCTTTATGAGCCAGATGCCGACGATATATATGAGGAAAGCGACAAGCAGCTTGAGCCCGAACTGAATCATGTCGGTGCCCAGTTTGTGCATGGCTGCCTGTGGGTCGGTGGCGAGAGCTTCGGCAAAACTGTCTGCCGTGCGTTTGAGAGAATCCACTTTGCTGACGTAGTCTTGGGTGGGGATTACCGGTGTCTGTAAAATCATGGCGCAAAGGTACTCAAAAACAGCAAGAACAAAAAACAGAAGTTTTTTGCACACAAACTTTGATTTTTGAAAATTACTGCATACCTTTGATATATATAAATAAAAATATTTATTAAACTCCATATTAATTCATAACCATTTAATTAACCTTATGCGCAAAATTCTATTAACCTTAGTTGCTGCGCTGTTCGCAATCACTGCACTCAACGCACAGACGGTCAAGTACAATCAGTACGGCGTAGCCGTAGAGTCCGATGTACTTGACGCCGAGTCCCAGGACGGATTTCTGGTGCTCGCATCGCCTACCTCCGGCTACAAGATCTGGTTCGACAACAGAGCCCAGTTCGACGCAGCCGCATTCTTCGGTGCCCCCTCGTACGCCGACCCCATCGGCAACGGAGTCAGTATCCGGCGGGCGCGTTTCGCCATCAAAGCCCAGGTAGATGAGAACTGGTACGGCGAATTCGACATGGACCTTGCGGACGGCCTGGTAGAACTCAAGGACGCCATCGTCCGCTACACCGGCATCCCCAACCTGGAACTTCAGGTAGGTAACTTCAAGGAGAACTTCTCACTGCAGCGCAACACGTCTTCCCGCTACATACAGTTCATCGAGCGTCCTATGGTCTGCTCCGCCCTCGCTCCGTCCCGTCACCTCGGATTCAATGCCAAGTATGACAATCCCTGGATATGGGCGTCCGCAGGCATCTTTGCCCAGGAAGGTGCAGGCGCTGAGGAAATTACCAACGTACAGGACAATAACAAGGATTTCGGCCGCGGCATCAGCTTCATCGGCAACACCGGTTACTCCGCAACCGCAAAGCTGGTCCTCCGTCCCCTCTGCAAGCTCGACAACGCCAGCCTGCACATAGGCGCGGCCTATTCGTACCGCACCACCAAGGGCAGCATGGCTACCGGCGAGTGGGGCACCTACAGGGCAAGCGCCCGCAACTCCACCAGCATCAACCGCAAGAAGTACATCGACACCAACAACCTCAAGGACTACGATTTCAACAATCTCTGGACCGTTGAACTCGCCGGCCACTGGGGAGGTCTTCGTTACGAGGCCGCATACCTAGGCGACAACGTCCACTTCAAGGACACCAAGCTCACCAACGACTTCGGCGGCTGGTACGTACAGGCAGGTTATCTGCTCTTCGGCGGCAAGCAGCGCTACGACTCCAAGGGAGCCAAGTACACACGCGTAATCCGCGGCCAGAAGTGGGGAGACATCGAACTCTGCGCCCGCTACGAGTACTGCAATCTCAACGATACCCGCGAAGGCGCCAAGGCAAAGGTTTACGGCGGCGCCGCCGAGGCCTACACCGTAGGGCTCAATTTCTGGGTTACCAACAACGTACGCATGCAGCTCAACTATCAGTACAACAACAACGACCGCTATGCAAACGGCAAGGACAAGCTCAATGTAGGGCTCGACGCTGCCGGCAACCCCACCAAGGATTACACCAAGGTAGTAGCCCCCAACGGCAAGGCCGGTGTCGATTACCACATGGTGGCACTCCGTTTCGAAGTTGACTTCTAAAATCAGACAAACATGAAAAAGATTCTATTGATATCAGCTGCAGCGCTCCTGGCTTTCACGAGCTGCATGGTAAAGGACGAACTGTTCAAAGGTCCTTCCAACATAGAAAAAGTAGTCTTCAGCCCCGAGTCCCCCACCTCCAAGACTCCGGTCGAGGTTACCGCAACCGTAACCGGACTGCAGGCCGTAAAGACTGCAAAACTCACCTACAACGGCACAGCTGTCCAGATGAGCGGTTCCGGCGAGACCTACAAGGCTACCATCCCCGCCCTTGCCGACGGCACCGAGGTGACATTCACGGTAGAAGTGGAGAACGAGGCCGGTTTTACAACCACCTCCGACAAATTCTCCTACAAGGTCGGCGACCCTGCCACAGACTGGAGCAAGCTCAAACTGAACGAAGTCTATGGAGCCGGCGCCGATGATGAGAAGTTCTTCGAGCTTTACAACGACAGCGACTTCGACATCAAGCTCAACGGCGTCACCATCAACAAGGACGAAGGTCTCTGCTGGACCGGCATCGACGGCGAAGTAGTCCCCGCCAAGGGATTCTTTGCAATCATCGGAGCCAAGGGAACCACCACGAGAGGATTCAGCAGCGGTTTCTCCGCCAAGAAGAGCGTCATCGTGGAACTCTTCGACAACAAGGGCAACAAGATCGACACCTTCCAGCGCGGCGAGAAGATGGACACCGGCGAATGGGGTGCATCGCTCAGCAACAACAAGGGATCATGGAGCCGCATACCCGACGGTACCGGCAAATGGATGATTACGGAATCATTCACTCCCGGAGCAGCCAACTCCACCAGCGGAACCGAAGATCCCGACGTTAAACAATAAACTATAGTACATCATGGCAGAACTGAAAATAGGCGAACAGTCAAAGCCCCGCTTTGAATTCCGCAGTTTCGGACAAGATTTCAGCCAGGCAGCCAAGAGAATGGCACGCCTGTCGGTTCCCGTCCCCGAAAAGGTATGGGAGCGAATCAGCGACGAGGTTTACATCATCTCCGCAAAGAACGACATCAACAACACCAAAATCCGTAACGGCAAAATGGACATCAAGACCTATGTCCAGACCGTCGATGGCTTCGAACAGTGGAATCCGCTCATGAAGGGCGAGTTCCCCATCAGCCGCGAGGTCCTGGAGCAGGAGGTCTTCCCCGCCTTCATGGTAGAGATGCCCAAACTCACCAAGGACATCTACACCTACGAGGAGTTCATAGCGATGGTCAAGGCATGCCCCGACCTCGCCGCCGTCCGCGTACACAAGCAGCGCTTCGGATACATGGTCAACGATACGATCTGCGAGGTGGCCAACGTCATCATCAACGGAGCGAAAGTCGTTTCCATCAACTCCGAATCAACGGAAATCGAAGACATCAAGAAAACTGTCGCCGACTGCGGTCTGGAGGGCGTTGAGAACATCAACTACCTGCAGGCGATCAAGCGAGTCATCGGCATGATAGACAAACCCTTAGCAAACGAATAAGCTATGGCGCAGGAAATCGAAAAGAAATTCTTGGTCAAAGGTGACTTCAAGGCCGACGCCTTCAAAGCCACCCGCATCACCCAGGGCTATCTCTCCAGCGTCCCCGAAAGGACCGTACGCATCCGCGTTAAAGGCGACAAGGGCTTCATTACCGTCAAGGGCATAGGCAACGCATCCGGCGCCGCCCGCTTCGAGTGGGAGAAAGAAATCCCCGTAGAAGACGTCAGGGCGCTGCTCGAGCTCGCCGAGCCCGGCGTAATCGACAAGACCCGTTACCTGGTCAAGAACAGCGACGGAGTGCACACCTGGGAAGTCGATGAGTTCTACGGCGACAACGACGGCCTCACTGTGGCAGAAGTCGAGCTCGCCGACGAGAACGAGCCCTTCGACAAACCCGAATGGCTCGGAGAAGAAGTCACCGGCGACCCCAAGTACTTCAACTCCATGCTCATGAAGAACCCTTACAAGAACTGGAAGTAAGATTATGACAACGCAGAACCAGAAGAAGGCGGACAGTCAGTTCGATCCGCTGGACATGAACAACTACAAGGTCGAGAAACTGCCCAAGATGCAGAAATCGAAGTTCGAAGTGTGGATGGCCCGTCTGGGCGCCCCGCTTGCCCTTGTCGCCTTCGTCTGGATCTGCTGGTTCTGCCATATCGGCTTCATAGACAATCTGGATACAAGCACGCTGGCTGCGACCGCACAGAAACGGCTCGGCGTGCTTGGACCGGATGCCTTCGTGCGGGCCAACTACGCAATGCTCGCAATCTTCGTCTCCAGCCTCATACTCTGGATGACGGAGGCCATACCCAACTACCTCACTTCCCTGCTGCTCATTTTGGGAACGGTACTCCTGGGAGTCACCACCCAGAAAGATGCACTCGCCCAGCTGGGCCACCCTGTCATGTGGCTCAACATCCTGAGTTTCGTACTTGCCTCCATGCTGGTAAAGACTCAGTTCGCAAAACGGCTCGCGCTCGCCTTCGTAATCAAATTCGGAAAGAGCGCCAAGGGGGTGCTGTGGAGCTTCCTGCTCATCAACCTGGTACTCTCGGCTTTCATTTCGGCCACCACGGTCAAGGCCACTATCATGCTCCCCATCTTCATGGTTATCTGTGCCATCTACGGAGCAAGCCCCGGCAACCGCAACAACTTCGGCCGTAATCTCGTAATACAGAATCTGTTTCAGGTCAACATCGGCGCCAACGCCTTCTATACCGGCAGCGGCGCCCACCTGCTCGCAATATCTCTCATCGCAGGCTTCGTAGGAAGCTGCGACTTCGGCTATGCCGACTGGCTCGTCGCGGTAGGCCCCATGAGCATCATCATCCTGGTGGTAGGCCTGCTGCTCGGAATGTACGTCTTCTTCCCCATGAAGAAAGACGAGCAGAAGCCCCAGATCGACGGCGGCATAGAGCGCCTGCGTTCGGAACTCGAAGCCATGGGAAAGATGAGCCCCCAGGAGTGGAGGGCAGTCGCCATCTTCATGGTAGTGCTCCTCCTGTGGGTCACCAAAGGCACCTTCCACAATATCGACGAGACCATCGTAGCCCTGCTCGGCGCCATCCTGGCTCTGCTCCCGGGAATAGGAGTGGTCAAATGGAACGACGTCGATATTCCCTGGCACCTCATGCTGTTCTCCGCCGGTGCCTACGTGCTCGGAAGCGGGCTTAACGCCACCGACCTTCCCAACACCATGGTCAATGCGGCATTCGACTCCCTCGGCATAGGCGAAGGCACGCCATTCTGGGTGCTTTACGTAATACTCACCTTCCTAATGATGTACTCCGGGCTTGTATTTCAGAGCAAGACCATACGTACCATGGTCTTCGTGCCCATCGCCCTGGGTGTGGAGGCCCGCTTCGGTTTCATGCCCATGAGCCTGGCTCTCCCCGTATCCATGCTCATCGAGCATTGCTACGTACTGCCCTTCAACAGCAAGCCCGCTGCACTTCTTTACAATACCAATATGTACAGCCAGACCGACGCCTTCAAGTTCGGCATCACCATGATGACCTTCTCGTGGTTGCTGATACTGCTGTTCGGCCAGACGATTCTAAAGTGGCTGCACATCACCCCCGGACTCTTTTAATCTGTATCTGAAATGACTATCCACTGGGACTTCATCATACGGCTCGTCATAGCGGGACTGCTCGGAGGACTCATCGGCTTCGAGCGTGAGTTCCGCGCCAAGGAAGCCGGACTCCGCACCCACTTCATCGTGGCGCTCGGAAGCGCATTGTTCATGCTCATATCCCAATATGCCTTCAACGGGGTCCGCTACGACGCGGCGCGCGTTGCAGCACAGGTTGTCTCCGGCATCGGTTTCATCGGAGCCGGCGTCATCATCTTCCAGAAGAACGTGGTCCGCGGAGTAACCACCGCCGCAGGACTGTGGGTGGCTGCCGCAATCGGTCTTTCGTGCGGAGCTGGAATGTACGACATTGCCGTCGCAGCCTCGCTGCTCACCATCATCTGCCTGGAAACCATGCACTTCATTACCAAGAAGTACGGTGAGCGCCACATAAGCCTGTCAGTCTCTCCCGTAGTCGGAGCAGACGTTCCCGGCATTCTGGAAAGCCTCAAAAAGTCCGGAGCCGGCATTGACTCCTTCTCCTTTTCCGACGGCATAATGTCGGTGAGCATGACAACACGTCAGCGCCTTTACTCTTCTACAGTGGGCAAGATTCTTGAGGCGACCAAGGGCTACAAGGTGGAGATATCATAAAAAAAGGGCCCTGTGCAAGGCCCCTGAAGATCACTCTGTGCAAATATTACTCACCCGGAGCGATTGCTCCCATAGGGCAAGCGTCTGCGCAAGTGCCGCAATCGATACACACGTTGGGATCGATGGTGTAAACGTCACCTTCCTTGATGGCGCCGGTAGGGCACTCACCCTGGCAGGTGCCGCATGCGACACAAGTGTCTGCTGAAATTTTGTAAGCCATAAGTCAAATATTTAAAGTGCATGCAAATTTACGGCCTTAAATTTGAATAAGCAAGAAACAGAGTATTTATTTTAGAAGCTTTTGCAACCATGAAAAAGTGTATTTCGGCTATTGCCATCCTGCTGATGTCGGCTTTTGCCGCCTTCGCACAGAAAGATTTCGGAGGCTCTGCCCGCTTCGATTCCACCGTCCACGACTTCGGCAGGATCGACACCCGCGACGGAGCGGTAAGCCACACATTTACAATCACCAACATAGGCACCGAACCTCTCAACATATTTGCTGTCACCACTACCTGCACCTGCACCAAATCGGAATGGACACGCAAGTCCATCGCCCCCGGCGAGAGCGGCACGGTACAGGCCACCTTTACAAACGACGAAGGGCCTTACCCTTTCGATAAGACCCTTAACGTTTATCTGTCAGGCCTCGAGAGGCCCGTCGTCCTGCACATGAAAGGCACCGCCTTCACGGGCAAGAAGAAGAAATAGCGGTTTACTCGCGCTCGGCTGTCTTGTCCGGGCTCATTACAACCTCTACGAAATTGCCGGAAGCGAGCACCTCGCTGACGGCATTTTTAATGCTCTCGGGAGTGAGGGCGGCAACAGCAGCCTCATACTCGGCATCGTAGTCCATGCCCTTGTAATTGTACCAGTAATTGATTTCCTCAAGCCAGTAACCGTTCTGGATGCGGCTCTCGGGGATGTTCTTTGCAAAGTTCTCGCGTACGCGGGTCATCTGCTCCTCGGTAGGGCCTTCTTCGGCAAGCTTGCGAAGTCCTTCGACCGCGAGGGAACGGAGCTTGTCGGAGCTGCTGGGATTGGTGTTGAAGTAAACCTGGATAACGGAACGGGGAACGGGGTACTTCTGGATTTCCATGGCAGAAGATGCGCCGTAGGTACCGCCTTCCTCTTCACGGAGGGTCGCAACATATATCATGTCGAGGATGAAGGACGCTGCAGAGAGATTGACTTTCTTGGCGACGCTGTAATCAGTATCGTAGTTGTTGTAAACCTGCAGCACGGTGGTCTGCGGAGTCTGCATGTCGGCCTTGAACGCATTCTCAACCTTTCCCTGAACGAGGCGCTCGCCGGTGTCTTTCCAGCTGAGAGCCTTGCCCTTTGCGGGGAGGGAGGCGATATACTTCTCCACCAGAGGCTTGAGTGTTTCGGGATCAACGTTGCCAACGATATAGACTTTGGCACCCTTGGCACTGGCGAAGAGTTTCTTGCAGTTCTTCTCGATGGTCGCAAGATTGGCTGCGTCGAGCACCTTCTGGTCGAGGACGATGTTGCGGGGGTTGTCGCCGAACAGCGTACGGCTGAAAGCCTGCTGGAACTTGAAGTCGGGGGTCTGCTGCAGATTGGGCAGAACAGCCTCTATCTGGCTCTTGGCTACATCGAAAGCATCTTGCTCGTAACGGGGATCAGTGAAATTGAGGTAGAGCAGCTGCAGGGCTGTCTCGAGGTCCTTGGGCTGGCAGCTTGCGGAGATTCCGTGAGTGATGGCATTGATGTAGGTATTGACGCTGACCTGCTTGCCGGCAAGCATCTTGGTAACCGTGGAGCTGGGATACTTGGAAACGCCGCTGTTGCTGCGGAACAGGTTCCAGATATTGCTTTCAAACGAAGGGAGGTCGGCGTCGGGGATGAGGGACTGTCCGCCGTCCATCACGAGGCGCACGAGAACCTGGTCCTTCTTGAATTCCGTAGGAAGGTAAGCCACGGTGACACCATTGCTGAGCGTCCACTCCTTGAAGCCTTTTATCAGCTCACGGGTCTTCTTGACCTTGCCGCTGCGTATGCTTGCAGGATCTATAAACTGGCTGTCGATGACCTCTTCTGCATTTGCCTGGATATCGGAGGCTTTGACAGCCTCGAGAGTTTCGAGCAACTGCTCCTCGGTGGGATTGACGAGGCCTTCCTTTGCGGGACCGTTGTACAGCAGCACCATGTTGTCGTCGGTAATGATCTGGGCGACGGTCTGGTTTACGGCTGCAGCAGGGATGGCAGCGAGCATGGCCTTGGCGAGCTGCAGCTCGACAGCGGGATCCATGTAAGGAGTGTTGTTGAAGAAGTTGCTGATGATGGGCTGCACGAACTCAGGATTCTTGCGGCTGTCGGCACCTTCGGCTCTTTTCTCGTAACGGCTGAGGATTTCATCCTTGGCGCGCTGTATCTCGCTGTCGGAGAAGCCGAAACGCTTCATCTTCTCGATTTCGGTATAGAATGCCTTGAATGCCGGCAGGGCTTCACCCTCCTTGAAGGATACGTCGCCCAGAACGGCTTCGCAGGTCTCGGTAAGTTTGTAAATACCAAGGAAACCTCCGAGGAAAGGTGCGCCGGGCTTGGAAGTGATTTCCTCGAAACGCTCCGACATGACATTGGAGATAATGTCCTTGAGAAGGTCGTTGATGAAAGCCACGTCGGTATTGGCGAACTGTGCAGGTATGGGCTCGCTCTTCCAGAGCAGCTCGACCTCGCATCCGGTGGCCTCGGGATCGGTTACGACTCCCACTATGGGCTCCTTGTTGTCGGGTATCTTGATTACGTCCTTCTGCTTGGGATTGACAGGTGCGGGAATGTCGGCCCAGAGGCTCTTTATCTTGGCCTCGACCTTATCGACGTCGATGTCGCCAACCACTACAAGCGCCTGATTGTCGGGACGATACCAGGTTTCGTAGAAGTTCACGAGGCTCTCGCGCTTGAAAGTCTCGAGATTCTCCTGGCTGCCGATAAGTGAGCAGTCGGCATACTTGGAACCCTTATACATGTACCGCTTGTTCTGCTCATACATACGCCAGGAGGCGTTGCGCCTCTGGCGGCGCTCCTCTATGATGACTCCCCTCTCGGCGTCGATTTCCTCCTGCTCGTTGAGCACGAAATGGGAATAATCATGCATGATGAGCAGACAGGTATCTACAACGCCCTCGCGTGCGACGGGGATGTTGTTAAGCATATACTGGGTTGACTCCACACCTGTGGAAGCGTTGATATTGCGTCCGAACTCGGCGCCGATGCTCTGCAGATAATCAAGCATCTGCTTGCCGGGAAGGTTCTTGAGTCCGTTGAAGCACATGTGCTCGAGGAAGTGCGCAAGTCCGTCCTGGTCGGGGGTTTCCTGAATGGCTCCGATATGGGTTGCCAGGTAGAACTCCGCCCTCTGGGCAGGCTTGTCGTTATGACGGAGATAGTAAGTCAGGCCGTTGTCGAGTTTGCCGACGCGGGTCGCAGGGTCGTTGGGGAGCGGGGTCTGCGCATTCAGCGCAATGTTTACTCCTAAGATCGATGCAATGATAATTACGAATTTTTTCATATCAATATTCGTTAATAATTTTGCAAGTATAATAAATAATTATTGAATTTCAATGTTATTTTAGAGCTTTCTGAAACGCCCTGGCATTTCTGGCATGAGCCTCGGCCGTCTTGGCGAACACATGGGTGCCGTCGAGCGAAGGACTGGCACAGAAGAACAGGCTGCCGCCGCCGTAATCGGGATTGAGGACGGCTTCGATGTACTCCTTGTCCGGTACGTTTATGGGGCCCGGAGGGAGCCCGGCATACTTATAGGTATTGTATGGAGAATCGAACTCAAGATGACGGAACAGGACCCTCCTGAGAACGTAATCGTAGCAGTAAGCCACTGTGGGATCGGCCTGCAGCAGCATGCCTCTCTTGAGACGGTTGAGATAAACGCCCGCTATCTTGTTGTACTCCGGTTTATAGTTGGACTCGCCCTTGACTATGGAAGCCAGCACTACGGCCTCACGGGGGCTCAGGCCCACCCGGGCGGCCTTCTCCTTGTTCTCGTCGGTCCAGAAGGCCTCAGAAGCCTTGCGGCAAAGGTCCAGGACTTCTTCCATTGTGGTACACCAATAAAGACTGTATGTCGCCGGGAAGAACGCGGGAAACACATTCTCGGTACTGGCGCCATAAGAAGCCATAAGCGAGGAATCCTCGAATGCTTTCATGACATCAGCCGAATCTATCTGCAGCTGGCGGGAAATCTTGCGGGCTAACTCTTCCCGGGTACGCAGGGAGCCGGCAAGGGTGAAGGATACCGGGGTCTGCCAGCCGTTGTTGAGCATTCGGGCCACATAAACGCTTGTGCTCTTACTGTTTACGGTATAATGGCCCGGCTTGATGTATGTCGCGACGGACTTTTCGCCGAACACCTTGCGGAGCCTCCTTTCGCTCAGGATCTTGAGCTGCCCCTTGAGGCTGGAAATCACGTCCTCGGGAGTGTCGCCCGGCTTGACATACAGTTCGGCATTCCCGTAAAAGTTGGCAATTTTATTGTCCCTTAGCCAGTTGTATGCAATGACCCCTGCCACAAGTGCGAGGATCGCAATCAGGCTCCAAACAATTTTTTTCATCAGCGGAGGTAAATTGTATCGCCCTCGGAGGGGACGGCGTCTTTCTTGAGGGAGTTAAGCTTGCAAAGAGATGACAGTTTGACGCCGAAGCGCTGGGAGATATCGCGCAGCGAGCCGGAATCAACGTCGGCTATGTATTTGTCGAGCCCTTTTGCGGCCTTGGTCTTCTTACGCTGAAGATAAACGATTTCGCCGGCACGGAGCGGACGGTCCTCGGAGAGGTCGTTGAAACGCAGTATCTCTCCGGGGAAAAGATCGTAAGCCGATGCGATGGTGGCATAAGTGTCGCCTTGGACAGCATATATGCACGGAACGCCATTGACTTCGTACACGTCGCGGGAAAGGGAAATACGTATGACCTCGCGAGCCTCCGACCTGGTTATTTCCACAGGCTGTTCGATTGCCAGGGGCGGCTCGGGAACATCGTCCGCCATCTGATTGTCGAAACGGTACAGCTGATACTCCTCAATGACTTTGATGAGTTTGGCTGCATAGCCCGGGTCGGTTGCATAGCCGGCAGCCTTGAGCCCCTTTGCCCAGCCCTTGTAATCGGTGGGTTCCAAGTTGAAAAGCGACTTGTAGCGGTCTTTATAGCGCAGAAAGTCTGAATGGTCTTTGAACGATGCCGCAGCGTTGGAATACACCCTGAAGCACTCGCCCTGCTTGTCATCGTCCCTGTAGGTTTTCTTGCCCTTCCAGTCGTTGTGACACTTGATGCCGAAATGGTTGTTGTACTTGGAGGCCAGGGTGGACTGTCCGGCGGCGGACTCTACAATGCCCTGGGCAAGTGTAATGGAGGCAGGCACTCCGGTGCGCCGCATCTCGGATACGGCTATCGAAGAGTACTTTTGTATATACGTCTCATAAGGTTCAAGGACCGCGGCGACCGACAGCGACACGGCCAGCATGATTGCAACTATTCTTTTCACGGTCTAAAGATACTAAATTTCGAAGACTTCACAATCATTTGCCGCAATCGTAGAGGGAAAGATTGCACGGCACTCCTGAATAAAAGCTTCAAAATCAGTAACCCGAGACGAATAATGGCCCACTATCAGCCTTTCGGCACCTGCCTCGAGGGCACAACGTGCGGCGTCTGCCGTGGTGGAGTGGAACCGTTGCCCGGCCTTGTCTGCCATCTCTACGGGATAGGTAGCCTCGTGATACAGGCAGCTCACCCCCTTCACCCACTCCGCGAGTTGCGGGAAAGGTGCGGTATCGGAGCAATAGGCATAGGACTTGGGACGGTATGCCGGGTTGGCCTCCATGTGCCTGGGCGTAACGATTTCGTCGAAGCGGAAGCCGTAGCAATCAATCTTGTGATTGAGGGGGAAAGCGCTTACGGTTACGGACTTGGAGCTATGCACAAGCACCGGCTCCTTGCTATCCAGCTGGTGGAAACGGAGCTCGTACAGGTCGCCCGTCCCGAAATAGCAGCGATAGAAATTGAGCACTCCCCCGAGTGCCTGCGGGCCATAGATGTCGAGCGGAGCGCTCCGCCCGTACATGGCCATGGTGTTCAGCAGACCGAAGAGGCCGAAGAGGTGGTCTCCGTGGATGTGGGATATGAAGATGGCCTCGATCTTGAGAAACGACAGATGACAGCGGCGTATCTGCTGCTGGGTGCCTTCGCCGCAGTCTATCAGAAACAAGCGCCCACTTGCTTCTAGCATCTGGGCGCTTGGATTTCTATCAGAAATGGGCATGGCCGAAGCCGTGCCCATTGTAGTGAGTCGAAGGATCATTTACTCTCCTTTCTCGAGTTTCTCCTTGAGGGCTGCCAGGGCGTCGATGTCGCCGAGAGTGGTCTTCTCTACGGTGGCGTTGACCTTCTTGACTGCCTTCTTGGTGGTCTCGGCCTCGGAGACGGCTGCCTTCTCCTTGACCTCCTGGTAAGTACGCAGGTGGCTCAGGATGATGCGGCGGGTGCTGCGACGGAGCTCGACGACCTTGAACGGAAGGGTTTCGCCTACCACTGCGCTCTTACCGTCTTCCTTGACGATCTCGCGGTTGAATGCAAAGCCTTCGGCATCGCCGTCGAGGGTGATCTGGGCACCCTTGTCGGACACGGAAGCGACTGTACCCTCAACAGTGGAGCCTACGGGGAACTTGGCCTCGATCTCGTCCCAAGGATTGGTGGTAAGCTGCTTGTGACCAAGGCTGAGCTTGTGGTTTGCCTCGTCGAAGTCGAGAATCTGAACCTCGATGGAGTCGCCGGGAGCGACAACCTCGGAGGGATGCTTGATCTTGTTCCAGCTGAGGTCGCTGATATGTACCAGGCCCTCTACGCCGTCCTCGAGTTCTGCGAATACACCGAAGTTGGTAATATTGCGGACAGTTGCGGTATGGCGGCTGCCGATAGGATATTTCTCGCGGATGTTCTCCCAAGGGTTGGGGGTGAGCTGCTTGAGACCGAGGGAAATCTTGCGGGCCTCGCGGTCGATTGCAAGAATCTGTGCCTCTACCTCGTCGCCCTGCTTGAGGAATTCCTGTGCGCTGTGCAGACGGGGGCTCCAGCTCATTTCGCTTACGTGGACAAGTCCTTCTACGCCCGGCTCAATCTCGATGAATGCGCCGTAATCTGCGATGAGGATAACCTTACCCTTGACCTTGTCACCAACCTTGAGGTTGGGATCGAGGTTCTCCCAAGGATGAGGAGTAAGCTGCTTGAGACCGAGAGCGATACGCTTCTGCTGCTCGTTGAAGTCGAGTACGACGACCTTGATCTTCTCGTCCAGGGAGACGATTTCCTCGGGGTGATTGACACGGCCCCAGGAAAGGTCGGTGATGTGGATGAGACCGTCAACACCGCCGAGATCGACGAAGACACCGTAGTTGGTGATGTTCTTGACGACACCTTCGAGGACCTGTCCCTTCTCGAGCTTGCTGATGAGTTCTGCCCTCTTGGCCTCCTGCTCAGCCTCGAGCAGAGCCTTGTGGGAAACGACCACGTTACGATACTCGTTGTTGATCTTGACGATCTTGAAGTCGATGTTCTGACCGACATACTGATCGTAGTCGCGGATGGGTTTGATATCGATCTGGCTGCCGGGGAGGAAAGCCTCGATGCCGAATACATCGACGATCATACCGCCCTTGGTGCGGGTCTTGACGAATCCCTTGACGATTTCGTCGTTCTCGAATGCCTCGTTGACCCTGTCCCAGGACTTGAGGGCGCGTGCCTTCTTGTGGGAAAGGACGATCTGGCCCTTCTTGTCCTCGGGGGACTCGATGAGGACCTCTACCTTGTCGCCGACTTTGAGATCGGGGTTGTAGCGGAACTCGGTCGCCATGATGACGCCTTCGCTCTTTCCGCCGACAGATACGACGACTTCGCGCTTGTTGATGGCAGTCACGACGCCTTCCTTGGTCTGTCCGCCGTCGATGCGGGCGAGAGTCTGGTCGTAAGCGGCCTCGATGGCCTTTTTGTCGGAGGTACCGTAGATGTCTGAACCGCTCTCAAAAGCGTCCCAGTCGAATGCCTCGGGAGCAACTGATGCGTTGAGCATAGCGGCAGCCTTTGTTACTTTTTCTTCTTCCATTTGTGTGTTTTTAGAAAAATTAGTTGTTTGACTTTATGTTTTGTGCTCAGGGTCTTACCCCAAAAAGCCCGCAAATTTAGGCAAAATATTTGATTTACGAAAACTTAATTGCTATTTTTGCGGGATGATTCGTCCAGAAAATTACCCGTCCAAGACCCTGGCCGATGCTGTTGAGGCCATATCGACCCTCCCGGGCGTAGGTTCGCGCAGCGCACTGCGGCTCGCATTGCACCTGCTGAGGCAGCCTGCGGAGAACATTCACCGCTTCGCATCGTCCATCGACGCACTCGCCACGGACATACGCTACTGCCGCACCTGCATGATGGTGGCCGACTCCGACCAGTGCGCCATCTGCGCCGATTCGCGCCGCGATCACAACACCATCTGCGTGGTGGAGAGCGTGCGAGACGTAATGAGCATAGAGGCCACCGGGCAGTATCACGGAGTGTATCACGTACTGGGCGGCATCATCTCCCCCATCGACGGCATCGGTCCTTCCGACCTGTCAATCAAGGAATTGGTTGCACGGGCAGACAGCGGCAAGGAAATCATCCTCGCCCTCTCCGGCGACGTGGAAGGAGAAACCACCGCATTCTACATCTACCGGCAGGTCGAGGGCAGCGGGTGCACCGTCACCACGCTGGCGCGCGGCCTGGGATTCGGAGACGACCTCGAATACGCCGACTCTCTTACCCTCGGGCGTTCGATTGCCGCCCGTCAGCCTTTCAAGCCATGAGCTGGCCGGAAGCCATACTGGTCGCGGCATCCCTTTGCGCCGACTGTTTCGCCGTCACGCTGTGTTCGAGCGTAACGGTCAGGCGCCTGCGCCCGTCAGGCGTCGCCCTCATCGCCATCAGCTTCGCAATCATCCAGACTTCCCTGCTGCTCGGCGGATGGGCCTTCGGCAAGCTTCTCGCGCCGCTGGTCATACGGCTTTCGCACATCATAGGTTTCCTGCTGCTGCTTTTCGTCGGCGGTTCGATGCTGCTGGAAGGCATACGCGGAGAAGAAAAGGCGCGCGACCTCGGCAGCCTGAAAAACATCGTGCTCGGAGGAATCGCTACCAGCATAGACGCCTTTGCGGTAGGGGCGTCGATGTCTATCGAAGGGCAGCCCTGGAGCGGAAGCGTACCCCTTGCCGTGTGCGTCTTCGCAATCACAGCACTTTCTGCCGCCGCCGGAATAGTCCTGGGCAAAACGATAGGAGCGAAAACAGGCCGCGCAGCAGAAATTGCCGGCGGCCTCGTACTTATCGGAATCGGGATCTCCGTATTGCTATAGCATCTTCTTGCGCTTGAATATCAGCCAGATTCCCACAACCAGGAACACCATCAGAAGTGCTATCGCCGGCCAGGCCCACCATTTGTCGGCAAAGGGCAGCGTAACATTCATTCCGTAGAAACTCGCAACCAGGGTAGCAGGCATGAGGAGCAGCGAAATGAGAGTGAAAATCTTCATTATGTTGTTCTGCTCCAGATTGATAAGACCTACTACTGTCTCCTGCAGGTACTCCAGCCTCTCGAATGCGAAATTGGTGTGGTTGATAAGGGATGCGACGTCCTGAAGAATGATGTTCAGGTCTTCGCGTATGTCGGAGTTCTTGGGACAGCGCTTGCTCTTGACGATATTGGACAGAAGACGCTGTTTGTCCACTATGTTCTCGCGTACGAACATGGCGTTCTCCTGCAGCTGGTTGATGTCCAGGAGGAACTCTTCGTTGATGTCTTCCTGCTGGTTGATGCGCTTGCTGAACTGCGACACGTCCTTGGAAATGAGCTCGACAATGTCGGCATCCAGGTCGACACGCTTGTCCATTATCTCCACGAATACGGTGAATCCGTCGGGGAACTGGTCGGGAAGCGCCTGTATCTTGCGCTGCAGGGTGTCGAACGAGCGCAGGGGTATCTCACGCAGCGTGGTGATGATACGTTCGGTCAAGATGAAGGAGACAGGGTCCATGAGCATCTCGTCATCGGCGGGCGAGAGGAAGTTGGTGTTGGCGTAGATGGCCTTGTCGTCCTCGGAGAAACGGGACGAGCTCTCAATTTCCTCGGCCGTGGCGCGGCTTTGTATTTCGGTGCCCAGGAAGGCCTCGGTAGCACGTTTTTCATCTCCCGATGGTGAGATGAGGTCTATCCAGAGGACGTTGTCGCGGCCGATTGCCGCAAACTTGGTTTCAGACTGCGTGAGACGAATCTCGGAGCCGTCACGGTAGAAAATCCTGATCATCCTGCCTGTCTGCTAAAGGGTTCAACTTGCTTCAACTCGCAAAGGTAAGTTTTTTTTTATAAAAAATGTCCGCCAATTTCTTGACGGACATTAATTTTATGGAAAAAGCTCTTAACGGGCCTTGCCGTTGGAGCCGAGTACGTTCACGATCTTGTGGATGTACATCTTCTTCATCTCCTCGCGGGCGGGCTTGAGATACTGCCTGGGATCGAAGTGGCTGGGATTCTCGACTAAGTGCTTGCGGATGGCTGCGGTCATGGCAAGACGGCTGTCGGAGTCGATGTTGATCTTGCAGACTGCGCTCTTGGCTGCCTTGCGGAGCTGCTCCTCGGGGATACCGATGGCGTTGGGCAGGTTGCCGCCGTACTTGTTGCACATGTCAACATACTCCTGAGGTACGGAGCTGGATCCGTGGAGGACGATGGGGAAACCGGGGAGTTTCTTCTCGATAGCCTTGAGCACGTCGAATGCGAGGGGCGGGGGTACGAGCCTGCCGGTCTTGGGGTCGCGGGTGCACTGCTCGGGAGTGAACTTGTAAGCGCCGTGGCTGGTGCCGATGGAGATAGCGAGGGAATCGCACTTGGTCTTCTTAACGAAGTCGATGACCTCCTCGGGCTTGGTGTAATGGGATGCTGCGCTGGACACTTCGTCCTCAACTCCTGCGAGGACTCCGAGTTCTGCCTCTACGGTGACATCGTGCTTGTGTGCATAGTTGACGACCTTGCGGGTAAGGGCTACGTTCTCGTCGTAAGGGAGAGAGGATGCGTCGATCATGACGGAAGAGAAACCGAAGTCAACGCAGCTCTTGCAGAGCTCGTAGCTGTCGCCGTGGTCGAGGTGGAGGACTATCTGGGGCTTCTTCCAGCCGAGTTCCTTAGCGTACTCGACAGCACCCTGTGCCATATAGCGGAGGAGAGTCTGGTTGGCATAGTTGCGTGCACCCTTGCTGACCTGGAGGATGACAGGAGACTTGGTCTCGGCTGCGGCCTGGATGATGGCCTGGAGCTGCTCCATGTTGTTGAAGTTGAATGCAGGGATGGCGTAACCGCCTTTGACTGCCTTTGCGAACATCTCGCGGGTGTTCACAAGGCCAAGATCTTTAAAAGAAACTTTCATAATGTATTGACTGTAAACTAACGTTCGTTTAAATCGTGCAAAGATAACAATTCTTTTGGAAAGATTTAGTATCTTCGCGACAAATCATAACAAGTTATGAACGGCAAAGTCATCATATTTTCAGCACCTTCCGGCGCCGGCAAGAGCACCGTCGTAGGCCACCTGCTGGGCCTGTACCCCCAATTCGAGTTTTCCGTAAGCGCGACCTCCCGTCCCCCGCGAGGGAGCGAGAAGGACGGCGTGGAGTACTATTTCATAGATGCGCAGCGCTTCAGGGAGCTTATCGCCCAGGACGCATTCGTAGAATACGAAGAGGTTTACGAAGGCCGCTTCTACGGCACCCTCAAGAGCGAGGTGCAGCGTATCTGGGAGGCCGGACACGTGATCGTCTTCGACGTGGACGTCAAGGGAGGCGTGAGCCTCAAGAAATACTTCGGCGACGACGCCCTGTCGGTGCTCATCGTCCCCCCGTCCATGGAGGTGCTCGAGCAGCGTCTGCGGGGCCGCAGGACCGATACGGAAGAGGCTATCACTGAAAGGCTTGCCAAAGCTCAGTGGGAGCTGGATTTTGCCCGCGGCAAGTTCGACGTCGAGCTGGTGAACGACAAGCTCGAAGATACCTTTGCCAAGTCCGAACAGATTGTGGACGCCTATCTGGGCACAAGCGGCAGGCAGTCATGCGGATAGCCGTTTACTCCGGGTCCTTCGACCCCTTGCACATCGGCCACCAGGCAATTATGGAATACCTGACCAGGGAACGCTCGTTCGACTGGGTGTACCTCGTCATTTCGCCCCAGAACCCGTTCAAGGACCCCTCGAAGGCACTCTCCGGCGAGCGGCGTTACCGTGCCGCGATAGATGCGGTACGCCGTCATCCCGAGCTGCACGTATGGGTAGATAACATAGAGCTGTCGATGGACCCTCCCCACTACACCATCCGGACGCTGGACGCCCTGCGCCGGCGCGAACCCGAAAACGACTTCACCCTGGTAATCGGGGCTGACAACCTGGAGCGCTTCATGGGATGGAGGGACGCCACGCGCATACTTACAGAATACGGCCTGGCCGTATATCCACGCACCGGTTTCGACGTGGACGCGATACGCAAATTCATGTACGAGAAGATGCTGGAGCTTCCCTCCCCCTACACCCTCGACGCCGCTGCCGAACATTCTGAGCCGGGAACCATAGGCTTCGAGGACTCGGACCACCTGTACAAGATAGATATCATCGACGCCCCCATAATCGACATATCCTCAACCCGCATACGCGAAGGAATCGCTGCAGGTGAGGATATGAGTTCCTGGATGATGTAGTTTATTTCTCCTTGACGGGACGTACGGGGATGCCCAGGCAACGGATTCCGCTTCTTATATCTACAAAGGCCTCATTTGAGTCGCTGTACAGGATGATTGCCTGCTTGATATTCTCGGGATTAAGATCGGATGTCCAGACGCAGGCGTTGTTGCCCTCGTATTGCTTGTCGGCGCCGTTGTAAACTCCGCAGAGCGGGAAGACAAGGGACGTTCCCGTAATATTGCTTTTGGCAACCAGATACTTCACTTCGCCTTTGCTCCTGGTGACCCAGGAACAATTGTTGAGAAGCTCGCTGAGCTCTTCGTAAGTCGGGGTGCGCCAGCCGCTTCCAAGCACTGCCGTAGCGGCATCGTCTTCCGGCAGGAGCCTGGTCAGGCCGTCAACCTTGCCATATCCATTCACCGTGTTGTATTTCAGAAACCTTGAGGATTGGGGCGAGTAGTATTTATAATTCTCCCAAGAATACTGCGGCTTTGGAGAAGTTTCCGCCCAGGAATAGAAATCTCCGAACTCCAGAGGGTCTTTGGCCCCGAGATTACAGGTCGCCCAGTCCACGCTGAGTCCCATATCGACGACAGCGGGCCCGGAATCGGTTTTTCCGCCGCCGCTTGAAGGTTCGGCATCACCGAGGAAGAAGTGCCCAAGGGCCTCCGGCTGACTGTCCTTGGAACAGGCGCACAGCATAAGCGCTGCCGCAAAAACTATATAACGTAAGTGTCTCATTTGCCCAAGGTGCTTATATCGAGTGAATAGAAACCACCATCTTCGAGATGCAGGTTTTCAAGAATATATGAGTAATGCTCGAACATCGAGAAGCCGACGCATACGTAATTGAGATACTCGGTTTCTGAATCGGGCCATGTTAGCACCGCATATCCGTCGTCGTCGGTCTCGAATTCGTAATGGTAATCGCCTTCGAAAATACCGCCGTCATAACCTGCGGAAATCTTTTCATTGGTTACGAGGTCTCCGTCTTTTGACCAGAATAGACGGATCTTGCAGACATTCATCTTGCCCTTGGATTCTATCTCGGATGACGAAGAAGACGAAGAAGACGAGGCAGGTACGGGAGTCGAGAGTATCCTTTCCCACTCGGCGTCCCACTCTCTCTGGCGGAGCTTCTCGTTACGATAGACATCGAACACGCCCGACGAAGGCATACCGTTCCTTGCGAGTGCCAGCCATTCCGACTGGGTCTTAAGCCTATCCTTGGTGATTTTGCTGGAATCAAGACTCTTACGGATTGAAATATCTTCCAGTTTCACCTCCTGGGTAGCCTTCATGATGTCGGCAAAGTTGACACCCTTCTTGTTCGTGGTTTCATCTCCTATCCTCATGCTCGACAGATCGATCAGTATGGCATAGGGAGCCGTCTCGCCGGCCTTGAGGCAAGGAATGCTGAAGCCCGACGAAGTGGATATGCTGCCTACAGGAATCTTGCGGTTGTTAAGCCGTTCATCCACGGTAATCTTGCCGCCCAGGCCTTCGAACAGGGCCTTGAGGCCGCCGAGCAAACCGCCGACTACACCCGTCGCTTCCATATGCTGGAGCACATAAATCGACCCGGACATATTGACCATGACGGGCAGGTCGAAGATACTGTTGTTCTTCAACTCTCCATAAAGGAGCATCTTGAATCCTTCCTCCTCCTGTACGATGCCGGCAGTATAAGGAGACTTGAGCCACTCTTCGAACTCGTCGCTTCCGGAGAAGATGGACTCGGTCTTCACGATTTGCACCTTGTCGTTTATGATTTCGCGGAACTTTTCGTCAGAGAAGTCCTTGATAGCCTGCCCGGTAATGCCAACGGCACCTGCATAAGGCTTCTTTGCCAGGGCTCCCATGTCGCGTATCACATTCTCGCCCTTCTTCTGGCTCGCCACGCTCATATCCCACCACATGCCCATGACGTCCTTGTTCTTGCCGGAATAGCCGAGCCATGAGTATTTCTGGTTGAAGCTGTCGAGCGATTTCTTGTCTTTCTTGGCCAGAAGCTTGGACTGTGCGAGGAAATAGTGCTGACGGATGTCGTCCGGAACCTTGACCATGTCGTCCTTGGTCAGCTCAAAACTGCTCCCGAAAGCGGAACGAAGCTTCTTGATGTCGTCGATGCTGTTGTCGGCCGAATTGAAAGCCATGGCAACCACCTCGCGCTTGAATGAGGAATTGGGATACATCCCGTTGAACTTGAGAGCGTCGCCGGCATTCCTGACGAGACGGGCATACAACTTCTCCACGTCCCTGCCGGAAGGGTATTTTGCCAGAGCCTTCGTAAGTTCGTCGAAAGTGGGGCTCTCATTGATATACCTGTCAACTGCCTTGCTGACACCGACAGCATGCGGCATAATCTCCATCAGGGCCGGCATGTCGCCACGCGGAAGAGCGGCAAGGGCGGCTTCGAACACATAGTCAGAATTCATACTGCCGGGGAACGCGGCAGCGAAATCGCGCACGTCGTCCAGGTTTCTCACCTCATAGTGGTTCTCTGAATCCCTGTCTATCAGGATTATACGCGACACATCCCCTGCACTTTCGCCATAAGACAAGACGATGAAGTCGTCGCCAGCCCGTCTGGCCCACTGCTTGGCATCCTTAACGGCGGCATTCTTTCCATAGCCACCGATGAGGGTGGACAGATAAGAAAAACCGGAACCGACGAGGGCGCCGAATACGGCGGAACCCACGGTGGATGTGGAGCGGCCCTCGGCTGTCTGCTTCTTGACGGGACCGAGCATGGCTCCGGCGGCGGCACCGGCAACGGGAAGGCCGGCAGTAACCGCAACGCCGACGGCATTGGGACGCACGGAATATTTGGGCCCTTCGACATAGACCCTGCCGTTGTAGTCGGGAGAGCCGACGCGGTCTGCGAACGGGCGATAAACCGAGCAGGAAGTCAGCGCCAGCAATGAAACGGCCAAAAGGATATTGTTGATTCTCATACGCTTGTCTCCTACATTATTACTCCGACTCCTACCGATATGGTCCGGAACAGTTTGTTACTCGACGTTGGCAGCGTCTGCATGTACTCGGCTCTGATGTTCAAGCCCCTCAAAACGTACACACGAAGTCCCGCCTTGGCAAAGAATCCGGACGTAACGGTATTGTAATCGCCTTTTTGCGCCGAAAGGCCGGAGCCCTGATAACCGGCGCCTATATACGGACATAATATATTGGAAACCTTTCCGAGCGGAGGCAGCACAAACAAATTGACGCCGCCGGCGACTCCGGAATGCGTAGCCTTCGTATCCGGAGCATCGACCGTGGTAAGGTCATATTTCTGATTGAAATAAGACAGTTCCAGTTCCACGCGTTTCAGCAGTACCACAGAGCCGGAAGCGGAAAAGCCGACATGAGGGACTATGGAACCGTCTGCCTTGTTGGCAAAATAATTACCGTTGAGGAAAGAGCCCCAAAACGCGCCTAAAGTAGCAGAAGTGATTCCGCGATCCGGATCATCGTAATTATCACTGACGTCTCCCCAAAGCTTTAGCTGGCCGGGACCGCTGCCGCCTCTGCACAATACCGGGCACAATACAAGAATGAGCCCGATCAGCAAAATATGTTTTTTCATCGGTTCAATTGGTTTTGCTAACAAATATATTCATTTATTCCTAAATAAAAAAAAAGAGGCCGAAGCCTCTTTTTTTTATTGTTCGTCGGGTTGCCCGTTCCCGTAATCAGGTCCGGGTCCGCCCTGAGGGCCTCCCTGAGCGCCGCCGGGGTTGAAGCCGCCGTCGCCAGGATTGAAGCCTGTGCCGCCCTGAGGGCCTTGCTGGCCAGCCTGCTGACCCGCCTGGTACATCTTCTCGAATGCCTTGTTGAGGGCCTCGCTGTAGCGGTCGATGTCGGCGAGATTCTGATTCTTGACAGCCTCTTTGAGGAGGTTGCAGTTGTTCTCGACTTCGCCCTTGATGTCGGCAGGGACCTTGTCGCCGTTCTCCTTGAGGAACTTCTCGGCCTGGAAAGTGAGGGCGTCTGCATTGTTGATCTTGTCAACACGCTCCTTCTCCGCCTTATCGGCCTCTTCATTGGCCTTGGCCTCATCGCGCATGCGCTGGATTTCGGCGTCGGACAGGCCGCTGGATGCCTCGATGCGGATGCTCTGCTCCTTGCCGGTAGCTTTGTCCTTTGCAGAAACGGACAGTATGCCGTTGGCGTCGATGTCGAAGCTCACCTCTATCTGAGGTATGCCGCGGGGCGCGGGTGCGATGCCGTCCAGGTGGAAGACACCTATCTGCTTGTTGTCCTTGGCCATGGGGCGCTCGCCCTGCAGCACACGTATCTCGACGCTGGGCTGGTTGTCGGCCGCGGTGCTGAACACCTGGCTCTTCTTGGCGGGAATGGTGGTGTTGGACTCGATGAGTTTGGTCATCACGCCGCCGAGGGTCTCGATACCGAGGCTCAGAGG
>CAMNHL010000030.1:0-24128 GCA_946539455.1 uncultured Bacteroidales bacterium
TGATTTGGAGAGTGGTGAGGAATGGGGAATAAAGGTGGAGAATTTCAGGGTTGAGTTGGAGGGTATGAATGGTTTTATGGGAAAGTTAGGTTTAAAAATGTGTGTATAATGGCAAAGAATTTGGCTGACTCATTGAACAACGTCCTTCAAATAATCGAAGGACGTTGTACCGACGCAAGTGGCGTAATTCATATAAATCCCAATGAATTGGAGGTGTTCGAGGAAGAAACCTTATATCTTCGGGACCGGCTGGACACGTCACCGTTTCAATCGATAATATTTGCCGTGATTATCCAGTGTCACGCAATCGACCGCTGCACGGTCAACAATGTCGCCAAGAAATTGGGAATGAGTTACCTTAAATTTCTCTCATACGCCAGCGATTTATATGCCTTGCGTGATAAATGGTTGATTCGGCTGAAAGCAAATAACGAAATCAGGGTTCCTTTAGAAGTGGTTGACTGTCTGATGAAGGATGTGCCAATAGTAAGGCCTCGCATCAATGGGCTTAGCACCACGGCGATGTTCCGGCGCATCGGTGAGTTTATGAAGGCGACAGCCGACTCGCAGATGCCATCTATGCAGGTTCTGGAGGAGACTGAAACAATCATTGACGCGAATCCTCAGACAAGTTACGCCCAGGCATGCAAAAAGTACTTGACAGACAATAACATCAACGATCAGGAGAGGCTGCTTTTCCACGTCATGTCCTATCTGAACCTAAAGAGAGGGATATCCGTATTCGATATGTCTGATGTAGAGGACTATATACAGGATGAGAGCTGGATGGTGGAAATCAAGGATTTCTTCGATATAGATGCGCTTGACCTTCAAAGGAAAGGAATCATCGAACCGGCCCAGTCCGATGGACTTTTCGTGCGGGACCTCTTTACCATTAAGGATGAAATCCTGAAAGAAATGTTTGCAGACACCAAGATGTTTGTTTCTTCCGTCAAGACTGTGAATTTAAATGACCTCAACGACAAGCCAATCAAACAACTGTTCTACAATGCGAACGAGCAGAATCAAATCGAGCGTCTCGGCTCCCTCCTGGAAGAAGAATCATTGAAAAAGGTATTCTCCGCAATGAAAGAGAAAGGCCTTCGAACCGGAATGATTTGCTTGTTTTACGGAGATCCCGGCACTGGTAAGACAGAAACAGTGTACCAGATGGCCCGAAAGACCGGCCGCAAGATTCTAGAGGCGGATGTGGCTAAACTGCGCAATTGCTATGTAGGCGAAACGGAGAAGAATATGCGTGCTCTTTTCAAGGATTACCGGACAGCTTGTGAAGAGAATGAGATGCTACCGATTCTCCTTTTCAATGAAGCAGATGCAATACTGGGCAAGAGGATGGAAGGTGCAGTCAAATCCGTTGACCGCATGGAGAATAGTGTTCAGAATATACTGCTCCAGGAAATGGAAACCTTTGAGGGAATTATGATTGCCACCACTAATCTCATTGGTAATCTCGACCCGGCCTTCGAGCGCCGTTTCCTCTTTAAAATTCGTTTCGATAAGCCGGAGCAGGAACCCAGGAGGCAGATATGGAAGTCGCAGTTCCCTTCACTGACCGACGAGGAAGCGACCTTCCTCGCCAAGGAATTCTCTTTCAGCGGGGGCCAGATTGAGAACGTTGTGCGTAAGTACACCATAGACAGTGTTCTCTCAGGCGCGGAAGGCGGATATGAACAGCTCGCCCGGTTCTGCCGGGAAGAATCAGTCGGCAAAGAATATAGAAGCAGGATTGGATTCTCCGCCTGACAATCTTAATTGTTTCGACAAACCATTGCTGGATTTTAAAGCATTTATTATATATTTGCATAACACGCTTTACACATGTATTCCGATAGTCCGAACTCATCTCTTGACAATTCAATGGGATGTCTGTTTTCCACATTTAGAATTCTCATGGGCGTTTTATTTCTCCCACTGCTATTTGCATTTTGGTTGCTTGTTTTAGCTTTCTACATCTATATCGGGTTTCCGGCATATTTGATTAAGCATATCGTGCCATCTACAGCTCCTACCATAGATTTATTCTTCAATAAAGCATGGGCATTCGCCTGCACCCTGAGCTACAAGTTTATCACTTTTTTCTTATAGATTATCGATTTTACGTAGATATAAAATGAAAAGAATTCGCATAGATTACTACAATTACCGGCTCAAGAAAGGCCGGGCAAACATCCTGCTGCAGTTTGACAGTGAAACGGGGGAATACTGCATTCCCTTCCATTACGTCAAGGCGAATGAGCATCTTCATTTAAGTAAGGGCTATTATACTGAAGATGACGGGGACCTTGTACTCATCGAGCGAGACATAAACAACTGCCACTTGAATAAGACAGACAGGGTCTGGATCCCTTTGAAGCATATTTCAGAATTGACCATCCACGGAAATGAATGGCTCCACGTGTCTCATCACATTTTCACATATTTTCTGCAGCTGTGCCCGAGAGAAGGAGAATCCGGTATAATCAACAGCGTTATTAATTTGCTGGAATCAGTTAAGATTGAGATTGCAAAAAGAGAGTATGTTGCAAAGCTGAGAAGCGTCCTTGAAGGTGAGCGCCTGACTGTACTGGATGCAAATGTCAAGCAACCTGATCCTGAATTGATACGAAAGGAAATGGAGACATTGGAACACTTCCGCTTGCGAAAGCCACACGACATTCCTATGTGTCAGTTTGACGCATTTTTACTGGACAATGACTTATATACTTACAAGCCAATAGACTGGAAGGCGCTCGGCGCGGAAATAAAGCCGACACCTCTAGTGCAGAATCCCTTGTTTGATAAGACTCTCGAGGATTTGTACGAAGAAGAGTAGTCCAATACTTTGTTGTAAAGATGAAAATACTCGACGCTGACAAAAAATATATGTATCCCGATGTGGAGCATATGAAAGAGTGGTTCGATGAGTTTAATGCCCGTTTTTGGGACAATGAACTTCCGCCTATATCACTCTATGCCAGGTGGGCGGGGAAGCACACCCTTGGAGCATTTCATGACCCGACTAAACAATTCCCTACGGGTTTTTACCCTGATAAATGTGATATTACCCTCAACGATTGGTTTTTTGATACCGAAGATGAATGGAGGGATATAATGGTGCATGAGATGGTCCATTACTTTGTTTACATGAAGTATGGAAAGACCTCCATGGGACATGGAAAAGAGTTCAAAGCGGAAGCCAAACGCATTAACGGAATATCTGAGTTTAACATTCAGACATATGTCAGAACTCGCACTTTCCGTCCAAAGCCTTCCGTTACAGACCATTGGGGAGAAATATTCGACAAGGAGGTAATTCTTGGGAGTTATCACGAAACCTTCATCGATGACTTTGAAGATGAAGACACGCATGAAATCTTCAAGATTGAACGTTGTGACTTCAACCATCGCTTTTCGCTTAGGACCCAACGACGCTATATTCCTGAAATAATTGACAATATGCGTAACGTGCGTGGGAATATTGAATGGTTTCAAGTAGATGAATGTTGCCAAAAGCTTTTTCTACTACCTCTCACAACCGCAGTTCCGTCTTTTAAGCCCGAAGATATTTATGACTCATTTGTCGACGAAGAAGATCTTCTCAATGATTTTGGACCGATCAAATGGACGCATTTGGGCACCACAGAGTTCATTGATGATAGCGTACAAGGCTATACACCGGGACAGCGCAAAGAAGAGTTCAGGCAACAATATTTCCGCGATGCAAAAGAGATTGGCCAGCTTGCTGCAGATATGCTTATAAAGCGATATGTTGAGCATCCGCGCTGGTACACATCAACGGTTCACGGCACATATACGGCTAAACCATCTTGCGGTGAGTACACTATCCAAGTAGATTCTCGCTTCAACCCGCTTGTGGCAATGACACCCAAGAGAATCCTTATCAACCCAGTTCACTCAGACATTATGATGGATTACATTAAAAACGGAAGAGCTGAATTACTTGCCAACGAAATATCACGAGTTATCTTAAGCAGACAATAAATGGCACGAGGTCTATCAAAATCACGTTACACGCAGTTCAGACTCTGCGATAAGGCTCTCTGGCTTGGCGTTTTCAAGCCGGAGGAAGCTGTTATTGACGATGCCGCCAAGGAGCGTTTTGCCGCAGGCACCGAAATTGGTGAAGTTGCCAAAGGGCTTCTCGGGGACTACGAGGATATGACCTCTCGCCGTCCCGATGGCGGCCTTGACTACGGCAAAATGATAGAGAAGACGACGGATGCCGTTGCACGTGGCGTGGAGAACATTTGTGAGGCCGCATTCAGCATAGATGGCAACTACTGTGCAGTGGACATTCTGCATAAAACTGAGAACGGATATGCCATATATGAGGTCAAGAGTTCCACCCAGGAGGACAAGGAGATCTATGCCTGGGATGTTGCATATCAGAAGTATGTCCTATCACGGTGTGGACTGAAAGTTGTCGGCACTTTTCTGGTGTGCATAAACAACGAATACGTGCGCCAGGGAGATGTCGACCTGCAGCAATTATTCAAAGTTACAGATATTTCAGAAGCGGTTGATAAAGAATTCGTTAACGTTGACACCAATGTAAAGGTTGCCAAACAAGTGCTTGAAGGCAATGAGCCCGATACTGACTTATCAATGGGATGTCATGCCCCATATGATTGTGCTTTTTGGCAGTATTGCACAAAGGCTTTACCTAAACCATCTGTCTTCAACGTTAACGGCCTACATTTTGACAAAAAACTGGCATTGCACCGCTCTGGACGCGATTCCTTCGAAAGCATTGTCGATTATATGTTGAACCGAATCCAACGCATGCAGGTAGAATGCACACTGGACGATCGGCAAAGCATAAACAATGACGGAATCCAAAAATTCCTGGACACCCTCTGGTATCCAATGTATTACCTGGACTTTGAGTCTATACGTCCCATCATCCCGCTTTATGATGGAACTCATCCTTATCAGCAGCTGGCTACTCAGTACTCGCTCCATATTCAGAACGAGACTGGAGGTGAGTTGATTCATAAAGAATTCCTTGCCCCGTCAGTTGGCAATCCGTTACGGCCCATTGCTGAAAAGCTTTGCGAAGATATTCCCTCAGATGGATGTGTGATTGTCTATAACAAGACCTTTGAGTGTGGCCGCCTGAAAGAGATGGCTGATCTTTTCCCAGACTTATCCGAGCATCTGATGGCCATCCACGACAATGTCCGAGATTTGTACGACCCGTTCCGGCATGGCTATTATTTTGTCCCTGCTATGGGTGGGCGTTTCTCAATTAAAAGCGTCCTGCCGGCACTATTCCCCAACGACCCAGAGCTTGACTACCACGCCTTGGATGACATGTGCCAGAACGGAGGCGACGCTATGACTCTCTTCCCGAAACTACAGGACATGAGTCCGGAGGATGAAGAAAAAGCCAGACGGGCGCTGCTCAACTACTGCCATCTGGACACCCTTGCGATGGTGAGGGTTCTTGACAAACTGTACGAAGCAGTTGAATAGATAATACAATCACTATGAGAACATTTCTTTTATTGATTCGTCAAGGAGACGAAACCGTTGAAGGCCTGATGGCACCCTGGGGAAAGGAAGTCCCCATCGAGGGCCATTGGGGAGATCCGGTTACCGAAGAAGAGAAACAGGACGTGATTGATGAATACAAAAGTTTCGTGAGAGAAGAATATGAAAACAACGCATGGGACGATTATCCAGATTGGATCAAAAATGGGACTGAACCATCGTTTGAGGAAGCCTATGAGGACTATGTAGAAACTTATGAAGAGAATCCCTTGCGGAAAGACGAAAACGGCGTGTTGCGCCATTGGATTGAATGGGAGTATAATCCAGACTGGCATTGGGATACGTACGTAATTGGTGGCAACAAAGATGGTAAAAAGTTCCAGACGGGGCCTGACAATTACAAAGAAACGGCCTTGAAAGGCGAAATCACCAACTTGCAAGATCTGGAATTCGCCGAACTCCTAATGAATGGGGAATGGATTGAGGTCAAAGGCAAAGTCTACGACTATATCAAAGACCTCCCCCGACGACGCAGAACTGGTCTTCATTTGTTATCACTTTTAATCTATTCACAT
The DNA here is from genome assembly GCA_946539455.1 of uncultured Bacteroidales bacterium. Classification (GTDB taxonomy): domain Bacteria; phylum Bacteroidota; class Bacteroidia; order Bacteroidales; family UBA932; genus Cryptobacteroides. The sequence continues at coordinate 6,090 of CAMNHL010000030.1, forward strand.
AATGAGAAAACTATTAGAAAAAACTTTGGCTGAATGCTTAGAAGCAAATGTCGGGCGTAATTACACAGTGGATAACGGCAATTATCATTTTGAAATTGTTTCGACAGAAGACAGTGTGGCTTTAAATATCTACATGGACTACGGGTTTGGTGACAATCACTTATATGAAATGGTCGAAGAAAATGCAGACCAAGGCAAAAAAATAAAGTTTGGGGTGCGTTTCTTTGTTAGGCGTGTTCTGGATCTAATAGAATCCTACCCATCAAAACATCCTCTTGACATGGATATGCTATTCAAGAAATATGAGGCTGTAATGGAAGATGAGTACCGTGGACTGAATAGTCGCGCCCATGATTTCCAAAGCATTGGCGAATTGTATGACATGTTGAAGGATGAGAAGGGGGATGAAGCGTTTATTGTCGTTAACCCTAAGAATGAGTCGGCCAGCGACTTGCTTTCATATCCTCCCGCGCTTGTATACGACCTGAATTATGAGCACATTAAAAGAATAGGAAAAACTCCTCCCGATTATTCCTCCTATGATTATTCGTCTTTTGAAGAGGAATATGGGAATGACTTTATTTTTGAAGAAGCCTTTGTTTACCATTATTATGGTTTCGATAATGACGTGGTTCCTCGGCTCACCCACAAAAATGCACCTCCTATCCCTTGGTTAATTAATATGCATTATAGAGGTAAAAGGGTTCATTCATCCTATGATGATCCTGTATTGAAATATACAAATATATTGAATTATCTTGCTATAGTGGAGAATCGTGCATTGTTCGAAGAGCTCTCGAAAGAACTCAAGAAGAATAAGAGAATCAAGAGGAGTAGCGTTCCTTACTATCTCATAAAAGACTCCTACGATGTATATCTTGAGGACGAGAGAGAGGAGGACTATCCAAATTGGCATTGTATGTTTCCCGATAACGAGAACCATGAGAAGGTGCTTAATGAATTGAAACAGAAATTCATTGCAAAAAGAATTTTCTAATCTTCATCCCCGAATAGCCGATTGATAACTGAGGGATTCCACCGGTGGTTCCTTTTCGCTCCAAGTGCCTCCCAGTCAATACATTCATACCCATACAAATCATTGTTCAGAAGATTCCTATCTAACAAAGACATTGGGATGGGATTAGGTTTCCGTATCCGGAAATGCTCCAGCGTTTCCATCTCTTTTCGTACCAGAGCCGGATCAGGCTCCGTTTCATACATCCCCATACCCCTCACGCTGACTCCGTCAAGAACAAGAGCAAGCGATTCAACATACTCTTTCTTGGCACGGTCGATTTTGACAGATTCTAACATGGCCGAGACTCTATTCCTTATGCCAGACTCACCCTCTCGAGGGCATAGGGATAAGAAAAAAGTGTAAATGTTATGGCACACATGGAAGTATTCATCTCGCCGGATCGACAGCTCCCTCAGCTTATCCAACGGAGTCCAGCCTGAATCCTTCTTCCGCCGGTGACACTTATTCAGGGAAATCTTGTTTATCACCATATCCCCATCATCTTCCCAGCTATAAAGGGGAAGGCTCCAACTAAGATCCTCATCGGCGCTCACATAGTGAAAAGGGATGAAGTACTCATCGGAACCCTCCTCCTTTTCAAGGAGAATCTCAGCGCGGCCTTTCTTCAGCCGGAAAGAGTAATAATCAATACGTATCTTCTTCATATTCAATCTTATTCGTTTGTTTTATTCGTCAAAATATCATCCACCATCCCATAGGCTTGGGCCTCTTCGGCGGACATCCAGTAATCACGGTCGGCATCAGCGAACACCTTGTCATAGGGGGTGCCGCTATGCTTGGCTATGATGGAAATGAGCTCATTCCTGGTCTTCTCAATCTCCTTGGCGGCGATGAGAATATCAGACGCCTGGCCATGCACACCGCCAAGGGGCTGGTGAATTAGCACCTTCGAATGTGGCAGTGCGGAACGCTTTCCTTTCTCCCCGGCGCAAAGCAACACGGAACCCATCGAAGCTGCCATACCAGTACAAATTGTGGACACGGCGGGTTTGACGAGCTGCATCGTATCGTAGATGGCCAGTCCGCTCGACACTTTACCTCCGGGGGAATTGATATACAGGGAAATGTCGGCCGATGGATCGAGCGACTCCAGGAACAGCAGTTGTGCCGTAATGATATTGGCGACATCATCGTCGATGGCCACTCCGAGGAAGATGATACGGTCCATCATCAGGCGGCTGAAGACATCCATTTGGGCAACATTCATTCTCCTCTCTTCGATGACTGTAGGATTGATATATGCATTGACTGCGGACTGATAGTCCCACAGAGTCGTAGTGCTTACCCCACGTTCCGAGCGGGCAAAGCCAGCGAAATCAGTATTGTTCATACAGTTCGAATAAAAGATATTATCGGGTGTTTTATTTCCGAGACAAAGATAAGAACTAATCCCTAAACGGCAAAAGAGCCTCTGCCAAAAGGTGGCATTAGGCACCTCTCTATCTGAAGAAGAATGCCGCAATTCTGGTGTAACATAGGTGTAAAATTTTTCACCAAAGGGTAGAATTGGTGTAAAAATCGTGTCTTCTTGGTGCAATTGAAGGCGCTTTCTCAAAGTGCCAAAATCAGCCATACAGCGCATTGGAAAGGATATTTTAAAAAGAAAAGAGCCGGCTTCAAAAGCCAGCTCTCGTGCGGTAGGTGAGACTCGAACTCACACAGGCCAATGCCCACTACCCCCTCAAAGTAGCGCGTCTACCATTTCGCCACTACCGCGTGAATTGGGACTGCAAAAATAAGCATATTTAGGGAAATCGCAAAAATATTTTTAATAACTTTGCAAAAATTTAGAGAAAAATGCTCCTGGAGGTCCCCGAAGGCAAGAAAAACATACTCCTTCACTGCTGCTGCGCACCTTGCAGCGGAGCTGTCGTTGAGTGTATGGTCCAGAACGGGTTGAAGCCGGCGCTGTTTTTCTCAAATTCCAATATAACTCCTCGCGAGGAGTACGACCTGCGGTTGTCGGAACTCCGCCGGTACGCCGCCCTGTTCGGCCTGGAGGTCATTGAAGACGAGTACGACCACGATGCCTGGCTCGATTTTGCGCTCGACCGCAAGGCTCACGGGCAGCACCAAAGCGACGCCGCCGACGACAGGTCACAAGAACTTGCCAAGGCTCCGGAAAGGGGCGAACGGTGCCTGCGGTGCTTCGAATTCCGGCTGCAGAGGGCGGCACGATATGCTGAGGCTCACGGCTTCGAGGTACTCACCACCACTCTCGCGTCCTCCCGCTGGAAAAGCCTTGAGCAGGTGGACGAAGCCGGCGCCCTGGCCTGTAACAGGATAGGACAGAGGCCATCAGAGGTACTCTGGTGGCCGCAGAACTGGCGCCGCGGCGGCCTGCAGCCCCGCAGGGGAGAAATCATACGCGAGCAGCAGTTCTATAACCAGACGTATTGCGGCTGCGAGTTCAGCGAAAGGCACGAAAAACAGCAATGAAATTCAACAAACATATGAAGATGTCCGAGCTGATGGAGTCCAACTACCACCTGCTCGGGATTCTGTGGCGGCTTGGGATGACCGGCAGTTTCGCAGACCGCAGCGTCGAAGACGTCTGCCGCCGGTACGACTTCGATCCCGACACTTTCCTGCTGCTTTGCTCGGTGTATTCGTCGAAAGACTACAAGGTCAGCGAAGACGACCTGCGTCATTGCCGCATACCGGACATCCTCCGGTACATCCACAGCTCGCACGAATACTACCTCAATTCGTCCCTCATGATGATTTCTCCGTCGATCAACGAGATGCTCGCTCCCACGACGGAAGTCCGCCGCCGGGCAATACTCAAGTTCTTCGAGGATTACAAGGCCGAACTGCTCAAACACTTCGCCTACGAAGAGGAAACCGTAATACCCAACGTCCGCGGCCTCCTGGAGGGCAAGACCACCGAAGGCTTTTCAATTACTGCGTTCGAGGACAACCACTCCAACATTGAGGAGTCCCTTTCAGACCTCAAGAACATCATCATGCAATCCCTCCCTCCGGAATGTGACGGAACACGGCGTCTGGAGGTCATTTCCAATATCTTCCATCTTCAGGAAGACCTGCGCCACCACGCATACATCGAGGACAGCATCCTCGTCCCTCTGGTAGAAATGCTCGAAGGCAAACGCCCTTCGCTCTCGGAGAGCGACGAACTCGAATCTTCCGACAGCGAAGAGGAGGTTCTTTCGGACCGCGAGAAGGAAGTCCTGGTATTGATAGCCAAAGGTCTGCTGAACAAAGAGATAGCGGACCGTCTGAACATATCGGTAAACACCGTGATCACCCACCGCAAGAACATAACCCGGAAAACCGGCATCAAGACGGCTCCGGGCCTTACGGTATATGCAATCCTGGGCGGGCTTATAGACATCAGCTCCCTGGAGGCCTGACGCAGGCCGGCGGGATCACTCTTCTGTCTTCTGCTTGAGCTTCTGACGCCGGGTCTCCGCAGTATCGCGTCCGAACAGAGTGCGGTGTCCCTCTATGCTCCGCCAGTAGTCGGAGTCAAAGTCGGAGGGACTCGCGAAACTGCGGGTCGCCGCATCCGTTTCTCCAAGAGTAAACTCAAGATACTTAATGGGATACCCCTGTTCCCTAAACATGCTCTCATAGAAAGTCTGGACCTCAGTAAGGCAGGGGTCGAAAGACGATGCTTCCGCATACAGGTCCTCCGAGAAGGCAAGGACGGGAAGAGAGTTGGCACGGCAGACGGCAAGAGTGTACTGATACAGGAACTGCGAATCGGTCTTAAGGTGAATGCGTCCTCCGGGAGCGAGAAAACGGGCGTAGCGCTCCAGAAAGACCGGGGACGTAAGGCGGGAGTTCTCGCTGCGGACCTGCGGGTCCGAGAAAGTCAGCCATATCTGGGAAACCTCTCCGGGAGCGAAGAAGGCGCTGATGAACTCGATGCGCGTGCGCAGGAAGCCGACGTTTCCCATGGCGTGAGCGGTCGCATACTTGGCCCCCTTCCACAGGCGGGCGCCCTTGATGTCCACACCCACGTAATTGGCTCCTGGATTGCGCCGGGCAAGGTCTATCGTGTACTCCCCTTTCCCGCAGCCGAGTTCCAGCACCAGAGGCGCCGACGGGTCGCTGAACCTCTCGCCCCAATGCCCTTTTACCGCATGGTCGCGAAGGGCGAAGTAGCCGTCGGCAAGAAGCTCCTGGGCAGAGGGCTGAAGCAGGCAGGCGAAGGTCTCGTTCTCGGCGAATTTTCTGAGTTTGTCGTGTCCCATATCGCCTGCAAAGATACTATTTTTGGCTATTAGGTCAAAAAAGCCTACATTTGTAGGATAGGTTTTTATATTCAATATGGCTAAAACTGTTCTTGTCTCCGGCGGAGCCGGATTTATCGGAAGTCATGTCACGGTCGAACTGTCGCAGGCCGGATACGACGTAGTGATTGCGGACAACATGTCCAACTGCGATGAGACCAACTATAAAGGCGTATGCGCCATCCTCGGCAGGCAGCTTCCCTTCATCAAGATGGATTTCTGCGACGAGGCGGCAGTAAACGGACTCTTCGCGAATTATAAATTCGACGCCGTCATACATTTTGCAGCCTTCAAGGCCGTTGGCGAATCGGTAGCCGAACCTCTCATGTACTACAGGAACAACCTGGATTCTTTCCTCAACATCCTGCAGGCGGCACGGGAACACGGCACCAACGTCCTCTTCTCGTCATCCGCAACGGTTTACGGAGAGCCCGACGAAACCCCCGTCACGGAACAGTCCCCCCGCAAACCCGCTACCTCCCCCTACGGCAACACCAAGCAGATCTGCGAGGACTTCCTGCGCGACTGCGTCAAGGCATACGGCATGCACGGAATCGCCCTCCGCTACTTCAATCCCATCGGAGCGCACCCTTCGGCACTCATTGGAGAACTTCCCCGCGGAGTTCCCAACAACCTCGTCCCTTTCATCACCCAGACCGCAATCGGCAAGAGGGAATGCCTCTCCATATTCGGCAACGACTACCCCACTCCCGACGGCACCTGCCTGCGCGACTACATCGACATCGTCGATCTCGCCAAGGCCCACGTGTGCGCCGTAACCCGCATGGTGGAGCAGAAGATGGACGAGCCCTACGAGATATTCAACATCGGAACCGGCCGTCCCGTATCCGTACTCGAGCTTGTAAACGCCTTCCAGAAGGTCAACGGCATCAAGCTCAACTATCGCTTCGCACCCCGTCGCGAGGGTGACGTAACCGCCGTCTGGGCCGACCCTTCGCTTGCACAGGCCAAGCTCGGCTGGAAGGCCACCCGCAGCGTTGAAGAGACACTCGCCTCGGCATGGGCCTGGGAGAAGCGCCTCGCCGGCAAGTAGCCGGAACTTTTTGGAACAAGCTTTGCAATCGAAGCACCCCGTAATGAAATCTATCAAAGCCTCAATCTGCATTGCGGCCATAGCGCTGGCCGCCACCATATCTGCCGGAGCCCAGAAATACCAGGGCGTCGTGGACAAGTCCGTAGCCACCGTCGGCGGCGAACTCATAACCCTGTCCGACATCGAGCAGGAAGTCCAGATGATGACCGCCCGCGGCATGGCCTCCGACCGCAACATCCGCTGCGAGCTGCTGGAGAACATGATGAAGACCAAACTCTTCCTCATGCAGGCACGCATCGACTCACTCACCCTCAACCAGGAGATGGTGGAGGCGCAACTGTCGCAGCAGATGGACCAGGTGCGTACCGCGCTGGGCGGAGACGAAGGCGTGGAGAACTATTTCCACAAGCCGGTTTACAAGCTCCGTCAGGAATGGCGCAAGCAGATAGAAGAAACCACGCTGACCCAGCAGGAGCAGCAGGAAATCGCCAAGAACATCCCGGAAATCACTCCGTACGACATTCGGCAATACCTGGATACGTCGTCGGTTGACCGCCTGCCCATCGTGCCCATCAAGTACAAGATGAGCCAGATCTGCATCTATCCCGACAGGGAGGCCGCCGCGCTCGCCGTCAAGGAGCGTCTGCTGTCCATACGCGAACGTATCCTCAACGGCGAAAAGTTCGCTACGCTGGCCCGCCTGTATTCCGAAGACCCGGGCAGCGCACGCAAAGGAGGAGAGCTCGGAATGGCTTCCAAGTCCATCTTCTGGCCTGCCTTCTCCGATGCCGCAATGTCGCTCAAGAAAGGAGCCATTTCGCAGATAGTCGAGACTCCCGACGGATTCCATCTAATCGAGGTCCTGGAGAAGAAGGGCGATATGTTCAACGCCCGCCACATCCTCATCAGGCCCAGCTACACCTCGGAAGACCGCAGCAAGGCATTCAAGACCCTCGACAGCCTCAAGACAGCGATCGCCGACAGCCTCATCAGCTTCGAGATGGCGGCACGCTTCTACTCCCAGGACAAGGCCACACGCACCAACGGAGGCCAGATGGCCGACCCCGGCACCGGCAGCGCCTACTTCGAAATCGACCAGATGAAGCCGCAGGATTACGCTGCGATACGCAACCTGCAGCCCGGAGAGATTTCCGAGCCCTTCGAGTCCCTCGACAACGAGGGGCGCAACGGCAACCCGGTTTACAAGATCGTACGCCTGGACAGCATCGTTCCCGCCCATACCGCATCCTTCGAGCACGACTACACGGAGCTCCTGGCGGAAGTACGGGCCGAAAAGCAGCATGAGGCCATCGAGAAGTTCATCAAGGAAACCATCAAGGTAACTTACATCAAGATAGATCCCCTTTTCAAGGATTGTGAATTCCAGACGTCGGGATGGGAAAGCAAATTCGCACAAGACTGACCCCGCTCCTGCTGCTTGCCGCAGTGCTGCTGAGCGTTCCGGCCCGTCCCCAGAAGGGGCCGGACGACAAGCTCGTGCGCCTCATGAAGGCCGACTTCATCGAGCAGCTTGAGATAGGCGGACAGCAGTGCCGCAAAGCCCTCAAATCCACTTTCCTGCACAACGGCACCTACCTCATCAGCGACTCCGCGATGTGGAACGTGGACACCAGAATCATCAATTGCGTAGGTCACGTTAAGGTCATCCAGGACGAAACCATACTTACCTCCGACAAGCTCGATTACCTCATCGACGACAACCTGGCGCAGTTCAAGGGCACCCTGGTGCAGCTGCAGAACAAGAAGAACAACATCCTGCGCACGCGCAACCTCAACTACAACACCAAGGACAGCATCGCCGTATTCAGCGGAGGCGCCTCCATGCGCGACCAGGACGGCCAGCTTATCGAGAGTTCCTCCGGCACCTACAACTCGTCCAGCAAGATGTTCACCTTCCAGGACGAAGTGAACATGTTCACCGACTCGGTGTTCATGCGCACCACCGTGCTGCACTATCACTCCGACAATGAAACGGCCGAATTCCCGGTGCACATCGACTTCTGGAAAGGCGGAAAGATGCTCTCGGCCAACGAAGGCTGGTACGACAGGGGTCAGGAGGTGTTTTTCTTTACCAGGCAGGTGCATGGCCTGACCGAAGACCAGGAATTCTGGTCCGATTCCCTGTATTACTACAGCAATCCCGGCGACATGAAGATGCTCGGCAAGGCCCAGGTGCAGGACACATCCCGCAAGGTCGCCGCGCTTGCCGACTTTATCCACTATGAAGACACGCTGCGTCAGGTCACGCTCCGCAAAAACGCCGCCGTAGCCCTGTTCACACAGGAGGACGGCAAACGTGACACCATCTACATAGGCGCCGACCGCATGACTTACAAGCAGCAGCGTTTCTGCGACATACCGGAAGGCACCGTCAAATCCAGCAAGGAGAGGCTCGGCGACATCCTCACCGACGCCGTGACCGAATTCCGCCGCAAGGCCGCCGAAGCCGCGGCTGCCGCAAGAGAAGAAGAGGAAAACAAGCTCAAGCAAAGCCTGGCTCCCGGCGGCAAGGCCGCCCCTTCTAAAGAAGCTCAGCCTAAGGGTGCCTCCAAGCCCAAGGATGTTCCCGCCCCGGACAACACCCTCGCCCCTGCCGCTCCTGCGGCCACCGACAGTGCGTTGCTTTCCGCACCCCCTGCAATCACCGACAGCACCGCCGCGCCTGCTGACACCCTGTCCGCCGCGGATACCACGGCCCTCGCCGACTCCCTGTCCGTTGCCGATTCTCTGTCCGTAGCCGACTCCCTCGCCGCACTGCCACCCAAAGACACTTCACTCTGGGGATTCGCAAGCGCCACCGGAAAGGTCAGGATATTCCGTAAAGACATACAGGCCCGTTGTGACTCAATGCTTTACAACGACCTCGATTCTATAGCCCGATTCTATCTCGACCCCGTCGTATGGAACGAGGGCAACCGCCAGTACACTTCCGACAGCCTCTTCGTGCTCGTAGGCGGTGGCGGCGTTAGGAAGGCGAGCCTGCAGTCCAACGCTTTCGTCATAACAAAGGACGCCGAAAACATCTTCGACCAGATAAAAGGGGCCGAAATCATGGCGTACTTCGATTCCACCAACAACTCGCTCAAGCGTTTCGACTCCATGGGAGGTTCCTCCGCACTCTTCTACCTCGAAGAGAACGGGGTGCTTGCAACGGTCAACAAGGTTGAGTCGAAGATGCTCTCCGCGATACTCAAGGACGGCACCCTGGACCAGGTGTTCTACTTCGAGCAGCCGCACAACAACGCTTACCCCATTGTCCAGCTGCCCGAGGCGGAGAAGAAGATGAAGGGCTTCAGCTGGAGAGAAGAGGAACGTCCGGCCAGCGCGGAAGACATCACCCCTCTCAAGCTCTACGTTTCCCAGCGCAAGCAGTTCCAGTCGCGGTCGCTGCCTCAGTTCAAATACTCCAAGACCTATTTCCCCGGATATATCGACCGCATCAACCGGGAAATCTCCGTACGCGATTCGCTTTCGCGCCTGCCCAAGCCCAAAAAGACGGTCGAACTGCCCGACGACACTCTGTTCAGCAAGGCCGATTCGCTTGCAGCAAGCGCCGATTCGCTCATTGCTTCGCTTCCGGATTCAGTTGATACCCTCGCCGCCGGAGCCGACAGTCTTGCCGTGCCGGCAGACAGCCTTGCAGCAGCCGCCGATTCACTCTCGCAGTCCTCTCAGACCGATCCCCTTTCGGTCCCCACGCTGGATCCCAAGCAAAAGAAACTGGAAGAACGCGAGCTTCGCAGGAAACTGCGCATAGCGGCACGCGACGCCCGCAACGCGGAGAGGGAGAAGCGCTGGGCGCAGCTGGATTCGCTGGATGCCGCAAAGGCAGCAGCAAAGGCGCAGAAGAAGCTGGAGAAGGAGCGCGCACGCAAGCTCAAGCAACTGCGGGCCATCGAGCGCCGCAAACAGAAGGAAGACGCCAAATTGCAGAAATACATAGAAAAATACCGCAAGGAGTATGAAAGAAAACAACAAAACTCAGAGTCTTCCCAAGAACGCTCACTCCCCGCTGGGCCCGGGCGAGAAATACCAGCCCCTGTTGAGCGCGGAGAGCAAGCCCCTCGAGGTGACCCCGTACTCGGTAACGATGGGCCTGCTGATGACGATCCTGTTCTCCGCGGCGGCAGCGTACCTGGGGCTTAAGGTCGGTCAGGTCTTCGAAGCGGCCATACCCATCGCCATCATCGCAGTGGGAGTCACGGGTCTGCTGGGCAAGAAAGATTCACTTGCCCAGAACGTCATCATACAGAGCATCGGCGCCTGCTCGGGTGTAGTGGTCGCCGGTGCTATCTTTACCCTTCCTGCCATCTACATCCTCGGGCTCGACGTCAACTTCTGGCAGATGTTCCTGAGTTCACTGCTGGGCGGTGCGCTGGGAATCCTGTTCCTCATCCCCTTCCGCAAGTATTTCGTACAGGAGATGCACGGCAAGTATCCGTTCCCTGAGGCTACTGCGACCACGCAGGTGCTCGTAAGCGGCGAGAGCGGCGGCAGCAGTGCCGGAACCCTCGTCACAGCCGGACTCATCGGCGGACTGTACGACTTTGTGGTCGCCACATTCGGCGCCTGGGCAGAGACAATCAGCACCACCGTAACCCATTGGGGGCAAGTGGTCGCAGACAAGGCCAAGCTCGTGCTCAAGCTCAACACCGGCGCCGCCGTACTGGGTCTGGGCTACATCGTGGGACTCAAGTACTCCTTCATCATCTGCTGCGGGTCGTTCCTCGTATGGCTCGTCATCATTCCCCTTCTCAACCTCATCTGGGGAGGTCAGGTCATCGACCTCATGGGTACAGGCGTCACGCAGACCATCTCCGAAATGTCTGCAGAGCAGATTTTTAAGGATTACGCCCGTCACATAGGCATAGGTGGAATAGCCACTGCCGGAATCATCGGAATCATAAAGAGCGCAGGCGTGATAAAGAGCGCAGTGGGCCTCGCCGTCAGCGAATTCAAGCGCAAACCCGGAGAGGGCGCACAGAAGGTCGAACGTACGCAGGAAGACCTTTCTATGCGCACCGTCATCCTGGGTATCACTGTCGCCCTGCTTGCCATCTTCGCATTCTTTGCCTTCGGCGGCGTCGTGAACAACGTCTGGCAGGCGCTCATCGCACTTCTCATCGTCGCACTCATCGCGTTCCTGTTCACCACAGTGGCTGCAAACGCAATCGCAATAGTGGGAAGCAACCCCGTGAGCGGAATGACCATCATGACCCTGATTATAACGGCTCTCGTACTCGTCGCGGTGGGTCTCAAGGGCAACGCCGGCATGGTTGCCGCCATGGTCATCGGCGGAGTGGTATGCACCGCCCTCAGCACTGCAGGAGGCCTTATAACCGACTTCAAGATAGGTTATTGGATAGGTACTACGCCCCGCAAGCAGGAGATTTGGAAGTTTGTCGGCGTAGCGGTAGCCGCCGCCACGGTGGGCGGAGTCATGCTGGTGCTCAACAAGACTTACGGCTTCGTGGGAGACGGAGCGCTCGTAGCGCCCCAGGCCAACGCCATGGCTGCCGTCATCCAGCCTATGATGAACGGAGGCAGCGCACCCTGGCTGCTTTATGGGATTGGCGCCGCGATAGCGATTCTCCTCACCGTCTTCAAGGTTCCCGCACTCGCGTTCTGCCTTGGAATGTTCATTCCCATCGACCTCAACCTCCCGCTGCTGGTGGGCGGTGTCATTTCCTGGTTCGTCAGCTCCCGCAGCAAGGACGCCTCGGTCAACCGCGCCCGTCAGGAGAAGGGTACGCTTATCGCCAGCGGATTCATTGCCGGCGGCGCCCTCATGGGTGTCGTATCCGCCATACTCAAGTTCGCAGGCGCCGACTGGTTCCTCAGCTCCTGGAACAGTGCCGGGCAGGGTGTCGCAGCACCTGCGGAACTTATTGCCATCGTGCCTTTTGCAGGCATCTGCGCTTATATGATTTTTGCTTCACTAAAAAAGTCTAAAGAATAATATGGATAAGATACTTGACAGGTTTTTAAGATACGTTGCAATCGATACCCGGAGCAACGAGGATTCCCCGTCGCAACCGTCAGAGGTCAAAGAACTTGTACTGTTGCAGCTGCTTCGCGACGAACTGCTTGCGATGGGCGTGCAGGCCACGCTCGACGAGTGGGGCTACGTTATGGCGAGCATCCCCTCCAACATAGACAAACCGGCGCCCAAGCTCGGCTTCATCGCGCACGTCGATACCTCTCCCGATGCATCCGGAGCCGACATCAAGCCCCAGATAATCAAGGACTACGACGGCAGCGCAATCCCTCTCAAGGGCGTCCCGGGGCTCATGCTCGACCCGGCTGCGTTCCCCGAACTCCTCGCGCACAAGGGGGAGACCATCATCACTACCGACGGCACCACCCTGCTGGGAGCCGACGACAAGGCGGGTGTAGCCGAAATCATGGACGCCGTGCAGTACATCGTAAATCATCCCGAATTCAAGCACGGCGAGATCAAGATAGGATTCACCCCCGACGAAGAAATAGGACGGGGAGTGGTCAAGTTCGACGTAGCCCGCTTCGGGGCCGACTTAGCATATACCATGGACGGCGGCGAAGTGGGAGAACTGGAATTCGAGAACTTCAACGCAGCGTCGGCAGCCGTACGCATACAGGGCTGCAACGTGCATCCCGGATACGCCAAAGGCAAGATGCTCAACGCCATCATGGTGGGGCAGGAACTGATATCCCTTCTGCCTGTAGAGCAGCGCCCGGAATTCACCCAGGACTACGAGGGCTTTTTCCACATCGTCGGATTCAAGGGCTCGGTGGAAGAGGCCACGCTCACCTGGATAATACGCGACCACGACAGGGTCAAGTTCGAGCAGAAGAAAGACGTCATACGCCGCTGCTGCGACTTCATCAATGCAAAATATGGCGACGGCACCGCAGTGCTGAGCGTCAAGGACCAGTACTACAACATGCGAGAAATGGTTGAGCCTCATTACGATACGGTAATAAGCAAGGCCGTGCTCGCAATGCAGATGGCCGGAGTCGAACCGCATATCCAGCCGATACGAGGCGGTACCGACGGAGCCAACCTCTCATTCAAGGGCCTGCCCTGCCCCAATATCTTTGCAGGAGGACTGAACTTCCACGGCAAGTTCGAATGGGTGCCGCTGGAGAGCATGGAGAAGGCCTCCAAAGTCATTCTTAACATCATCAGCCTTTACGCACAATGAAAATCCTGCTGCTTCTGGGAATCATAGCCCAACTGCTTCCGGGGCTGTGGTTCAACGACAAGAGCGTCAAGTACAGCGGCCTGACCGAAGGTGACGCGATCACATTCAGCATCCCGGTAACCAGGCTCCCTGCCGGAACCTACGTGCAGTTCGGCGTGACCCTGGAAAACCTGGCGGACAAGGCGCCGCGGCACTACATGGTGGAGGTCAAGCAAGGAAACAAATGGGTCTGCATCTCCAGTCCGGTATACAATGACGGACTGTCCGACTACTCCTTTACAACCGCTCTTTCGGCCGACAGGCATCCTTCCACCTACCTGGAAGTCTTCCGGCTGGGCATGACGGTCAAGGATTCGCTGCACGTTCGCTGCCGGGTCTGCAGCAACTACGCCGCCGACCGCAGTATACTCAGCCCCGACGACCCGGACAACTGCGTGGCTGTCAAGGAAAAACACTATGTGGGCGCCCGCCTTGCCGTGCTCGGCAAAAACAATCCGAACGCCGGCAAGAAGAAGGTCCTGATGCTCGGCAACTCCTTTACTTATTATTATGGGGTGCCGTTCATACTTCAGGAGATAGCTTTCTCGCAGGGCCTGCTGCTCGACATCAACGCTTCGCTCAAAGGCGGACAGTCCTTCCGGGACCATACCCGTCTTGCGACAAGCCTCACCAACTGCTCGCTGCTGCAGTACGACTACGCTTTCCTGCAGGGTCAGAGCCAGGAACCGGGCAGATATGCCACCGACATGACGGCAAGCAGGGATGTCAGGATGGCCTACTGCGACCTTTGCGACATAATCCGCAGCATTTCTCCGGAGTGTTCGATATATGTCGAGAACACCTGGGCATACGACCACGGCGACTGCGGAGGCTTCGGGTCCATGGAGAACTTCGACCGCATGCTGCAGGAAGGCACGAAACTCCTTGCACGCGCCGGGCGCAGCGGGATAATACCGGTCGGTCAGGCGTTCGCCGCCGTTCGCGAAGGCGACTCCGGCATAGACCTTCTGGGAAGCGACCACAAGCACCAGAGCCTCGCCGGTTCCTATCTCAAAGCCTGTGTAGAGTACCTGCTGCTCTCGGGCAAGCCTTTCCATGGGGAAGTCCCCTCCTGCGGTCTCGATGAAAAAGACGCAGAATACCTAAGAACAATAGCCGAAAAGATAATTCTCAACCAATGAAAAGACTGATTACCGCTGTTTTGCTGTTTTCGGGAATAGCTTGCTCCGCCGCAACGCAAACCGAACTCCAGATAGTACCCGCTCCGCAGAAAGTCGAGCTTGCCAAGGGCTCGCTCCGGCTCAAGGGCATCAATATCAATTGCGACCCCTCCATGGATGCCGCCAGCCTGAAGGCGATACGGCAGTTTGCCGACCGGCTGTCGCTGGTGAGCGGAAGAACCAGTTCCGTCGCCAGTCCCATAGGGCTTGAGCGGGCGGTGGAATCGGGCCGCACAAAAGGGCTTTACTTCCTCGTTGACAGCACTATAGCGCCAGAAGGATACACCCTGAAAGTCAGCCGCAGCGCCGCCGTCGTGCGGGCATGCGACTACAACGGCTTCCTGTATTCGCTTCAGACGCTCCGCCAGATGCTTCCGCTGCAGGTGTATGGCACCGAGCCCGCACCCGATGCACGCTGGAGCATCCCCTGCTGCGAGATTTCCGACGCCCCCCGCTTTGCCTACAGGGGCCTCATGCTCGACTGCTGCCGGCACTTCTGGAGCGTCGGGCAGGTTAAGAAAGTGCTGGACATGATGCTTGTATGCAAGCTCAACCGCCTGCACTGGCACCTGTCGGACGACCAGGGCTGGCGAATCGAGATCGACAAGTATCCCCGCCTCACCGAGGTGGGCGCCTTCCGCAACGGCACCATGATTGGCGGAGACTGGAATTCCAACGACGGCATACGCTACGGCGGCTATTATACCAAGGAGCAGATAAGGGACATCGTCGCCTATGCGGCAGCGCGCGGCATTACCATCGTCCCCGAAATCGACCTCCCCGGCCACATGCAGGCCGCACTTACGGCATATCCCGAACTGGGTTGTGCGGGCAGCCAGCCCCAGCCCTATGAGGTCTGGACGATATGGGGCGTCTCCAAGCAGGTGCTCAACGTCGGCAAGGAGCGCACCATGCAGTTCCTGGAGGACGTACTGAGCGAAGTCGCAGACCTGTTCCCCGGAGAGTACGTGCACATCGGCGGCGACGAATGCCCCCGCGACGAATGGAAGACCGACCCCGACTGTCAGGCCAAGATACGCGAGCTCGGACTGACCGACAAGGACGGCGTAAGCGCGGAGTCGCGCCTGCAGAACTACGTCACCGAACGCATGCAGAAGCATCTTGCAAGCAAGGGCAAGAAAATCATAGGCTGGGACGAAATCCTGGAGGGCGAGCTGGCCGAAGGAGCTACCGTCATGAGCTGGAGAGGCACCGCCGGAGGCATCAAAGCCGCATCGATGGGATACGACGTCATCATGTCGCCCACTACCTATTGCTATATAGATTACGTACAGTCGGCCGACCTTGCCAAGGAGCCGTTCAGCATCACCCACCAGTGGGCGACCCCGGAAACCGCAGGCAATGTGGCAATCACGCTGCAGAAGCTCTACGGTTACGACCCGCTCGCGGAGATTCCGCAGAGCGACCAAGGGCACATCCTGGGCATGCAGTGCAACCTCTGGACCGAGTACATCGCCACTCCCGAGCACCTGGAGTACATGCTGCTGCCGCGCATGTTCGCACTTTCCGAGGACGCATGGTGCCAGCCCCAGGTCAAAGACTGGGAGCGCTTTACCGGCAGCCTGGCCGAGCGCCAGCTTCCCCTCCTCGACATGCTTGGCTACAATTACCGCAAACTCGACTGATTAACCCATGAATCTTAAGTCACTCGTCAAAGATACAGCCATATACGGCCTCAGCAGCATAGTCGGGAGGTTCCTGAACTATCTGCTCGTTCCCGTATATACCTATAAAATAGCCGCAGAAAGCGGAGGGTACGGCATCGTCACCAACCTGTACGCATATACTGCGCTGCTCCTGGCTCTCCTCACCTTCGGAATGGAAACTACCATGTTCCGTTTCTCCACCAAAGACGGGGAAGATCCGCGACGAGTCTTCGGCACATCCCTCAAAATGGTAGGAGGCGTGGGGATACTGTTCCTGGTGCTGGTGTTCCTGCTGCTCGGACCTATTTCCTCAGCCATGGGATACACCGAACATCCGGAATACGTAGGATGCATGGCAATTATCGTTGCCTTGGACGCCTTTCAGGCAATCATGTTTTCCAAACTGAGGCTCGACGGAAGACCCGTCAAGTTCATGCTCCTGAAGTTCGCGTTCATCATTCCCAACGTGCTGCTCAATCTGTTCATCTTCCTGGTGCTGCCGAGCATGTTCGGCACGCATCCGCAGCTGGAGGCCGCCTGGAACCGCTTCGACGGGGGCGTGGGATTCATCTTCTTCGCGAACCTGCTGTGTACGGCGCTGGTGACGCTGGGATTCATTCCCGAACTGCGGGGACTGGGGATAAAGTTCGACGCTTCGCTGGCTAAGCGCATGCTTGCATATACCTGGCCCCTGCTGCTGCTGAGCCTCGTGGGAATTCTCAACCAGGTGGCCGACAAGATACTGTTCCCCTACCTGATGCCGGGAGAAGAAGGACGTGTGCAGTTGGGAATATACGGTGCCTGCGTCAAGATTGCCATGATAATAGCGCTGCTCACCCAGGCCTTCCGCTATGCCTACGAACCAATAGTCTTCAACGGCAGCAAGGACCGTAACAGCCCAGCCACGCTTGCAGACGGCATGAAGTATTTCATCATCTTCACCTTGCTGGCGTACCTCGCCGTAATAGTGTATATGCCCCTGCTGCGCCACTTCATCCAGCCCGCTTACTGGGAGGGGCTCGGAGTGGTTCCCATCGTGATGATGGCGGAGGTATTCATGGGCATATACTTCAACCTTTCGTTCTGGTACAAACTCACCGACCAGACCTGGTGGGGAGCCGTAATCAGCGGAACCGGCGCACTCGTGATGATTTGCGTCAACGTGATATTCGTGCCCCGTATAGGCTACTGGGCCTGTGCGTGGGGAGGATTCGCCGGCTACGGAACAGCAATGCTGCTGAGCTGGGCAATCGGACGGGGCAAAATGAGCATCCCCTACGATACACGGGGCATATTGCGTTTCACCCTCGCTGCTGCGGTGATATTTACCCTGCTGTCGCTTCCCGGCTGGCTGGGAATGGAGCTCAGTCCCTGGATTACGATGGGAGGCGGAACAGTGCTGCTGGGAGCATACTGCTTGCTGATTTTGAAAGAAATCAAAAAAAAATAAAAAAAAGTTTGCAGTTTTAAGAAAAGTTACTACCTTTGCATCCCGCTTCGCACGAGGCGAAACAAAGATCATTGACAATATTGAAAAGATAAGTACAAGCAAAGTACCGAGAACAACGAGAGCGTTGATTCTTTTTAAGAAATCA
>CAMNHL010000031.1:0-22071 GCA_946539455.1 uncultured Bacteroidales bacterium
CGACCTTGAGATTACAAATCACACGCTCTGGCCATCTGAGCTACATCGGCAGTATTTCAATGCCCTTTCTAAGGGATTGCAAAGGTAGCAATTATTTTGTAATCTCCAAAATCTTTTGAAGAATTTTTTCTATTCCTTCGCGGTCGATCGAATATATGCTCCGCTGCTGCGACTGCGATGCATGGGCAACGAACTCATCTGCGATTCCGAGAGGATGTATGTTTATGCCGAGTCCGCGGGATGCTGCAAATTCGCTCACGGCCCCGAAGAGTCCTCCTGCCATGCATCCGTCCTCCACTGTAACTATCTGTGAGTATCTTGCGGTGATGCTTTCGAGCATGTCTTCGTCGAGAGGCTTTACGAAGGGGAAGTGATACACTCCTACCTTGCCGGGGAAGGCCTGCGCCGCTTCGAGCGCACGGTTGACTACCGGGCCTGTGCCTATTACTGCTGCCTCGCTGCCTTCCAGGAGAACTTCGGCCTTGCCGGCTTCAAGCTTGCGGGGGGCAGCGTCCCGCCACTCCGTGCCCTCGCCTTCTCCGCGCGGGTACCTTATAATAAAGGGACCCTTGTCGTAACCCAGGGCGGTGAACATGAGATTCTTGAGCTCCAGTTCGTTGCGCGGTGCGGCAATGGTTACGTCGGGTATTATCCTGAGAGCGGCCATGTCGAAGGCACCCTGGTGGGTGGCGCCGTCTTCGCCGACGAGGCCTGCGCGGTCCAGGCAAAGTATGACAGGCAGTTTCTGAAGTGCCGCGTCGTGTATAATCTGGTCGTATGCGCGCTGGGCGAATGACGAATAGATGTTGCAGAAGGGCCGGAGACCGCCTGCCGCAAGTCCTGCGGAGAAGGTGACGGCGTGCTCTTCTTCGATGCCCACGTCGTAGAACCTGTCGGGATATTCGGCGGCGAACGCAGTCATGCCGCAGCCTGTCGCCATAGCGGGCGTTATGCCGACGACGCGGCTGTCAGCTGCGGCAAGCTGGCAGAGAGTTGCGCCGAAGACGTCCTGGTAGCGGTCGGCCTTGCGCTGACCGGCAATACGCTTGCCGCTTGAAGCGTCGAAGCGGCCGGGGGCGTGCCATACTACAGGGTCCTGCTCGGCGGGAGCGTAACCCTTGCCTTTTACGGTGTAGCAATGAAGCACCCGCGGTCCGCCCAGGCTGCGAAGCTTCTGCAGGGTCGTGACGACGGTCCTGATGTCGTTGCCGTCGATGGGCCCGAAGTACCTGAGGCCCAGGGCCTCGAACAGGTCGCCCTTGGTGGGCCGTACGAAATGCGATTTGATGCTCCTCGTCCACCGCTGGATGACCGACCTCAGGCGGCTGTCGCCCAGCTTGTCCCATACCTGTTCCTTGAAGCGGTTGTAGCGTACGCTCGAAGTAACCTTGAGCAGGTGATTGTGTACGGCGCCGATATTGCCGTCGATGGACTGGTTGTTGTCGTTGATTATGATGAGGAGGTCGGCGTTGCCGGAACCTGCGTTGTTGAGCCCCTCGAAGGCGAGCCCTCCGGTAAGGGCGCCGTCGCCTATCAGAGCGACCACCTTGTGCCCCAGACCCTGCAGGCGCGAGGCCTCCGCAAGACCGAGCGCGGCCGATACCGAAGTGGATGAATGGCCGGCGCCGAATGCATCGAATTCGCTCTCGCTCATGCTTGGGAAGCCGCTCAGACCTCCTTTCGTGCGGTTGGTACAGAAGCGGTCGCGGCGGCCGGTAAGTATCTTGTGAGCGTACGCCTGATGGCCTACGTCGAAGACTATCTTGTCGGCGGGGGAATCGAATACGTAATGGTAGCCTACGATCAGTTCCACCGCACCCAGGCTGGAAGCCAGGTGGCCGGGGTTGGTCGCGCAGTTTTCGACTATGAAACTGCGGATCTCCGAGCACAGACGTTCCAGTTCATCGAGGCTCAGGGCCTTGATGTCGGCAGGGGAATCGATTTTTGACAGCAGTTCGTACATGAGGGTGCAAAAATACAAAAAATTGCTTATCTTTGAGACTGTAAACCTACTTAACTATTAACTTTTAATCGTAAACATTATGCCATCATTAAACAAAGTTATGCTTATCGGTAACGTT
Source organism: uncultured Bacteroidales bacterium (assembly GCA_946539455.1). Classification (GTDB taxonomy): domain Bacteria; phylum Bacteroidota; class Bacteroidia; order Bacteroidales; family UBA932; genus Cryptobacteroides. The sequence goes on from CAMNHL010000031.1 coordinate 2,082, forward strand.
GGCAGAGATCCGGAAGTACGTTACCTCGATCAAGGCTCGGCCCAGGCAGGGCAGAGCACCAAAGTCGCAACCTTTACGCTTGCCACCACCGACCGCTACCGCGACCGCGCTGGCGAGCTCCGCGAAAATACGGAATGGCACAATCTCGTGCTTTGGCGCCAGCTGGCCGACCTGGCGGAGAAATACATCCGCCGCGGCAGCCAGATTTACGTCGAAGGCCATATCCGCACCCGTTCTTATAACGACCAGCAGGGACAGAAGAAATACATGACCGAAATCGTCGCCGACAACGTTCAGCTGCTCGGCCGCCGCGATGGCGAAGGCGTCCAGCCTGCACCCGGCCAGGGTTATGCTCCCTCATATCAGGCGCCCGCGGCTCCTGCTTATCAGGCTCCCCAGCAGCCGGGCGGCCCTGCCGCAGGCGGCTATCAGCGCCGCAGCGAGGCGCCCCAGCCTGCAGCTCCCGCAGCGCCCGATTTCGGAGCTGCCGGTGCACCTGAGGACGACCTGCCGTTCTAAGGACTGTCGGTACTTGCATTTTAGCGCTGCAATCATTAAATTGCAGCGTTTTTTTCATTTAACCGATGAAGCAGACTATTGCAGAGCGTCTTCAGGCGCAGCGTGAACACCAGCCGAATCCTATACTGTACGCCATCCTGAGGCTTGTCGTGAGTATTATCGGAGCTCCTCTCAAAATCAAATTCATATATAAGGCCCGCCCCTCAGAAGACAAGGGCCCCATTGTGCTGGTGGCCAACCATGCCTCGCGCATCGACTATGTTTATACGGCTCCGGCCGTATGGCCCAAGAGGCTCAACTACGTGGTCGGCTACAACGAGTTCTTCGTTTCCCCCACCAACCTGATGCTCAAGGTCGCGCAGGTCATACCCAAACGGAATTTCACCCCCGACCTTCACGCAGTGCAGTCCATCATGCGCATTATAAGCGAGGGCGGCAACATCTGCTTCATGCCCGAGGGCATGAATTCCATCACCGGTATGGCGCAGCCCGTTATGTGGGGTACGGGCAAGCTGCTCAAGAAGCTTGGCGTCAATGTTTATTACACCAAGATCAAGGGTGGCTATCTGAGCAACACCAAGCATTGCCAGAAGCAGCGTCCCGGCCGCACAGAGGTGGTTGTGGACAAGATGTTCAGTGCCGATGAGCTGGAGCGGCTCACGGACGTCCAGATAGAGGACAGGATGAACCGCCTGCTGGCTCACGACGACTATATGTGGAATGCGGAGCAGCACATACGCTTCGACTCCAAGGGCAAACCGGCCGAGAGCCTCGAAACGCTTCTGTACATGTGCCCCAAATGCGGCGCCATGCACAAGATGGTGAGCGGCGATACCACGCTGACCTGCACGGCATGCGGCAACAAGGTGGAGATAGACGAATGCGGAATGATCAAGGCCGTCGGTCAGGATTCCGTGTGCCCGCCGCTCGTCACCGACTGGACCCTAATGGAGCGGGAGCGGGCCGCACGCGACGTGCGCGAGCCCGGCTTCAGCTACAGCGGCCATGTAAAAGTGGGCCTGCTCCCTGACTATAAATATCTTACAGGAGGAAAGACTTCAGAAATCTGCGGCGACGGCATCCTTACTCTTACGGCCGCCGGCCTTCATTTCGACGGCACCGTCCGGGGAGAGCGCCGCGTTTGGGACATCCCCATCGCAAGCTTGCCAAGCTTTGGCATGTGCACCGACATAAGCCGTTTCTACACCTTCCTGCACGGAGAATTCTGGGAGTTCTATCCCGAGGCCGGAGACGCGCTCCGCTGGGATCATCTTACAGAGGAGATGCATCGCGCCCAGGGCGGCAAGTGGCAGAATAATGAGTATCGGCACACGGTGTGATGCCGATACTCATTTCGTCTTTCCTTCGTCGAGACGCAGTTCCGGACGCAATCTTGAGGCGGTGCGCAGCATGCCGGCGATAACTACCGCCAGCGAGCCGAGCGCTATGAATATGTATTCGGCATGTACGGCGGCATCAACACCCTGGCGTGCGTCGAAGATGCGTCCCACGAAGATGGGGACCAGCAGCATGCCCATGTTTTGAATCCAGTAGATAAGCGAATAGGCTGTGCCGAGGTTGCGTTCCGGCACTATCTTGGGTACGCTGGGCCACATTGCTGAGGGTACGAGCGAGTAGCCCACACCCAGCATCGATATTCCGAAATAACCCCAGAAAGGAACTCCCTGCGGGGCGAACGCCAGCACCAAGTGGGCCGCCAGCACCAGCATGGAACCGAATCCCATCCATATAGTGGCCTTGCCAACCTTGTCCACCAGTGCTCCGAACAGCGGAGTGAAGACCACTGTGAAGAACGGAATCATGGTAATCATCCACTTGGCGCTGTCGATGTCCATGCCGAAGCGGGGAATGACGATGGAGGTTCCGAATTTCTTGAAGCTGATGATGCAGCAGTAGAAGAACACGCAGAGCAGCGATATGAGGATGAAGCGGGGATTGGTGAGCAGGCGCCCAAGGTCGGAGAACTTGAATTTGTCTTCTTCCTTGACCGCACCGCGTCCGCTGGCGATACCGTTGGCCTTGTCGAAGCGGGAATCCATGGCTACGAATATGCCCCAGAGGAGTACGCCTGCGAGAATCAGTATGAGTCCGAAAGTGGCGGGACGCGCGGTCTCGGACAGCGTATATATTTCTCCGGGTGCCTTTTGGGCGACGAGTACGGGTGAAAGTATGAATGCAGCCGCGGTGCCCAGGCGCGCTACGGCCACCTGAGCCCCCATGGCAAAAGCTACGTTGCCTCCCTTGAACCATTTGGCGATGGAACGTGTGACGGCTACTCCGGCGATCTCGCTGCCGAGTCCGAAGAGCATGCATCCTACGTACGCCAGCATGAGGGAACTGTGAGGCTGCAGGCCGCTGCGGAGCGCAAACACCACGATGCCTGCTCCCAGGGCCATCAGTCCTACGAATACGCTGCCTATTATGCGTACGCCGAATACGTCGAGGAGGATTCCGCATACGATGAGCCCGCCGCACACGCACAGGAAGCTGTAGCCGCCGGCATAGAAGCCGTAGTCGGCGCTATTCCAGCCGAGTTCCAGGCTCTCGGGATGCTGGAAAATCTGACTGAGGGTGGAGAATGCGTCGTCGAAAAAGTATGACGCGAACATCGGCACCATCAGGCAGATGAGTGCCAGCCATTTAAGTTTTCCGGAGCCTTGCTTCATAGACTTAGGAACCTGCGTTTTCTTCTTTCTGGATGTTGGGGAGCTCGAGGCCGAATCCCTTCTTGCGGTCCTCTATCTTGAGCCAGAAGCCGAGTATCATGGCAATTACGCCAAGAGAGGCGAATACCAGCATGGGCACGGTGTAATCGTACTTGAGGGGGTCGGTTACGCCGGGGTTGGAGGCGCTGAGCACGGAGCCGATGATCATAGGGAAGGCGTACAGGCCGATGTTCTGAATCCAGAATATGAGTGCGTAGGCGGAACCCAGCAATTTGTTGTCAATGAGCTTGGGTACGGAGGGCCAGAGGGCTGCGGGAACCAGAGAGAAGGAGATTCCGAGAAGGATGATTGCAAGGTAAGTGATTACTACCGACTTGGTTGCGGGAACCACGAGGGCGAAGGCGAGGTGGCATGCAATCATGAGTATCGCACCGAGGATGAGCATCGTTGCGCCCTTGCCCTTGCGGTCCAGGAAGTTGCCCAGGAACGGGGTAACCGCGGCTGCGCCCAGAGGGAATACGAAGAACACGAGGCTGGCTTGCTGTGCCGTGTAGCCCAGATTGCACTGCAGCATGTTGATGGCGTACTTCTGGAACGGGAAGATGGCGCTGTAGTACAGTACGCAGAGCAGTGCCACTATCCAGAACATCTTGAGCGAGAGAATCTTGCCGATGTCGCTGACCTTGAACGGGTCGTCCTTCTCTTCTTCTACGCCCTCCTTGTCGAGACGGGCGTCCATGAATCCGTAGGTTATGAAGAGGATGAGTCCGATGCACAGGAGCAGAGCTCCGACGGCTACGGGACGGCTTACGCTGACGGGGGCGATGTTGGCGATGAGGGGAGAGCCGAGCATGACGATTGCGACGCCGATTCTGGCGATTGCCATCTCTACGCCCATCGCAAGGGCCATCTCCTTGCCCTGGAACCACTTGACGATGCCTCGTGATACCGTGATGCCGGCCATTTCGCAGCCGCATCCGAATATCATGAAGCCTATCGCCGCCAGTTTGGCGGAACCGGGCATGCCGGCGTAGAACGGAGTTACGTTCCACCAGGCGTCGGGGAGGTTGAGGTTATTGGTGAACCAGGCCTCGGCCCCGCTGCCGATGAAGCCCTCCGATACTGCGAAGTATTTGACGGCAGCACCGACAACCATGACCGCTCCGGACAGGATGGCCGTAAAGCGGACACCCATCTTGTCCAGGATGATGCCTGCGAATATCAGGAAGAATACGAATACGTTGAGGAATGTTTCGCTGCCGGCATAGTGACCGTACGCAACAGGGTCCCAGCCCCTCTGGGTCTGCAGAAGCTCCTGCAGAGGGGACAGTATGTCCATGAAAATGTATGCGAAAAGGTTGGCCGCGGCAAGCAGCACGAGCGCGGTCCATCTTGCGGCCGCTGAATCTCTGAGCGACTTTTTAAGTGTTTCTGCCATAATCTGGTCTGTATGAATTGAATCGCTAAGGTAGCAATTATTATTATTTCGTTACTTCTGCCTGCAGTAAATCTGTACCGGGCAGCCGGTGAGATTGAAGTTCGCCCGAAGCTGGTTCTCGAGGAAGCGCTTGTAAGGGTCTTTGATGTACTGCGGCAGGTTGCAGAAGAACGCAAAGGCCGGGAAGGCTGTAGGTAGCTGGGTTATGTACTTGACTTTTACGTACTTGCCCTTCCATGCGGGAGGCGGTGTCTCTTCGATGATGGGCAGCATGATCTCGTTGAGGCGTGCGGTGGGAATCTTCTGCGAATAGTTGGAATAGACTTCGGCGGCGGCCTGCAGAACGTCCTGGATGCGCTGCATCTTGAGTACCGATGTGAATATTATGGGTACGTCGTCGAACGGGGCGATGCGGGAACGCAGGGCCTCGGTGTATTCCTTCAGGGTGTTGGAGTCCTTGATGAAGAGGTCCCATTTGTTGACCACCAGCACGCAGCCCTTGCGGTTGCGCTGGATGAGCGAGAAGATGTTCATGTCCTGTGCCTCCATTCCGGTGGTGGCGTCTATCATCATGATGCACACGTCGGAATGTTCGATGGCCTTGATTGAGCGCATCACGGAATAGAACTCGAGGTCTTCGTGGACCTTTGCCTTGCGGCGTATGCCGGCGGTGTCAACCAGCATGAATTCGTAGCCGTACTTGTTGTAGTGCGTTTCGATACTGTCGCGGGTGGTGCCGGCGACGGGCGTGACTATGTTGCGCTCGACCCCCAGGAGGGCGTTGGTGAGCGATGACTTGCCCACGTTGGGCTTGCCTACGATGGTTATGCGAGGCAGGCCTGCGTACGGGTCTTCCTGCTGCGTGTCTTCCGGCAGGACGGCCACCACGGCGTCAAGAAGCTCGCCTGTCCCGGAGCCGTTTGCGGCGGAAATGCTGTAGATTTCGCCAAGACCGAGGCCGTAGAAATCGTAGGCGTCGTACATTTTGGCGCCGGAATCGACCTTGTTGACGCACAGCACCACCGGCTTGCGGGAGCGGCGCAGCACGTCGGCAATCTCTGAGTCATAATCGGTTATGCCTGTAGCTGCCTCCACCATGAAGAGCACCACGTCGGCCTCTTCGATGGCAATCTGGACCTGCTCGCGTATGGCGGCCTCGAATACGTCGTCGGACCCGTAGGTGTAGCCGCCGGTATCCACGACGGAGAACTCCCGGCCGCACCACTCGCAGCGGCCGTAATGGCGGTCGCGGGTGACGCCGGACGTGTCGTCCACAATTGCCTTGCGGAATCCGACCAGGCGGTTGAACAGGGTGCTTTTGCCGACGTTAGGACGGCCTACTATCGCTACGAGACTCATATAATTTACATTCTTTGCAGGCCTCGGATTCTCCGGGGCTCGTGCAGGTTAATCCTTGCAGTTCGGCATCGATGTCTTTGTAGCAGCGTATGCCTCGCTTGCGCATTTCTTCGTTGGAACCGACGTCAAACTGCGGGAATTCCTTCTTGCGGAATATGATATTGAAGCACAGTCCCAGGACTCCAAGTCCGAGGATAAGCACCGCAGCAAGTATCGTCGTCGTCATAATCAATAAACAAAATCAGTGCTGATAGGCTCGTAGTTGTAAACCTTGTCGATGATGCGTGCGAACACCGGAGCCATGGAGATTATCCTTATCTTGGGATGATTCTGCAGTTCGTGGTGGGGGATGGTATCGGTGATGAGAACCTCTGTGAGGCTGGAGGCCTCGATGCGGGCGACGGCCTCGCCGGAGAGGATTCCGTGGGAGGCGCAGGCGCGCACGCTGCAGGCTCCCTTGCTCATGAGCACGTCGGCTGCCTTGCAAAGCGTGCCGGCGGTATCTATCATGTCGTCTATTATGATGATGTTCTTCCCTTCCACGTCGCCGATGGCCTTGATTTCCGATACCACATTGGCCCTTTCGCGTGTCTTGTGGCAGATTATGACTCCGCACTCACGACCCTCGCGGCTGAGGTTCTTGGCGTAGGAATTGGCCCTCTTGGCGCCGCCCATGTCGGGTGCGGCGACTGCGAGGTCGGGCAGTCCGAGCGCCTCGATGGCGGGTATGAACACCTTGCTGGCATATACGTGATCGACGGGGATGTCGAAAAATCCCTGGATCTGGTCGGCGTGCAGGTCGCAGGTCATCACACGGTCGGCGCCTGCGGCGGTGAGGAGGTTGGCGACGAGCTTGGCTCCGATGGAGACGCGGGGGCGGTCCTTGCGGTCCTGGCGGGCCCAGCCGAAGTAGGGGATGACGGCGATGACCTTGTCTGCGGAGGCGCGCTTGGCGGCGTCGATGCAGAGGAGAAGCTCCATGAGGTTGTCTGCCGGCGGGAAAGTGGACTGGATGATAAACACGGTGGCACCGCGAACGCTTTCTGCATAGAGGGGCTGGAACTCCCCGTCGCTGAATTGGCTGACCTGAAGGTCTCCAAGGTGAATCGGCAGTTCTTCGGGACGCAGATTTTCGTTTACGGAGTCGATAACCTTGCATGCGAAGTCCTTGGAATCGCGGCAGGCAAAAATCTCCATTCGGTGTGTGTGAATCATATCTCAGAGTGATTTTAGGATTGAATCGATATAAGAAAGGATATCGTCGCGGCCGGAGCGCTTGAGCGAACTGCTGACAAGCATGGGGGGAAGCTCCTCCCAGGTATGTGAAAGGATTGCGCTGTCGCGGTCGATCTGGGCCTGAAGCGCCACCGGGCCGAGTTTGTCGGCCTTTGTGAATATGATGGCGAACGGTATCCCGTGCTCTGCGAGCTCGGAAATGAAGTCGAGGTCGATGCTCCCTATGTCGTGGCGGCTGTCTATCAGTACGAAAAGCATCACCAGGTCGGGCGATTCCATGATGAATTCGCGTATCACCTCCGCAAGCTCCGTGCGCATTTTGTCGGGGAGCTTGGCGTAACCGTAGCCGGGAAGGTCCACCAGATACCAGCTGTCGTTGATAAGGAAGTGATTGACAACCTTTGTCTTGCCTGGTGTGGAAGAGGTGAGGGCCAGTTTGCTGCGGCCGGTGAGCATGTTGATAAGGGATGACTTGCCGACGTTTGACCTGCCTATGAAGGCGAACTCGGGCAGGCGGCGTGCGGGTTTCTGCGCAACCCTTGTGCTGCTTCCGGCGAATATGGCCTCAGAAATCTTCATCCCCTGTAAAATCAGTTACAAAGATACACAAATTTTCGTATATTTGAGGGTTGAACGAGATAATGGAACAGGATTATATTGAACTGCTGGAATTGCAGACTCTTATACGCGAAGGCGTGGAAGACGCCCTGCCCGGAACCGTGCGAGTAAGGGCGGAGATTGCAGCCATTCAGCTCAGGTCCAACGGCCACTGTTACCTTGAGCTCTCCGAGAACGGTCCGCATGGTCCGGTAGCCAAGGCGCGGGCGGTCATCTGGCGTTCTTCCTGGGGTCCCATATCCGCCAAATTCACGGAAGCCTCCGGAGAGCGGCTCCACAAGGGAATCACCCTGGTATTCGAGGTCATGGTCAAATACAGCGAACTCTGGGGCCTGACACTCGTAATCGAAGACATTGATGCCGCTCATACTCTCGGCGAGATGGAACTTGCTCGGCGCCGCACCATGGAGCGCCTTGTAGAGGAGGGGCTGATGGATCTTCAGAAAGAGCTGGTCCTTCCTGCCGTCCCTTATTACATAGCCGTCATTTCCGCACCCGACGCAGCCGGATACGGCGATTTCCGCCGCCATCTGTTGGAAAACGAATATGGTTTCGCCTTCGATGTGACCCTTTTCCCCGCAACCATGCAGGGCGAGGGCGCCCCCCGGTCGATAATAGACTCCCTTGCCATTATCGGGCTGCAGCCCACCCCTCCCGATGCGGTTTTCATCCTTCGCGGCGGAGGCAGTCCCCTTGACCTTGCCTGCTTTGACGATTTCGACCTCTGCGCGGCGATCGCCCGCTGTCCGATCCCGGTTTTTACCGCAATAGGGCACGACAGGGATACGCATGTGGCGGACGCCGTGGCCTGCGGCTCGGTCAAGACTCCTACCGCACTGGCAGACCTCTGCATTGCAGCCCTGGCTGCAGAAGACGAGCGCATCAGCGAACTGCGGAGCCGCATACGGCTGGGTTTCCACAAGCTGGCAGCGGTCAGGGAAACCGCCATCGAGCGCATTGCAGCCCGCATTTCCCGGGCCGTAGTGCTCAAGACGGCGTTGGAAAGCGAGCGCATCTCGGGGCTGCAGGCCCGTATAGCTGCCGCAGACCACAGGGCCGTGCTGAGCCGCGGCTTCGCCCTGGCATATACCCCAGAAGGGAACATGATCCGGGAGGCTTCGGCCGTACAACCCGGAGACACCCTTCTTATCCGTTTCATGGACGGTACGATAAAAGTTCACGCAGATGGAAAAATTTGACTATAACGCAGCCATGGCCGAGCTGGAAAAGACGGCCGCAATGGTGGAAGACCCCTCCACCCCCATAGAAGAAATGGACAAACTGATAACCCGTTCCCAGGAACTTGTCCAGCAGTGCCGCGATTATCTTCGTACGGCAAGAGAAAAAGCAGATTCTTTAGGAAAATGAAAAAGATATACGAAACAGACCCCTGGCTGGAACCCTTCCGTCCGGCTATAGACGCACGCCATGAGCGAATTCTCGCCGACCGCCGCAAACTTGCAGGCGACGGCCTTCTGAGCGAAGCCGTCAACAATCATTTATATTACGGACTTCACCGCGACGGCGACGACTGGGTGCTCCGTGAGTGGGCTCCCGGTGCAACCCGCATATACCTCATAGGTGATTGCAACAACTGGAAGCGCACTCCGGAATATGCCCTGCAGCCCGTCGGCTCTGGCAATTGGGAGATCCGCCTGCCCGGCATGTTCCTCACCCCCGGCTCTCTCTACAAACTCTGGGTCGAATGGCCCGGTGGCGGCGGAGAGCGTATCCCCGCCTATGCGACCCGCGTCATTCAGGACCCCGAGACGAAAGTGTTCAGCGCCCAGGTTTACGAGCCTGCACCGTTCCAGTGGAAGCATCGCAATCCGGGCACGCGCCGTCATCCCCTCATCTATGAATGTCATATAGGAATGAGCGGGGAGCAGGAGGGAGTCGCCACCTTCGAAGACTTTCGCAAGACAGTCCTGCCAAGGGTCAAGCGCCTGGGCTACAACGTGTTGCAGATTATGGCCCTGCAGGAGCATCCCTACTACGGCTCCTTCGGATACCAGGTCTCGAGCTTCTTTGCACTCAGCTCCCGTTTCGGCACTCCCGATGAGTTCAAGCGCCTGGTCGATGCCGCACATGCCGCCGGCATCGCGGTCATCATGGACATAGTCCACTCGCACGCCGTCGGCAACGAAGTCGAAGGGCTCGGGCGCATCGACGGCTCCGACGACCTGTACTTCTACAAAGGCTCCGCCGGATACCACCCGGCCTGGGGCACGAGATGCTTCGACTACGGCAAAGATGAGGTCAAGTACTTCCTGCTTTCCAACTGCAAGTACTGGATGGAGGAATACCACATCGACGGATTCCGTTTCGACGGAGTCACCAGCATGCTCTACTGGGACCACGGGCTCGGTACCGACTTCGGCAATTACGGGCTGTACTTCGGTCCCGGCGTCGATGAAAACGCCGTCAGCTACCTGGCGCTCGCCAACCAGCTCATCCACGAGATAAATCCCGACGCCATCACGATTGCAGAAGACGTTTCCGGAATGGCAGGCCTCGCCGCGCCCTTCGAGGCAGGAGGCGTGGGCTTCGACTTCCGCATGGCGATGGGCATCGCCGACCATTGGATCAAATGGATAAAGGAAAAGAGCGACGAGCAGTGGAGTCCCGGCGAAATCTGGTGGGAGCTTACCAACAAGCGCGCCGACGAGAACACTGTCAGCTATGCCGAATGTCACGACCAGGCACTTGTGGGCGACAAGACCATCATCTTCCGCCTCGCCGACAAGGAGATGTACTTCAGCATGCGGAAAGATCAGCAGAATGCGCTGATAGACAGGGCTGTGGCTCTTCATAAGCTCATCCGCCTCGTAACTGCCGCCAGCTGCGGCGGAGGCTACCTGAACTTTATGGGCAACGAGTTCGGACATCCCGAGTGGATAGACTTCCCCCGGGAGGGCAACGGCTGGAGCTATTCCCACGCCCGGCGCCTTTGGAGCATCGCCGACAATCCCGAGCTGCGCTACAAGGGACTGGAGGATTTCGACGCCGAAATGATCCATACCCTGCGCCGCGAAAGGGTTCTTATGGACTATCCCGAGCTGCTTGTGGCAGATGAACAGAAGCAAGTTTTGATTTTCCGCCGACAAAACTGTATCTTTGCGCTGAATTTCAACCCGCAAGGCTCATTCGCAGACTATGGATTCTCGGCCCCTGCGGGAGAATTCGAAAAGATTTTCGATTCGGACGAGCCCCGCTTCGGCGGTTTCGGGCGTCTTTCTGCAGAAGAAAAGCACGTCAGTGTCGCTCAGCGCTGCCCGAACGGAAACCAGAATTACGACCACACGATGTACCTTTACCTGCCGAGCAGGTGCGCCATCGTGCTGAAAAAGCTATAATGCAATGGCAGAGTTTTTAAAATTCAACAAGAACGAGCTGGTCAACCTGGCCTACTCCCTCAAACGCGAGGTAATCTGCGCCAATGAGTCGGGTGCGTACAGCAACACCACGATAGTCAGCTGCAATACGCGCCGTTATCACGGACTTCTGGCCGTGACTCTCGACCGCTTCGGAGGCGACCGTTTCCTGTTGCTGTCTTCCGTCGACGAAAGCCTTGTCGTCAACGGCAAGCAGTTCAATCTGGGAATTCACTGCTATGGCGACATATACGAGCCCCGCGGGCATAAATATGTCGTAGATTTCAACGAGGATCCCGCTCCCAATATCACCTATCAGGTAGGAGAAGTGACCTTCCGCAAGAGCCTCATCCTCGCTCCCGACAAGGACCAGGTGCTCATCCGCTACGAGCTGCTTAAGGCACCTTCCCCGGTCACGCTCATCCTCAAGCCGTTCCTGGCCTTCCGCGGCATTCATGCGCTTACTCAGCAGAACGACCAGGCCGATACCACGGCAACACCCATTCCCGGCGGCGTCTCCTTCCGCATGTATCCCAATTTCCCCGACCTCAATCTGCAGTTAAGCGATTCCAAGGCCGTCTGGGAGTACATACCATGCTGGAACAACCGCATCACTTACTCCGACGAATACCGCCGCGGCTATCCCTGCACCGAGGACCTCTTTACTCCCGGCATCTTCAGCCTCAAGCTCTCCAAGGGCGGAAGCGCTGTCTTTTCTGCCGGCATTTCCGAGGAGAATCCTGCAGGGCTCAAGCGTGCATTCACCAGCTATCTTTCAAAACTGCCTGCAGTAACCGGCTATCACGAACAGCTGGAGCGCTGCGCCGACTGGCTGATTACCAGGCACAACGGTGTCGCAATGATAAATGCCGGCCTGAGCTGGCTCAAGACCGGCCTGCTGCGCGAGACCCTCATCTCCCTTGCCGGACTTACGCTCCGCGGCATGAAAGACCCCGCCCTGTTCGAAGAAATCCTGGACAACCTGATTGCCGCCGAGCAGGAGCGCCTTACTGTGCGCACCACCCAGGTTGAGGCCCCCCTGTACCTTGCTGTCACGCTCCAGCAGTACATCGACTGGGGAGCCGATCCCGCCAAGGTCTGGAAAAAGTACGGATCGGTCGTCAAGATGATACTTGACAGCTACCTGCCCGGCCGCCGCAAGGAGGTCGCTATGCAGCCGAACGGTCTGCTGTGGGCACAGCTTGATGGCGTGGCTCTCACCTGGATGAACACGTATGCCAACGGCAGGGCCATTAACGAAAGAGCCGGTTATCAGGTCGAGGTCAACTCGCTGTGGTACAATGCCATCTGCTTCGCTCTCGATATGGAGAAACGCTTCGGCAACAAGCGTTCGTCCTTCGTGGCCAAATGGACTCCGATATGCGGTCAGGTACGCGTCAGCTTCCGTACGACCTTCTGGGACGACGAGCAAGGGCGTCTGGCCGACTATGTCGACGGTTACGGCCGCAACATGGCGGTCCGCCCCAATCAGCTCTATGCCATCTGGGTTCCCAATTCACCCCTCGACGAAGAGCTCTTCCCGCTCATACTCAGGGCTGTGGACAATGAACTCGTAACCAGTCGTGGTATCCGTTCCCTGTCGCCGCGCGACGCCGATTACAGGGGAGTGTACGAGGGCTCGCAGCTTGAACGCGACCTCGCTTACCACCGCGGATGCTGCTTCCCCTTCCTTCTGGAACCCTACATCGACATCAGTTTCCGCGTCAAGGGCCCGTCATTCTGGAAGAGGGCCGAATGGCTCACCGAGGGCTTCTGGGCCGACCTGAGCAAGCACGGCGTAGGCGCCTTCTCGGAACTCTACGACGGCGACCCTCCCCACGAGCCGCACGGCGCCATATCGTCGGCACTCAGTACCGCCGCCCTTCTTAGCGTTTATGCAATGTTGGAAAAATACAAGGAGGCCTAGTATATGAGAGTATTAATGTTCGGCTGGGAGTTTCCTCCCCATATCGCCGGCGGACTCGGAACCGCCTGCGAAGGCATAGTCAAGGGCCTGGCCCACAACGGAGTCGAAACTCTGTTCGTGATGCCCCACGCCTCCGGTGACGAAGACCAGAGCGCCACTACCATCATCAACGCCAGCGACGTCGCGGTCGCCAATGTGAGCGAGAGCGTCGAAGAATTCATCGGCAAGGTGAAATTCATGTACGTCGATTCCAATATCGTGCCCTACGTCGATCCCGACGAGTACTTCGAGGCCATCGAAAAGATGCGCCGGGAGAGCCTTGAGCACACCACCGTCGGATTCGGCCAGAAGTTCAACTTCTCCGGAAAGTACGGCGCCAATCTGATGGAGGAAGTCTCGCGTTACGCCCAGGTAGGCGGCACCATCGCAATGCAGCACAAAGACGAATTCGACATCATCCACGCCCATGACTGGCTCACCTACCTTGCCGGCATCGCCGCCAAGGAGCTCACCGGCAAGCCGCTGGTCGTGCATGTGCACGCCACCTCCTACGACCGTGGCGACGAGAAGCACATCGATACCCGGGTCCTCGACATCGAGACCCGCGGCATGATGGCCGCCGACCGCGTAGTCACCGTCTCCGACCTCACCAGGAACATCGTCATCAACAAGTACGGCATCGACCCCGCAAAGGTCGTCACGGTGCACAACGCCGTCGATTTCTCCGGACGCGAGAACATAGAGGTCGAAAGGGGAGTCAAGGACAAGGTTGTGACCTTCCTGGGCCGCATCACCTTCCAGAAAGGTCCCGAATACTTCATCGACGCTGCCGCCAAGGTGCTCAAGCGCACCAAGGGCGTACGCTTCGTCATGGCCGGAAGCGGCGACATGATGAACCGCGCGATCAAGCAGGTCGCGCGCCTCGGCATCGCCGACCGCTTCCATTTCACCGGCTTCCTTCGCGGAGCCGAGGTGCAGAAGATGTTCGCCCTGTCCGACGTTTACATCATGCCGAGCGTATCGGAGCCTTTCGGCATTTCGCCTCTGGAGGCCATGCGCACCGGCGTTCCTTCCATCATATCCCATCAGTCCGGTGCCGCGGAGGTACTCAAATACGCCCTGAAGGTTGACTTCTGGGACGTCGATGCCCTCGCCGACGACATCTATGCGCTGGTATCTTATCCGGCTCTCACCGCCTTCGCTTCCAAGCAGGGTTACGACGAGGTCAACGACCTCAAATGGAACGGCGCTACCGCCAAATTAAAGAAAGTTTACGAATCATTGTTATGAATAAGTCAGTCTGTCTTTACTTCCAGGTCCATCAGCCCACAAGGCTTCGCACCTATCGGTTCTTCGACATAGGCAAGGATTCCCATTACTACGACGACTTTGCCAACCGCACCATACTCAAGCGTATAGCGAAGAATTGCTACCTTCCTATGAATGAGCTTCTTCTGAAGGCGATCAAGGAGAGCAAAGGGAAGCTCCGTCTGGCTTTCTCGGTATCCGGTTCCGCCCTCGAGCAGTTCGACCGCTACGCTCCCGAGGTACTCGACAGTTTCCGCGCCCTGGCCGATACCGGCAAGGTGGAATTCCTGTGCGAGACTTATTATCACAGCCTCTCCTCCCTTGGTTCTCCTTCGGAGTTCCAGCATCAGGTCCAGAAGCACAAGGCGGCCGTCGAGAAGTATTTCGGCATCACTCCCAAGACCTTCCGCAATACCGAGCTCATCTATTCCGACGCAATTGCACGTCAGGTGTACGATCTTGGATTCAAGACCATCCTCACCGAGGGTGCGCGCCATATAATGGGTTGGCAGAGCCCTAATTACATTTATTCCGCAGCCTCCAAGAGCTCCGTGCGCCTGCTGCTCCGCAACTACGGCTTGAGCGACGACGTGGCATTCCGTTTCTCCGACAAGGGATGGAACGAATGGCCCCTGACCGCCGACAAGTTCGCCGGCTGGCTCGCAGACGCCGAGGGCGAAATAGTCAACCTTTTCATGGATTACGAGACCTTCGGCGAGCATCAGAAAGCCGAAAGCGGCATCTTCGAATTCATGAAGGCCCTGCCCGCCGCAGTGCTTTCGAAAGGGCTTGATTTCCTCACCCCTTCGCAGGCTGTGACCAAAATCAAACCCGTAGCTCCGCTCGAAGTCCCCGATCCCATCTCCTGGGCCGACGAAGAAAGGGACCTCAGCGCCTGGCTCGGCAACGAACTGCAGCAGGAAGCCTACAACAAACTGTACGGTCTTTCCGAAAAACTCGCCCTTGTGGCCGATCCCGACCTCTGGGCTGATTTCGGACACCTCCAGGAGAGCGACCACCTGTACTACATGTGTACCAAGTTCTTCTCTGACGGCGAGATACATAAGCGGTTCAGCCCCTATGCAACACCTTACGAGGCGTTCATCAACTATATGAACGTACTCAGCGATTTCATTATAAGAGTTAATTATGCAGAACAACAGAATTGAAGCGAGTGAACCGGCTTGGAAGTCCGTAATGGTTACGCGCCACCTGCCGGAAGAACTGTCAGGACTAGAAACCCTTTGCAAGAACCTTTGGTGGTGCTGGAACGAAAGCGCCAAGGCTCTTTTCAAGACCATAGACCGCGAGCTGTGGCACAAATCCGGCCACAACCCTATGGTCATCCTCGACTCCGTTAGCCTCAAGCGCTACAACGAGCTGGCAAAGGATGTTTCTTTCCTCCAGCAGCTCGGAGCCGTCATGGCGGAGTTCAACGACTACATGTCCAAGAAGTCCGAACGCAAAGAGCCCAGCGTGGCATATTTCAGCATGGAGTACGGTCTCGAGACCTCTCTCAAGATATATTCCGGCGGCCTCGGCATTCTTGCAGGCGACTATCTCAAGGAGACCTCCGACATGAACGTCAACCTCGTTGCGGTCGGACTGCTGTACCGCTACGGCTATTTTACCCAGCGCATTACCCCTCAGGGCAATCAGGTAGCCGAGTACGATGCGGCCGACTTCCTCAAGATTCCCGCCGAACCCGTGCTTGACGAAAACGGCACCTGGCGTACCGTCACGATGGCAATGCCCGGCCGCGACATGCACGCCCGCATCTGGAAGGTGGCTGTCGGACGTACCGACCTCTACCTTCTTGATACCGATTTCGAGGCCAATATCCCGGAGGATCGTCAGGTCACCCATCAGCTGTACGGCGGCGACTGGGAAAACCGTATGAAGCAGGAAATCCTGCTCGGCATCGGCGGCGTCAGGGCTCTCCGCGCCCTCGGGCTGCATCCCACCATCTTCCATCTCAACGAGGGGCATGCGGCATTCGCCTGCCTGGAGAGGCTCCGCGAGTGCATGCAGGAGCAGAAGCTCGATTTCGCAGAGTCCCTGGAACTCATCAGGGCCAGCGGCCTCTTCACCACCCATACCCCCGTTCCCGCCGGACACGACTCCTTCGACGAAGACCTGCTTTCCAAGTACCTCGGCCACTATCCCGGACGTTACGGCATCGCATGGGATTACCTGCTGAGCCTCGGTAAGATACATCCCGAGAACCGCGACGAGAAGTTCAGCATGAGCGTGCTTGCCGCCAACATGAGCCAGAACGTCAACGGCGTGTCTAAGCTCCACGGCAAGGTCAGCCAGGATATCTTCAAAGATATGTACAAGGGCTATCTGCCCGAGGAGCTGCACATCAGCTACGTGACCAATGGCGTGCACTACGGCACCTGGACTGCAAAGGAGATGAAGCAGCTGCAATATAAGGTCTTCGGCCCCGAATTCCGCACCAGCCACTACGACAAGAGCTGCTTCGACCGTATCTACAAGGTCAGCGACGAAGAGATATGGAACGTCCGCAAGCTCCTCAAGAATACGCTTGTCGAAATCGTTACCGAACGCCTCTCCGACCCTGGACAGAACAGCCAGTACACCCCCAGCCAGATAGTCAAGATCACCGAGACCTTCCGTCCCGAGGTGCTTACGATAGGCTTTGCCCGCCGCTTCGCAACGTATAAGCGTGCGACCCTGCTGTTCAACGATCTCGACAGGCTCGATGCTATCGTCAACAACCCCGAGCGTCCCGTGCAGTTCGTGTTCGCCGGCAAGGCTCATCCTGCCGACACCCAGGGTCAGGAGCTCATCAAGCAGATTATCGACATATCCAAGGACGAGAGGTTCCTGGGCAAGATAATCTTCGTCTCCGGATACGACATCCGTCTAGCCAAGAGGCTCGTACAGGGCGTGGACGTATGGCTCAACAATCCTACCCGTCCGCTCGAGGCTTCCGGAACTTCCGGCGAGAAGGCCGCCATGAACGGCGTCATGCATTTTTCCGTGCTTGACGGCTGGTGGGTCGAAGGATATCAGGAGGACGCCGGTTGGGCACTGCCCCAGGAGCGCACCTACGAGGATCAGAACTACCAGAACGAGCTTGATGCGGCAACTATCTATGCCACAATCGAAAACGAGATAGCTCCGGCATACTACAATTTCAACGACCGTACCCATATTTCCAAGGAGTGGGTGGGCTACATCAAGAACACCATCGCGAAGGTGGCGAGCAACTTCACCACCAACCGCATGCTCACCGACTATTGCAACCAGTACTACATCCCACAGGCCAAACGTTATGACGAGATGACTGTCAACGGCAACGCCCTCGCCAAGTCCATCGCATCCTGGAAGAAGCGCGTAATGGAGGAGTGGGACCACATCCGTGTGGTTTCCTGCCAGCAGCCCGACGCATCTTATGTGGTGTCCAAGAACGACCCTCTCAACGGTGAAGTCGTCCTCGACCTCGGCCGTCTGCGTCCCGAAGACATCGGCGTAGAAATGCTGCTTGCCACAACCGACGCCAAGGGAGTGCCCCACATTCAGGAGACCTATCAGTACGAAGTCGCTGAATACAAAGACAATATAGCTACTTACAAGGTTTCCGTGGAGCCTGAGCATACCGGCATGTACCAGGTTGGCATCCGCATGTACGCGTACAACCCCGCCTTGCCTCACCGCCAGGATTTCCCTCTGGTCAAATGGCTGTAGTAGCCACAGGCTTTTTCGACGGTGTCCATCCCGGGCACCGTCTTGTCATAGACACTCTGCTCTCCGAGGCCCGCAGGCGAGGGGAGCAGAGCGTTGTAGTTACGTTCTGGCCTCATCCGCGGGCAGTTCTGCAGAACGGCGCCGATTCGCTGCGCTACCTCAGCTCGCGCGATGACAGGGTGGCGCTGCTGCGTTCCATGGGGGTTGACGAGGTGGTCACCGTTCCTTTTACCAGGGACTTCGCCGCCATGTCCACCGTCGAATACCTGCAGATGCTTCGCCGTGATTTTCAGTGCAATACCCTGGTGCTTGGCTACGATACCCGCTTCGGGTCGGAGCAGGCAGGCCCGCAGGAAATCGCCGAAGCAGCGCGCCGCATGGGGCTTTCGGTAATCATCGCCCCACCTGTCTGCATCGACGGCGCCCCGGTGTCGTCCACGCGCATCCGCAATGCGCTGGAGGCCGGCGATGTCGTATCCGCCGCCTCGCTTCTCGGACGTCCGTACCGCCTGTGCGGCGTAGTGGTAAGCGGCAACCGCCTCGGCCGCACGATAGGTTTCCCAACGGCCAACATGAAGCTCTACGAGCCGCTCATGCTCGTTCCAGGGAACGGAGTTTATCACACCCGGGTGACTCTTTCTTCTGTCATTTCGGCCGAAGCGAAGGGCGTAACCAACATAGGCTTCCGTCCCACCGTAAGCGACGGTAACGTCCTTACTATCGAGACCCACATCCTCGGCTTCGACGAAATGATTTACGGCCTCGACATCACCCTCGACTTCATTTCCCGCATCCGCGACGAGCACCGCTTCGCCTCTCTTGAGGACCTGCGACGTCAGCTTGAAGCCGATGTCAAGAGCATTCCTGATGCCAATTGACTCTCACTCCGGAAACCCTCTTCTGCCCTCGGTGACCGGCCCGGAAGCAATGCTCCAGGCCGTCAAGGAGGCCGGGATACTACCTTTCTTTGCGAATCCGATTCCCGGCTATTCCATAGAAGAAAAGACCCCTCCCGGGGATTGGTTCACCTCAGACAGCCTTGGCCCGTGGGATTGGAAGATTCATTGCGTGCAGAGCGGCGAGATAGCGTACGGCAAGTTCCTGTGGGGCGGCAAGGCCGCTTTTGCAACGGTAGATGTTTACCGTGAGCTGATGAACTGGCGTCGCAGTCAGCCGCGCTATGCTCCTTCGGAAGACCAGCGGCGGGTGCTGGACCTTATCGAGCGGCAGGGAAGCGTGAGCGTCCGGGACGTGCGGGCTCTTCTCGGGGTCAATAAAGGCGCCGCTGATTCTGTGCTTGCCCGCCTGCAGATGCAGACACGGGTGGTGACGGGGGATATAGACCGTGTTTATCGGGGCGCCGAACTGCGCTACGAAGGCTGGCAGCGTTCCGTTTTCTGTACCCCTGAGTCGCTGTTCGAAGATTTTGACTTCCTCTTCCCGGGATTCACTCCGCGAAGCATGCGCTCAAGCCTTACTCCGGCGCAATCCCTGGAATTCCTGATGGAAACGATACATCGCGCTGCGCCTTCCGCGACCCGCGTCCAGATGGAAAAGATGTTGCGCTGACAAGATGACGCTTGGAGGACATTACGGCGCGAGGCGCCTTTTTATCTCATCGCTTCCCTTGATTGGGATGATGGTGCTGATAAGTATATACAGCATCGTGGACGGCCTGTTCGTGTCCAACCTTTTTCCTAGGAGCCGGCTTGTTGCTTCGATTCCGCTCCCGCTACGGGTACTGATGAACATAGGAATCCGCCCGACGGTGGGAAACGCTCCTGTTTGCACTAGGGTTGGTGGTTACTCC
>CAMNHL010000032.1:0-20432 GCA_946539455.1 uncultured Bacteroidales bacterium
TCGCCATCCTCTCCACCTCCAAGGGCATCATCACCGACAAGGAAGCCAAGGAGCTTGGCGTCGGCGGTGAAGTTTTATGCTACGTCTATTAATCAACAAAACAGAACATTACAAATGTCACGAATTGGTAAATTACCTGTAAGCCTTCCGTCCGGGGTCAGCGTAGAGCTGCTCGACGGCAACGTGTTGAAGGTTAAAGGACCTCTCGGTGAGATGTGCCAGAAGGTAGATCCCGACATCAAGCTCACCATTGAGGACAATCAGATCAAGTTCGAGCGTCCCACCGACCAGCCTCGTCACCGCAGCATGCACGGTCTGTACCGCGCCCTGGTGCACAACATGGTCGTCGGCGTCTCCGAAGGCTTCACCACCCAGCAGGAACTGGTCGGTGTCGGTTACCGTGTAGCCGTCCAGGGCCAGCTTCTCGTTTTCTCCCTCGGCTATTCCCACGAGATTCATCTGATGCTCCCTCCCGAAGTGAAGGCCGAGCTTCCCGAAGTCAGAAAGGGTGAGAACCCCCGCCTGCTCCTCAAGAGCTGCGACAAGCAGCTGGTCGGCCAGGTGGCAGCCAAAATCCGTTCATTCCGCAAGCCTGAACCTTACAAGGGCAAGGGTATCAAATTCGTCGGTGAGCAGCTTCGTCGCAAGGCCGGCAAGACCGCATCCGCAAAATAACAGGAGGATTGAATTATGGCACTCAATAAAATCGAAAGAAGAAGAAGGATTCACTTCCGCATCCGCAAGCACGTCAACGGCACTGCCGAGCGTCCCCGCATGGTCGTTTTCCGCAGCAACAAGCAGATCTACGCCCAGGTCGTCAATGACCTTGAGGGCAAGACTCTCGTCGCCGCAGCATCCAACGACAAGGAGCTCGCCGCCAAGACCAAAGGCAAGTCCGGCATCGAGGCTGCAGCCATCGTTGGCAAGGCTATCGCCGAGCGCGCCCTCGCCAAGGGTATCACCACCATTTCATTCGACCGTGGCGGCTATCTTTTCCACGGCAGGGTAAAAAGTTTGGCCGACGCAGCCCGTGAAGGCGGTCTCATTTTCTAACAGCAAAGACTATGGCAAATACAAATGTTAAAAGAGTAAAGACTTCTGACCTTGAACTCAAGGACAGACTGGTCGCCATCCAGAGGGTTACCAAAGTCACCAAGGGTGGTCGTCACTTCCGCTTCGCAGCCATCGTCGTCGTCGGCGATGAGAACGGAGTCGTCGGCTACGGTCTCGGCAAGGCAAATGAGGTCACCGCAGCTATCGCAAAGGGCGTGGAGGATGCAAAGAAGAATCTCGTCAAGATTCCTGTCATCAACACCACCATCCCTCACGAGCAGGAGGCAAAATTCGGCGGTTCCCGCGTATTCATGAAGCCCGCAGCTCCCGGTACCGGTGTAAAGGCCGGCGGTGCTATGCGTGCTGTCTTCGAGTCCGCAGGTATCCAGAACGTCCTCGCTAAGTCCAAGGGCTCATCCAACCCTCACAACCTTGTGAAGGCCACCGTGACCGCCCTTACCCAGATGAGGGACGCCTACACTGTCGCAGGACTTCGCGGCATCCCCATGAGTAAAGTGTTCAACGGATAAGGAGTACACGATTATGGCAAAGCTCAGAATTACACAGATCATAAGCAGCAACGGCGAGACAAAGCGCCAGAAGGACAACCTTCGTTGCCTTGGCATCCGCCGCATGCACCAGACAGTCGAGGTAGAGCAGAATCCTGTCACTATGGGACAGCTTTCCAAGATAGCTCATCTCGTTAAGTATGAAGTTATTGACTAAGGAGGACCGCAATTATGAAACTTGAGAATCTCGCACCTGCAGCAGGTGCAACCAAAACAAGCAAAAGACTGGGTCGCGGTCAGGGTTCCGGTAAGGGCGGCACTGCCACCCGCGGTACCAAGGGTGCACAGGCACGCGCCGGCTACGAGCACAAGATCGGCTTCGAAGGTGGCCAGATGCCTATCCAGAGGCGCCTCCCTAAGTTCGGCTTCACCAACCCCACCCGCGTGGAGTACAAGGCCGTCAATGTTTCCGCTCTTGAGGCTCTCGCAGCAGCACAGGGTATCAACACCATCGACGTTGAGACCATCAAGGCTGCCGGACTGGCCGGAAAGAACGAGCTCGTGAAGGTTCTCGGCAACGGAGAAATCTCCGCAGCCCTCACCGTCACGGCCGATTCATTCTCCAAAACCGCTGTTTCCAAAATCGAGGCTGCCGGTGGAAAGGCAGTCGTAACCGAATAAGACAATGAAGAAGTTTATTGAGACAATCAAGAACATCTTCAAGATCGAGGAACTCCGCAAGAGGATAGTTTACACCTGCCTCCTCGTACTGGTGTACAGGTTCGGGTGCTTCGTAGTCCTCCCCGGAATCGATCCTTCGATGCTGGCACGCTTCCAGGAGAGCACTAGCGAGGGTCTCGTAGGCCTTCTCAACATGTTCTCCGGCGGCGCGTTCGGTAACGCCTCGATCTTTGCACTGGGTGTGATGCCTTACATCTCGGCATCCATCGTCATCCAGCTTCTGGGTGTCTTCGTGCCCTACTTCCGCAAACTCCAGATGGAGGGCGAAAGCGGACGCAAGAAGATGAACCAGATGACCCGTTGGCTTACCATCGGTATCATCTGCATCCAGGGCCCTGCCTACATGGCAGCTCTTCACGGCCAGATTCCCGGACAGGCTTTCGTAGCCGTCCAGCAGCTGGGCTGGAGCAACTTCATGTTCAACCTCGTCTCCACCATCATCCTGATGGCCGGTTCGATGTTCGTAATGTGGCTCGGTGAGCGCATCACCGACCGCGGTATCGGCAACGGTATCTCCCTCATCATCATGATAGGTATCGTGGCCCGTCTGCCTTATGCAGTCGTCGCCGAGGTCGGCAGCAAGCTCGGCGCCACCAACGGAGGTCTGCTTCTGCTCATCGTCGAGTTCGTTATCTGGTTCTTCGTCATCATTGCGGCCATCGCGCTCGTGCAGGCTGTCCGCCGCGTGCCCGTGCAGTATGCCAAGAGGGTTGTCGGCAACCGTCAGTACGGCGGCGTCCGTCAGTACATCCCTCTCAAGATCAATGCTGCCGGCGTCATGCCTATCATCTTTGCACAGGCTCTGATGCTCTTCCCTCTGATTTTCTCCCGCTGGGATGCAACCAGAGGACTTGCCGCTACGCTTGGAAATTATACCGGCTTCTGGTATAACTTCATCTTCTTCCTGCTCGTCGTTATCTTCACCTACTTCTACACGGCAGTTACTGTCAATCCCCAGATGATGGCGGAGGACATGAAGCGCAACGGCGGATTCATTCCCGGTGTCAAACCCGGCAAGAAGACTATGGAGTATCTGGATTCCGTGATGTCGAGGGTGACCCTTCCCGGTTCCATTTTCCTCGGTATCATAGCCATTCTGCCTGCAATCGCAATCATCTTCGGAGTCAACAACTCCTTTGGTAGCTTCTTCGGCGGCACTTCGCTGCTGATTCTCGTGGGTGTCGTCCTCGATACTCTCCAGCAGGTGGAAAGTTATTTGCTGATGCGTCACTACGACGGCCTCATGAAGACCGGTCGTCTGAGCGGACGTTCAGGATTATAGTTCTTTGATTAAATTTTAAGGTACGATGGTCAAGCCCAAAACTGAAGAAGAAA
Organism: uncultured Bacteroidales bacterium; assembly: GCA_946539455.1. Classification (GTDB taxonomy): domain Bacteria; phylum Bacteroidota; class Bacteroidia; order Bacteroidales; family UBA932; genus Cryptobacteroides. The sequence continues at coordinate 3,639 of CAMNHL010000032.1, forward strand.
TCGCCCTGCTGCGAGAGAACGCCATAATAGTCTCCAAGACTCTGGCAGAAGTAGGCCGTCACATTGCTCCCGGTGTCACCACCAAGGAACTCAACAAGATTGCCGACACTTTCATACGCGATCACGGTGCGATTCCCAGCTTCCTCGGTTACGAGGGCTTCCCCGCGGCACTTTGCATGTCCGTCAACGATGTCGTAGTGCACGGATTCCCGTCCGATTATGCTCTCAAGGAGGGCGACGTGGTTTCCGTAGATTGCGGCACGCTGTACAAAGGATACAACGGCGATTCGGCTTACACCTTCCCTGTAGGGGAGGTGGACGCCGAGACCCGCCGCCTCCTGGATGCCACCAAGGCATCGCTGTACAAGGGCATCGAGGCCGCCGTGGCGGGCAACAGGACCGGAGATATCGGATACGCGGTACAATCGTACGTCGAGGCGCTGGGCTTTTCTGTCGTTCGCGAACTGGAAGGCCATGGTCTCGGGAGGGAGATGCACGAGCAGCCCGGTGTTCCCAATTACGGACGCCGCGGCAAGGGCACTCACCTCGTGGACGGATTGGTAATCTGTATCGAGCCTATGATCAATGCGGGCGGGAAAAGTGTGTACCTCGACCGCAACGGATGGGCCGTTCATACCTCCGACCATAAGAAATCAGCGCACTACGAACTTACGGTTGTTGTCCGTAAAGGCCGGGCCGAGCAGCTGTCCACCTTTGATTTTATCGAGAAAGATCCTTCAATCAAATTTTAAAGTGTTTTTTTAATGTCGAAACAAGTAGCTATAGAACAAGATGGAAAGGTCATAGAGACCCTTCCGAACGCGATGTTCAAAGTCGAGCTTGAGAATGGTCATGTCCTGTTATGCAACATTTCAGGAAAAATGCGTATGAACTTTATCCATATTCTTCTGGGCGACAGAGTAAAAGTTGAAATCTCACCTTACGATTTGACCAAAGGAAGAATATCTTTCAGATACAAATAAAATTTTCCGCGATATGAAAGTCAAAACATCCATCAAGAAGCGCAGCGAGGATTGCAAGATTGTCCGCCGCAAGGGCCGTCTTTACGTAATCTGCAAGAAGAACCCCAAGTTCAAGATGCGTCAGGGATAATAATCAGTAACAAATTAAGTAAAGTATAATTATGGCACGTATAGCCGGTGTTGATTTACCTAACAACAAGCAAGGAGAGATAGGTCTGACCTATATCTTCGGTATCGGCCGCAGCTCCGCCAGGAAGATTCTTGACAAGTGCGGTATCGACAGAACCATCAAAGTAGGTGACTGGAACGACGAACAGATTGCCAAAATCCGTACCGAGATCAACGAAGAGTACAAGATCGAGGGTGAGCTCCGCACTGCCGTCCAGATGGACATCAAGCGCCTCATGGATATCGGTTGCTACCGTGGCATCCGTCACCGCGCAGGTCTCCCTGTCCGCGGACAGAGCACCAAGAACAACGCCCGTACACGCAAGGGCCGCAAGAAGACCGTTGCCAACAAGAAGAAGGCGACCAAGTAAATTAGATGAATTATGGCAAAGAAAACTACAACATCCAAGAGAGTTGTTAAGGTTGAAGCTTATGGCGAGGCCCATATTTCATCAACCTTCAACAACGTCATTGTTTCCCTTACCAATGCCCAGGGCCAGGTTATCAGCTGGGGTTCCGCAGGCAAATGCGGTTTCAGGGGTTCCAAGAAGAACACTCCCTACGCCGCCCAGATGGCCGCTGAGGATGCTGCCAAGACAGCGTACGATGCAGGCCTCCGCAGGGTCAAGTGCTACGTAAAGGGTCCCGGCTCCGGCCGTGAATCCGCAGTCCGCACCATCAACAACGCGGGCATCATCGTGACCGAGATCATCGACGTCACTCCTATGCCTCACAACGGGTGCAGACCCAAAGGCCGTCGTAAAGTTTAACTCTTAAAGAAAGATTACTATGGCAAGATATACAGGTCCCAGCACCAAGATAGCCCGCAAGTTCGGCGAACCCATTTTCGGTTCCGACAAATATTTCGAGAAACGCAATTTCCCTCCGGGACAGCACGGTCTCGCCTCCAAGCGCAAGAAGCAGAAGGAGTACGGCACCCAGCTCAAGGAGAAGCAGAAAGTCAAGTACATGTACGGTGTGCTCGAGCGTCAGTTCCGCAACACCTACGAGAAGGCTACCCGCATGGCCGGACAGAAGGGTGAGAACCTCATTCTCCTGCTCGAGTCCCGCCTCGACAACGTAGTCTATCGTCTTGGCATCGCTCCCAGCCGCGCAGCTGCCCGTCAGCTCGTTTCCCATCATCACATCACCCTCAACGGCGATGTATGCAGCATCCCTTCCGCACAGGTTAAGCCCGGCGACGTCGTTGCCGTCCGCGAAAGGTCCAAGAGCCTCGAAGTCATCCAGGCCAGCGTTGCTTCCGTTACCAAGTATTCATGGCTTGAGTTCGATCAGAAGAATCTCTGCGGCAAGTTCCTCAACCTTCCTGCACGCGCAGAAGTTCCCGAGAACATCAACGAGCAGCTCATCGTCGACCTCTACTCCAAGTAACAGTTAACACCAAGAAAAGATAATTATGGCAATCTTAGCATTTCAGAAGCCCGACAAGGTGATAATGCTCGAAAGCTCCGAGACCTTTGGCCGCTTTGAGTTCCGCCCCCTGGAGCCCGGCTACGGCCAGACCATCGGCAACGCTCTTCGCCGCATTCTCCTCAATTCTCTTGAGGGCTTCGCGATTTCCCAGATAAAGATTGTCGGAGTTGACCAGGAGTTCCAGACTATCCCCGGTGTCATCGAGGGTATGCAGGACATCATTCTCAACCTCAAGCAGGTGAGATTCCGCAGGATGGTCGATTCCGTCGATTCCGAAACCGTCAACATCACCGTCAGCGGCAAGCATGAGTTTACCGCTGAGGATATCTCCAAGGGATTGTCTTCTTTCAAGGTGTTGAACCTCGACCAGCACATCTGCTCTCTGGAACCGTCCGTCAAACTCGAAATCTCCATCACGATTACCAAGGGCCGCGGCTTCGTGCCCGCCGAGGAGCTCCGTGACGAGAACGCCCCCATCGGCACCATCCCCGTGGATGCCATCTACACTCCTATCCGCAAGGTTAACTGGAGCGTGGACAACTGGAGGGTCGAGCAGAAGACCGACTACGAGAAACTTACCCTCGAAGTCGAAACCGACGGCTCCATCAGCCCCGATGATGCACTTCAGGAGGCTGCCAGCATTCTGATTTACCATTTCCGTCTGTTTACTGACGAGAAGAAGGTCACAATTGAGAACGCAGTGGAATCCACCGCAGGCGAACTCGATGAGGAATCCCTCCACATGAGGCACCTTCTCCTCAGCAAGCTCACCGATGTCGGCCTGTCAGTCCGCGCTTTCAACTGCCTCAAGGCAGCGGAAATCGAGACTTTCGCAGACCTCGTGTCCTACACTCGTCCCGAGCTCATGAAGTTCCGCAACTTCGGCCGCAAGAGCCTGCACGAGATCGAACTGCTTGTCGAGAAGATGAAGCTTGACTTCGGAATGGATGTCACCAAGTATAATATCGAACCCAAGAAAAAGAACGTTTAGAGATGAGACACAATAAATCTATCAATCATCTTGGTCGTCAGAGCGGTCACCGCAAGGCTATGCTCGCCAATATGGCTTCTTCCTTGATCCTGCAAAAGCGCATCATTACCACTGTTGCAAAGGCCAAGGCACTCCGCAGCTATGTCGAGCCCCTCATCACCAAGTCCAAGGATGATTCCACTCACTCCCGTCGCGTAGTTTTCAGCTACCTCAAGGATAAGAACGCAACTGCGGAACTCTTCCGCAACGTCGCTCCCAAGGTGGCCGACCGTCCGGGCGGATACACCCGCGTGCTTCACACCGGTTTCCGTCAGGGAGACGCTGCAGAAATGGCACTCATTGAGCTCGTTGACTTCAACGAGGCCGCTCTCGCAAGCGCACCCAAGGCCGAGAAGAAGGCTACCCGCCGCAGCCGCGCAAAGAAGGCCGAGGCTCCTGCAGAGCAGGCAGCACCAGCAGCCGATCAGCAGGCAGAGTAAAGACCAGATAATCCAGAGCCCCGGAGTTGAAAAACTGCCGGGGCTTTGTTTTTCTCGTTTTTAATGCCTACTTTCGTATTACATTAATAACCGAACCTTATGAATCCACTATTTTACGCAGTTCCTTGCGCGTCCCTTGTGGCTCTTCTTTTCGCCTTCATCTTCTACAGACAGATGAAAAAGCAGGATGAAGGCACGCCCACTATGAAGCAGATTGCTCAGTATGTACGAGAGGGCGCAATGGCCTACCTTAAACAGCAGTACAAGGTTGTGGTAATCGTATTCGTCATCATGGCGGTGTTCTTTGCCATCCTGGCCTACGTGTTCCACGTACAGAATCCTTGGGTTCCCTTCGCATTCCTCACCGGAGGCTTCTTCAGCGGACTTGCCGGCTTCATCGGCATGAAGACCGCCACCTTCGCATCCGGCCGTACCGCCAATGCCGCCCGCCGTTCGCTCAACGCTGGCCTCAAGGTCGCATTCCGCAGCGGCGCCGTGATGGGACTTACTGTTGTAGGACTGGGACTCCTCGACATAGCCCTCTGGTACTTGATACTCAACGCTTTCGTTGCTGAGGCCTCGGAAGCACAGAAGCTCGTGGTCATTACCACCACCATGCTTACCTTCGGCATGGGTGCATCCACGCAGGCCCTTTTCGCACGTGTGGGCGGAGGTATATACACCAAGGCTGCCGACGTGGGCGCCGACATCGTAGGAAAGGTTGAATCCGACCTTCCTGAGGATGACCCCCGCAATCCCGCCACCATTGCAGACAACGTAGGAGACAACGTAGGAGACGTGGCCGGAATGGGTGCAGACCTCTACGAAAGCTACTGCGGCTCTATACTTTCCACCATGGCGCTCGGAGCTTCCGCATTTTATGCCGTCGGCCCCGAGATGCAGACCAAAGCCATCCTCGCCCCCATGCTCATTGCAGCCGTGGGCGTAGTGCTTTCCGTCCTCAGCATATTCACAGTACGCACCCGCGAGGGCGCCGGCATGGCACAGCTCCTCAAGAGCATGAGCTTCGGCACCAATCTCGCCGCTGTCCTGAGCGGTGTGGCCACCTTCGGCATACTCGCGCTGGTTTTCGGTACGCAGAACAATGACTGGTGGCACCTGAGCTGCTCCGTCGTGGCCGGACTTCTTGCGGGCGTAATCATAGGCAAGGCTACTGAGTATTATACCTCCCATTCCTACAAGCCCACCCAGAAGCTTGCAGAGGCCTCAAAGACAGGCCCCGCTACCGTCATCATCAATGGCGTCGGCCTTGGAATGGTCTCTACTGCAGTCCCTGTCGTTGCAATCGTCTGCGCGATCGTTCTCGCCTACCTTTTTGCAATAGGTTTCGACGTGCAGAACATGATGACCGCCGCCAGCCTCAGCAAGGGCCTCTACGGCGTGGCCATCGCTGCTGTCGGTATGCTGTCAACGCTGGGCATCACGCTTGCTACCGATGCCTACGGCCCCATCGCCGACAATGCCGGCGGCAACGCTCAGATGAGTGAGCTTGAGCCTTCCGTGCGCGAGCGCACCGACGTGCTCGACGCCCTCGGCAACACCACTGCCGCAACAGGAAAGGGCTTTGCAATCGGTTCTGCTGCCCTTACTGCGCTGGCTCTTCTTGCATCGTATATCGAAGAGATAAAGATAGCTCTCGAGCGTGCCGGAAGCATGGTTGCAGGAGTCGCCGGTCAGGTCAAGGCTGCCGACGCCTCCATTCTCGACATTCTCAACAATTACAACGTTTCCCTGATGAATCCCACCGTGCTTGCGGGTGTGTTCGTAGGTTCAATGATGGCTTTCCTGTTCTGCGGTCTCACAATGAACGCCGTTGGACGTGCCGCATCCAAGATGGTGGTTGAAGTCCGCCGTCAGTTCCGCGAAATCAAGGGAATACTCACCGGAGAAGGCACTCCCGACTACAAGCGTTGCGTAGAGATTTCTACCAAGGCCGCCCAACAGGAGATGCTCGGTCCGGCTCTGCTTGCCATCATCGTTCCCATAGTGGTCGGAGTCGTGCTTGGCGTGGCCGGCGTGCTCGGCCTGCTTATCGGCGGTCTCGGCGCAGGCTTCGTGCTCGCCGTATTCATGTCCAACAGCGGCGGCGCCTGGGACAACGCCAAGAAGTACGTGGAGGAAGGCAATTTCGGCGGCAAGAACTCCGATTGCCACCATGCAACGGTAGTAGGCGACACCGTCGGCGACCCGTTCAAGGACACTTCAGGCCCTTCGCTCAACATCCTCATCAAGCTCATGAGCATGGTGAGCATCGTCATGGCGGGCCTTACCGCAGGATTCCACCTGCTGTAGAAGCACTTCTTTTGACATCATGAAAAAAGCATTTTTCATACTTTCTGCGCTCTGGCTGTGCTTAACATGCGTTTCCTGCCAGAAATCAGCCTCCGGATACGGCCTTACCGGCAACTGGTACAAGACCGCGAGTGCCGACAGCTACTTTGAGATTACGGAAGACGGCGTTCTAATACGTATGCATCCCGTTGTGTTTTACAACGGCGAGGAGTACAGCGTGTATGATTTCAATTTCAACGATACTTACGACTCCCTCGTTTCGTTCGAGGACGGGGTTTTCACCGTCAACAAGCACGCTCTCCCCGGCAAATTAAACAAGCCCGGACTGCCTGTCGGCAAGCCCTTCGACTACGAGGTCCGTATTGTCGAATATAAGGACAGTGACACCCGCATGGCCTCAATCATAGACGAGCGCTGCTACATTAACGGTTCGCCCATGGAATACATCAGCCGTATCGACAATGACCACTTTTATGCTTTCCTCAGCGACTTTTACCGGGTCAAGAAGATAGTGATTGAGTAGTGTCTGGCTTTGCTCAACATCATTTAGAGCCTCCGGTTACCCGGGGGCTCTTTTGTTGATACAGATTGCTTCAGGCGGTACAGGGCTTCCAGGAAGTAGTAGTCGGCATACGTCAGCGGAACATCTATCTCGCTGCCTGCCGGATAATAACCTGTCCCGTGCCTGAGAAGAAAGCCTCCGAGTTCCCCCGGAGCGGCAAGATAGCGGGGAGAAGCAAGTTCGTTGACGATAGCCTCCGCCTGGTTCCGGCACTTGGCGGCAAGGGCTTTGTCCTCTGTGAGCGACGCCAGCTCCGTGAATGCCGAGGCCATCACTGCTGCGGCGGATGAGTCGTCCTGCAGAGACATATCCCCTGGGGCGTTGAAGTCCCAAGCCGGAACCGGCCTTCCCGCCAGCAGCGGAAGCAGAAAGCGGGCGATCTTTTCGGCTTGTCTCAGATAGCGTTCTTCTCCGGTTTCTCGGAACATCATAGTGAATCCGTACAGCCCCCAGGATTGCCCGCGGGACCAGGCGGAATCGTCCCGGTATCCCTGGACGGTTTTCCGGACCAGCACTGCGCCTGTTGCAAGGTCGTATTCGACGAGGTGGAATGAAGAGCCGTCTTCTCTGAAATGATTGGCCATTGTCTTGTCGGCGTGGGATTTTGCAATTTCCATCCATTCCGGGACGCCGAACTCCCTGGACGCAAACGTCAGCAGTTCCAGATTCATCATATTGTCTATGATGACTTTGCTTACCGGCCTGCTGCTGTCCCAGCTCTTGATGGTCCCGGTAACCGGGGAATACCGGGATGCCAGCAGTTCCGCCCCTCTCCTTATGGCAGGAAGATACTTCTCGTCCCCGGTGATTCTGTAGGCCAATCCTGCGGAGCACATTATCTGGAAGCCTATGTCGTGGTCGCGAAAGTAGGAATCTACGTCCAGCATGCTCAGAGTGAACGATTCCGCCATTGCCTTTACATCTTCCCGCCCGCTCAGGAGGTATGAATACCAGCAGGTCCCGGGAAAGAACCCGCTTGTCCACCGCTTGAGGTCGGAACAGACCAGATGCCCGTTTTCGAAGGTCTGCGGCATAGTGCCGGGAGCGATGCTGCCACCCAGAATCAGGCATTGGTCTGCGCTCAGCGAGGCGGCGTAATCTGCTGGCGCAAGAGAGAAATCTCCGAGCTGCTGTATTTCGACGCTCGGATTATGAAGCGAAGCCCTGCAAGAGACGGAAACGGTCTTCTCTTCACCAGGGAGAAGTGCGAAGTAATTGTCAGAATATCCTGCGGGCAGGATTTCCTCCCCTTCGCTGTCTTTCAGCACAAGCCGCACCAGCAGGGCGGGGACCGAATCGTCATTGCGGAGCGTCACGGTTACTTCGGAACCGGATACGTGTACGGTTTTGCCCAGCCTTGCCGCGCGAAGGGCGCGAAGGGCTTTGAGGCTTCCCGACCGTTCCTCAGGAAGCATGTAGAAGTTCTCCGAAAGCACCTCGCCGTTCGCATCGAGAAGCCGCAGTTTCATCAGGAGAGCCGGCTCTCCGACGGGCAGATCCGCTGCAAAGCAGGAAACGGTTGAGTCGTCCGGAGAGTCAACAACCGCCGAATGCTGGGCAAGCAACGTTCCTTCGCAGCCGTAAACGTCAAGCCTGGCGGTAAGTCCGTCACGTCTGCCGCAGCATATATTCACGACTTCAGCCTCCTTCGTAAGCGGATTGTACTGGATGTGCAACGGCTCACAGGCCTTTTTACACCCGAAGAATGCTCCTGTCGGTTCGAAATAATAATCGTAGGTGCAGAATACCATCGACGGCCAGCTGGAGTGCGTCATCCATAGCAACATTCCGTTCCTGCCGCAGGAATTGGACGATTCGAATATGGCGCGGCTCCCTTCGTAATTGAGCCATTGCGCCAGAAAGCAATACTCCGGAGCCGAAGCCGGTTTGCCCCAGGTGGTCTCCAGCAGGCGGTTGTATGTCCTGACGCTCTGTGCCCCGTCGGTGGTGAAATCGTGTTTGCCCCAGAGTTCGCATATGGGCCAGCGGTCCTTGGGTGGGAGCATTCTCTGAAGGCTCTCCCAAGTGGGCGCGTTGGGCAGGCCCCTTTCCGAATGGAGTTTGCCGCTCTGCTTTGACCAGTAATCCGCAAACGGCATGGCGTTGTACGGGCCGTGACCGCTCACAATGCCGTCGGCCGAATTGGAAATGTAGAGCATGCCAGGATGCAGCCGGGCTACGATATCGTCACGCAGTGCACGGTCCAGCGACGCAGGGGGATCGCCCTCGTTGCGGCCGCAGTAGAGCGCAAGGCACGCGTGACGGCGTATTCGTCGCACCCAATCGTCGGCGTTCGCAAGGAACATACCCTCGTCGTCAGGGTCGGGGCCGTCGCTGGGATTGGCCAGCCAGAAGTCCTGCCAGACCATCACTCCGCAGCGGTCGCAGGCATCGTAGAATTCTTCGTCGCCAATCTGTCCCACCCAGTTACGTATCATGTTGATACCCATCTGACGGTGGTAGTCCAGGGCGATGTCGTACCGGTCGGCCGGGAACCTCAGGCAGTGCTCGGAGAAGCCCCAGTTTCCACCCTGTGGGATGAATCTGCGGCCGTTGACATACAGCTTGAGGATGCCTCCCGTGGCGTCCCAGGTCATCTCCCGTATGCCGGCCCTGAACCTCAGCGAGTCTGACGGTACGCCGTCGATGCTGACTGCGAATCCTGCGTCTTGCAGCGCCGGCTCCCCGTATCCCACCGGCCACCATAGGTCCAGGCTGCAGTCTTTCAGCTGCGGGAAATCGGCGGGGGTGAACGATACTTCGCCGTCAGAGGTGACATCCTGGCTGAAATGCAGATCGCCCAGCCATCCTTCGAGGGTCACCCTGCCTGAGGTTCTGCCTGTGCCTTTGACTGTTACCGACGGGGTGACGGTGACTGTGCCGTCAGGGTTGACCTTAGATACGACCAGCGGGTCCGAAACAGTCACCGGGCCTTCTTCGATGAGGCGTACGTCATTCCAGATGCCGCAGTTGCGTCCGCGTACGGTGGTCATCCAGTCCCATCCGATGCTGGCGTGGAACGTGGGGTTGTCGGCTCCTAGCACGCCGCCGTTGTATCCGGTCCACCTTGCGGTCTTTTCCTTGACAGCGCCGGGATGGGCGTTGCGTTCAGTCTTGACAGCCAGGACGTTGATGCCGTCCCGGAGCAGCGAATCCACTTCGAACCGCCCGCGGGTGAAGGCGCCTTCGATCCGGCCGGCCTGTACGCCGTTGAGCCAGATGTCGGCCTTCCAGTTGATGCCGTCGAATTCGAGTACGGGGAAGCCGGCTCCGCGGTGCCATTCGAATTCCTTGCGGTACCAGAAATCGCTGTTGAAGTAGGAATCGGATATCTGGCTCCAGTTGTCGCCGTAACCGGGGTCGGGGACGGCTCCGGCTGCTATGTAATTGGCAAGGACGGTCGCCGGCACTGATGCGGGAAGCCATCCGGAGGTGTCGAACCCGAGCGTGGATATCCGTGCTCCGTCGGCGGGAGTTTCGGAGGCGCGTTGTATCTTCCAGCCGCCCTCGTCCTTCCGGGGCCTGGCGGGGCCGAGCACCTCAAGTTCCGTAAGGCAGAAGCGGGATGTCCTGTCGCCATGCATGTTGAGCCTTACGTATCGCCACCTGCCCGGGCTGAACTTCTTCCAGGACTCGCCGTCCCTGGAGGCCTCAAGGCTCTGGCCTGCGGGTGGATATATCCAATGTGGCCGGACCGAATTGACTTTGCGTACCGTCCCAAGGTCCACCATAATCCATTCATCCTCAGTTCCCTCGCTCATCCAGGCGCTGGTGAAGTGCTCCGACGGGAGAATGTTTTCGATGCGCTCGCCATCGTGGTAAAAGTCCACGTTCTTCACGCGCCAGCGGCCTTCGTGAGGGAAGCTGAGGCTGATTCGGAGAGTGCCGTCTTCGCCGGCAGGTACCGGCACGCTTACGGTGCTTTCGGGGCCTCCACGTCCGCCTTTCAGCGCCTCCTGGAACAGGACTTCGGCTTTGTCGGCGAGGATGTCGTAGCCGTGGAAACGCCATTCCAGCCAGCCGTCCTTGCCTGTAACGATGTTGCGTGAATTGAGGTCGCCGTCAAAGGCGTTCTCCCTTTCCACGCGGCTCACGGGTCCGTCGGAGGAGAATACCTCCAGGAATGCAGGGAAACCCTTGTGGATTATGCCGTCCGTGGCAAGCTGTGCAGTGAGGTTAGAATCGTAATTGGACGATGCAGTTGCAGTCCTGTGCAATGCGAGGTCGGTTTCCTGCCCCTGGCTGCAGGCAAAGAGCGCAAAGGAAAGGAGGGCGAGTGGCAGAAAGGATTTCATAATACAAAAATACACTTTCTTCCAAGAATAACCCTGATTCGTTATTTTTTTTCGGGGAGATGGTTCAGTTATGTGTAATTGATAGTTGTAAGGTATTATCGTTATGAAGAGACAGTACATTTCGCCCAAGGCAGATGCATCCCCGTTAGATCTTGAACAAATAATTGCGGCAAGCGTCGATTGCGTTTCCCCCAGCCTGGAGGAAGACGATTACATTGTCTATTAAATAAAATCAAAAGTATAATGAAAGAAGCATACTCAACCCCATTGATGACGGAAATCCAGATCTCCATGACCGGATTTATCGCCATGAGCGCAACAGCTCCTTCAATCACTGAGGACACCGATGCCGGTTTCCTGGATTATTAATCAGAAAAAACACACAATTATGAAGAGTATCAAGTATATTTTGGCATCAGCAGCTCTCCTTTCTGCTTTCTGCGCTTGCAAAAAGGAGATAGCAGTGGAACCTGCAGACGGCACCCAGACCGGTGAGAAGCAGATTATCACCGCCACTGTCAATGTAAGCACCAAAGTCACCTACTCCGAGAATACTCCCGGCGGTGGCAGCGGCATCAGCTCCGTATGGGCCGAAGGCGACAAGTTCTATGCAATCCAGGACGGCAACACGGTCGTTACTTTCAATCTTGTGTCCGGCGCAGGCAACACGTCAGCCACCTTCGAGGCAGAGACTGAAGGCGTAACTGCAAGCACCCAGTGGAAAGCAGTCCTCGGCGGGCATGCGTCCGTGCACGGAGCTGAAACTTCTCACGGAATTAAACTAAATGAGCATCATTATTTAGGTCTTGGGGCAGGGGCTATGGTATTTCCCAATGGAAGAGGGTATCCGACATTTGCGGAAGCATTTATGGACTACCAGTTCAGCTTTCTGAAGGCAAATAGTACACCTTTCCTGGGGGTTAAAGCCGGCTATATCCGTGCCCTGGGATTTGGTAAGGAGGTAAATGGTCATTTAAACGACTATTTCTTTAAAAATGGCGCAAGCCTCCAGCCGGAGCTTGGTTGGCAGTGGGGGATAAAGCCAGGATTTGGACTTGGTGTAGCGGCAGGAGCTAATTTTGTGCTCCCTGTAGGACTTAATCCTGGCGGCAAACCTCTATACGTATTGCCTCGTATATCTTTTACGCTCTTCTTCTGAATTCTATACACACAGAAAAATCTGCCAAAAGTGGTGTCGTTCGCAACTTTTGGCAGATTATACTTTTTTATGCGCTATCGGGTATAGTTTCAATTTAAAATGGAATTTTATACCCGTTATGATATATTATAATATAATAGGTTTATCTGAACATATCAAGAATAAAAGAAAGCCTTTCAGAACACCAGGTCGGAGTAAACCGGGTAGTGGTCGGAAATGTAAGGCCTTCCCGCGTAACTTTCCGTTACGACCTTGAAGCGGAGGCTTGAGCTGAAGCCGTTGTAGAAGATGTAGTCTATCTTCTTGAGCTGGTCGGGGCCTAACAGGCCAAAAGCGTTGAAGGATCCTCTCTGGTCTGCTTCGGCAGAATGCTGGCGTGCGTCTTTCATGAGGACGGATACATCCTTGAGGCATTCGTCGTCCGGCAGAACGTTGAAATCGCCGAGCAGCACCATGGGGACCCCATCTGGGTTCATCTTCTGTATGTTCTTGTAAACCAGCGCAAGGCCTTCCTTTCTGGCGACCTCTCCCTTATGGTCCAGGTGGGTGTTTACGAAGTAGAACCTGCGGCCCGAGGATTTCTGCTCCAGCAGCGTCCAGGTGGCTGTCCTGCGGCATGCGGCGTCCCAGCCGAAGCTTGGTACGTCGGGGGTTTCTGACAGCCAATAGGTGCCCCATTCGATGAGATTGATGCGCCGGGTGTCGTAGAATACAGACATCTGCTCGCCCTCGCGCTTTCCGTCATCCCTTCCTACGCCGACCATTTTGTAGTCGGGGCAGTGCTGCAGAATGTAATCGACCTGGTCCTGCAATGCCTCCTGAAGACCGAAAACGTCGGGGTGGATGTCGAGAATCATCGCAGGTGTGGCGTCACGCCTTGTTACCCAGGAGTTCGAGCCGTCCTTGGCAGTCGAGTAGCGTATGTTGAACGACATCACCCGGACAGGCGATGCCTCCATGCACTCGGGCTCCGGGGTGTCCTGTTTGTCAGTCTTGCCGCCCTGCCGCGATGCGCAGTTGCAGCCGCACGCCGCCACAGCGATTGCAGCCAATAGAATGGAAATTCGGAGAATCTTTTTCATGCTCAAAGGTAATAATCATTATTGGATTTTCGTGTGTCCGCAGTGCAGATGCAGATTTTGTTTTTACAAGTAGAATTGCGATATTTCGGCTTAGTTAGCCCACATAATTATGCTACTACTTGGATACGACATAGGCAGCTCATCCGTAAAAGGGTCGGTGGTCGATTCCCAAACCGGTAAGACCGTCGCCTTTGCATCGTTTCCCTCGCACGAGGCGATAATCATGTCCCCTCGCCCAGGGTGGGCCGAACAGGAGCCGGACATGTGGTGGGGAAAACTCAAGCTCGGACGCAAGCCGCTGCTGATAAGCGGTTCGCTGGGAATGGCGGCGGGAGCATTCGGAGTGGCCCTTTCCAACGTCCTGGCGCTGCCTGCATGGGTGCCGGTGATAAGCATCATGGTGTACAGCGCCTGCTTCATGTTCAGCTGGGGGCAATCTGCCTCGTGGCTGCGCTCTTCGTGTGGAAGATCGTACCCGAGACCAAAGGCAAAACCCTCGAAGACATGACCGCCTTCTGGCGCGGTCGTAAATGACAAACCTATAAGTGATATGAAAAAACAGATATCGTTCCTTCTGGCCGCGGCCCTGCTTGCCGTCTTCGCCTGCCCTCTGCCGAAAGAGAAAACTGTCGGCACGTTTACCAAAGCCCTTCCCGACGATGCGTGGGATGCTTCCGAATGGATTTCCGTAGTGGATGCGCCGGTGGTGACAGGCAAGATTGACGATACGAACTGCCGTGCCGCAGACGGTGCGTCGTGGTTCGTATGCGACGTAACCAACGGCAAAAAAGTCGTGAGCGCAAAATGGATGACTACCGCTCTGGGCGTCTTCCAGCTGCAGGTCAACGGCCGTCCGGTGGGCGAAGAATTCCTGAAGCCCGGTTTCACCCACCCGCAGAAGACGAAGATATCTTTTACCTACGATATCACCGACGCCATCCGAACTAAGGCCGGAGCCATCAACGAGCTGTCGGCGCAAGTGACTCCGGGTTGGTGGGCAGACAAAATCGTATCTCCCGCAGGCCGCATGGGCATGACAGGCCGCAAATGCGCCTTCCGCAGTGTGCTCGAACTCCGTTATGCCGATGGTACTGTTGAGCGTTTCGGTACCGATACGGTCAACTGGAAGGCGGGAATAGCCGGACCCGTTAAGCATGCCGGCATTTTCGACGGCGAAGAGTACGATGCACGCGAGCTTCCGGGATTCCTTACGCCGGAGCTTCTCGGTACGCCCGAGCGGAATACCGAATTCGAGGGGCGGATTTTCCCTTCCGCCGGGGCCGAAGTGTACCTGCGACGGGATTTGGAGCTGCGGCCCGTTGAGGCTTATGTGTGGCAGGGAGTCGAGGGACAGACCCCTGAGGCATACGGCAAGGTGGTGATTACCAAAAACTTCAAGCCTGGCAAGGAGATAACCCTCCTTCCGGGAGAAACCCTTGTCGTGGACTTTGGCCAGAACTGCGCCGGCGTACCTCTTTTCCGCTTCAAGGCTGCCGAGGGAACCGTCATCACATGCTTGCCTTCCGAGATTCTGAATGACGGTAACGGCGCCAAGAGCCGCGGAATGGACGGCCCCGAGGGCAGCTGTCACCGTCTCAACCTCCGTATCCCCGACGAAATCAAGGCTGTTTATACCTTCGGCAAGGGCAGGGGATACGCAAGCTACCACCCCGCCTGCACCTTCTTCGGTTACCGCTACATCTCCGTTACCGCAAGCGACAAGGTGAAGATACGCTCGGTATCCACCATCCCGGTGTCCTCAATCTCCCGGGAACTCGAAACTGGAACTCTCGCTACCGGTAGCGAGCTTATCAACAAGCTCATATCCAATACGATATGGGGTCAGCGGTCCAACTATCTCTCCGTCCCTACCGACTGTCCTCAGCGCAACGAACGCCTGGGGTGGACCGCAGATACGCAGGTCTTTGCCGAAACGGGCTCCTTCTTCGCCAACACCCTTTCGTTCTTCCATAAGTGGATGCGTGACATGCGCGACACCCAGAGCCCTACGGGGTCGTTCCCGGGAGTCGCCCCGCTTGCCCAATACGGACACAACATGATGCGGCTGGGATGGGCCGACGCCGGTATAATCGTTCCCTGGACAGTATGGAAGCAGTACGGCGACGCCTCCATCATCGAAGAGAACTGGGATGCGATGGAGAAGTTCATCAGCCATGTCAACGAAACATGTTATGATCACGTAGCCATCAAGAAAGAGAACGGCAATTATCAGTGGGCTGACTGGGTAAGCTACGAGCCGCTGGAGAGCAACGGCGGCAGCGCATTCACGCGCGATGCAGCAGGCAAGCGTGTTCCGCTCCCCGACGCCGTAGCCTACTGGAACTACCTGGGCGCCTGCTACTGGGCCCTCGACGCCGACATGATGCGGGATATGGCTGCTGCGACCGGACGCAACGCCGCTCCTTACGTTCAGATGGCCGCCCGGGCGCGCAAGTACATCAGGGAAAAGTTCCTGACGCCTGACGGAAGATTCGTGACCGAAATCCTCAATACGATGCAGACTCCCGCCCTATTCGCGCTCAAGTGCGGAATACTGGGCGCGGAGGAGAAAGAGGCCGTCATCGCACGCCTCAAGGAGAATTTCGCCGCCCACGGAGGCTGTCTGCAGACAGGCTTCCTGGGTACGTCCATCCTCATGGAGACCCTTACGGAGAACGGCCTTGCCGACATAGCGTACGACCTTCTTTTCCAGCGAAAGAACCCCAGCTGGATATATTCCATCGACAACGGCGCCACCACCATCTGGGAGCGTTGGAACAGCTATACTAAGGAGTCCGGCATGGGCCCCAAGAGCATGAACAGTTTCAACCACTACGCCTACGGCTGTGTATGCGGCTGGATATGGAAAACAGCGGCCGGCATAGCCTCCGACCCTGCACAGCCCGGGTTCAAGCACATAATCATGGCTCCGCTTCCCGACCGTCGGCTCGGTTCCATTGAGGCCGAATACAAATCCGCAGCCGGACCTGTTAAGAGTTCGTGGAAGTACGAAGGGGACGAATGGATATGGCAGTTCACGGTGCCCGAAGGCTCCACCGCAACTGTGACTCTCCCCGGAGAGACCACTTCAAAAGACTATCCGGCAGGAAGTTATACGCTCCGCAAGACCCTGCGGTAGCCGTTGCTTCTCTGCCGGAATATACCTTCCCGTCTTTCACATTTGCGATGACAGCAGGAGGAATCCTGCTGTCATCGGCCGGACTCAAGCTCAATGCCGAGTTCAAGGCGCAGATCAAGGCCTGGGAATACATTAATAGATAAAGCCGAACATCCAGATGGGAATGGAGTGGCCTGCGGCAAATTCCAT
>CAMNHL010000033.1:0-18868 GCA_946539455.1 uncultured Bacteroidales bacterium
GCTTTTCTTTTTTTATGCCTTCTTCTCCCGGAATTCCGCTGGAACAAACTTCCAACAACGAGCGGTTTTTTCCGTCCATACCCCACCAAACCGTCCACGCCCCGTGGACGTGGACACCGACTTCATCCGCAAAGTCCAGGCAATCCATTTGCCGACAACAAGGAGACTGTCACTTCCGATACTGACAAGTTTCTTGCAGAGAAGAAGGACCTTCCAAAGACCGCATATTACAAATGTTCATGCGGTAAAGTGTCGAAGCTGGAGACAGATTCGGCGAAGTGCCACTGTGGTCGAATCAAGGTAGTGAAGAAGGGCGTCGCCGTGAAAGCTGTTCAAGCCTGCCTCACATTCAATTGCCTCGAATTCGAGGTGATTGAGAACACCGGGACCAGCTGGTCTCCTGACAGGCCGCCGAGCTCACCTCGACGGCCAAAGATATGGGGCAATACCTGAGTTGTCGACCGGAGAACTTATTATTCCGTCTTGCGGAAGAATCCCACGGTGGATTTGACGGCGCGGGTGTTGGACGTCAGGTTGCCGCGGTCCCGTACGCTCATCTGCACCGATCCGCCTCCGTCGAGGTTCATCGCATAGTCACATCCCAGTCCCTTCATTATGAGGGCCATGCGGGTGAGGGTTACTCCTGAGGATACCACCGCAAGGTACATTTTGCCGCTTTCTGAATTGAATCCGATTGCGGTGCGGGGCCTCGACGAGCCGTAGATGTCGCCCGAGCGCGTACTCCAAAGTTCGTAGTTGGTGTAGTACACTCCTGTGTCGATGCGGTCTTCGCTGACGCATACCTTTCCGTCATACAGCAGCATAGGGCCGGTGGAAAGCGCTTCGGAAGGACTCCAGCTGCGCGCCGGACCGGGACCGGACGAGGCCGTGACCTGGGGATAGACGGCACTTCCAGCCGGAATGGGACGGTCGAAGAAATAAGGTTTGCCTCCTATGAGGGAGCACCAGTATGCCCCGGGCCTGCCGTCCGCATCGACTCCAAGGATGGCGCGTGTTATAGGCTGCCAGGACGAATAGTCGTTACCGTAGCCGCGGCATGCGGAAATGCCGTCGTCCGACGAATTGTTGTATCTGAGTTCTCCTCCGGTATAAGCCAGTCCGAGGTTGCCCTGACTGCCGAAAATCTGCCCGTTCACCAGTACCAGCGCGCCGCTCGAAGACAGCTGGGAGGCCATGCTGATTGCGCTTGTGGTGCCCATGCGGGCATTGTTCACCCCCAGCCTTACGGGGCTCGAAGAAGAGCAGTCGGCGACGGCGCAGAAGCCTTTGTAACTGTCGCCGGCGGTAAAGCTGAACAGCGAAACACCCGTCGCAGGGGAGTCTAATGCCGATTTGCTTATGCCGAGGCCTTCGGGCTGGGCAGGAAGGGTCAGCTGCTGCACAGGACTGTAAACGTATCCTCCGGCGGAGCCGTCGTAGCAGTATGCCCGCAGATAGCAGGTCTGACCGGGACGCAGCGGAGCGTTGGGTACGCATTGCAGCAGCGTTGCCGTTCCGGTGGACGCGGGTACCGGTCCCGGCAGTTTGCCTTCCTTTCCGACGGCGCCGCAGGTGGGCTCAGGATTGGAATAGCTGAAGACCAGGCCGTGCTCGGTGTCCACGGAAGCAAGGCCGCTGATGGTATAATATACGACGAAGTTGTAGTAATTGGCCTGCGCGGAGCTGATACTCACGCTGACTGGGTCCGAAGAGGTTTCGTATCCTGTCTCAGACTTGTCGCGGTCGTCGTTCTGCACCCAGTTCTTCTCTATGAGGCGCACGTTGCCGCAGCGCTCCAGGACCAGAGGCTTGGACGAAGTGTAGCGGTTGTAATAATTAACTGAAGTATAGAAACTTACCCGGAAGCCGCGGCTGTAGTTTCCGGGATAGGCGACGGCATAGTACCGTTTCCCGAGAGTGCGCTCCGGTACGGTGACATCAACATAATTCCTGGCTCCGGGGGCGGCAGATACGCTCGGGCTTCCGTCGTTGTAGCTGATGGTCGCCGGGCCGCTCATGGGTACGCTTTCGTCGATGCTTTCTATGCGGACGCGGGTGATATAGTTTCCGGGGACCGTGAACGACAGCAATGCCCCTGCATTCTTGAAATGCAGCAGGCCGCCGGCGTCGACATCACCGGGGTTTATCCTGGCTATGGAGACATTCGCTCCCTGGGCGAAACTGTTCTCGACTCCGGTCTGAACGGTAGGAATCTGCGTGGAGATCGAGCCGGAGGCGCCTGTGAGACGGGCGTCGGAACTTGCGGGATACAGGGCATAAAGGCATTCGCCCGAAGTTGCAGGAACGAGGCCAGTGAAAGTGGCGATCGAGCCACCTGATTCGACTGACGATACGCCCAGCTGCGTACCAGCGACGCCCGCGGAAGTAAACAGGGTGATTTTGTCGGAGGTGCTCCAAAGGACTCCGTAGTCGCTGCTGAGGGAAGTCTTGGTCGCGTCTTCGCAGCAGGCTCTCAATGACATTTCCTCGAAGAGGGGCGGACAGGCTGTGCTGAGGGGAGTTTCTGCAGTGCAGGCGCACAGGAGCGCCGAAACTATAAATGCATATTGTCTCATGGCTCTGCTGTTTCTAAAAACCCTGGTATTCGACGGGATCGGTAAAATCTTCTCCGGTCGGGCTGACTGCGAAGAGGCAGCCTGCGTCGATCCTGAACAGGCATGCTTCTGGGGCGATGTATTCTGATGATTCCATCGTGAATGTCAAAATGTGTTTCTTCGTATCATGTGGAACGGACAGTGAATCTTCTCCGGGTGACGGTAAAGAATCATTTCGGCGGCCAGTTTCCCCATCAGTTTGAAGTCGGTGGAGACAGTGGTGAGCCCGCCGAGTATCAGTTCGTTCATGTCGTACTCGTTGTAGGAGATGATGCGGACGTCTGTGCCAACCTGCAGGGAGGCGTTGCCGATCTTATGGGCAAGTGCGACCAGTCCGGCGTCAAGTTGGGAGTTGAGGACCAGGAAGACGTCTCCGGCATGTATGTCGTCCGGGGCCGAGGTAAGAAATTCTGCCGGTATGCCGTTCTCTTTGGCGAAGCGCTCGATTCCCTTGTGGATGTGGCTTCCGTAGAGTGAGGTCGGCAGGGTAATGACGCGCAGTTTCCTGGCGTCCGCCCTTCCTTGAAGTCCTTCGCACAGACCGGTGTAGATGTCGTTCTCGAAATCCTGGTAAACGGCCCCGAAGTTCCCGGTGAAACCGGGCAGGAGGCGGTCCAGCATGATCAGCTTGCGGTTTGGTATCCTCGACAGCTGCCTTGCCGCCCTGGCCTGCGTAGTCTCGTCGAGCGGAAAGTGGGGCGTGACTATGTAGTAGTCGAAATGGTCCAGGTTGCAATCCAGAAAGTATTCCAGCAGGTCGATGCTCTGGTTGTGGTTGAGTATGGTGATTTCTGCGGCATCGCCCAGCCGTTCCGCCAGGGCGTTGAAAAGTATCTGCTTGTAAACGGAGAATTTGTCGAATATGACCAGAACCTGGGGAGACACGTCGGTAGCCAGGTCGGCGGCATAGAAGCCTTTGCCGTGGTGGGGAGTCAGCAGACCCCGTTCCGTCAGGATGTTATATGCCTTCTTGACGGTCTCGCGGGAAATGCCCAGCGAGGCCGCAAGGTCGTTCATCGACGGCAGTATCTCTCCGGCCTTGAGCTCCCCTTCGCGGAGCGCCCTTTCGACAAGGCTGACCAATTGTTTGTAAATCGGTTCTTTATCGGAAGCTGATAATTTGAATGTCATTTTGCAAAGATAAGAACGGCCAGGGCATTTTGTTCCAGGCGCAGCTTGTTTTTGTTGACCGAAGCCTGACCGATGGTCCTGCTTTCTGAGAAATTGTAACCGGGAACATCGATGCGGCACTCCTGAACGCGTGCGCCGGTGTTCGTCGCCACCACCGCCATACGGTCTCCGGCGGTGTAGCTGCGGGCGATGATTGCCGGGTTGCTGCAGCGCAGGCCGTCGGTTGCGGTATAGCGCCCTTCGAGTAGAAGATCCGGGAACTCGTTGCGTATGGCGTTAACCTTTGCCAAATGCTCCTGATAAACAGGGGTTTCGTCTATCAGACCGCGGCAGCGGAAAACCTCTATGTCGTTGCGGAGGCCCTTGAGCAGCGTATTGTTCACCCTGCGGGGGACATCGTTGTCGTCGCGTACGCAGCGGTCGCTCCATACGACCTCGGGGAAGGTGTAGCGAAACCATTCGGGGAAACTCTCGGGCAGTGCGGTAAACTCTACAATGTGTACGAAGTCGCAGAACTGGCTGGTGCAGTCGCTCAGCCATTCGGTTCCCAGTGCAAACTCGGGGTCGCGTGCCTTGATGTGGTCGCGTATTTCCTTGAGTGCCTCCGCCTTGTATCGCCCGGTGAATATGTCCTGGACAGGGTACTCTCCGCTCAGGTCCCAGTTGGGAAACTCCTCGGCGACGCCCAGCTGATCATAGAACACTGCATCGGAGCCGTAGTCCATGGCCCTGTCGGCCCACCGGATGAGCTGGTCGCGCCATTCCCGTTTGCTCATGTCGGCAATGACGAAAGTACGCGAGTCGTAGTAGCCGAGGGTGGTGCCCTCGCCGGTAAACTTGTAATGCTCTGTGAATTCGCGGCCGGTGTTGTCTTTGTTCGCTACCCGCGAGCCGCCGCCATTGCGATAGAAATCGCTCTCCACGTCTATCAGACGCCCGTTGAAATAGAGCAGCAGGCGGCCTCCGCGTGCCCGGTAGTCTGCGATAGCCTTCTTCCAGGCGGCTTCTCCGCCCTGCGTGTCGTCGATGGTATAGTTGGGATAGCCGTTGTCCATGCCCTCTTTCCACCATCCAAAGGCCAGTACCGCATTGCAGCCCACGGATTCTCCGGCGTCGGCAATCCGGCCGGGAAGGTCGGTGTAGCGGCGCAGGTATTCTCCATACTGGTGCTTGAAGATGATGCGCTGCCATCCGGTCATGTCCTGTACCCATTTGGGAACCGGCTCATGATGCCACCAGCTGTCGGCCCAGCGGCGGTAGATGCGGCTTGTCGCCGTCCAGTCGCCTTCGTAGGGCACAAGCACGCTCGCGTCGTTGCTCCAGCACAGTCCGTTCATCACGTTGGGATAGCGGTAGAATCCGGCTTCCAGGCGCGTGAAGTCGGAAGTCGTATGGCCGATGGGACCTTCGGGGTATACCCTCAGTCCGTGCCAGGTCTGCTGGAGGCTTACATCGTGGCTCCCGAAGTACAGTCCGTCCTTGTCTCCCACGAAAGCGAAGCAGTTTGCGGCGGCATTTCGCGGATATTGCAGGTCGTATTGACGGAACTTCTGTGCGGGGGTCATATACAGCGCACGCGTATCTACATTTGCTATTTTGCCGACCGGGTCGTCGAATATCTGTCCTCCGGTGTGTGAGGTGAGCAGCTTGTAGTCCTGCGGCAGCTGCAGGTTCCCGACCAGCGGATACTGCAATTCGCGCACGATGGTGTGCGGCTCGTTGTTCTCGACGGTGGCGCCAAAACGCACCATCGCCCCTTCGGTCCAAATCTTGAGGTGCAGGGCGATAGCCTTGCCTCCGACCCGGTCGTAGTCGAGCCTGACGGTATCTGCCTGCCTGGACACCACCGGGGTGCAGGAGGCTCCGCTGACTTCGATTTCTTTCTGCTGGGGTGTGTTGTAATACAGACGCCACAGGGGCTGTCCGCCGGCGTAATTGCGTCCGCCCAGCGACAGCTTCCGGAGGCGCCCGGCGTCATCGATCTCAATCTCGGTTTCCGGCAGGTCCCCGCGGTTGCCCAGCACGAAGCGGCAGATGTCGTCGTACAGCGCCTTGTCCTGCGGCAGTGCAGACGTGGCAAGTTGAGTGAGCGCATTGGAACCCGAGTACAGGGCAATGGACTTTGTTCCGTAGAATCCTGCGTCCTTGTATTCCTTCATATAGTGACGCACACGCTCCTGCAGGGCGGGGACGTCGTCAGCGGTGAAAGTGAGTTTCCCGAAGCTGTCGGGCCCCTTTACTCCGGGCTTCATCTGTGCGGCGACTGCAGAATACTCGAATTCGAGTTCCATGCCGCTCATGCCGGCCTCATTGATGGCTCCAACAGTCTTGGAGAAAGGGTGCTTCTCACCGGCTCCGTGGTCCCAGTACCAGTTGGGCTGCATCCAGACCTGGTCCAGCCCGAGGTCTTTCCAGTATTTGTACCCGGGGCCCATGTGGTAGGGAATCCAGTAGAGCCCCTGGCCGCTTCGGTGGCAGTAATCTGCGAGCGCCGGTGCTATCTCGTCCCAGTTCTTGTACTTGCAGTTTACGTCTATGTCCCAGGGCAGGTAGATTTCTTCCGACGTGATATAGAAGCCAGAGAGTTCCAGATACTTGCATCCGAGCGAGGCGAACATCCTGCGGGCGCTGTCGATATACCAGCGGAGGGCTTTCATGCGGTCTTCTACGCGGGCGAAGTCCAGGCCGTCGCCCCAGTAGGTGGTGGAGGAGGTCTTTTCTGAGAACTTCTCGAACATTATGGCGTCCGGAATCCCTATGATGACGCCCCTCTTGTGCTTCGGCGCTCCGATGCGCGCTGCAACGGCGGCGCAGGCCCTGTCAAGTTCTTTCACGCAACCAACGTCCCCAAGCCACAAGTCCAGCTGGTACTGCCAGATGCTCTTGTCTGCGGACTCTCCGGGACCGAACACGAAGGTCTTGTCGTGCATCCAGTCGCTGCCTTCGAGGAAAAGGAAGGCCTCGAACAGCCAGTGCTCGCTGCCGTCGGGCGCGAGCCAGCTTACATGCGGGGCAAAGCGCTCCGCATCCCACCGGTGCGGCTCACGGTGCCAGTAGCCTACGAGGGAGACATCGGAGAAGTGGGGGACTTGCTTCACGGCCTGCTTGCCGCTCGTGCCGCAACTCAGGCACATCGCAAGGGCGAAGGTTACTATCAATAATTTCTTCATTTCAGTGGAGAATCAATTATGAAATGGCAAAGCTCGTGGTACATCTGCCTGTCTCCGGGATCGGGGGAGACAGCCAGCTGGTGCATTGCGTCGGTGCCGGAATAAACGGCGACGGGAACCGTTCCATAGAGTCCTGTCTGCTTGTATCCGGCAAAATACTCCCGCAGCCTGTCGCGCAGGGCGGGGATATCGGCGGCAGAGAATATCATGTTGCCGGCACCGTCGGGACCGCGCCGGCCGTCCTTCATCACATCGGCGACCAGCGAGTATTCGAACTCTATTTCCATGCCCATCCGGTACTGCCTTATTGCCTCTACGGATTTGCTCATGGGGTGCTGGTCGTCCGTGTCCCAGTAGTGGTTTGGCTGCATGAAGGCGCAGTCGAATCCCAGCTCCTTCCATACCCGGTAGCCTGGGGCGAGGTGATAGGGCACCCACCACAGGCCCTCGTTGCAGGAGTGGGCGTAGGAGGATACCCACGGGACGAGTTTTTCCCAGCGCTTGTATTCCCAGTTCCAGGTGTCGGCGTAGCCGAAAGGCTTGCCCGCGTCGCGGAAGAATTGCGGATCGAGAGGCAGCTCTTCCGACAGTATGTAAAAGCCCGCCAGTTCGATGTTCTTGAGCCTTAGTGCGTTGAACCGTTCGCGGCAACTGTCCATATACCAGCGGTACGCCGCTTCCTGGTCTTCGATCCTGGAGAAGTCGAGGACTTTTCCGTTCAGCTCGCCCCAGTAGGTGGTAGATGAATTCTTGTTGCCGAAATACTGGAACATCACGGGATCCGGAAGGCTCATGACCACGTATCGCGGAGCATGCGGCTCTCCCAGAACCGAGACGGCGGCGTTTACCGACTCTTCGAGCCTGAGGATGGCCCCGTCGGGCCCGAGCCAGTCGGCCAGAAGGTCTTCCCAGGACTCCTTGGTCGCGGAATAGCGGTTGTTGGTGATGCTGAAGCACAGTCCGCGTTTGCCGTCGTAGCCGTCGATGCACAGGAATGCGTCGTACAGCCAGTGGCGGGAACCGTTTTCGTCGGTGTAAATTACGTGAGAATCAAAACGTTCCTTGGTCCAGAGAGGGGGATTGTAGTTGTGCTGGCCAAGAGTGACTAGCGTAATGTCGGCAAAGGAAGGAACGGCCTTGCGCGATTTCTCCCATGAGTACAGTTCGGACTGTCCCACGGAAGTGCGGAAGCCCAGGCTGACCACGGACCCTTCTTCTCCTCCGGGGCCGATGCCCTGCAGGCGCATGGAATAGTCGGTGTCGGGCATGAGATCTCCGACGTCAATCGTTAAGCTGCTTGAGTGCAGGGAGCCCGTTTCGACGGACAGAGCCATTTCCGGCTCCGAAGAAGTGCCGTATCCGTACCGCACGCTGCGGGCGTCTATCGTGGTTAGGCTTATCGTTGCCCTGTAGGCCGAAATGTCCTGCACCTCGGCCCTCAAGGCGGGCTCATATACCGTTTCCGGCTCCTTGGGCTCACATGCGAGGAGCCCGAGGAGCGGAAGCAGCAATATGAGGCGAGTTTTGCCCATCAGTTCATCATCAGGCGGAACAGCGACAGACCGACGTTCTGCTTGACTACTGCAATATACACATCATTTCCGACTTTTCGGACGTCAAGATCCATTCCGCTGTTGCCGGAGGAGCGGGGCGAAGGTTCTTCGCTGATGCAGTCCTGCTCGGTATCGTTCTGGATAGCAGCATGATAGACCACGTTGCGTTCGAGGATGATGGCCTCCCAGCTCTGGTCCTGCGTGCCTTCGAGGATGAACAGGCGTCCGTCGGAGGAACTGACCTGGCGGGTGTAAGCCACATAGCGTTTGTCGCCCAGCTCGAAGAAGCGGAAGGCGGTATCTGCGAAGTAGCCGCTCAGCTCGGTCAGCGCAGGGGCGTTGTCGGCGCCTTCAAGGGTCTTGAGGTCCTTGGAGGCTGTCGTAAGCCACGCCTTGTCGCCGCCTCGTACGGAACTGACGCCGCTGTTGATGTTGTCGGGGAAGGGGAAGTAAGCGCCGGCGCCCGTGACCGCAGGAGCCACGATACGGCCCACCAGGTAGGCATTTCCGGATACCTTTCCGCTGAGCCTGAAGGTGACGGTGCCTTGTGCGGAATTGAAGTCCTTGAAGAAGAGCACTCCGTCCTGCAGGCTTCCCCAGTACGTGAATGTGTCGCCCAGGCGCCTTGAAGCCCAGGTCTGCATGTTCAGCACCGAAGGATCGCTGTCGATACCCTTGTCGTAGATGTACAGCGTCGGGTCTCCCTCGTTCATGTTGGAGACGACGAGTACGTCCTTGCCGCCGTTGATCGCAGGATCCGTATTGGGTATGATGCGGGGGCAGCTTACGTAGAAGATGCCTTCGTCCTTCACGGTGCCGACGGGGAGTTTCTTGACGGTACCCGGGTCGGTGCGGCTGATGGCCCAGAGGTTCTTGGTCTGGTTGGTTTCCGCGATGTAGATCCAGTTGTCGTCGATAGCTACGTTGCGCTCGCTTCCGGCGGTGTAGCCGTTGATATAATCGCTCCAGGCGTTGGCCTCGGTGGAATAGAAGCCCCATTCGCGGTTGACGCTCAGTCCGGGTTTGATTTCTTTGTAAGTGATTGCCACCCAGGTGACTGCATTGCCGTAGGCGAGGCCCTTCAGGGCGAAGTCTTCACCCTTCATGCTTGCCTTTATGGCATCGGTGTCTATCGTAACCGGAACCAGGTATGCGGGGAAGGGCTGAAGGGTGCCGCCGCTGAGCAGCAAGCTCTTGTCGATAGTAATCTTGAATGTAGCGCCTTCTCCCGATTCGGGGATGCTTGCGATGGGGGTGTCGATGGTGACAAGGCCCTGGGGAGCGGCCACGAACGGCTCTTCCTGTCCCTCGTTGTAGGATGCTATCAGGGAATTGTCGATTTTAAGGGGAACGTCGAGTCCGACATTGTTGATGTAGTTGTCGAGCTTGAGGTCGAGAATCACGCTTTCCTGGAGCGGGGGCTGGTTGCCCTCGGCATCAGGCTCCACCTTAGTGCGGTCGATGACCCTGGAAACACTCTTCTGCGTGATGGACAGGGAAGACCGCAGGAGGCGGATGAACACCACCTGCTTGGCTTCCGACACGCTCAGGTCGGAGGATTCGATGCAGACAGGCAGAACGAAGTCCGTGCGGCTGCCTATGAATTCCGCCAGCCGGCCGGCGTCCCAGGAAACGGTCACCTCCTTGACTACATCCTTCTGCTCATAAGAGAGTTCGGTCTTGTCGAGGGAGAAATAAGACGCAGGTATGAGTTCATACGAGGCGGAGTACTCTTTGTTATACTTGTCGAGTGCGGCCTGGATTGTGCCCGATTCGAGGCTTACCGTGGCCTTTGCAGCCTTCTGGCCGATTCCGTTCTTGGATATGCCCAGAGTATAGGAACCGGTGTGCACGGATGCCTGTACCAGGGCGTCCCTGGTAGTAAGGCCGAAGCTGTCATCGACCATGAAATTTCCCCTGTCGTCGGGGATGCAGGATGCCAGGATGGCAAGCGCTAATATGGTTAAAGTCAGTTTTTTCATACTACCAGCCGGGATTATTTGTGAAGTTTGTCATTTCGGAAAGTTGAGTCGTGCTGAAGGGGAAGAGGTAATCCCTCTGGCGGAAGATGGAGCGCCCGCCGATATAGTCGTCCTTTACCCGGGCGTAGGAATCCTCGTAATTCTCAGCAGTTACATGGAGGGTCCAGTTTTCGGTGTTGTATTCGTCCTGGGCTTTCATCCAGCGCATCATGTCGTAGTGGCGCTGACCCTCGAAAGCGAATTCGCACATCTTTTCCTGGAGAATCATCCAGCGCAGCCATTCGCGCCCAGTGCGGGAGACACCGCTGATGGTGCTCACGCCGTCGGTCGCATCGAAATCGATGTCGGGATAAGCCTCTCTCAGGCCGTTGAGACCGGAGCGTGCGCGTACGAGATCGACGTAGCGTATGGCCTCATCGACCATGCGGGACGTGCGCTCGTTGCATGCTTCGGCATAGGTGAGATAAACTTCCGCCAGACGGAATGCGGGATATATGTAGCGTACGCTCTGATAGTCGGCCGTGAGGTCCCGCAGAGGGTTTTCGGCCTTGTACATGCGGCGCCATACGTAGCCTACGCGGTTGCAGGCATCGGTGGGAGAGTAAGGAGATGATGCTTCCGGGGAATTGTAGCAGGTGAAGCGTACGGGGCCGCCGCTGTTGGTGGTGGATGAAGGCCACCAGAAGCCGTTGGGAACGAAGTTGGCGTAGTAGCGGGCATCGCGTCCGACGGTGGAGTTATGTGCCTTGAAAGGCTTGGCCCACGAAGGATCCACGTCGATTTGCTGCTGGTAATTCTCGGTCCATCCTTCGGCCTTGTAGCCGGAGGCTTCGTCCACGATCGGGCGGGAAAGGTCCATCAGGCCTGCAGAATAGTTGTAGCCCAGGATGGGATAACGTCCGGTCTCCCACATGGGGTAAGCATCGACCAGCTTGAGGGAAGGGGAGTTGAGGGAATAGCCTGCAAGAGCGATCTTGCCGCCGGCGGGTGCGGAGTAGGCGATGTCGCAGCCGGAGCCCAGGGACTCGTCGCCCCAAGCCCTGTACCACCATCCCCAGATGATCTCGCGGTTGGTCTCCCAACCCTGGAACCATACAGTCTGGTAGGACGCTGCCGCATTCTGGAAATCGCTTCTGGAGTCGCTGGTGCTGGTTGTGAGCTCGTAGCGGCCAAGGTCGATGACGTCTTTTGCGGCCTGCCATACATCGTCCCATTTACTCTCGTCGTAATCGGGGAACAGCTTTTCGCCGGAGTTGTTGGTGAGGCTCGAATAGATGCCGGTGCCGTTCTGCCCGTTATAGAGCGGAGAAGCTGCATACAGCAGGACGCGGGCTTTGAGGGCCATCGCGGCTCCCTTGGTTGCGCGTCCCTTGTTGGATGCGAGGCTAAGTCCGAGACCGGGGTCGTTGACCTCAGGATACAGAAGTTCGATGGACTTGTCGAGCTCGCCGACGATGAAGTCGATGTTCTTCTGCAGCGGTGCGCGGTCGAGCGTGTCTGCCTTTACGTTCTGGTCGGATGCCTTGTCGCCCCAGATGATGACCGGGCCGTACTGGCGCATCAGAACAAAATAGTAATAGGCCCTCAGGAACCTTGCTTCGCCCTTCATCTGCCGGACGAGTTCGGGTGAGTCCTCCTTGTCAAGATCGACGTTGTTCAGGAAGGTAGTACACTCGTTGATGGCGATGTAGTAACGCTTCCAGAAGTTGGCGTTGGATTCGGAATCGGTGTTGTCGGGGCCGTACTCTCCGCGGCGCACCTTGTACCAGTAAGTCTCGTACTGGCTCTTGGCGTTGAGGGACTCGTCGCTGCGGAGCACGGTGCCGCCTTCGTAGTTTCGGGTATTCTCGTCACGGGGTATGTATGAATACAGGTGGGCCAGATATCGTCTGACGGTGGAAGAACGGCTCATGGTGTCTTCCAGTGTGGGCTGGTCCTTGAGGTTGATGTCGAAGAACCCGTCGCATGAAACCGCCAGGACGGCCAGGGCCAGAAGTGCATATAACTTTTTCATACGCTTAGAAATTCAGATTGATGCCAAGGCTCACGTTGCGGGTGAGGGGATATACGTTGCCGTAGGAAGATTCAAGTTCGGGGTCCCAGAGCTTGAACTTGGAGAATGTGAGGAGGTTGACGCCCTGCAGATATACGCGCAGGGTGGAGATTCCTGCCTTCTTGGTCCAGTTCTTCGGCAGGGTGTAGCCGATTTCGGCGTTCTTGAGCCTCAGGAAGCTCATGTCCTTCTGCCAGTAGGTGGAACGGATCTGGTTGTTGGCGGGAGTCTCGACGGAGAAGCGGGGATACTCGGCGTGAGGATCGTGGGTCACTGTCCAGCTCTTCCGGGCAACGTCGGCGAAGATCTGGCCCTGGATCAGCACGTTGGTGGCGGCGCCGCCGTAGAGGTTGTAGCCGCCGATGAAACGAGTCACGTGATCCATGCCGCTGAAGAAGACGCTGGCGTCCAGGCCTTTCCAGCCAAGGCTCAGGCCGAAGCCATAGTTGATTTCCGGTACCGTGGTGTAGCCGATGGCCACCATGTCGAGGTCGTTGACCTCGCCGTCGCCGTTGATGTCGCGGTACTTGATGTCACCGGGCTGCAGGGTGCGTCCGTACTGGCTGGGCCAGGTGTCGATTTCCTCCTGGGTCATGAACAGTCCTTCGGCGATGAGGCCCCTCTGCTGGTTATTGGCGAAGAGCGCCGTGTTCTGGTATTCCCAGACCTGGCTGGGCTTGTCGTCGTACAGGCGGCGGTTGCGGTTGAAGGTGAAGTTGCCGCGTGCGCTGAGAGACAGCCCTCCGGGGAACATGTGGTCATACTGTGCGGACAGGTCGAAACCTGCGTTCTGCATGGAGCCAATGTTGATGTACTGCGTCTTGCGCAGGCCGACTGCGCTGGGCAGCGATTCGCGGGGCAGGAAGATTCCGGTACGTACGTCGTTGAAGTAGTCGAACTGGAACTTGAATGCGTCGCTGAACAGGTTGATTTCCACACCCACATTGCGCTTGAGAGCCTCCTCCCAGGTAATGAGGGGGTTGCCGATTTCTCCGGTCGCGACGCCGGTGACGTATGCCGCCTGGCGCTCACCCCAGCTGAATCCTCCGATGTTCGAGATGTCCATGGTGGTGTTGTAGCCGAAACGGCGGCTTCCGCCGATCTGGTCGTTGCCCACCTTTCCGATGGACGCCTTGATCTTGAAGAGGCTGACGGTGCTCTTGATGGGCTCCCAGAACTTCTCGTTGGAGATGATGTAACCCACTGCAGCGGAAGGGAAGAATCCGAAGCGGTGCCCGGGGGCGAAGTTCTCGCTCCCGTTGTATCCGAAGTTGAACTCCGCGAAATAGCGGTCGTAGAAGCTGTAGGTCGCGCGTCCTGCTATACCGAGGCTCTTGCGCGGGAAGGTCTCCCAATAGTCGTAGCCCGGGTGGGTGTTGGCGCGGTCGCGAAGATAATAAAGGAACATTCCGCTTACCCTGTGGGCGCTTCCGAACGTGCGCTCGTAGTTGGCGGAAGCCTCGAGGTTGAGTACGGTGTATCCGCTCTGGGTGCTGCTGGACACGTTGATGTATCCTGCGGTATTGTTCTGTGCTACATATACATAGTCCTGGGCGTCAGCGTCCCACCTCTTGTAATACACGCGCGGCAGGATTCCGTTGGTGACGGAAGATGCGGTGCGGGCATCCCAGGAGACCTGGACTTTTGCCGTAAGACCTTCGGTGATGATTTCGGAGAAATCCTGCGTGAGGGCGACGGTGGTCTGGGCGTTCTGCGTGTTGATGGTCGCATAGCCCATGTTGTTGATCATGTTGTAGGGGTTGGAACCGGTCTCTGGGTTCGACAGGGTGCCGTCGCTGAACACCTTGGGGAAGCCGATGGGGGTAATCTGCATCACGTAGTTGTAGATGTTGCCAAGGCCGGTGCCGGGCTGGTTCTTCTTGGTGAACTGCGTGCTGAGGTCCATTCCGAGGGTGGTGGACGGAGTAATGTTGATGTCCACGTTTGTGCGGAAGTTGAACCTCTGGAAATTCATCTGGGAGTTGTAGCGGTCGTTCTGCTCCACATTGAAGATACCGTCCTCGAAATAGTAGGAACCGCCGGCGTAATAGCGTACGTTCTTGGTACCGCCGGTGACGTTCACGTTGGCCTTCGTCGTCATTGCCCTCTCCTTGAAAATCTCGTGTATCCAGTCCACGTTGGGGTAGAGGTCGGGGTCTTCTCCGGACAGGTACATGCGGCGGGCGTAGTCGTCGATGGTGCCTGGCTGCATGGTGTTGAGGTAGTCGATGAATTGCTCTGCAGTTGCCATCTGCGGCAGCTGGGTGGGGGAAGTCAGACCGGTCTCGACCTTTACGTTCACTTTGGGCTTGGACTCTGCACCACGCTTTGTGGTGATGAGCACGATACCGTTCGCTCCGCGCACGCCGTAGAGGGCGGTGGCAGTCGCGTCCTTGAGTATGGAGAACGATGCAATGTCTTCGGTGTCAACAAGGTCCATCGAACGCTCGACGCCATCGACAAGGATGAGCGGGTAAGCGTTGGCTCCGAAGGTGTTGACGCCGCGGATCCAGAATTCGGCGCTGGATCCGGGTTCGCCGCTGTGCTGCACCGCCACCACGCCGGCCAGTTTGCCGGCCAGTCCGGTGGAAAGAACGCCGATGGGGGCCTGGAGGGCACTGGCGTCAACGGTGGTGATGGAACCGATGACGGAAGCTTTCTTCTGAGTGCCGTAGGCTACCTTTACAACCTCTTCCAGCTGGTTGGCCTGCGGAATGAGCTTGATGAGTAAGTCCTTTTGGTCGCCGACCCTGACTTCTTCGTCCTGGTAGCCAAGGAAACTTACGACGAGCACGTCGGTGGACTTGACGCTTATCTGGAAACGTCCGTCGTTGTCGGTCATCGCTCCGCGGGTCTCACCCTTGACGGTGACAAATGCTCCGGGGAGGGGCAGGTCGGCCTCGTCGAGGATGCGGCCTTTCACTTCGCGGCTTTGCGCAAAGCCGGGGACCGAAACCGCCAGGCATACAAACGCTGCCGCAAGAGTGAGCAAGAATTTTAAAAGTTTGTGCATGAGCTATTTATAGGTTAATGGGTTTCAAACAGTGACCTGAGTCCTTCGAAAACGGCTCCGTCGGGAACCTGGGCGATTGTGACTGCGGGGAGTTCATTTTGCAGCGGCTCGAGCATGAGGCTCGCAGAAGCCGAAATCTGTCCTCCGAGAAGAAGCGTCCTGATACCGAGACTGTCGAGGACGGGACGCAGGGCTTTGCCAAGCCTTGTTCCGGTATCGGAATAGACTTGCAGGGCCTTAGAGTCTCCGGCATAAGCCATTTGAGCAATCTGAAGGGGAGTGCAGCCGTTTTGCCCGGAAAGCCTGGCATAGGCGGCGCTGATTCCACGGGCCGAAAGCCTGTCTTCGAGAATTCCTCCTTCCTCGGCGCTCTTGTTCCAAAGGCTCAGCAAAGGAGATCCGTCGGGGCCGCATTGCACCTTGCCGGCCGTAGCATAGCTGAATCCGAGGCCGGTCCCCAGCGTTACCAGTGCGGCGTCGGAGGCTTCGAGCCCACGCATGCGTATGGCTCCAATCAGCACGGCATTCACGTCATGGGCGAACCTTAGCTGGGTGCTTTCGGGCAGTTGCGCCATTGCGCGGAAGGACTGACCATAAGCGGCTGCGAACTTGTGCTTCATCAGGAAAACACCGTTGCTGTAGTCGAACGGCCCCGGAATGGCGACGGCAACCCGGTCGGCGCCGTCGGCCGCTTCGCGCAGGGATGCGGTGATTTCGTCCCTGCTTCCGTTGCTGTGCGTCGGAATCTTCCGGCCGTCGGAGCATTTGATGAAAGTCCCTCCGACGTCAAGCAGGATCGTTTTCGTAGCCATCTCTCAGGCAGGTCTTGTGGACGCGGATAGGCTCCTTGCCCAGGTTTTCTATTACATATTCTCCCATAGACGCCGGCACGCAGGCGATCTCCATGAAGTCGAGGTCGAAGTAGCGCTCGGGGTGCGCGAGGCTGCGTATACGTATGTGGTCGCCGTCAACGAGGGTGAGAACATGGAATTTCTCTCCCTTGGTGTCCTGCTCGCAGCGCTCGTCGAATTCCAGACGGCGCAGCGAGATGTACATCTGGGGATTCTCGCCGAGGATGTATTCCTTCCATCCAGGTCCCTCGCAGTCAAGCCGGGGCTGCTGGACGATATAGTCCTTGCTGGACGGGTCGTGGATGACGGATGTGCGGCGCTGCTGGTTTACATTCAGCTCTCCGAGATGAGTGTGGATGGGACGCTGCTTGCCGTCGAAGTCGAGCCGCAAGTAGTCGTACATCTTGTATGTGTAGCTGCCGATGGTGAGCGAACCGATTTCCAGTATGACCTGGTTGCGGCCGCTGGAGTGTATGGTTCCGGCGGGGAGCATTACCTGAAGGCCCGGTTTGCTTTCTTCGTAGCTTACATACTTCATGTAGTCGCAGCTTTTGTGCTCAGTGTCGGCCGCCTCGATCTCCCTGAAGAAGGCGGGGATGTCGGCGTCGTCGCGGAATCCTATGAAGGTTTTGGCCTCGTGGCCGGTGATGACCACATAATAGCTCTCGTCCTGCCTTCCGAACTCATTGTAGTTCTCTACGTTGAACTTGCCGCCGGAGTGACACTGAATGCTCATGTTGCCGGTTGAATGATAGCTGTCGTCCCAGTTGAAACGGATAGGGAAGTAGCCTTGGTATTTCCCCACGCACTTCTCTCCCATGAGGCTGATGCCCTCCTTGTGAACGAACGAACAGTAGTTGATGTCGAGTTTCTCGGATCCTGCTTCCACCAGTACGCTCACCTCCATCGGGATGAAGTCGAACACCCATGCGGCGTTGCGCATGTTCGCGGGAAGGTGGCGCTGCTGTTTCATGTAGCTGCCGCCCCAGACGCCCTCAAGATAGCAAGGCTTTGCACGGAAAGGATACTTTACGAGCTGGGCGCACACGTCGGCAAAAGCCTCGAACGGCATCATCTGGAGGCGGGCCCTGTCGTTGTCGAGGAAGTACCAGTCGATGGCGCCCTCGGCGAACAGTTCCTTACGGAGCTGCACGGCGTTCTCGAAGTCGCAATAATAGCAGCGGCGTATGGTGCGGTTGATGATTCCCGTGTGCTTCTTTCCAAGGTTGGCATACTCTCCGGCGCGGATGCGGAGCATGCTGTTCATAGGGGTGATGTCGAAGAAACACTTGACGTCGTAAAGCTCCCTGAATCCTTTTGCCAGCGAGCCGTACCCGAATACGGCCACTATTTTCCCAGGAGCCTTTGTGGCGGGGAGACTGTTGCGGAAAGCTTCCGCCCTGGCCTCGTCGGTGAGCCCGGCATAACCGCCGTGATAAACCTTGCCGTAGAGCAGCGTGGGGTCTATTTTGGTGTCCCAGATGAGCAGAGGGTCGATGATCGCATCTATTTCTTCGCCGCTCTTGAGAGTGGCAGCGTCGAAATCGATTGCCTCGAGGCTCAGGCCGAGGAGGTCGCATTCGCGGGACATCAGGCCGATCATGAGGTCCCACTTTGTGGTGGTGTAGCCGTCGAAAGCGACGATGACGCCTTCTTTGCGGGCTTTGTCTGCCAGGGATGCCACAAACTTCTTCGCGACGTTCGGAGTGCCTCCGGCAACTATGGAATCTACTGTTTTGCTGCTGAGTTCCGGACGATTGACCGGTTTGGGGTCATGGTACGGAAACGGGTTGTACATGAAGCTCATACTGTTCTATCTGATGTCGTGATACTCGAATCCCATAATCTCGGCGAGAGCCTCAAGCTGGGGCCTCCAGTCGCCGTCGGCGATGGCATAATGCTGGGTTACGCCCACCTTGAGCACGCGCTCGAAAAGTTCCTTTACTGGTACTTCGGGGCGGAAGATGGTGTGAGAGTAAGTTGCGAGGAGGTGCTTCTTGGAACTCTGGGGGGCGTCTTTCTCAGACAGGCTCTCCGCCATGAAGGTGACCAGCTTGTATTTGCCGTTTTCTTCGTAGAGGCCGCATACAGTCTTGCGTCCGGGGCTTATGCGGTACCAGGCGAACGGGGCACCTGCATACTTCCAGGATGTCTTTGCGAAGCGCACGTCGCGGGCTATCACCACATTGTCCTGCCAGGAGGGGTCGTTGTGGTCGTTGGGACCGGCGTGCCCTCCGGCGAAGGTTCCGAAATCGTCTTCGATGTGGAAAGGCTCTATGAAGTTGACGTTCTTTCCGGAGATGAGTTTGAGGATGTAGGTGGCGAGTCCCGCTCCTATGTCGGCTTCGGGCACGAGTACGCTCACATTCTCGTTGAACCACTGAGGGTAGAATCCTGCCCGGCATCCGGCGGTGCGGAAGGTCGCCTGGTCGATGTCGTTGTAAACGTAGCAGTCGATGTCGTTCTTCTGGGCCAGTTTCTTGATGGCGAGGGTTGCCTT
>CAMNHL010000034.1:0-18594 GCA_946539455.1 uncultured Bacteroidales bacterium
GGCCTGTAGAAGAGCCAGGCAACGGCGATGACGATAAGGGACCATGCGAGGCCAAGCACCCAGGATACGAGGCCCACGCCGAGGTTGGCGATATTGCCGAGGAACGGGAGAACCTTGAGAAGCTGGGTGATGATGTTGAAGATATTCTTGAATCCGAATACGCAAAGCAGTATGCCGATTACGCGGAGTATCCAGGCCATCGTCTTGTTGGATGAATGTTCGTTGGCAAACATCTCGTCCATGCTGACAGTGCCGTCCTCAAGAGTTATCATGCTGTAGCCGTTCTTTGCGGTGAACTCCTCAAAAGAATTGCCATTGACCTTGGCAAGGATAGAAACGTCACCGGGAAGAACCTGTGTAAATGTGACACGCACGTCGCCGACGGTAGGGCCGTTGGGATTCACACCGATATAGAGCACATTGCCCTGGGGATGGATAAAGCTGGCGTCGGCGGCAACGTTGAACTCGCGGTGGAACGTATCCTCGTAGTGATTGACGACTTCGGGCTTGAGCTCGACATTGAGCGGCTTGCTGTTGTTCATCCGGGAAACAAGGGCCTCGGGGAAAGAATATGCGCCGAAGGTGACGTTCTGGGCAATGGCTGTCTTGTCCTCAACATTGAGAAGAATATCGTTGCTGATGCCGCGGTAGGAGGGGTCCTCGAAACTGGAGGAATTCACCGGGCTGCTCACCCACTCCTTGCTGTAAGTGTAGGTGGTTATCGTTTCCTGTCCGCCACCGACCTTGTCTTTGGTTTCGGAATGCTGATGCTCGACCCACTGATAGTATTCCGCTCTGCGGCTGAGCTTGATACCGTTGATTGAGATGCCGAACATATCGTCGGTAAGAATCTCCTGCGTCGTGGCAAGGCCGGATGCATGAATCATCTTGCCGTTGAACGCGGCATCAACGGAATTGATGTCGGGCAGTTCGACGCATACGCCGGCAGCTTCCTTTAGCATTTTGGTGGTCTTCACCGTACGTCCCTCGTTCCAGAAGAGGAGGACGGTACCGGCAATGAGCATAATGAAGCCCATTCCCACGCCGGAAAGAGCGTTCTTGAGACGTCCGCCGTAGGATGTGGTAGTTACTTTTTGATAGGCCATGATATTAAAAGATTAGAAATGAAACTTCAACGCAGTATCGCAAATATAATCCTTTTGAAATATAAAGTCAACACTTTCACATGCTTTCACATTGTTTTCACTGTAAAAATGATGATTTTTAACTAAGCTTCACATAAAAAAAGCGGCCACCGGTATGGGGGCCGCTTTGAAAGAATCGTACAGTTTTACTGCTTCTTGTAGAGTTGGATCAGTTTCTGAGACGATGTTGACTTATAGAACCTGAATCTGTTTTGATCGGAGACAGCATTGTAACGCAGGTTGTAGCCTGTAGGAGGAGCGATAACCACATTGCCGTCAGCATCGAACGAAATGTCCAGCTTGCAAGTAGCCTCATCATATTCCTTTACATCGTTCAGAATATTGTTCTTATTGGAATCTTTGTGAGCAAGGTATGCTCCACCAGCTCCGCAAAGAGACTTTTCAGAAGAATTGTAAATGAAATAGATGTCATCACCGGACCAGGTTATGGAGTTGCCGGAAATAGTCACACTCTTGACGTTGCCCGCAGCATCCAACGAGGTAAGACCGCCGTTCATGGCAAGTCCGCCCTCTTCATTGACTATAAGATACTGACCGTCCGTAAGTGCGGAAGCAGAAGTGACCTTGACATAAGTAGCCGTGCCACCGGAAGATGCAGCATTCTGGCCGACCTTGAGCGTACGGCTGAGTTCTCCGTTGGAATGATTGACAACAATCTCTGCATTCCTGGCTGCGCCGGTGTTGTCCTGAGCCACAACCGTGATTGTCATGGGGTCTGACTGGGTATCAGTTGTGACGGTAAGCCATGAAGGGACTGTTGAACTGTCGATTGTCCAATTGGAATTATTGCAAGTTACATTTACTACGAACGGCTCGTTGCCTGTTGAACCGAAGCTGATGGAAGCGGCGCTCAGATTGAGGGCGTCCGCAATCACCGCGCCCTCCTGGCTGACCTTTACGGTCTTGGTAAGGGTACCGTTGGAGTGCTTGACGGTAACGGTGGCGGAGCGCTTGGTATCGGTGTTGGCGCCGGCGCTGAAGGTAATCACATTTCCGGAGACACTGCAGCTGAGC
This sequence comes from uncultured Bacteroidales bacterium, assembly GCA_946539455.1. Classification (GTDB taxonomy): domain Bacteria; phylum Bacteroidota; class Bacteroidia; order Bacteroidales; family UBA932; genus Cryptobacteroides. Next base: position 2,181 of record CAMNHL010000034.1, read on the forward strand.
CAGTCGCCCAGAGTGCTATTGTCAACGCTCCAATTGGAATTGTCGGAAGTGACGGTAACCTCTGCGCTGCCGCCCTCCTGAGGGATGTCAACGGAAGCCGGAGAAACGCTGAGGGTAGCTTCCTGGGAGCTTCCGCCAACCTCGGTTGCAGACTCTGCATAGAAGTAAACCTGCTTGGTTCCGCTGTAGGTGCCATGGCCGTAAACATAACCGGTAAGACTGTACTTCTTGCCCTTTGCAAGGGTTACGCCATCAACCCTGTTGTTGTTGGGAATGTACAGAACACATTCAGCACCTTCCACGCTTGCAAGAGTAGTGGAAGTCGCCGTAGCTTCAACAGTGACATATTTGGCATTGTTGTCGGCGAATGCGGCATCGACATCGGCTCCGGTATACGTTACAGGCGAAAGGGTAACCTTGCCTTCACCGGAAACGCTGATCTCGGGAGCGGGCGCGTTGGTAATCTGCTTGTTGCCTTGGTACTGCGCGGTGGTTCCCGAAACGCTGACCTTCTGACCGGCGGTAACGCTCGGGGCGGCCTTGAGGAACACGTAGAGGATATCGGTATTGTCGGTGACGAAGAAGCCCTGCTTCATGACGCCGGAAACGATGACGTCCTTGACGACGACAGCAGTTCCGGAAGCTGCGGCGTGAACGTCGGCAATCTTGTCGGATTTCTCATTGAGGCCCACGATGTCCACGTTCACCTTCTTGATCTTGCCGGCGGAGAATATAGCCTTGTCGCCGGTGGGGGTCTTCGTAATCTCAGCGGTCATATCCTTGCCGTCAACTTCGCAGTTAACCTTGATGGTAACGGCACCGTTCTGGGTATAAGGCTTGATCGCAAGGTATGCCTTGCCGCTTGCATCGGCAGCGAGAGCGCCCTTCTCGAGATTGACGGTTGCGGTAGAATAAACGTAGCTGCTTCCGCTGGAAATGCAATCCACACCGCTATCGTCAATAGCGAAATAGTAGGTACCGACGATATCCTCACTCGCAGTGTAGCTGATGCTCTTGACGACGATGTCTGAGCCGGTGCTGTTGGTAACGTTGAATTCGATGACGGACGCGATGTGCTTCATGGGGATGTTGACCTCTCCGATTTTACCTTCCGCTACACCGTACATCGGGCAGATGTTGCCGCGAAGCGAAGACATGTCATCCCATGCACTCTGGTTGAGACCCTTGCTGTGGCCGATATAGTTGTAGCCGGTCTTTCCGTCGGGAGCTGCGATGTGACTGTTGTACGGGAAAATCGCACACCACTTTACGGAAGCGTCGCTTGCGGGAAGCTCCACGGACGCGGGAACGTCAACAGAGAGTGTAGCCGATTTAGTCTTCTCACCGGAAACAAGACTGGCCTTGCCGAGATTCTGGTATCCGCTGGAAGCCTGATAGAAGACATTCAGGGTGTCCACAGCCTCCCAAAGGGTGCTAAGGCCATCGTTGACGGTCTTGGTAGCAGCATCGGTAGATGCGGTAAGGTAAATGGTCCTGCCTGCAGGAAGAGTCTCGAGGCCAAGTTCTTTGGGCTGGCAGTTGGTGAGGGAGATGGCGGCTGCCGTCATCAGCCCTGCAAATGCAAAGAATCTCTTCATAGGGCTAGAATTCATTAGTGTCATACACCCAGTCTTCGGTACCGGCACCGGCAAGACTGTCACAGAACATCGCTCCCGTAAGAGCTGCACAGAAGTCACAATCAGGAGCCTGATAGTTCCTGGTCAAGTTTTTGGTCTTGTTGATTAATGTCATAATATGATTATGGATGAATTATTGTTGTCAACAGCCTACAAAATTAACCATAAAGTCCGACAAAGCCAAAAAGAATATGTATATTTGTCAACAGGTTTTCAACTATATGAAATACGATGTCATAGTCATCGGCGGAGGCGCATCGGGGCTGATGGCCGCCTACAGCGCCGCAAGCCACGCTGCTGCGGCCGGCAATCCGCTCCGCGTATGCGTCCTCGAAAAAATGCCCCGCCCCGGGCGCAAGATCATGATTACCGGAAAAGGCCGCTGCAATTTCACCAACGTCAAAGACTGGAGCGACTTCTCCTCACATATACGCGCCGGAGCCCAGTTCGTCCGTCCCGCCTGGAGAAGTTTCCCTCCGGAGCGCGTGATCGAATTCTTTGAATCCGCAGGAATGCCCACGGTAGTCGAACGCGGCGACCGCGCCTTCCCCGCATCATACCATTCAACCGACGTCGTAGATGCCCTCGTCCGTGAGTGCCTCGGCGTAGGCGTCATCATCCAGACTGAGGCTGAAGTAGCCGGGGTTGAGATTTCCCGACTCGCTTCGCTCGCTCGAAATGACAGAGTAGAAGCTGCGGGAGCAGCGTCCTCACATTTCACCATACATCTGTCTGACGGCACAACTCACACCTGCAGCAAACTCATCATAGCCACCGGCGGCCTCAGCTATCAAGGCACAGGCTCCACGGGAGACGGCTACGCTTGGGCCCGCAAACTGGGCCACACCATCACGCCGCTCTTCCCCTCCCTGACCGCGCTGGTACCGAAAGGATACAAAAACGTCACTGCCGCACCCCAGCACCATATCCACCGCGAAACGCCACTCTCCGAATTCGGACAAAAAATCTGCGGAACGCAGCTCAAAAATGTAGGCGTCACCCTGCTGATACAGGAAACTCCCGCCGGCGAAGAATTCGGCGATATCGACTTTACAGACGGCGGAATGGAAGGCCCAATCGGCTTCCAGATAAGCCGCAAGGCCGTCAAGGCACTCGTCAACGGCTCCAAGGTCGCAGTGCTTCTCGACCTCAAGCCCGGAGTCAGCCTTACCGAACTCACCACCCGAATCAAAGAGCTCTGGACCGAAATCGACAAAGACCCACGTTCGGCCCGGATACGCGAAAAAGAGCGCTGCCGCATACTGCTCGGCAAACTGATGCCATGGGAACTTATCCCCGCCTTCTGCGCCGCCAACCCCGGAATCATCACCCTGGAGCGACGCGGGCGCGCAGACACCAAAGTATGGGTCAACCTGGTAAGTATCGCCAAGGCGCTCAAGGCCTGGAGATTCGACATCGAAGGCTACGTAGGCTGGGAACGGGCTGTCGTCACGGCCGGCGGCGTAAGCACCGACGAAATCGTCCCAAAGACCATGGAATCCCGCCTCGTCAGCGGACTGTACTTCTGCGGCGAAGCCCTCGACATCGACGCCGACACCGGAGGCTACAACCTCCAGCTGGCATTCTGCACCGGATGGCTCGCCGGACAAAACTCAGCAAACTGATTTATTCTCGAAAGGCAACGAGAAACGGGACCGCTCCTGCCGACTTTGGCCCTTACGAACAGGAGGCGGGAGCGGTTCCGGACGGAGTTGCCGTACAATACGACAATTAATTCTCGAAAGGCAACGGAAAACGGGACCGCTCCAGCCGACTTTGGCCCTTACGAACAGGAGGCGGGAGCGGTTCCGATTGAAGTTGCCGGAACTAACTTTTGAAGAATTTATCTATGTCCTTGATAGACTGGGCAAGGGCGAAAATGGCGACGCGGTCATAATCCTCGATACGGGTATCGCCGACGGCAATGAATGAATCGCTGCCACGGACCACGCCGGCAATGATGGCGTTCTGGGGGAAATTCAGATCCTTGAGAGGAGCCTTGGTGACGGCACTGCCCGGAGCAACTGTGTACTCTATGATCTCGGCGTCGCTACCCGACATATATTTTACGAAACGAGCCTTACCCGAAAGGGTAAACTTGAAAATCTTACCGGCGGTGATAAGCTTCTTATTGATGACGGTATCGACCCCCATCTCCTCGGCAAGCTTGATGTATTCGATGTTCTCCACCTCGGCCACCGTACGCGCGACCCCGAACTTCTTGGCCACCACACACGACAGCACATTGCTCTCATCGCTCTCGGTAAGGGCGATAAAGGCATCGTAATCCCTGATTCCCTCTTCATACAGGAAATCGGAATTGGAACCGTCGCCGTTGATTACCATCACGTTGTCGGGCAGACGCTCCGACAGCACGGCACAACGCTCCTTATCCTTCTCGATGATCTTCACCAGAGACATCTGCCCGGCAAGCATACCCGCCAGCATCTCCCCCATCGAGGCGCCGCCGAGAATCATCACCTTGGACACAGGCTTCTCTGCCTTGCCGAAATACTTAAGTATGCTCTTCATGCCCTCGCGCTTGGAGACGGTGAACACAAGGTCGTCGAACTGGAACTTGGTATCGAACTTGGGTATCAGGGTCTCATTCTCGCGCGACACCGCGATTATGCGGAACAGGCCAGTCTCTTCCGGCGTCATGGTGCGTATGAACTCCTCCAGGCGAAGGTCGATCAAAGGCGAATCCTCATCTATCTTGAAGACGGAAATCTGGAGCCGTCCGTGCGCAAAGTCCATGGAATCGGAAGCCGACGTATGCTTGAGCGACGCGACTATTTCGTCGGCGGCACTCTTTTCGGGATAGAACATGAGTTCTATGCCCAACTCCTTGAACAGCAATCGGTTCTCGGCAGTCAGATAATCTTCGTCATTGATGCGGGCGATGACCCTGCGCGCACCCACCTGCTTGGCGAGCAGCGCAGACACTATATTGACCTCCTGCGTGGTGAACGGAAAGACGGCGATGAACAGTTCGGCCTTGCCGGCCCCTGCCGTCCTGAGCGAAGAAAGCGAAGTCGGGCTGCCTTGGAAAGTCTCTACGTCGGCATATGTCCCGAGCGCGGAAAGGCGTCCGGCATCGTTGTCGATAACGGTGACGTCGTTGGCTTCGGCCCGAAGCATTTTTGCAAGATGGGAGCCGATCTCACCTGCTCCCGCGATGACTATCTTCATACGCTTTGAGGTATCTGAACACGCCCGCTCCCCTGAGCAGACTCTGCAATATTACGCAAATTTTCCAAAAACCCGAAATGTCCGCATGGCCCGATGCCGCGCCCCGGAGTCCATTTCGCATATTCCTGAATCCCCTATGTCCCCTGAGCACCGCAGAAAAATAAGACCTGCGGCCCTGCAGGAGGTAAACCAGCGCCGACATCAGGTCGAGCAGCATCCTCAGGAAGATGCGCACGCGGGCCCTCGGAACGCCGATGGTTGAGGGAAGATTGTTTTCCAGCAGCAGGAGGTTGTTACGGTAATTGAGTTCCAGTTTGAACGGCGAATCGGGCTTGAGGGTGCCGCCTCCCAGATGCCACACGCAGCTCTGCGGGACAGCCGTGACGGCATACCCTCGAAGGGCGGCCCGCCAGCAGTAGTCAATCTCTTCCATGTGCGCGAAGAAGCGGTCGTCCAGACCACCGAGCTCTTTCCAGAGGCTGCTTCGAGTCATCATGCAGGCCCCTGTAATCCAGAGCACGTTGCAGGGAGCGTCGTACTGGCCAGTATCTTCTTCCGTATGCTTCATCACCCGGCCGCGACAGAACGGGAATCCGAAATAATCGAGCCGTCCGCCTGCCGCGCCAGCGTATTCGAAACGGTCCAGCTTGCTGTAGCCTCGGTCTGCCGATTCCACCAGCGCATGCAGCTTGGGGCCGCAGACGCCGCATTCCGGATGCTCATCCATATACGACACGAGCGGTTCGAGCCAGCCTGGAGAAACCAGGATGTCGGAATTCAGCAGCACGAAATATTCGGCATCGATTTGTGCCAACGCCCGGTTGTAACCGCCGGTAAATCCGAAGTTCTCGCCGAAAGATATAGTCCTGACTTGCGGAAATTCGCGGGAAAGAAGGCCCAGCGAGCCGTCGGAAGATCCGTTGTCGGAAACGATTACCGAAGCATCGTCGGGGCACGACGACAACAGCGGCGGCAGGAAGGCACGAAGATATGCCTCCGTATTCCAGTTGAGTATGACTACCGCCGTGCGCATTGGGCACTACTGCTTTTCGCAGTCGCAACCGCCTTCACAGTCGCAGTCGCCGCCGTTTTCTTTGCAGCATCCCTCGCCTTCGCCCTTGTGGCAATGGCCCTTGCCCTTATGGCAGCAGCCTTCCTGCGGAGGGAGGTATTCGCCGTGAAGCCCTTCGGTGAGTTCTTTTTCGGTAGCGTCACGCACAGTTTCGACACGGCCGCTGAAATTGAGGGTCTTGCCTGCCATGGGATGATTGAAATCCATAACGACGTGATCTTCGGCAACCTGGCTTACTGTACCCTGGACGACCTGGCCCTCACTGTTGAGCATTGGAAGCACCTTTCCGGGAACGAGAAGCTCGGTCATCGTCTTTCCTTCGATCTGGAATGCCGCTATGGGGAGACTCACCAGATAAGCGGGATTATAAGTGCCGTATCCTTCTTCCGGGGTGAGGGTGAAGGCGAATTCGTCGCCGGGTTCCTTGCCCTCCAGGGATGCCTCGAAACGCGGCAGGAGCATATGGTTGCCGTGTATATATTCCAACGGAGACTCGGGTGCGGCCTTGTCTGCCAGTTTACCTTCAACGTGGAGTTCGTAGCTTACAGCCACCACTTTGTCTTTATTTACTTTCATCTTTGCATAATTTTCACAAATGTAGTCATTTTTTCGCAATTCAGCGGAAGATATTGCGCATGCGCCGTTTGAAAAATCAATTGGATTGGTTATATTTGTAACCCGTATGAATTACGGATTCGATAACAACAAGTACCTCAAAATCCAGTCCGAACATATCAAGGAGCGTATCGCCAAATTCGGCGACAAGCTTTATCTTGAGTTCGGCGGCAAGCTTTTCGACGACAACCACGCCAGCCGCGTTCTGCCCGGCTTCCAGCCCGACAGCAAGCTGCGCATGCTGATGCAGCTCTCCGACGAAGCGGAGATCATCATAGTAATCAGCGCGTTGGACATAGAACGCAACAAGGTCAGGGCCGACCTCGGAATCACCTACGACATGGACGTGCTGCGTCTCAAGGGCGAGTTCGAGAGCCGCGGGCTGCTGGTCAGTTCCGTCGTCATCACCCATTTCAACGGACAGGCCAGCGCAATAGCCTACAAGGAGCGCCTGGGCCGCCAGGGGATTCAGGTCTATTACCTCCACAACATAGAAGGCTACCCCGAGAACGTCGCGCTCATCGACTCCGAAGAGGGATTCGGCAAGAACGACTACATCAAAACCACCCGGCCACTGGTCGTGGTAACGGCACCCGGGCCCGGCAGCGGCAAGATGGCCACATGCCTCAGCCAGCTCTACCAAGAGCAGAAAAGGGGCATCAAGGCCGGATATGCCAAGTTCGAGACCTTCCCCGTCTGGAACCTGCCCCTGAAGCACCCCGTCAACATAGCCTACGAAGCCGCGACCGCCGACCTGAACGACGTCAACATGATAGACCCGTTCCACCTCGAGGCCTACGGCAAGACGGCTGTAAACTACAACCGCGACATCGAGATATTCCCGGTGCTCAATGCCCTGTTCGAAGGCATCTACAGCGAAAGTCCCTACAAGTCTCCCACCGACATGGGCGTCAACATGGTAGGCTTCTGCATCAGCGACGAGCAGGTTTGCATGGATGCCAGCAAAGACGAAATCGTGCGCCGCTACTACACCGCACTTGGCCGCCTGGCAAAAGGCGACGGCAACGATTCCGAAGTCAAGAAAATCGCCCTCCTCATGAAGCAAGCCGGCATCTCCACAGCCTGGAGAAAAGCCACCGTAGCCGCATACGAGCGCAAAATGGAAGAAGGAGGGGCCCCCAGCGCCGCCATCGAGCTGCACGACGGCACCATAATCACCGCCCGTACTTCCCCGCTGCTCGGCCCCAGCGCCGCGCTGATACTCAACGCCGCAAAGCATCTGGCCGGAATTCCCCACGAGGTGCGCCTCATCCCCCAGGAGATGATAGAGCCCATCCAGCACACCAAGGTCAGCCTGCTCCATGGTCACAACCCGCGTCTGCACTCTGACGAGGTGCTGGTTGCCCTGAGCCTCCTAAGCCTGTCCGACGACAATTGCCGCAAGGCCCTCGACGCTCTCCCGCTGTTCGACGGTTGTCAGGTCCACTGCACCGTCATGCTCAGCGAGGTCGACCGCAAGGTATTCAAGAAACTCGGCGTCGGCGTAACCTGCGACCCGATAAAGAAATAACTTTAAGCGGCCCTTTAGCCGACCAGGACTTTCTTTTCGCTGGGGATAAGAACAGCGCAGAGACCTACGCCTATAAGCGCTCCGATGGCAACAGACAGCATGGCTGCGTCCCAGGAGCTGCCGTTGGCAATGCCTCCGACGACTATCTTGGAGCAGATGGCATCACCCACAAGATAACCGAAAAGGCCCACGAAACCGGCTGCCGTACCCGCGGCGTTCTTGGGTACGAGGTTGAGAGCCTGCACGCCAGTGAGAGCCACAGGACCGTAGATGAAGAAACCGATAAGGCACAGGGCCACATAGACAAGTACCTTCTGCACGGAGGGCGCGACGTCGATGATACCGGAACCGACCATCCAGTACAGAAGCACGCCGAGGGCGCACAGGAACATGCAGATTACGTTCATGGGAGCGCAGCGTCCCTTGAATATCTTGGAGGTGGCCCAGCCACATGCGATAGTACCAACGGCACCCACTATATTATGGACGGAGAATGCGACCTTGCTTTCAGCTGCGGTCATGATGCCTTTGGTCTGAAGATATGTAGGAGCCCAGTCGCCGATGCCGTAACGGACCATGTAAACGGCCACGTTGGAAATTGCGACCACCCAAAGAAGCTTGTTCTTGAGGACGTAATCTACGAAGAGGGTCTTGAAAGGAAGCTTTTCGCCGGCCGAGCCTTTGGACTTGAGGCCGCTGTGGTCGCCGCGCCAGTCGGCAACCGACGGCAGTCCGCACGACTCCGGGGTGTCACGGATGGCCCACCAGCAGAACAGGGCGATAGCCAGGGCCACCAGCGCAGGGAAAACGAAATTGCCTCTCCAGGTCTGGACGACGCCAAGGTCGGCGGCGAGGGACACGCCTGCGATTGCAAGGAATCCGAGCGAGAAACTACCGATTGTATGAGATACGTTCCATACGCTCATCTTGAAGCTACGCTCGTTCTGGCTGAACCAGTGTGCCATGATGCGGCCGCAAGGAGGCCAGCCGAAACCGCTGAGCCAGCCGACGATAAGCATCAGCACAAAGATGATGGCGGTATTGACGGCGGTGTTGGGGCCGAAGGGAATCAGTCCGACTGCCATCATGGTGATGGCGGAAAGCACCAGGCCTACGCAGAGGAACTTACGGGCGTCGGAGCGGTCGGACACGCTGCCCATCACGAACTTGCTGAAAGCGTACGCAATGGAGACGGCGGACATTGCAAGTCCTACCTTACCGGCATCGAGTATGCCGTCGTTAATCATATCGGGGGCTGCGAGAGAGAGGTTCTTTCGCACCAGATAATATCCTGCATATCCCAGGAACGCTCCAAGGAACACCTTGAGCCTCATGGACTTGTATTCGGAATCAACTTTTTCTGCCTGGATTTGCGCCTTCGGCTTGGGCGGGTCTAAGAATCTTGCCATTGTTATCAGTTTAGAAACGGATTGTAAAGATAGCACAAGTTTTCCATTCTGACAATGTGTCAGTGGCAAAATTATTGATACCTTTGCGGCAAAATTCAAATGAAATGGAAGAAAAAGATATCATAAAGGAAGAAGCTGCAGAGCAAACCGAAAAGTCCACAAAAAAGAAAAAGGACAATTCCCTGCAGAAGAAAATCGACGAGCTCAATGACAAATTGTCCGACGAGCACGACTCGTACCTGCGCCTGTACGCAGAATTCGAAACATTCCGCCGCCGCACTTCAGAAGAGAAGCTTGCACTCGTGAATTCCGCAGCAGCCGACACCATCAAGGGTCTGCTGCCCGTGCTCGACGACTGCGAGCAGGCACTCAAAATACTGGAGAACTCTTCAGACGAAGCGGCAAAAGAAGGCACCACCCTCATATACAACAAGTTAATGGACTACCTGAAGACCCGCGGACTGTCGGTCATCGAAGCTAAAGGCAAGAAGTTCGACACCGATTTCCACGAGGCTCTCACCCAGATTCCGGCACCCACGGAGGAACAGAAAGGCATGGTGCTCGACGTCTTCCAGACAGGCTACATGCTCAACGGCAAGATTCTCCGCTATGCAAAGGTGATTGTAGGAGCATAATACTATGGCAGAAAAAAGAGATTACTATGAGGTGCTCGGCGTCGGCAAGGACGCCTCTGCAGACGATATCAAGGGCGCGTACCGCAAGGCCGCGCTTAAATGGCATCCGGACCGCTGGGTAAGCGGCACGGACGAGGAGAAGAAGACCGCCGAAGAGAAGTTCAAGGAGGCCTCCGAGGCATACTCGGTCCTCAGCGACCCCGACAAAAAGGCAAAATACGACCAATTCGGATTCGCAGGTGTTGACGGAGCCGGCGCCCAGGACTGGAGCCAGGGCTTCGGCAGTCTCAACGACATACTCAACAACCTGTTCGGCGGAGCATTCGGAGGGGCTTTCGGCAGCGCCTTCGGTGGATTCGGCGGATTCGGTTCCCAGCAGGGTACCAGGACCATGCGCGGCCGTGACATCCGCACCCGCGTACGCCTCACTCTGGAAGAAATCGCAAAGGGTGCCACCAAAGACGTTACGATCGAGCGCAACCGCCCCTGCCCCGAATGCAACGGAAAGGGCACCAAAAACTCGTCCGACATCAAGACCTGCCCCACCTGTAAAGGCAGCGGCCAGGTTCAGAATGTAGTCAACTCCCTGTTCGGCAGGACGATGACATATACCACCTGCCCCCAGTGCGGCGGCGAAGGCAAGATTGTCAGCAACCCCTGCTCCCGCTGTAAGGGCACGGGGCTGGAGCGCAAACGCGAGACAGTCCAGGTACGTATTCCCGCAGGCGTGGAGGACGGCATGCAGATTACCGCACGCGGCGAAGGACATGCGGCGGCGCGCGGCGGAGTCAACGGCGACCTGCTGCTGATCATAGAGGAGCAGCCGCATCCCCAGCTCAAGCGCCAGGGCTCAGACCTGTTCTACACCAGGGTCATAAGCGTAACGGAGGCCATCCTGGGCACGGAAATCCAGATCCCCACCCTCGACGGGCCATACAAGATGAAAGTCGATGCCGGCACTCAGTCCGGAACCGTCACACGCCTGCGCGGCAAAGGCATGCCCGAAGTCAACGGCTACGGCAAGGGCGACCTGTACGTAAAGATTCTCGTATGGATACCCCGCAAACTCGGCCGTACAGAAAAAGAAGCTATCGAAAAGATCAAGGACAGCAGCGCATTCAAGCCCGACCCCAACCGGGACGACAGAAACCTTTTCGAAAAAGAGTGCAAATATTTTTAAAATAATTTTGCGGACTCAAAAAAAGTTACTACATTTGCAGTCCCATTCAGCAGCCTCTCGTTGAACGGTTCAGTGACGCTGCGAATTTTATTGAAATATTATTATGGATTTGATTAAATTGGTGGAGGAATCCTTCTCGCAGAACAAGACGGCCTCCTATCCTGAATTCAAGGCCGGCGACACCATCACCGTAACCTACAGGATTAAAGAAGGTGACAAGGACAGACTCCAGAACTTCCGCGGTGTAGTTATCCAGATTTGTGGTGCTACTCCTTATACCAGGACATTCACCATCCGCAAGATCTCCAACGGAGTGGGCGTAGAAAGGATTTTCCCTTACGAGTCCCCCTTCATCGAGAATATCGAGGTCAACAAGGTTGGTAAGGTTCGCAGGGCACGCATCTTCTACCTCCGCAAGCTCTCCGGTAAGAAGGCTCGCATCAAAGAGGCCAAGCGCGTCATAAAGGAAGCCTCCGCCGAATAGGACTCTGCCGGGCTCCGGCCCGGCTAAATAATGGCTCCTTAGCTCAATTGAATAGAGCATTTGACTACGGATCAAAAGGTTACAGGTTTGAGTCCTGTAGGAGTCACAAAAGCCACTGACACATGTCAGTGGCTTTTTTTTATTCCCTGTTCCTGGTGACGATGCAGATGGTAACAGGGCCGTCGTTCACAAGGGCCACTTTCATATCAGCCCCGAATTCTCCGGTACCTGCAGGACGGCCGACGGCGGCAGAGAGTGCGGCGCAGAAACGTTCGTAAAGCGGAATCGCCAGTTCGTGACCGATGCTGAGGATACTCTTTGTATTACCGCTCTCATGGACAGACAAACATTCTATGCCTCATCGTAGGGTATCGTAAAGACGAAGCGCGCTCCGCCCGTATATTCCGTGTCCAGCCATATCTCCCCGGAGAGGTTTGAGGCTATCATCTTGCAGATGGTAAGGCCCAGACCGGCGCCCTGCTTGTTGCTGTCGAGCTTGGCAAAGCGTTCGAATATCTCCGAGGCCTTCTCCTTGGGTACTCCGGGGCCAGTATCGGAGACGTAGAAGGTTACGAAACCGGGGTTCTCCACCAGCGATGAGCCTATTGTTATCGAGCCTATCTCGGTATATTTGCAGGCGTTGACCAGAAGATTCATCAGCACCTGCTGCACACGGAGGGCGTCGGCCTGTATGCGCAGGTCTTCCGGAATCCCGGGTTCCCTTATAAGCGCCACGCCAGGAGGGATACGGTACTCTATGGACTTGATGGCCATGCGAGCGACATCGTTGAGATTGCACGGCGAAAGGTTTATCCCGAAACGGCCGCTCTCGAGGTCGGACAGATTGAGGAGGTCGTTGATTATGACGGTGAGCAGCTGAGAATTGTTCATCACGTACTCCATATACTCCATCTTCTCCTCGTCGGAAGTATAATCGTCGGGTATGCAGAGCAACTGCGAGAAACCGATGATGGCGTTGAGCGGAGTACGTATCTCGTGACTGATGTTCTGCACGAAGGCGGTGCGCATCTGGTTGCCGCGTTCCGCAATCTCGTTGGCTTTCTTGAGCGAATTGACGCTCCGTCGCATGATGATGTACACGAAGAGGCCGAGCCCTACGAGGAGAAAGAACGCCGTCCACATTATCGCCGACTTGTGCGCCTGCCACAGCGTTTGGGGAGCCTCATAGACTATAGCGTCGTCGGGAATGAGTTCGGTATTCATCCCGAAGTATTCCATGGCGTGCCAGTTTATGCTTGGCGTGCCCATCTCCAGATGCGAGATTGGGATGATGGAGGGCTGGAGCCCCTGGTCGAGCACCTCGGCAAGCCTTTGGGAGAGAAGTTTGTAGTACTGGCTGTGGTCGTAGGAATAATAGCCGACTACGTTCTGGTCTTTGGTGAGGTCGCACTGGAATATGGTGAAAATGGGAGCGATGGTCTCCAGCACCTGGGTGATGTTGTTGCGGGAGTTGATGGTCTCGAGATAATCCTGATGAGCAAGCCACGAAGCAAAGAGCACGCCGGTCTGAGGGTAAGTCTCGCCGCTCAGTATGTCAATGAGATTGTCGGTGCTGTTCTCCGAAGATAATACGGGAACGTACTCTACATCGGGATGACGGTCCTTCAGATAACGCTCCAGCCGCAGCTGCTGGTCCTTGCTCTGGAAATTTTCGCCTGCGATGAACAGGAAGCGCCGGATTTCCGGTTGTATGGTAAACATGAGGTTAACCGTCTGCTCCACCATCGCGGGTGCATGCATCAGGGTCATGTTAAGGCCCTTGACACGCATCTGCTGCACAGGGTACCTGGCCGCGTCGGGATCAGCCTCGCCGTAAATCGTATAGCTGTCGTCGCAGTAATACGGAATTTCGCCTGCGAGTATCTGGGGTATGCCGGGCCAGCGGCGGTCGACGTCATAAGCGAGCTGGTAACCGCTTCCGCCTACAATTACTACGAGCGACGGAGTATAGGAACAAGAATCTATTATTTCGGAGGTCCTGGCATGGAGGTCTTCAACGCTGTTGATGGACGTCATGCGGAGGAAGGATGCGTTGAGATGCAAGTCGGGCCGTCCCTTGCAGAAATCCCTGATCGGTTGAATCATTTCGTGCGCCCATCCGCTTGATTCCGAGTGGGAACAGATGAGCATGATTTCCCGCACGGGAGCCTCCTGGGCCGCCATTGAAAACGGAGCCAGCAAAAGTATCATAAGATACAGGCAGAGTTTTCGTTGCATAAGCAAGACGTCTTTCTGCAAAGATAAACTTTTTTTTCTTAATACAAATATTCGGAAGGCGAAGCCTGACAGATGGGGGTTTCGGGGGAATCCTTTCCCCCGTCCCCTGGGGGTGCAGGGGAATACAGCGGAGCGGGTACCAAAACAGCCAGCATGAGCTGGCTGTTTTTGTACCCCCGAGGCGAATCGAACGCCTATCGTCGGAACCGGAATCCGAAATTCTATCCATTAAACTACAGGGGCGGTTTGGGTTTGCAAAAATACAAAAAAAATGATTAACTTTGTCAAGATGAAAAGAGCATTTGTGTTTCCGGGGCAGGGTTCCCAGTTTAGCGGGATGGGTAAAGAGCTGTACGACAGTTCGTTACACGCCCGCGAGCTCATGCGGGAAGCCAATTCCGTCCTGGGATTCAGCATAAGCGACATAATGTTTTACGGGTCTGCGGAAGACCTCAGGCAAACGAGAGTTACACAACCGGCTGTGTTCCTGCATTCGGTTGTTCTTGCCGAATGCTCTTCCCTTCCCTCTCCCGATATGGTCGGCGGTCACTCGTTGGGCGAATTCAGCGCTCTCGTGGCCGCCGGTGCCGTTTCTTTCGAGGACGGCCTGCGCCTTGTCGCCGCAAGGGCCGCAGCCATGCAGGAATGTTGCGAGCAGCGTCCCGGAACCATGGCGGCGATAATCGGGCTCGCCACCTCCGAGATCGAGCGCATCTGCGCCCAGACGCCCGGAATCGTAATTCCTGCCAACTATAACTGCGAGGGGCAGACAGTCATCTCCGGAGAGCAGGATGCCGTTGCCTCGGCTTGCGAGGCATGCAAGGCGGCCGGAGCCAAACGCGCCCTTCCGCTCACCGTAGGCGGAGCCTTCCACTCCCCTCTCATGGAGAGCGCCCGCGAAAAACTTGCTCTCTCCATCGAGGCAACCAGCTTCAGCGCCCCCCGCTGTCCCGTTTACCAGAACGTAAGCGCGAAGCCCGAAACCGATCCCGGCACCATAAAAGCCAACCTCCTCCGGCAGCTCACCGCCCCCGTCCGCTGGACGGAAAGCGTGAGGAGCATGCTCGCCGACGGAGCCACGGACTTCACCGAAATCGGCCCGGGTACGGTGCTGCAGGGGCTCATCAAGCGGATTGCCGGCACCCTCGAAGGCATTACCATCCAAGGAATTCAATAACCACACACTATACATTGTTTTATGGCAAAAGAGAAAAAATTCATCACCTGTGACGGTAACCAGGCCGCCAGCAACATCGCATACCTCTTCAGCGAGCACGCGGCCATCTACCCTATCACACCTTCCTCCACCATGGCGGAGAACATCGACGAATGGGCTGCCCAGGGCAAAAAGAACCTCTGGGGAGAGACCGTCAAAGTCACCGAGATGCAGAGCGAGGCCGGTGCGGCAGGCGCAGTCCACGGATCCCTCCAGGCAGGTGCTCTCACCAGCACCTTTACCGCATCACAGGGCCTCCTGTTGATGATTCCCAACATGTACAAGATTGCCGGCGAACTGCTTCCCGCAGTGTTCCACGTATCTGCACGCGCCCTTGCGTCCCACGCCCTCTCCATCTTCGGAGACCATCAGGACGTCATGGCATGCCGCCAGACCGGATTTGCAATGCTCGCATCCGGTTCCGTACAGGAGGCACAGGACATGGCCGCCGTCGCCCATCTTTCAACCATCAAGAGCAGCGTACCTTTCCTGCATTTCTTCGACGGATTCCGTACATCCCATGAAATTCAGAAGATAGAGGCCCTCGACGAGGACGCCCTCCGCGGCATGGTCAGCGAGAAGGCTCTCGCCAAGTTCCGCGCACGCGCACTCAACCCCGAGGCTCCCGTCACCCGCGGCACCGCCCAGAACGGCGACGTGTACTTCCAGGCCGTGGAGTCCCGCAACCAGATATACGAGGCCATCCCCGACATCGTAGCCCGTTACATGGGAGAGATCTGCGAGCTCACCGGCCGCTGCTATCGTCCCTTCGAATACTACGGAGCCCCCGACGCCGAGAACATCATCGTCGCCATGGGATCCGTCACCGAGACCATACGCGAAACCATCGACTATCTCGCAGCCAAGGGCCGCAAGGTTGGTCTGGTCACCGTACACCTCTACCGTCCCTTCTCCGAGAAGTACTTCTTCAAGGTGCTCCCCGCAAGCGTCAAGAAGATCGCCGTACTCGACCGCACCAAGGAGCCCGGAGCCCTCGGAGAGCCCCTGTTCCTCGACGTCAAGGCCCTCTTCCAGGGCAAGGAGAACGCTCCTCTCGTGATCGGCGGCCGCTACGGTCTTTCCTCCAAGGACACCACTCCCGCCCAGATCGTCGCAGTTTACGACAACCTCGAGCTCGGCACTCCCAAGACCGACTTCACCATCGGCATCGTTGACGACGTGACCTTCAAGAGCCTCCCCGTAAA
>CAMNHL010000035.1:0-15714 GCA_946539455.1 uncultured Bacteroidales bacterium
TTTTGGCTCATATTGATTTGTGTTGAACGTGAAAATGAATTTTTTGTGAAGGGCGGGCGGTTTGTATATAGACCCCGGCGGTGTCCTGCACATTTGCCTTAACAGTCACACCATTACCGGCTATGACTCCAAGATAGGCTTCTGCGCCGCCGATTATTTAAAAGCCCTACGGAAGCTCTACCCGGGCTGGCATGGCTACGTTCAGGGGCAAATGACTCTGTTCCTTGAAGACTGATGGAGAAAAGCAACTATCTCTCTTTCACCCAGGCGGCGAAGAACTCCCTTATGCGGTTGTAAATTGCATAGGCAGTAGGATGCACATCCTGGCTGTGCCAGTAAAGGGACTGTTTGGCTCCGGAGGAATAAGTAAGTTCGACAGAGTAGATTGTGCCTCCTTCCAGTGCGTCATCTTTCTTGTAGTCGCCCAAAGCTGCGGTTTTCAGGCCGATAAGGTCCTGCTGCAGCCGCCGGACTTTCTGAATGTCCTCTTCTGATTCAAGGTCGAATTGCTCGTGAATCTCATCATTGAAGCGGCTGTCGACGTTGAGGTCATAAACAACGTGCGGTGTGGTTCCGTCCTGGGCCATAAGCAAGAAATGGTCGGCGCCTCGGCCTGCGACGCGCTCGGCAAAAATCTCGAAACGGACAGCCGGGTCGTTCTCCTTTGAGGCCTGCGTGCGCCAGGGCGCGAAAAATGCCTCTATCATGCGGTAGGCAGCCCAGGCTTTCTGCTTGACGTGGAGACCGTACCAGCGGGCGTTGATTTTCTCGCCCGAAGAGTATTCCTGATAAATCCGGTAGGAATGCCCGCCGGTGATGGCCTCCTCGATATTGTATCCGTTTAATTTATAAACCTTTGCCTCTGCTAGAAGTTTGGCGAGAGAGTCCACGGCCTCTTGCCCTATGGGGTACTCCGCGTGAATCTCCGGGTCATTGAATCTGTTGCCCAGATTAAGCGCCACTACTACCTTGGGCGCCTTTCCGGGGTCTGCTATCAACTCGCAGTAGTCTTTGCCCAGCCCGGCGGCGCCTGTACTGGAATAACTGCAATATGTCAATTTCCCTTTAGGGGCCTGCGCCAGGCAGGAAGCCCAGATAAAGCCGAAAGCCATTACGGTAATGTTTTTAAAGATAAGCCTCATATACAAAGAAAACAATAATCCTTATAATTTGCAATTTATGCAAAAAAGAATCACTATTTTTGCGCTTGCATGTATAAAACGCAAGGACGGGCAATATGGGCAGCAAGAAATCAATGACGGCCGCCGATCTTGAGCGGTACGACAAGAATTACTCGGAGAAGAGCCTCTTCAAGAAAATAGGCAAGTTCGCCCGCAGGGCCGGACGAAAGACGGTCTATTATGCTTTGGTCCTGTATTATACGCTCGCAGATCCCAAGACGCCTGCCAAATACAAGGCGACCATTGCAGGCGCGCTCGGGTATTTTATCCTGCCGTTCGACTTTCTGCCCGATCTGATCCCCGGAGCCGGCACAGTCGATGACTGGGGTGCTCTGGTAGCGGCCGTCGCCTATGTCGCTGCGGCCATTACACCGGAAATCAAGTCCCGGGCAAAGGAAAAGCTTGGCGAATGGTTCGGCTCGTGGGACGATGCCGACCTTGGAGATTTGGCATAGACAGGCGATCAAACACCATTCTATACAATTCAAAACAGTTTTTATGAAAAAAGTAGTCATTGCCGGAGGCGGCGTGCTTGGAAGCCAGATAGCGTTCCAGGCTGCTTATTGTGGTTTCGATGTAACGATCTGGCTTCGCAGCCAGGGAAGCATCGGACGTACCCAGCCCAAAATCGACAGTCTTCTCAAATCCTACACGGAAGCAATTTCCCTGATGGCTTCAGAGCAGGGCAGCGCCAACTGGTGCCGCGGCATTGCCGATGCCGATGGTTTTGACCCGGCCGTATGCCAGCAGAAGGCACAGAATGCCCATTCGTCCATCAAACTCGAGCTTGACATGGCCAAGGCGGCCGCCGACGCCGACATCATCATAGAGTCGGTGGCCGAGAATGTGAAGGACAAGATCGCTTTCTATCAGGCACTTGCGCCGCTCATGCCGGAAAAGACCATCCTTTGTACCAATTCCTCCACGCTTCTGCCCTCCACTTTTGCGGCATACACCGGCCGTCCCGAAAAATACCTTTCGCTGCACTTCGCCAACGCAATCTGGAAGAACAATACTGCGGAAGTGATGGCCCAGGACAAGACCTCCAAGGAATCGTTCGATGCTGTAATGGCCTTCGCCAACGACATCCGCATGGTCGCCCTCCCCGTCAACAAGGAGAAGAACGGATACCTTCTCAACTCCATGCTGGTTCCTTTCCTGCTCTCCGGACTTGACCTTTACGTCAACGGAGTCAGCGACCCCGAGAGCATCGACAAAGCCTGGAAATACGGCACCGGCGCACCCAGAGGACCGTTCGAGATTTTCGACGTAGTGGGAATCAACACCGCATACAACATCGTCCTGCAGTACCAGAAAGTCCCCGGACTCTTCAGTCCGCTGCTTCGTAAGATGATGATGCCCTACAATTTCAAGGGCATGATAGAAGTCTTCCGCAAGATGATTGCAGAGGGCAAGCTGGGCAGGAGCACAGGCGAAGGATTCTACAAATATCAGAAATAAAGGCTGCTCAGAGCAGTTTCTGCATAAGCGCGAGCCGGTCCAGATAGGTCCGGCTCAGTTGTTTTGCGGCCTCCTCGAAGCCGAGGCTTTCGTCTCCGTTTACCGGCAGGCCCTTGTTGCGCCACCTGTCCTGCTCGGGGTTCCACATGGCAAAATTTAGCCTTGCCGACTCCGAGAGCAGCTGCGTGCACACCTCGATGTATGCGGGGACCTGCTGCAGCGACGGCAGGAGCTCCTCGAACCGTGTCCGGACTTTCTGTGCGAAGGCAGGGTCCCGGAACAGGCGCGAATACCAGATGGCGTCGCGGTTCAGCAGTCCCGTAAAGTCCTGAATGTCTGCGCCGCTCCGTAGCAGGGACCAGTCGAAGTCCCAGCACGGGCCCGCCTGGAGTTTCCCGTCCGCCCTTTTGTGCATGAATACGCTTCCGGGATTCCCCAGTTCGTAGTTGCCCATTATTTCGAATACCAGCCAATAGTCCACGAACGAATCGACGTCGAGCCATGCGGCGTAGCCCTTGTCGGGGTCGGCAAAATCTTCTCCGTACAGTGCCTGGGCCGCCTGCGCTACGAAATGGCGTATCTGCTCTTTCTGGGTGACAGTCAGTCCTTCCGGGTCGGGATACCTGACGGCGAAAGGCACTCCGTCCCAGCGGTAAAGCGATGAGCCGCGGGGGTCGATCCAATGGAAGTCTCCGTCCTGATGATAGTCCAGTTCGAGCAGCAAGCCTGTGTCGCCAAGGTCGAGCCGGTCCGCACCGACCGCAAGCTGCTCCATCAGCAGGTAGTTTCCACGATGCTCTCCGTCCAGCACCAGTTCCACCGGCACGCAGCGGGGAGTCCATTCAAGCGAGGTGAGGGACGATACCTTCATGGCGACGAGGCTGCGCATCAGCGTACGGTCCGAGAAGCTTGCGAGCAGCACCCAGTCCTCGTGAGGGGGCATCCCAAGCAGGGACACACGGTCCCTGAAATGCAAGCGGTAAGGCTTTTTGGGCCACTTCCAGGAGATGTTCCCCCGGCCGCGTACGCTGCAGCTCGAAGGCGGCAGACCGTCCAGGGTCCCGTCTCCGCGTATCTTGAGCACCGAAGCCGTACTCACCGTCTTTGAGCTGATGCCCTTTCCTCCATCGGTATCGATATAGACTACCGGCAGTCCGGTCTCTACCGCCACAGGATAGCTCGCAGGCCCGCAGTTTACGCAGATATAGTCCGAATGTACCAGCGGCGAGGCCCAGATGCATACTTCTCTTGAATAGGCGCCGGCGATGCCGGAATCGCGTATGCATGCAAGGTAGAGCCCCGGAGTGTCCGTAGGGCTTATCCCGGTAAGGCTGAATTCCTGTGGCGTGCCACCGTCCCTTAGCCGCAGCGAAAGGGTCCCGTCCGGGAGGTCTCCCTGGACCGTAAAAGGAATAAGCGTTTCACCGTTTTCTGGGATTTCTGCCGACGAGGCTGTCAGTTCCAGCTTCACCATGGGCTCTGTGGATGTGCCGATGCGGTCTTTCCCGCAGGCGCAGAAAAGGATGCAGCAGGCGAGGAGGACGTATTGGAAGCGGTGTCTCATAGCGCACCGCCGGCAGCCTTGTAATGCTCCAGGCAAAGGGCTGCGTAACTGTACTGGCGTGTGTTCGCAGTGCGAATGATGGCACGCGGGAAGCTCTTGATGGTACTGCCTGCCCTTAGGGAATCGAGACTTCCGCTTCCCGCCGGCGGCCAGCTGCAGCCACGGTTATACGCCGTCGCGGCGAGCCGCAGCTGTTCTTCTATGGGAAGTGCGTCGAGGCCTTCGCGGACCCGTGCCCCGCTTTGGTCGAACGAGCCGTACGACGAATACAGCATCAGAATGAACATGCCAAGGTACACAGCCTGCCAATCGGGGCTTTCCATGCGGTCGAGACGGGCACTGCGGGCGGCGGGGCTCGAAGAAAGGTCGAATGTGAGAGCCTGCGCCTGCGCAAGTCCGCTCCCGGCCCAGGCCGCTTCGAGTTTTTCTACGAACGAGGGCTTCATCTGGAAGGCTCCGAGCGAAAAGTCGAGGCTCTTGCCGGTAAGGATGTAGGCGGGGCGCACCGCAGACGTTTCCAGCCTGTCTCTGACCGGGTTGTAGCGGGCGTGTTCTGGCCATACTACCGATTCGGCAAACAGGGGATCGATTCCAAGCTCAAGCCACAGCTGCCGGCAACTTTCCGACACGTGGGGACCGCCTGCTGCGGAAAGCAGTAGCGGCACTGTGCAGAGAAGGATTCTGATGAGCTTCATAACTTCGCAAATATAAGTGTTTTTGTTGCTTATCTTGACTATATTGGATATTTTTGTGGCATTGTCCGGCGATGAAAAAGACCCTTTGGATAATGCAGCTTGTCTGCACGGTTCTCCTTGCCTGCGGCGGCACTCCTCCGCAGGACATATTCATGCAGACCTTACAGACCGGCTTCCGTTCCGGCATGTACAGGCAGGACAGCCTTATGCTCAACGATCCGGTGGGTGATGCCTACCTGTTGCGAAAGCTCGACACCATTCCTACGAAACTCTTCAATTATCTTGTACATTCGTCGCTCCCTCAGGTAGAACGGCACAAAGGGCAACCGCCCGTAAAGTACGGGACCGCCGCACCACTTGACGTAGATAAACTGCTCAACAGCTGCGCCCGCATAATGCGCGAAAGCTTTCCCGACATCTTCCCGGTGGCGGGGGAGGAGCACAAGTGGTCTCCCGAGGCCGGCAGGTATCTGCCCCGCTCCTTCTGGCACAGGCTCGGACGCCGCCTGCGAGGGGAGCAGCAGGACTTTCCCTCATCTACCCTTGGTTGTTCCAAACTGCTTGTCTGCCTGGCATG
Organism: uncultured Bacteroidales bacterium; assembly: GCA_946539455.1. Taxonomy (GTDB): domain Bacteria; phylum Bacteroidota; class Bacteroidia; order Bacteroidales; family UBA932; genus Cryptobacteroides. Next base: position 5,479 of record CAMNHL010000035.1, read on the forward strand.
CGGATGGACCTCCAGGTATTGCATAACCGGTACCGAAGACGCTCTGATTCAAGCGGTAATGTCGTATCCCGACAATGGGGTACAGCCCCATGACTTGTTTGCGGAAAGTTATGTCCTCAACGGCGGCAACATCTATCTGACGCTTCTTGCCTGCGAAAACATTCTGGCCAAAATGCCTTTCCGGCCCGGCCGCGCGGACGATGAGATGCAGCGTAAACTCTGTTACATACGCAACGACCCCGGGCCGCACGGCGACAACTACGGGGCTTGGTACCATCTGTTCGGAATAGCGCTGTATGCTTTCATGAGGCCGCCTGCCGTAAGCCGCTTTGTAGCGGAAACAGAAAGCTTCGGTTCTTTCTTTTACGAGGGCTCCGACCCTCAGGAAGACATTATCAACCGTCAGGGAGCGGAGTTCGGAGCCCGACTGCGCAGCATGTACGAAGACGGCACCTGGTGGCTCAGACCGGCAGGAGAAGATGATGTCGATTATTTGTTATCTTTGCATCAGTCATACCTATAGCCATGAGAAGAATACTACTGCTCGTTTTCACCTGTGCTCTGCTGAGCGTTCCTGCGGCATCTGGGTCGGTCCCGCACCTCTCGATGGCATACGTAAAAGCGGTAAGACGGTGCGTGTCACGCTTCCTGCTGCAAGTGTCGCCGTTCTGGAAATAAAATGACGGTTAATAAAAAAGTTGTTTCAGTTTGCGGACCGTCAGCGCCCACGCAGCCGTGAGTGGGAGGGGCCCGTCGCAAGCGACGGGAGGGATAGGCCGCTTGCGGCCGTAGTCTGCAAACTGAAACAACTTTTTTATTAACCGATGCAAGGTTTTATTGATTTTTGTATTTAAGATATGGTAAAAGGATTAATCAAGATGAAAACAATGTCAACAATATGCGCCGCTGCCGCCATGACTTGCTTCGTGGCATGTGGGGCGTTCGAATCTCCTAATAACGAGTATAAACCGCTGTCACTCAGTACAAAGGCTATGGAGTATGTAAGTGAGGGGAACGATTTTTCCCTCGGTTTTACTCAGAATGTGGCAAGTTCCTCCAAGAGTGACTTTGTGGTTTCGCCTCTCAGCCTGCAGTTCGTGCTGGGAATGCTTCTCGAAGGCGCCGACGGCCGCACCGCCGACGAAATCTGCGAGGTGCTGGGATATGGTGCCGGCGAGAGCGCCGAGGTAGGAGAATTCTGCAAGTCCATGCTTGAGCAACTGCCGGAAATAGACCGCGCCACCAAGCTGAATATAGCCAACGCCATACTTCTCAACCAGGACTACAGCATGCTTCCCTCCTACAAGAAAGGAGTGGCCAATTATTATGAGGCATATGTGGAGAATGCCGATTTCGGCAGCCCCCTGATCGTAGGACGCATCAATTCCTGGTGCAAGCGAAACACCAACGGAATGATTCCCAAGATCATAGATACCCTCGACCCGGATGCTTTCGCCGTTCTGCTTAACGCCATATACTTCAACGGCAAATGGACATCTCCGTTCGAGAAGTCAATGACCGGGAGCGAGAAGTTCAAGAAAGAATCCGGCGCAAGCCTCCAGGTTCCGATGATGAAGAAGAACCGGCTGCTTGCCTATACGTGGAACGATGTTTTCCAGGCAGTAAGGCTGCCTTACGGCAACGGCGCATATTCGCTGACCGTATGCCTGCCGCTGGATGGTTATACCGTGGCGGACATCCTTCCTGTACTCGAAAAGACAGGCTGGAGGCAGTTCTGTGCGTCCATGTCTTCGTATAACGTAGATCTTTGGCTGCCCCGTTTCGAGACGGCCTTCAGCATGGAACTCACCGACATGCTTGCCGCCATGGGAATGCCTGCAGCCTTTACCGCCGCCGCCGATTTTAGCAAAATGACGGAAACGTCGGTCTGCGTCAGCGAAATCCTCCAGAAAGCAATCATCAAAGTATCGGAAGAGGGGACGGAGGCTGCCGCCGTTACTATCGGCACCATGAAGGCTACTTCCGCCGCGCCCGATCCGGAACGGAACGTGGATTTCCATGCCGACCATCCGTTCCTGTATTTCATATCGGAACAAAGCTCCGGTGCGATTCTGTTTACCGGACGCTACGGTGGAGAGCCTGCTGCCGAATAAGAAGCTGTTCAGCGCCTGGTGCAGTCTATATCGAGCACTGCGTCCTGCAGGCCTTCACCGCATACCGTTACTCTTGCGGAGCCTTCTGAACCTTCGGATTCCGATTGAATCAACACCTGTGCTAACCCGTTGAATGTCCGTAAGTTGAAAGTGCGGTCCTGAGGGTCCAATGGCCTTTCCTGAGCCCTCCCAGCCGGTGTCGAAGCGCTCCCGCTCCTGGCGTTCAGAGTCAGGGACAGGCACAGCAGGCAGAAAACCAGGGCTTTCATTTAATTCCGCTCCATTCGCCGCGGATTGTCTTGCATTGCGAATAGCATGCAGGACAGTTGTTTACGGTGAAGTACGAACCGTTCTTCCGCAGTTCCACTCCGCGGAGGCTTGTATCCCAGCCCTCTCCGTAGATATTCAGGTAGGTATAGTCTCCTTGCGGTCGGGTGACTGGACTCCACAGTTCGACAGTATAGGGTTCCGCAGGAGTATAGGCGTTGTCGCACGTGGCCCCTTTGAGAAGTGCGGCCGGAAGATAACGCTGGACGTACAGGTCGGTTGTTGGTGAATAAGTCGAACGGTACATCTTTGAACCCAGCTCCCGGATGATGTCCTGGGCCGCTACCTGGCTGCCGCAGAGCAGATACAGGCACCGTTCGCCGGTGCTGCGGTTGCGACCGTACAGTTCCATCGCCATGGGAATCATGGCCGCCGCGCCCTCCTTGCTCTTGCCGAGGAATTCCCGGTAAACTGTGGAGAATTCATTGTATCCTTCCGGATTGGCCGAGAAGGTAACCCAAGCCTCGCCGGCCTTGGGAGAAGAGGAGATAAGCACTCCGTCCTTGTCGAATTGCGGTTCTGATACCTGTCCTTTGATGGTGTAGGTATGCTCGCCCCAGGTCATCGTGTCTCCGTTTACAGCCCATTCGCGCTTGGTTTCATCTACTCCGGTAAGGCCTTTGCAGGCGGAAAGGGCGAGGAGTATCATTGCTGCCAGTACAATCTTTTTATTCATTATTTTGATTTTTATTCTTTAACATTAAATAGATGGTGTGACTCCAAATATAGCAAAAACTTTCTGGATGATATACCTCCCGGCAGGCCGGCCCCGCCAGAACCCGCTCCTGCATTCAGTTCGTAAGGGCTTACCTTGCCTTGGCCTTCTCTTAATAACGTGATACTCCTGCCCAATGGTGCTTCATGAACATGAGTTTGCCATCCCAGTCGGTGTCCCACCAGGGGTTATCCATGTTGATAGGAGACTCCAAGCCGTTTATCATAAGGGAAATGTGGCTGGATGTCTCATCATCTATCGGGAACGTGAAGTAATCGAATGGCGGAAGAGCGAATCCGTATTCGTTTACTTCTTTCCAAGGCAGATTCCCAAATGCGAGAGAACCAAGCCCCGACTGATTGAAGCAGGAATTCCCTAGATTGTTCAGAATCGGAAAATTCAGGCTGGGCAAGCTTGAACAGCCATAGAAAGCGTAATTACCCAGCGTGGTCAGGAGCAAAAGCTTATTGTCTTTCCCGACTGAATAAAGCTTGGAACAGTTGTAGAAAGCCTGAGAATTGATTATGGATACAATCGGCATCTCTATTACCGTCAGGTTTACGCAGTCATGAAAAGCACTGTTCCCTACATTGACCACCAGGGGAAACCTTACAACGTCGGATCCTATGCCTGTGGAACGTTCGAAACAGTTGTCGCCTATTACGGTGACTGAGGAAAAGTCCAGGTCGCCTCCAAGTGTGCTGTTGTAAAAGGCATGGTCGCCAAGTACCTCGGCGTGAGGCATGTAAACGTTTTTGAGCTTCTCACAGCTTTGGAAGGCATAGTTTCCGACGCTCTTTAAATCCTCAAAGTACACATCCCTGAGGTTTTCGCTGCTGGCGAATGCCGATTCAGGCAGGCTTTCTATCTTTGGGAAATTAATAGTCTCTATGGAACTGCCGCTGATAATCATATATCCTATCTGCTTAACCTTGGGCAGCTCCAGTGTCTTGAGTTTCTTAAGCCCTTTGAATGCGCTGTCTTCTGCAGTGATGAGGCTTGGAAGGTTAAGCGTTTCTACGTTTACGGGCCCCGAGTCGTTCAGAACGGAATTGGGAAGAATTTCCAAAGAATCGAAAGATACTGTAGAAACTGCATCACAGCCGTAGAAGGCGCGGCCTTCTACCTTAATGAGTTTCGGGAACACCAGAGCCTTGAGGGCGGTACAGGACATGAACGCAGAACCCTCAATCTCACGGACTTCGGGGAAATAACAATCTTCCAAGCTGCTGCACCATCCGAGGGAGCGGTATCCTATTTTTTCTATATGTGCGCCGTAGATATATTTTAATGCCCGGTTATCAGTCAAAGCACTGCTCGATATGTCAGTCTGCTGATCTGGTAAATAAAGGTATTCAAGACATTGGGACGTTAGTCTGAAATTGTTCTCGTTCAATCTCCGTGCGTCAAGGTAGCGGAGATTGGGCATATACATAAGTGTGTTCCAGTCGTTGTTTCCCATGGTACCCAGCAGCCGCAGTGATTCTACTGCCTCTTTGCTTGTTCCGGCTTCGTTAATGGAACTTTCCAGGGAATTCGGGTTCAGAAGCGCTATAGTAAGCGTTCCGTCATGTACATATATGCGTGGACGTTGAGTTATTGTTGTTCTTTGGACCTTGTGCTGATGTCTTAGGAGCAAGTGAATTGACCTGGATACTAATGAGTAATTGGCGGAAAGTCCGACCTCTACGCCTATTACGCCGGAACCTCCGCTGGTAACGGACAGGGTGACGAAGTCATCAATAGCTTTCGTGGCGGGGGCCGCAGATTCAACGCTTTCAACTTCAAGGGACCAAGGACCGTCAGCGGTGATGTTGAAAGAAAGAGTATCAGCAACAGCCTCGTATTCGCAGTTCTCCGGGAAATCGGTGTTTACCTCGTACGGGTCGGCTTCTGTAAGAGACCCCCATGCCGACCTGGAAATATCTACTGGGGAACTGCCGGTTTTATCGTTGATGGCAAACGGGGCCTCAAAGGATAAGGTGTAGCCTTTTGTAAGACTGGTCGGAACTGTTACTATGTAATACCATTTTCCAGGCAGGAAAGATTCTCCTTGGGGAGCCTTGAGCGTGATCTCCTTTTTGCCTTCGGTTATGCTTTTTATTTCTGGTGTGCCGTTTGAACCGAAACCGACTGAGACCGTTCCGGCAAGAACTTCTCCGTTATTTCCTTTGAGCGTAACGGAGCGGATACCCTCCCTGGATACGGTGAATCTGACTCCACCGAATACATTGAAGAAGTGAAGGTTCTCGTCATCGGAACGTGCTATCGAGCCGAACAATTCTTTCTTGTAAGTCCCAGCAACCGCCTCCTGTACTTCTGGGAGCGATGTGTTGAAGCAACTGCCGTCAAAGCTTGTATCTTCGCTGTACGGGTATATTGCCCAATAAGTGCCGGAGTGAGGGCCCAGTGAGCCGTGGAACAGAGCCTCTGAAGCATCACTTTTGTTGTCGGAGATGAACATACCGTTTGCCTGTCCGCAAAAAACTTTTATCCGGTCCCCCGGGCTCCAGAAAATGGCACCGTCTGGCTGAATAATCGTTTTGCTTACTGTATGGCATTCGTTCCTTGCCCTGAAAGTCAATGTCCCTGCATTGTCATATTCTGAATCTGAAATCTGGCAGGCGGCCAGGCTGATTACAGCCAGCGCTGATATTGCAATTCTTTTGAGTCCCATGGCTGAATTATTCCCAGTTAACGAAATCGGTTCCTTCGATATCTCCGGACACCATACTGTCACAAAGAATCTCCGATGAATGGATGTTGCACAATTCGGCTTGTGGTTCCGAGTATGCAGGTAAGTTGTTGTATTTCATGGATACAAAGATACTAAAAAAGCAGGGGATTCCATAGTCCGGACCCCCTGCAGAAGGATGAACCATCTGTCTGTCGTACGACAGGTCAGATGAATATGTACTTGCAGATGAACAGCACCGCCAGCACCCACATCGGGATGGAGATTTCCTTGAACTTGCCGCTCAGGGCGTGGGTTGCCACATAGGAGATGACGCCTATCAGGATACCGTCGCTGATGGAGTAGGCAAGAGGCATGAGGATGATGGTGAGGAATGCCGGGATGGCCTTGCAGTAGTCGTCCCAATGGATTCTCTTGACGGAAGGCATCATCATGACACCGACTATCACGAGTGCCGGGGCCGTAGCAGCGCCGGGGATTGCAAGGAAGATGGGGCTGAAGAAGAGGGCGAGGCCGAAGCATACCGCAATCGAGAATGCTGTGAGTCCGGTGCGTCCGCCTTCTCCTACGCCAGATGCACTCTCGACGTAAGTGGTTGTGGTAGAGGTGCCGAGGCAGGCGCCGGCAACGGTTGCTATGGAGTCTGCCATGAACATCTTCTCCATGTCGGGCACTTCGTCCCTCTCTACGAGACCTGCTCCCTGGTGCACTCCGATGATGGTTCCCATGGTGTCGAACATGTCGATGAACAAGAAGGTGAACACCACCACGAGCATATCCCAGCTGAGTACGTGGCTCCACTCGAACTTGCAGAAGATGGGGGCGACGCTGTCGGGAAGAGACAGAAGCCTGATGTTTCCGGCCTCATTGCGCAGGAGCTGGGTAACCGCTTCGCCGGTTGCAGGATCCTTGATGAAAAGGCCGATAACGGAAGTGACGAGTATGCCTATGAGTATGCCTCCGCGTACTTTCGCCATCACGAGGCCGGCCGTAATGAACAGGCCGAGGATGCCTACGAGAGCCTTGCCCTCAGTGATGTTGCCGAGGCTCACCAGCGTAGCGTCGTTGTTGACTATGATTCCGGCGTTCTGCAGTCCGATGAAGGCTATGAACAGGCCGATACCGGCGCCGATTGCCTTCTTGAGAGTGCCGGGGATGGCATTCAGCAGCCAGGTGCGGAACTTGGTGAGCGTCAGGATGATGAACAGGATACCCTCGAGCAGAACGGCGGTCAGTGCGAACTGCCAGCTGTAACCCATTCCGAGGCAGACGGTATAGACAAAGAAGGCGTTGAGGCCCATGCCGGGCGCGAGTCCGAACGGCTTCTTGGCGTAGAGAGCCATGACGAGCGTACCGACGATTGCAGCCAGAGCGGTGGCGGTGAATACCGCGCCGCCGGGCATGCCGTCGAGGGCGCTGAAAATTGCAGGGTTGACGGCCAGGATGTAGGCCATCGTGAGGAAGGTAGTGATACCTGCGACTATCTCAGTGCGCACACTGTGCTTGGCTGAGTCGAATCCGAACAGCTTTTCAAAGGAAGGTGTCATAGCCCGGTCAGTTTAGAAGACCCACTTGGTACCTATGCAGGGACGTGCGTAGAAGCCGTCGTAACCGGCGAAATTCCAGGATAGTTCCACCTCGCCGCCGATGTTGAGGTTGGGTACGCCGAAGAGGCTGCCGACGTTGTACCAGAGCTGAGGCTCGGAGATGAAGACGAACTTGCGAGGCTTGTCGCTTCCTTCCATGAAGTTAATCACATTCTCTCCCCAGATATCTGCGAAACCGCTGAACCTGAGACCTTTGAGGCCGAACAGATCCTGCATTCCCCATACAAAGGTGAACTGAACGGGAATGTCGCTTGTGGCGATGCCGCTGAAGGTCTTGTAGAGCAGCTTGAAGTTGAAAGTGTTGCTGAAGTCTTCGCTGTGCAGGAAGTAATCCAGACCGAAGAGGAAGTTTTGGTTGACGCCGACGAGTCCGTTGTATTCAACCTGCAGGCTCAGGGGTGACAGGGGAGTGTTCTGCCAGAAGTTGAGGCAGCGTGCGATTTCCATGTAACTGCCGCTTGGTGCCTGGTTTACGCCCTTGGCATCCTTGCTGTTGAAGTCATAGTCGATGAAGAAGAAGGTGTTTCCCCAATTGTCGTTGTAGAAACCTTCGAGGGTGGTGGTGACGTGTCCGCGATTCTTGCCGAAATCGTAGAACGTCTGGAGGTTGGTCTGGGCCTTGGCTGCCTGGCCAAGGGCAAGTGTTGCAAGAGCAACGGCGAAGATTAATTTTTTAAACATAAAACGTAGTTTATGAGTTGAATATATAGGGGTTTACTTTCTCAAAGAGGGATTGATCTCAAAATCCACGGCCTTGTCTCCTTCGGGATTTGCACCGAATTCGTAATCTTTGCCGGGAAGCAATGCGTTGAGCACTACGCCCACGATGGCTGCCACTGCCAGGCCGCTGAGCTTGGTGAAGCCGAGGTCGATGGCATCGCCGGCGCCGTATTTGATGCCGATGGCGAGGACAAGTATGAGGGCTGCTACGAGCACGTTGCGGCTCTTGGTGAAGTCCACCTTGTTCTCTACGATGTTACGTACACCGACGGCGGAAATCATACCGTAAAGCACCAGCGAGACGCCGCCGATGGTCGATGCGGGCATGCAGGCGATGAGGGCGCTGAATTTGGGGCAGAAGCTGAGGATGATGGCGAAGACTGCGGCGATGCGGATGACGCGGGGGTCATAGACCTTGGTGAGGTTGAGGACGCCGGTGTTCTCGCCGTAAGTGGTGTTGGCAGGGGCGCCGAAGAGCGATGCCATCATGGTTGCGAGGCCGTCGCCCATGAGCGTGCGGTGCAGACCCGGATTCTCCAGGAAGTTCTCGCCGACGGTGGACGAAATGGCACACATGTCTCCGATATGCTCCATCATGGTGGCCAGCGATATAGGCACGATGGCGATAATGGCGCTTACGAGCAGGCCCCAGTTGGGATTGCTGAACACATGGAATGCGGTGTTCTCCCAGCGGAACGGCAGGCCCAGCCAAGCGGCTTCCTTGACGGCGCTGAAATCGCAGATGCCGAAGCAGGCGGCTACTATGTAGGAGCCGAGTACGCCGAGCAGGATGGGTATGATGCGTATCATACCCTTGCCCCAAATATTGCAGACTATGATGATGGCGATTGCAAGGAGGGCGATCCACCAGTTGCTGTTGCAGTTCTGGATAGCAGAACCGGACAGGGTAAGTCCTATGGCTATGATGATGGGCCCGGTGACGATAGGCGGGAAGAAACGCATTACCTTCTTAGCTCCGAAGGCTGCGATGAGCCCCGCCAAGACAAAATAAATAATGCCTGCCGAGAAAACTCCGATGCAGGCATAAGGCAATGATTCTGAGGCGCTGAGTCCTTGCTGGGCTCCCATCGAGACTACCGCTGCGTAGCCGCCGAGGAAGGCGAAGGAGGACCCCAGGAATGCCGGAACCCGCAGTTTGGTAAGGAAATGAAAAATTAAAGTGCCCAAACCTGCGAACAGCAAGGTGGCACTCATCGAAAGACCTGTGATTACAGGGACCAGGATCGTGGCTCCGAACATGGCGAACATGTGCTGGAGGCCGAGGGTAAGCATCTTGCCCTTACCTAGCGTACGGGCGTCATAGACGGCTTGAGGCGTTTGAGTCATATTGTATACACTAATTAAGAATGAATCCGTTGCCGATGGCTTTTATGACCAAACAAAGTTAGGTAAAAAAGCCTAATCTGCAAGAACTTTTTTGCAGTTGCCGTCAAACTGTTTTTGCGTGCGGAAAAAACGTCCGGGCGCAAGTCGGTATGTTACAAGACTATGGCCTTATGCCGGAAAAGACTACGCATCATAAAAAAACGCCGGCCATTCCCAGACCGGCGTTTTTAATGGTAGTCGTAGACTTTGAGCGAACTATAGTTCGCTCAAAGTCTGAGTAAGACCGTCATTCTTGGTGACTATGAGATCCTGATACTCCTTGAGTCCGGTACCGGCAGGAATCAGGTGACCGCAGATGACATTCTCCTTGAGGCCTTCGAGGTGATCGACGCGGCCACGGATGGCGGCCTCGCTGAGGACCTTGGTGGTCTCCTGGAAGGATGCTGCAGACATGAAGCTGTCGGTCTTGAGGGCTGCGCGGGTAATACCCTGGAGCACGAGACGCGCTGTTGCGGGACGTGCGGGGCGGGTCACCATAAGTGCAAGGCCCTGGCGCTCAAGCGAGGAGTTCTCGCCCTGGAGTTCGCGTACGCCGATGATGTCGCCGGCGGAAAAGCGCTCGGAGGCACCTGCGTCTTCTACGACATACTTGCCGAAGATGGCGTCGTTGGCGTCCATGAACTTCCACTTGTCCACAAGTTCTTCCTTGAG
>CAMNHL010000036.1:0-13634 GCA_946539455.1 uncultured Bacteroidales bacterium
CAGGTCGAGGCCGTCAAGGGCATCAACATCGACAAGGTCACCGTATGGGACGGCGGCAGCAATCCGAACGGAAAAACCGCTACGGCCAACTTCGTGTCAGGTCTGATGCAGTCGGTACCCCCGCTCCAGGACCTCTTCAAGATGGCTGGGATGGAGCTTCCTAACTATTTGAAGGGTAGCGAGAAACCAGAGGCTGAGGAAGCCTCGATGGAGGAGTAGAAGTATGATTGTTGTTAATCTGGACGTGATGCTTGCCCGGAGGAAAATGTCCTCCGGGGAGCTGGCCCAGAAGGTAGGCATAACTCCCGCGAACATCTCGATCCTTAAAACCGGTAAGGCCAAGGCCATACGCTTCTCTACCCTCGATGCCCTCTGCGCAGCCCTCGACTGCCAGCCGAGCGACATCCTTGAATTCCGTCCCTGACAGCTTGCATTGCGTGAAATGCAAGTCTCTATTGGATAGTGCGTTATAAAGGGATTTAAATTTCACGGGCGGATTGACCGAATCCGGCACACGACCGGACAATGGTCTGACAGCGAGGCGATGTCCGTGCCGGCAGCGCTGTTCACGACCTGCGACGAAATGACCTCCACCGGGGCGGCATTTCGCAGGGCGAAGATATAGTCGATGCATTTGACTGGTGTCCCGGAAGGGTGTGTGGGAGCGTCCGGCGAAAGCTTTTCCCAACATTTGCCAAGCTCTGCTATGACATCGCTCTGTGGCAGCGAATTCATGTCGCCAAGGAGGAAAACGGGTTTGCTGCTGCCGGAATAACGTTCCGTAAACCAGCTGTTTATAATCTTTGCCTGATTAAGGGCAGCAACTTTGCCGCGGTGGTCCAGATGAACGGATGCGAATATGCAGCCGGGAGTTTCGACCACCGCGACGCTGCGCTGTTCGCTTCCGTCGAAGCGCGGAAGGGCCAGGCTTGAGCGTCCGGTAATCTCCAACGGCGTCGCCACTCCGTTTCCATAGGCGCCACCTGCGAAGTCGAATGCCCGCGCGAAGTGATAGTTCCACCCGAGCAGTCCGGCAAACTCTTGCAGCTGGAACGAAGAGTGCCTTCGGTTGCAGCTGTCCAACTCGTTGAGCGCCAGGCAGTCCACACCAAGACGCCTCACAAGGGCCGCTACATCTGCGGAGCTGTCACCGGTGTATTTCGAGAACACTCCGACGTTGTATGTCGCCAGGGTCAGCTCGCGGCCGGGGAAGTATTTGTCTATCAATCTGGCAGACAGCTCCAACGGGTCCCCACCCTCGCGGAATTCTATCGGGACGCGTCCCTCTACGAACTCCTGTTCGAAGTGATACACCAGGCTGTCGGCGGCGCTGGTATCAAAGGTTACGCCGGCCTCCAAAGCTTCCAGTGCGGCATCAGTAAATATCTTCCAACGCGGTCCGTAGTATGAGCCCAGCAGTCCCTGCCAGCAGCGGGAAGCGTAGTCGGGCAAGTACCTGCCGTAGCCCCAGGTAGTTACGAGATGTCGTGCATTCCGCTGGTAATAAGCGGTTTCTGACGGGTCTGCCGCCCATCCCGCAGCTCCGTCGAGCCAGCGGCGAAGGCTGAACTGCGGGCAGCAGGCGGCCAGGCGGTCGGCGTCATCTATCATCTGTTGCATGCGCTCTGCAGCAGCCCGTGCTTCGGCGAGCTTACCGGCTCGCAGGGCCGCCGTAAAAGCGTCGCGCTCGTCTGCAAAGAGGTTCCCGAGTGCCTGTATGCCGAAGTTCACAAGGTCGAAGCGTTCCGCCCATCCGAGTCCTTTAGCTCTGCGGCCCGTAATAGTCCTGGTCAGGTCCTTCCATGCTCCGCTTACCAGCTGCGGCCGGTGCCACAGTTTGTGTATGACGGTCCAGCTCTTCCAGCCGTCCAGGCAGGGGCGTCCTGCCATCAGAGGGGCTTGGGATATGGCGCCGTGTACGTAAACGCTGTCGGCAAGGGTGTGCCAGACGCCTTCAGTGTGGGGTCCGCTGCGGCGTGCGGCGAGGCGGTCAATCCAGTCTTCGTCGCCGCATCCCGTATCCCACGCCCTCGAGAAGACGTATTCGTACATCCACTGGTTGACTCCGAAGCCTTCCAGAGTGGACCCCAGACCGCTCGCTCCGCCTTGCGAGAGCGCATCCCCGATGCGTTCGGAAGTCTTCCGGAAAGGTCCGGCGAGGCGGGTGTTGCCGCCGAAGTTCCCCAGGTAGCAGAGGATGAAAGGCTGCCCGTAGAAGCTTTCGGTGGTGGTCCAGATGGGCGTGTGCTCCAGGTAATAGTCGAGTAGCACGACCTTTCCCTGCGGTACGGCGTCGAGATAGGCCTTGATGATTTCCGGGGTCCAGTGCCGGCGGTCGTTGTAGAACATCCACCCCATCTGGAGCCAGACGGCACCGGGATCCGCTGCGGCAAGGGACTCGTATGCTTTGGAGGATATGTCCGAGAGCGTCTCGGGGTCCCAGGACGGCGGCTGCACCTCGTTGAAAAGGTCCATGCCGTAGATGTGGTCGGTGCCGAATTCGTGCGTGATGGCCTTTACGTACTTCTGTTGTATTTCTGCGTAAAGCGGGTCCGTCGGCGAAAGGAAGTGGCAGGAATACTCCTCCGGCTCACCTGCCCAGCTGCCGAAACCGCTGATCGCGGCGTCGGGGAATTTCTCCTTGAGCTGCGCAGGCACATGCCCGGAGAAGGCGTGCAGGACAGGCCGCATGCCAAGGGAGCGCTCCCGCTGTAATATCTTCTTCTGCAGCGACTTCTGCCCGCTGAGCCAGCCCTGCGGCAACGGTCCGTCGAGGCCGTCGATATTGTTCATCCGGTGCCAGGGCAGATGCGCCGGGCCCGTGAAAAAGTCTTTGGTATCTATGCCGAAGGACTCCCAGACCTCCTTCCAGACGGCCTCTTCGCCGGTAGTGGCGAGAGGGAGGTTGATGCCCTGCAGCGCCATCCAGTCTATGAGCCGCTCCCATTCTCTCCATCCCCACCAGGGAAGGGTGTAGCCGAAGGTGCAGTAGTTGAGGAAGAACCGGTCCCGTACGAGGGCCCTGGCGCTCACAGTGCTGTCAACGCGCGGCATCACGGGAGGCAGCGAGACGGGGTCGTCGGCGTCCCAGGAAACGCTCACGGCGCACCAGTCCTGGAGGTACCGGCCCAGTCCCGCAGCCATGCTTACGGCACTGTTACCGCTGATTTCCAGTCTGTTGCCAACTGTCCTGAAGGAGTAGGAATCGACGGTGTCGGCAACTTCCCGGAAGCGAATGCTGTATCCGGGAGCGATTCTTCCCGCAAGCGACCGGGCGGCCCTTTCGGCAGGAGTGGAACAGGAAACGGCGGCCGCCGCTGCGGCGAGCAGGATAGCTAAACGGAATTTCATGTTGTAAAGGTACGAATTTCCAGTAAAAACCTTAACTTTGTAGGCTATGGACGATAAGAAATTTACTCTCTGGCATCGTATCGCAGCGCTCGTTGCGTTTGCGGTCAGCGCCGTCACATATCTGCTTACCATAGAGCCCAGCGCTTCGTTCTGGGACTGCGGTGAGTTCATCGCATCTTCGTACAAACTGGAGGTGGGTCACCCGCCGGGAAACCCTGTGTTCCAGCTGTTTGCCCGTTTCTTTACGATGTTCGGGGACGGGATGCACGCGGCCGTGCTCGTCAATGCCCTGAGCGCGATATGCTCGGCTCTTACCATCATGCTGCTCTACCTCACGATAGTGTGGCTCACAAAACGCATCATCAAGCCCTCCACCACCGGCAGCGCCATAGCCGTCATCGGCTCCGGCCTCGTAGGTGCTCTGGCATACTGTTTTTCCGACACATTCTGGTTCTCTGCCGTAGAAGGTGAGGTGTACGCCATGTCGTCGCTCTTCACCGCGGCGGTGTTCTGGGCCATGACCATGTGGTACGACAGGGCCGACGAGCCCCATGCGCTTCGCTGGATAGTGCTTATCGCCTTCCTCATGGGCCTCAGCATCGGGGTGCACCTGCTCAACCTGCTGGCCATTCCCGCCCTGGTGTTCATGTTCTACTACCGCTACAGAGACGCCGGCAAGCCGTTCACCTTACTGGAGTTCCTGAAGATAATCGCCATCGGCGTGCTTATCCTGGCCTTCCTGGTATTCCTGTTCATCCCGTACCTTCCCAAGATCGCGGCCTACGTTGACCTGTTCTTCGTCAACGTGCTTGGACTGCCGTACAACAGCGGCGCCGCTTTCTTCATGATAGCCTTGCTGGCACTGATGTTCTGGGGCCTGTTCGTCACCCTGAAGAAGGAAAAAGTGTTCCTGAACACCGCCCTGCTGTGTCTTACCATGGTAACCATTGGCTTCAGCGTATTCAGCATCGACATCATACGTTCCTGCGCCAAGACTCCCACCAACGAATATCAGCCCGACAACGCTTTCACGCTGGTGAGGTACCTCAGCCGCGAGCAGTACGGCTCGACTCCGTTGCTCTACGGACAGTATTACGACGCCCCCTACGACCTCAAGTCTTCCAAGTACTGGGCACCCATGGACGGCAAGTACAAGAAGGTCGAAGGACCTGTGGACGCCAAGTACAAGGCTTCCGGCAAGATGCTCTTCCCCCGTATGTGGAGCGCCTCTCCCGATGGCCGTTACGAGGAGTTCTACCGTGCTTACACTGGCGGCCGAGGCAAGAAAATCGCCGGATCCAAGGACCGCAAGCCTACGATGGGCGCCAATCTGTACTACTTCTTCGATTACCAGATGGGATGGATGTACTGGCGCTACTTCATGTGGAACTTCGTGGGGCGCCAGAATGACATCCACTCTCCAACGCCCGGCAACATATTCCACGGCAACTGGGAGAGCGGCGTAAAATTCATCGACGAAATACGCCTGGGCGATCAGAGCGACGCCCCTTCCACGCTTGCCGACAACAAGGGAAAGAATCATTATTTCTTCCTGCCGCTGCTGCTTGGCCTGCTGGGACTATTCTTCCAGTTCGACCGCGACAAGAGGGGCTTCTGGCTGACCTTCCTGATGTTCTTCATGACCGGAATCGCCATTGTGCTCTACCTCAATCAGCCGCCGTACCAGGTGCGCGAAAGGGACTATGCCTACGCCGGTTCCTTCTACTTCTTCAGCGCATGGATAGGAATGGCCGTGGCGGCGCTTTACAAGTGGCTGTCCGGCGCGTTGAAGGGCAAGGGCGGTGCAGCGCTTCCGCTTGGTATTACGGCCGTCTGCCTCTGCGTGCCCGCTCTCATGGCGGCGCAGAACTGGGACGACCACGACCGCAGCGGCCGTCGCACCGCGGTGGAGCTTGCCCGCAACTACCTTGATTCCGTAGGTCCCCAGGGCATACTCATCACCCACGGCGACAACGACACCTTCCCCGTATGGTACGCCCAGGAAGTGGAGGGAGTACGCACCGATGTGCGCATCTGCAACACCAGCCTCCTTGGCACCGACTGGCACATCGACCAGATGAAATGGGCCTGCAACGAATCGGCACCGCTCAAGCTGTCCATCGGCCCCGAGCAGTACCTGTATGGCACCAATGAATACATTCCCATTATCGACACCAGGAACCAGGAGACGAGCATCTCCGACGTCATCATGCTCTTCAAGCACCCCGACGTCAAGATGCCGATGTCCAGCGGCCGCAGGGTCGATTACATCGCTGCGCGCAAGATCGTAGTCCCCGTCAACAAGGCCAACGTCATCGCACACGGCATACTGGACGCCAAGTATGAGGACATGATTCCCGACAGCATCGTGCTCCAGATTCCCGAGGGCAAGGATTATCTAACCAAGCCCGAACTCTTCATGCTCGACCTGCTGAGCAATTACGAGTGGGACCGTCCCATCAACATGCTCAACATGGGCGGCGACATCAACATAGGAATCAAGGACTACCTGCTCTACGAAGGCTACTCCTACAAGTTCATCCCCATACGCAACAAGATTACGGCCACCAATATAGGTTTTGTCGATACCGATGAGCTCTATCGCAAGATGACGCAGGTGTATTCCTGGGACGCTGTCAGTGCCGACAATTACTTCATCGACTACCAGAACTACTATACCAACCTGGGAGTCATGGCAGTAAGGGGTGTGTTCCTCAATGCGGCCAACGCCTTCATCAAGGCCGGAGAAAATGCCCGCGCCGAGGAAATGATCACCCGCTGCCTCGAGGTCATGCGCCGTTATCCTATGGAAACCATCCCCCTGGGAATGGGCTCCAACGACTATCTGGTGATGAACATCATCGACGACTGCTACAAGCTGGGCATGCAGACCAAAGCACGCGAACTGGGCACCAACTTTGCTGCCGAACTGCTGGTCAGCTCCCGCTTCTACCTTGGCTTCTATGAGTTCGCAAAAGACGAATTCGAGATGTGCGGCAGCTACATTTACTACCTTGCAGACGTCTTCCGCAAATACAACGAAAACGATCTCGCCGACCGCCTGACCGATACCTTCTCGCAAATGCTTGACTGGGCTTCCGGTGAGGCTGGCGACGACAAAAGCATACCTGAATGAACACTATTACCATTGAACCAGTAGCTGGCCGCAGCGCCCTGCTTGCATTCATCCGTTACCCATTCGACCTTTACGAGAACTGTCCCCAATGGGTGCCGCCGTTCGAAAGCGATGAGATAAACTCGCTTTCCAGCAAAAATCCGGCGCTGGAATTCTGCGAGAAGGAGCTTTACATCGCCCGGAAAGACGGCCGCATCGTAGGCCGTATCGCCGCAATCATCAACCATAAGGCCAATGCCAAGTGGGGCGAGGAAGTGGTACGCTTCGGCTGGCTCGATTTTGAAGACGACATCGAGGTCCTCAAGGCCCTCATCGACGCTGTGCTCGAATGGGGCAAGGCCAGGGGAGCCACAAAGATAAAAGGCCCTCTGGGCTTTACCGACATGGACCGCGAAGGTCTTCTGGTGGAGGGATTCGAGCACGACAGTCCCTTTACCGTCATCTATAATTATCCCTATTACGGCGAATATCTTGAGCGCCTGGGCTTCCGCAAGGATGCCGACTGGACGCAGCGCGTGATCGAGCTGTCCGACAAGCTGCCGGCCATGTTCCAGTACGCACCGCTGGTGGAAAAACGTTTCGGCCTGCGTATCGTGGAGCCCCGCAACAGCCGCGAGATGCTCCGCTACGGACGCGAAATGTTCCACGTGCTCAACGATGCCTTCGCGCCGCTGTATGAGTATTCCAAGCTCTCGGAGGAGCAGATAGAAGGCTATGTAAAGCAGTATGTCCCCATCCTCAACAAGGACTTCCTGGCGCTTGTGACAAACGAGGAGGGCAAGCTTGTCGGCTTCTGCATCACCATGCCTTCAATCTCCCGTGCCGTACGCAAGGCCCGCGGACGCCTGTTTCCCTTCGGCTTCATACCTGTCCTCAAGGCCCTCAAGCACAACGACACAATCGAAGCACTGCTCATCGGCACCCTTCCCGAGTATCAGGGGAAAGGCGCCAATGTGCTAATGTTCAAGTATCTTCACGAGAACTGCATACGACTTGGAGTCAAGCGCATGCTCCTGAATCCCCAGCTCGAGGACAACGTGAAGGTGCAGACTCTCTTCGGCGAATATGACCCTAAGCCATATATGAGACGCCGCAGTTACGTACGCGAGGTCTAATCTCCGACTGCCTGAAGGACAATCTGGCAGACGTCATCGACTGTGCGCGGCGGCTGCTGCATGTCGGGGAAGCGGATTTTGTACTTGTCTTCGATTGCAAGCGTGAGAAGCATCATGGTAAGCGAATCGATGCCGAGTCCGCGTACCAGTTCGGTTTCCAGCGTCACTTCGCCAAGGTCGGTGTTGGGACGCATGACGGTGAGGATCTCCTTGAGATCGGCCATTATCGTTTCCTTTGTCATACGCGGGATACTTTCATGCTGCCGGTACGCTTGAAGTCCTCGGTGCGTACCGTTACCTTGGAAATGCGATGGGTGGAGGGCAGGGTGGCGTTGACCTTGTCCACGAGTGCGTTCATGTAGGCCTGGATCTCTTCGAACGGCTTGCCGTCGAATGCGGGCATGAAGGGAAGGATTTCCACTGCGATGCAGGGGGCGCCGTTGAGCGTGTCTTCCTTTACCATGGCGTCGCGTACGCAAGGATCTGCGTAGAAGGGCTCTTCGAGGCTCTCGGGGCTGACGTTTTCGCCGTTGGAGAGGATGATGAGATTCTTGATGCGGCCGATGATGTACAGGAAGCCTTCATCGTCGAAGCGCACAAGGTCTCCGGTGCGGAACCAGCCGTCGGGGGTCATGCACTCAGCAGTCCGGACGGGATCCTTATAGTAGCCGGAGAAGATGTTGTCACCCTTGATCCAGAGTTCGCCATCGACCACCTTGGTCTCTTGACCGGGGTAGATTTTGCCGATGGACGTGGGCTTCTGTACGGCGTCGGCGTTGGCCGAAGTGAGGTTGGCTCCCTCGGTGAGGCCATAGCCGAAGCAGAATTCGACGCCGAGTTTGGTGAATATGTCAACCAGGCGCGGAGGTACGTTGGCTGCGCCGCTGATAATCATACGCAGGTTTCCTCCCAGGAACTGAGGGCCGTACATCTTGACGAGTCCGGCGAGAATGTCGCAGATACCGGGAACGATGACGAGCAGTGTGGGTTTGATGACCGGCAGTTTGCCGATGGTGCCCTTCATGTCCTCGCAGGTGAAGAGGAGGTTGCCGGTGTAGAAGCATCCGAGCGTGCCGGCGATGAGGCCGAAGACGTGGCTCAGAGGCAGTATTGCGATGTAGCGATGCACACCGATGACCTTGCCGGGTTTGAAGATGGCGTTGTATGCGCCGCGCATGAGTGCCCTGTGACTTAGGACTGCGCCCTTGGGTGCGCCGGTGGTGCCTCCGGTGAAGA
Source organism: uncultured Bacteroidales bacterium (assembly GCA_946539455.1). GTDB lineage: Bacteria > Bacteroidota > Bacteroidia > Bacteroidales > UBA932 > Cryptobacteroides. The sequence continues at coordinate 8,839 of CAMNHL010000036.1, forward strand.
AGATGGCTGCGGGCTGCTCCTTGTCGGGGATGGTGACGGGAGCCTTGCTGTCGGCGATGCTGCCGGCGGGCAGGACCTTTACGCCCTGAAGCCCTTCGCACAGAGGTGCGAATTCGTCACGGACGAATATTGCTGCTATGTCGAACTTGGCGCATGAGCCTGCGACAGCGGGGGCGGGGAGGCTGGGCGGGAAGTTCATGGCAACGTATCCAGCAGACGTGACTGCGAGGAAAAGCTCAATGGCATCCTGGCTGTTGCGGTCGAATATCGCTATATGCGAACCTTTGGGAAGGCCTAGGCTTTCGATGAATGCGCGGCGGCGTGCGACCCTCTCGCATAACTCTTTATAAGTGATTGTGTTGGTCTGGTCGGAAAGGGCCGGGCTGTCCGGATATGTCTTCTCGAGCCATTCTACAAATTCTCCAACGGTGGGCATGTACGGCAGGCGTGCAAGCTCCTCGGCCGGAATCATCTGGTGAAAATAATTAGACATAACTCTGGTTTTAGGTTGTGTTTCGGATAACAAATATACTAAAAAATAATTATTCTGTCCGGGGAGGTGGCCGGGGGTACGGAAGCAAGGCTTAAAGAATTGTAAACTTGTGACGGATGACCGGCCGTAAATGGCAGATTCTGAGAAATATTGCTTTTCTTTGCACAAAACGTCATCGCTATGAATTCTTCATCTTCTGCCCGCGGAGTTGCCGCAAGTTCGTTTGTTTTTCTCATAGTGTCCTTTTTCTTAAGTTCGTGCATCTCCTTCATAGATCCGCCATTCTCATTCGGCAGCCCGCGGACAGAAGACCGAAGGTTGAGCGACACCCTTCATCTGCACGAGCCGGGGAGACCCGATACGCTTCTGCTTGTCTCTGCTGTAGATTTTCCGGAATCATACGACTGGCGCAGGGACAGTTCCTTCGGAAACGTATCCTGCCGCCTCCGGCTCTATTGCGAAGGAGAGGAAGTGCTGGCCGTCCCTGCAGGGCCCGGCACAGAGGCAAGTGCCAGTCTGGATGAGCATCATATCATTGACGGAGAGCTTTTTACCGTGTTTTCAGACAGCCGCGGGACCTTTGTCGGCAAGGGTGCGTCCCGTCTCGTCCACTGGACGGAATGCGAACGCGTGTGCGGACTGCTCATGCAAGGGGGCGAACTGTATTCTTTGGGCCTGACCCAAGGCGGCGCGCTCGTTTTCCGCTGCAACGGGGTAGAATTGTTCCGCAGGCAGGACGCCATCCCTTTAGGAGGCTTCGGAGTCCAGACCTACGGTCCCGGAGGGGCTTTGTACCTTGACTGCGGAAAGGTTTGCTTTGCCTTCCGGGAAAAGGGAAGCGTATGTTTCGTATGCGACGGAGAGGTGAGCGCCGCGGTAGGCAGGAAAGAATGGAATGTGCTGGATGCCAAGATAATAGATTCCCGCCAGCTGGTCTTGTATAATTTCTATGGGGCTTCGTTTCTGCGGGCGGGAGATTCGATGTATAACTTTACTCAGAAACTGTATATCTTCTGGAAAGATGCCGGCATTATAAAATTGTCCGGAGAAGCCGCTGTGGCCGGTTTGTGCGACGACATGACCTGGCATACTTCTTATCATGCGGTTTTTGCCGACGGGCGCTTGACCAGAATCCACGGCAGCCCCGCTTTCCTGTATTTCGACGGCACTTCGTGCCTTCCACTCGACCTTGGGGCCCTTGGCGTGCAGGATTGCCTTTTCCTCAGCGGCAGTTGCGCCTGCGCTGCCGACGGCTCGGTGGCTGTCGCCCTTACTCCCCGCAGCGGCGCCGGGAAGCCTTTTACAATCTTTCGAGGCAAGCGTACCGAGTATCCGGTCAACGGTTTCATATCCGGAATCCAAATAACTTACTGATATGCTGATCAGAATATATTCAGCCAAGTGCATCGGTATCGACGCCGTACCTGTAACTGTCGAGGTCAACATAGACAAGGGTATAGGCATCCACCTCGTCGGTCTCGCGGACGTTGCGGTGAAGGAGAGCCTGCTTCGCACCATGACGGCGCTGCAGTCCCTCGGATACAGAATCCCGGGCAAACGGATAGTCATAAACCTTGCACCTGCCGACGTGCACAAGAACGGAAGCGGGTACGACCTGCCCATCGCGGTGGGCATAATCGCCGCTTCCGAGCAGAAGAACCTGCCTCTTGCGGGACGTCTGATGATGATGGGCGAGCTTGGACTTGACGGCAGTGTGCGCGAGATTCCGGGAGCCCTTTCCTTTACCGACCTTGCCCGCAAGGGCGACTACGACGGAATCGTGCTTCCGCTGCCTTCCGCGCTCGAAGCCGCCCGGCTGCGCGACAAGCCTGTTTATGGAGTGCGCTCTCTGAAGGACGTAGTACGCATTCTCGAGGGTATCGAGGATTGCAGCGGACTGCTGGCCTGGAACAGCCCTGAGTATCGAAAAGTGACGTCTCCACGCAAGCGTGAGGGATATATGGATTTTGCCGACATCGTCGGACAGGAGGGAGCGAAAAGGGGGATGGAGATAGCTGCCGCGGGAGGGCACAACATCATTATGGTCGGGGCTCCCGGCTCGGGCAAAAGTTCGCTTGCCAAGGCCCTTGCCGGCATCCTGCCTCCTATGACCATGGAAGAGAGCCTCGTGACGTCGAAGATATACAGCATCGCCGGCAAGGGTAGCCTGCGTTACGGACTTATGGACCGCAGGCCTTTCCGGGCGCCGCATTATTCGGCATCGCTTGCGGCAATAGTCGGCGGGGGAGCCGGAGACGGTATCGTTCCCGGCGAAATCAGTCTCGCTCAGAACGGAGTGCTTTTCCTGGACGAGATGAGCCTCATGCCCAAGAGTGTCATGGAAGCCCTCAGAGGGCCGATCGAAGACAGGAAAGTAGTCATTTCACGCCTCAAGGCGAAAGTCGAATATCCGGCTTCGTTCATGCTGGTCGCGGCGTCCAATCCTTGCCCCTGCGGGTACTGGGGAGTGGGGGACAGGTGTACGTGCACAGTCGGACAACGTCTTGCCTATATGGGGCGGCTGAGCGGTCCCATAATGGACAGGATAGACCTGCAGGTGACCGTCTCGCCGGTTCCGGGGCATGCTATCCTTGGTGCGGCGAAAGCCGAATCGAGCGCTGCCGTCGCGGCACGTGTGCTCAGGGCGCGCGAGGAGCAGCGGCTGCGGTTCGCAGGTGCCGGCATACAGACCAACTCAGAAATGACAAACAAGCTCATCGAACGTTTCTGCCCGCTAAGCGCAGAGTGTCAGGAGGTACTGGTAAAACTGATGGACAGACTGGGACTGTCGATGAGGGCCTATTTCCGTATCATCAGGGTTTCGCGTACCATCGCAGATCTTGCCGGCTGCCCGGAAATCCTTCCGTCGCATCTTTCCGAGGCGGCAGGATACCGTTTCCTGGACAGAATGGGCGCTGTGCGTTGACAAGATTTGTTTGTAGTACTATTTTTAGTATCTTTGCGATGAGTAAGAAAGACAAGTTGATCGAGCGTTTTAAGCGCTTGCCTTCCGATTTTACTTTTGATGAGCTGGTTACGCTGCTTGGATATATGGGCTATGAATTGGATAATAGAGGTGCGACATCAGGTTCGCGTATCAGGTTCAAGAATGGCCATGACAAGATAGATATGCATAAGCCTCATCCTGGGAGCATAATAAAGGAGAAAACGTTGTATAATATATATAAGTTTCTGAAACTTAATGGCTTGATGTGATATGGGAACGTTGAACTATAAAGGCTATACCGCCAGTATTGAATACTCTCAACACGATAATTGTTTCGTTGGAGAAGTTCTCGGACTAAGAAAAAACTGTATTCTTTTTGAAGGTCGTTCTATAGACGAACTGGAGAAAGATTTCAAAGACGGTGTTGATTCATATCTGGAAGCATGTCGTCTTGACGGAACAGAGCCGGAAAAGCCTTACAGCGGTAAACTGCTGGTACGTTTGGCTTCTGACCTTCACTGCGAAGCGGCAGCACGCGCCGCAAGCCTGGGCATAAGCCTCAATGAATTTATCAACCGTGCTGTAAAGAATGCCTTATGACTACAATCAGAATAGAATCCCTTTATGATCTCGACCGTGCCGCCCGCGAGTTTCTCGAGGCGATAGGCGACAGCCGCCTTGTTGCGTTCTATGCGCCGATGGGTGCCGGAAAGACTACTTTCACTACCGCTGTCTGCAAGGCTCTCGGAGTCCGCGAAGATGCCGTCAGTTCTCCGACGTTCGCTATTGTCAACGAATATCGCACGGCAGCCGGGGAACCTTTGTATCATTTTGATTTTTACAGAATTGATACTCCGCAGGAAGCACTCGACATAGGTCTGTACGACTATCTCGACAGCGGTGCGCTGTGCCTTATGGAGTGGCCAGAGAACATAGAACCCCTGCTGCCGGAAGAGACACTCAAAGTCCGCATCTCCGTCGAGCCCGACGGCTCCCGCCTGATTGTTTTTTAGCAAGCCTGTACCATCATAGAGTAAAAAAAACTGCCGGGGCAAACGCCTCGGCAGTTTTTATAATGAGTGTAAGAGTATTACCTCCTCTCGTCGCGACGTCCGCCACGGCGGTCGCCACGGCCACGACGGTCACCACCACGGCGGTCTCCGCGAGGAGCGCCGGCGGCCTGTGCGTTTGCTGCAGCGAGGGCGGCAGGAGTAAGATCCTGACGGCCATATTTCTCACCGTTGCAAATCCACACCTTGATACCGAGGGTACCGACCTTGGTGTTGGCTACTGCAAGAGCGTAGTCGATGTCTGCGCGGAAGGTGTGCAGAGGGGTACGACCCTCTTTGAACATCT
>CAMNHL010000037.1:0-12105 GCA_946539455.1 uncultured Bacteroidales bacterium
TCGAAGATGCAGGCAAGGCCCCAGTATTCGGGGGCTTCGGTCGTCATCTTGATCTTGCCGGGGATACGGTCGGTTACGTGACGGACGAACTTTATGAGTTTAGGGTTGGGGTTCTTGTCGCCAAAGTGCTTGGGGACAAACTTCTTTGACATTTCAGGCATATTGGTGTGTGCTTTAGTGTTTCCAGTCGCGGACCTGCGCAAGGAGCCAGTCGGCAAAGGCATCGACGCCCTCTCCCGTCTTGGCGCAAATAGGGAGGACGACGGCCTTGGGATTCCGCATGTGAATGTATTCCTTGCATTTTTCGAGGTCGAAATCGAAATAGGGCATGACGTCCGTCTTGTTGATTACGACGACGTCGCATATCGAGAACATAAGCGGGTACTTGAGCGGCTTGTCGTGTCCTTCGGGCACGGAGAGGATCATGGCATTGCGTACGGCGCCTGTATCAAACTCGGCGGGACATACGAGATTGCCTACATTCTCGAGGATGACGAGGTCAACTCCGTCGAGTGCCACATTGTCGAGGCCCTGGCGCGTCATTTCGGCGTCGAGGTGGCACATGCCGCCGGTGTGGAGCTGGATGGAAGGAATGCCTGTAGCTTCCTTTATCTTAATGGCGTCCACATCGCCGTCGATGTCGGCCTCCATGACCGCCACCCGGATTTTGTCCTTGATGCGATTGATTGTCTGAATCAGTGTCGTGGTTTTGCCGCTGCCTGGAGAGGACATCAGGTTCAGGAGGTACACTCCCCTCTCTTTCAGCTCCTTGCGCAAATTGGCTGCGTCCTGGTCGTTGTCGGCGAAGACACTTTTCTTTATTTCGATTACCTTAACGTGGTCCATTGTTTTAGTGTGTCATAAGACAAAGTACAAATATAGTTACTTTTTGGGAATGTTTACCAAAACCTCCTTGAGGAAATCCCAAACTTTCTGTACGGAAGGGATGTAGGCACGCTCGTCGGGAGAATGGGGGCTCAGCAGGGTGGGGCCCATCGACACCATGTCCCAATGAGGATATGCGCCCGAAAGTATGCCGCACTCCAGGCCGGCGTGAATCGCCATCACGAGGGGTTCCTTGCCGAACATGTCTTTGTAAACCTTCTTCATGACAGCCAGAATCTGGGAGTTCGCATTGGGAGCCCATCCGCTGTAACCTCCGGTAAATTTGACATTTACGCCAGCAAGGGCAAAGACCGCACGGAACTTCTCGGCAAGCGCTTCCTTGGCGCTGTCAACCGAACTGCGCATAAGGCAGCTGAGATAGAACTCGCCGCCCTGTATCTTTACCATTGCCAGGTTGTTGGAAGTTTCGACCAGACCGGGTATGGCATCGGACATACGCTCGACTCCGTCGGGGCATGCAAGGATGCAGCGCACGAAACGCAGCGCAGCCTCTTCGGTCACATACTTGCAATCGTCTGGATTGCAGCTCTGTCCGGGAGCTTCGACGTAGGGTTCGAATGATATCTCCAGATTGGGATCGGTGGCTGCATACTCGTTCTTGAGGATTGCAGCAATCTTTGCCACCGTACGCTTTGCTGCAGAGAGCTTTGCTGCAGGAACATACACCGTGGCCTCCGCGTCACGCGGTATGGCATTGCGAAGCGAACCGCCTTCGAGGTCGATGAGCTTGACGCCGTGGCGCTCCAGCAGGGGCAGCAGCAGACGTGCGGCGAGCTTGTTGGCGTTGGCCCTGCACAAGATGATGTCCATGCCGGAATGACCGCCCTGGCAGCCCTTTACGCTGAGGCTGTAGCACAGATGGCCGGCGGGTTCCTTCTTGCGGCGGTAGCGCGCGCTTGCGGTGGCATCAAGGCCGCCGGCGCAACCGACGTACAGTTCGCCTTCGCTCTCGGAGTCGAGGTTGATGAGTATGTCGCCCTTGAGTACGCCGCTACGCAGGCGGCTGGCGCCTGTCATACCGGTCTCTTCGTCGTAGGTGACGAGGATTTCTATGGGACCGTGCTTTACCTCCGGCGATTCGGCTACCGCCATTGCAAGAGCGACACCGAGGCCGTTGTCGGCTCCGAGCGTAGTGCCCTTGGCACGCAGCCATTCTCCGTCAACCCATGTCTCGATGGGGTCGGTGAGGAAGTCGTGTACGGTGTCGGGGGTCTTCTGGGGCACCATGTCCATATGTCCCTGGAGGACTACCGTCTTGAGGTTTTCGTAGCCGGGAGTTGCGGGTATGCGCATGATGACGTTGCCGGTGTCGTCTGCAAAAGCCTCTATCTTATGCTCCTTGGCCCAGTCGAGAAGGAACTTGCGTACGATTTCTTCGTGCTTGGAAGGACGGGGGCAGCGTGTAAGGGAATAGAAATTATTCCATACTACTGCAGGCTGTAAATCTTTGATAGTCATAGATATTTGGATTTATTGGTCATTTCCAGCGGCGGTGGCTCCAGAGATAATTCCAGGGCTGAAGGCGGATATCCTCCTCCAGCAGGCCATAATAGCTCTGCATGATCTGTGCGGCGTCCACCCCCGAAGCGTCCCGGCAAATGGGAACGTACTTCATGCTGTAGTGTCCCCTGCCCTCGGAGCGCATGCTGAGGTAGCATACCGCAAAGCCGAGTTTGCAGGCAAGGGAGGCCGCGCCCTTCATGGTGCGGCACTTGCGGTTCATGAATACAACCTCGGGATCTGCAGCGGACGCGAAATAAGGACTCTGGTCGGTTATGAAATTGTAAATCTTCTTTTCGTCTTTGTGCTCAAGGGCATAGCGTACGACGCTCCGGGACTCTACATAACCGGGGAAGCCCTTCGGGTCGAGGAGTGGCGCCTTGCGGTTGTCGGCAAGTATGCGGTCCCACATGCGGCTCGACTGCCGCAGGTACACGACGCAGAAATTGCGCTCGTTGAAGCAGACCGGGTCGTCATTATATACATAGGAAGCGATGCCGCCTATGAGTTCCCAGTTGCCGGCATGCGACATCAGCACAACGACGCCGGGGGCCGAATCGTAAAGCTCTTTGAGGACTCCGGCATTCTGCAGTTCCACAAGCCTGCTGCGCACGAGCCGCGCCGGGCCCCTCAGTCCGCCGAACCAGATTGTCTCCGCCACGACCTCGCCGAGGTGGATGTAGAATCTGTGGCGAAGCTCTTTGAGCTCCTTGTATCCGGCATCGGGAAAGCTGCGGGAGAGATTTACCGTAACGTCGTGTACGCGGTAGCGGAAGATGTTTTCTGCCAGGAAGGACAAAAAGCGTCCGAGTGCATAATGTACCCGCAACGGCAGCCAGGAGAGCAGCCGCATCATAGCCCTGAGGATGACTTCCGCTACAATCATACAACGCAAATTTAAAAAATTTCTTGAAGTTTAGCGGGATAATGACTATTTTTGAAGAATGAATCGCCCTCGGAGCCGGGCTCCGAAGCCGTTAACATAACTAGCAAAATATTATTAATTAAATAATTAACCTACAACCAACATGTTTAAAGGACAACCCAAAGGCCTCTTCGCCCTCGCCCTTGCAAATACAGGCGAGCGCTTTGGCTACTACACCATGCTGGCCATCTTCCTGCTCTTCCTGCAGGCTAAGTTCGGCTTCTCCGCCGCTGCCGCAGGCCAGTTCTATGCAATCTTCCTCGCGGCAGTTTACTTTATGCCGGTAATAGGCGGCTGGCTTGCAGACAAGATCGGTTTCGGCAAATGTGTAATCACCGGCGTCTGCATAATGTTCGTCGGCTACCTGTGCCTGGCCATTCCGACCGACGCCTTTGCGAGCCGCGGCCTGGCCCTTACACTGATGATCGGCGCCCTGCTGCTCATAGCGGTGGGTACCGGCCTGTTCAAGGGCAACCTGCAGGTCCTGGTCGGCAATCTCTACGACGACCCCAAGTACTCCGCCAAGCGCGACTCCGCATTCAGCCTCTTCTACATGGCCATAAACATCGGCGCCATGTTCGCTCCCACAGCAGCCACCGCACTGACCAACAGCCATCTGGCAAAGGCCGGCCTCATCTATAAGGCCGACATCCCCGCCCTCGCCCACCAGTACCTCGGCGGCACCCTCGCCGATCCTTCCGGACTCGAGGCCCTCAAGGCCGCCATGCCCGGTGCAGACATTGCGGGCATGGACCTCACCGCCTTCAGCCAGTACTACATCAACCAGCTCTCCACCGCTTACAACATGGGATTCGCAGTCGCCTGCATCTCCCTTATCGTCAGCATCGCCATTTATCTGGGCTGCCGCAGCTGGTTCAAGCACGCCGACGTAAACGCCAAGCAGGCGAAGAGCGGCGAAACAAACGTTGTCGAACTCTCTCCCAAGCAGACCAAAGACCGCATCGTCGCCCTCATCTTCGTCTTCGCTGTGGTCATCTTCTTCTGGATGGCATTCCATCAGAACGGCTCGTCCCTCACCTACTTCGCCCGCGACTACACCCAGACCGTCGTGGAAGGTCCGCTCAAGATCGGCTTCAACATCTGGGCCCTCGCCCTCATCGCCGTTTCGGTATATACGCTTTTCGCCACCTTCCAGTCCGACAGCGCCAAAGGCAAGACAATCAGCGGCGTAGTTACAGTTGCACTGTGGGTCGGAGCATTCTTCCTCTACAAAGGCATGGATCCCCAGATCCACATCCTGCCCCAGCAGTTCCAGCAGTTCAACCCCTTCTTCGTAGTAGCCCTTACGCCTATCTCCATGGCCATTTTCGGGGCTCTCGCCAGCAAGGGCAAGGAGCCTTCCGCACCCCGTAAGATCGGTCTCGGAATGTTCGTTGCGGCACTCGGCTACCTTATCATGCTCGCCGCATCCAAGGGCCAGCCGGCTCCCTCCGAGCTCGTAAGCGTAGGCGGCGTTTCCCCCGACCCTGTCGTGCCCACCTACCTCATCAGCACATATCTGGTCCTTACCTTCGCAGAGCTGCTCCTCTCCCCCATGGGTATCTCCTTCGTCTCCAAGGTGGCACCTCCCAAGTACAAGGGCCTCATGATGGGTCTCTGGTTCGCAGCGACCGCCATAGGCAACTACCTGAGTTCCATACCTTCCATGCTCTGGAACAACGTGCCCCTGTGGGTCAACTGGACAGTGCTCATGGCTCTCTGCATCATCTCCGGCATCGTAATGTTCTCCATGCTCAAACGGCTCGAGGCCGCTACCGCAGACTGATGAAAACCGCTACCCTGCAGCTCCTTAAGGAGTGGGCCGAGGAATACAACCAGCCCAAATACTTCGAGGAAGACCCCATCGCCTTCCCCAGGGAGTTCGTGCGCCGTGGAGCGTCGCTGCAGGACATAGAAATCGCCGCCGTCTTCGCCTCCCACCTCGCGTGGGGGCGGAGGGCGATGATAATACGTGACTGCCAGCGCCTCTTCGACGAGATGCAGTGGCGTCCTTACGACTACGTGATGGCAGGAGCCTACCGTAGTGACGAAAGTTCCCTGCACCGCACCGTAAAATGGAGCGAAGCCGCCGGGATTTGCCGGCGCCTCTGCGAGTGGTACACCTGGCACGACAGCCTCGAGTCCCTCAGCGCTAAAGAGATACGTTCAATCATCTTCCGTCGCAAAGACGATCCCAATGCCCCCGACAAGAAGATCAACCTCATGCGCCGCTGGCTGGTGAGGTGCGACGGCAAGGTGGATCTGGGAGTCTGGCAGAACAGCTCCCCCGCCTCTCTTGTCATACCACTCGACGTCCATGTGTACTCCCAGGCGAGCGCCCTCGGGCTCACGTCGCGCCGCTCCAAAGACATGCGCACGGCTCTCGAAATAACCGACCGTTTCCGGGAAATATGGCCAGACGACCCCGTCCTGGGCGATTTCGCCCTGTTCGGCTACGGCGTAACCCATAGCGACTGATGCCTCGTCTGTACATACTCTGCGGGTGCAACGGCGCCGGCAAGACGACCGCCTCATATACCATGCTGCCCGAAATCCTGGATTGCCGGGAGTTCGTAAATTCCGACGAGTTCGCAAAGAGCCTGTCTCCCTTCGACCCGTCCACAGCATCCGTGTCGGCGAGCCGTTTCATGCTCATGCGAATTCAGTTCCTGCTCGACCAGGGCGCCGACTTCAGCATAGAGACGACGCTTGCCACCCGCTCGCTGGTATCCATTATAAAACAGGCCCGGGAGCGCGGATACACCATCTCCATCCTGTACCTGTGGGTGCAGTCTCCCGAGATTGCCATCAAACGTGTCCGCGACAGGGTCAACCACGGCGGGCACAACATCCCCGAAGACGTGCTCAGACGCCGTTACCGCGTGGGAATCAAATATTTGTTCAACACATACATGCCGCTGTGCGACCGTTGGGTGCTGGTCGATAACACCACCCCTCCATTCTCGGTGATAGCCGAAGGCAGCAGCGGCCGTCTCGTCATCAAGGACGAAGACAAATTCAACAAGCTTACTACCCTGGCCAATGATGAAGGACAGTCTTGATACGTTCGGCGTCACCTTGCCCCAGCTGCGCACCATCGTCGCAGAAGGTCTCAAAGGCGGCGACTGGTGCGACCTATATTTCGAACAGACAATATACAACGACATGCTGCTGAGGGACGGCGCCGTAGCTTCCGGCGGTTTCCACTTCGATTACGGATGCGGCGTGCGCGTACTCGCAGGAGAAAAGACGGGATACGCCTACAGCGAATCCACCGACATGCCTTCGCTGCTTGCCGCAGCACGCGCTGCAGCTTCGATAGGAGGCAACGCCGGCCGTGTTTCCCCGGCCTCCCCCGCTCCCGTTCCCTCCGACCTCTATCCAATGCAGAAGGACTGGTCCGAGGTCGACAAGCAGGCACTCAGCGCCTGGCTGGTCCGGCTCGAGCAGGCGATACGGGCACGCGAGGCCCGTACCCTCAAGGTAATCGCCATGCTCTCGTGGTCCATCGACGAGGTGCTGATGTTCAACTCCCTTGACCAACTCACCAGCGACTGCCGGCCGCTTGGCAGCGTCAGCGTGACTATAATTTTCGCCCAGGGCACCCGCACCGAACAGCGCAACGTATCCCGAAGCTGGCGTTGCGGCAGCGAAATGTTCGACGATGCCCTCATCGAAACGCTTGCCGGCGAGGCCGTGGCAGGTCTCGACGACAGCTTCGCCGCCCGAAGGCCCAAGGGAGGCCGCATGCCGGTAGTCATGGCCGCAGGAGCATCGGGAATCCTGCTCCACGAAGCCATGGGGCATGCGTTCGAAGCCGACTTCAACCGCAAAGGCCAGTCGGTGTTCTGCGACAAGATGGGCAAGCAGATATGCCCCCGCGGCATCAACATAATCGACGACGGCACCATTCCCGCCAACCGCGGCTCGATCCGTTACGACGACGAGGGCGTACCCGGACAGAAAACCTACATGGTACGCGACGGCGTGCTCACTTCGTATCTGCACGACCGCATCAGCGCTGCTTATTACGGGGTCGAGCCGACCGGAAACGGCCGGAGGGAATCGTTCCGCTACAACCCCATCCCCCGCATGCGCGCCACGTACATGGAAAGCGGTGCAGACGGCACGCTGCAGGACCTGATCGCAAGCGTGAAGAAAGGCATCTACGTCGATAAGTTCGCAAACGGCGAAGTCCGTATCGGCGAGGGCGACTTTACCTTCTATGTGAACCGCGGATACCTCATAGAGAACGGCCGCCTGACCATGCCTATCAAAGACATCAACATAATCGGCAACGGTCCCAGGGCCCTTGGAGACATCACAGCCGTAGCCGGCGACCTGCAGATAGACGACGGCACCTGGACCTGCGGCAAAGAGCAGAGCGTCGCCGTTTCTTGCGGCATTCCGAGTGTACTGGTGAACAATTTAACCGTAGGAGGAGAATGATTACGACAGAAGAAAAAGGACTCGCACGGCAGAGTCTTCAATATGCACTTGACTGCGGCGCGCAGGCGGTACGCATCAGCCTGGTAAAAAGCACCGAAAACATAGTTGCGACGCTCGACGGAGCCGTTGACAAGGTGACCCGATGCGCCGACCGATCCATGAGCATATCCCTTTTTGTGGACGGCCGCTTCGGCAGTTTTTCCATAAACAAACTCGAACAGGCTACCCTGCAGGATTTCATCCGGAGGGCAATAGAGACTGTGCGTATGCTCACCCCCGACCCTTTCCGCAAACTTCCCTCGCCCGAGCGCTGCTGCACTTCCGCCCTCAGCGGCCGCGAATGCGGAATATTCGACGACGCCATTCTTCAGGTGAATCCCTCCGACAGGGTTGCGGCGGCACTCGCCTCCTGCGTGAGCGGAAAAGAGGGCGCAGGAGCGCACGTAATATCGGAAGAGGGAGAGTACTCCGACACCGAATACGACACCTATGTCATCGACAGCCAGGGACTTGAATGCCGCCACAGCGAGACCACGTTCGATTATGGCGTAGAGGTTACGATAGAAGACGCCAAGGGCCAGAAATACAGTGACTACTGGTGGACTTCCTCTCCCTTCCTGCGCGATTTCGATCCGTCGGGATGCGGCCTTACCGCTGTCCGGAGGGCAGCTGCGCAAGTCGGTGCCCGACCGGCCCGCAGCGGCAAGTACAATATGATTCTGTCAACGGAAGCGGCTTCGAAAGTCGTCTCTCCCCTGCTTAACGCACTCAACGCCTATTCCATCCAGCAAGGCAACTCCTTCCTCGTCGGCAGCGAAGGCGAGAAGGTTTTCCATGAAGGGCTGACCATACTCGATGAGCCCCTGCGCCCTGGCGAGACCGGCTCCAAGCTTTTCGACGGCGAGGGCGTAGCATGCTCAAATGCCCCGGTCATCGAAAACGGAGTAGTAAAGCGCTATTCGGTAAATACTTACATGGCCGGCAAAATGGGCATAGCCCCCACTGTTGAAGATGTCATACGCGCTCGCGTAGCCCCCTGGCCTTACCCCGGACTCGACCGCGACAAACTCATGAGCATCTGCGGCGACGGCATACTGGTTACCGATTTCAACGGCGGCAACTGCAACATGACCACCGGCGATTTCTCCTACGGAATCTCAGGGCAGCTGGTGCGCGGAGGCGTTCCTGTGAGGCCGGTAAACGAGATGCTTATCACAGGCAACTTCCTGACGCTTTGGAACAAGCTCATAGCCGCCGGCGACGATTTCCGCGTCTGTTCATCGCGTCTCGTACCTTCACTTGCATTCTCCGGAGTGGATTTCAGCGGATAGAACGAAAAAAATTTGGCGAATCAAAAATTATCACTATCTTTGCAGTCCTATCCGGTGGGTTCGTATAACGGTTAGTACTCGAGATTCTCAATCTCGCAATAGGAGTTCGATTCTCCTACCCACTACCAAGGCAGCCATAAGGCTGCCTTTTTTATTGCCCGCTTATTAAAGGATAGAAGAGAAGGCGGCTTCTGCGTCGCTCTGAAGTTCTGCAGGGACAGCGGCAAAGAAATCGAATCCGGCGCGCTCTTCTATGGCGTCGATGGTGGTCTTGTAAGTTTGGTCGTAATAATTGGCGTAGTGCTGCTTGTTTTCGTAAATATACGCAGCGCCCTTAGCCGAACTCATTTTCCCTGAACTGTCAAACGAACACAGCATCAGGAGCTTATACAGATGGCTCGGACGGGCCACCGTACCTCCGTCATTGCTTGCACCGGTGTTGCCGTCTTCGAACAAGGCTCCGGACACCACATAAAGGGTATCACGCCCAGTGGGTGCAGCTTTCCGGACGGCGTCTTCGAGCGAAGACCATACGCCGTCGTTGAACCTGTTCTGCCGCTGAGGAACCTGATTCGTATAATAGAAGGTCTGGTTATTGGCATCTTCTGTGCTGCGGCGGTCTGCGGACGCACAGAGGTGACCTCGTGCATACCCTTCACCGCCATTGTAATCGGAAGTCGAGCCGCTGGACTGCCATGATGCAGGGATGCCAGGGTCGTAGCTGGTGTTTTCATTGAACGAACCGCGGTCGATTCCGTTATTGGGATACACCCCGTCGTGCATTGCATACGCCACCCAGATCGGACAGCGCTTGGTCTGATCGACGCAGGATGTATAATTGCGAACGACCTTGCCGGAGCTTGCAAATGTATGCGTTATGACTTTGCGGGTTGCGGATACGTCGAACTCATACCACTTTGTGGAGCCGAATGTCTCTTTGCCGGTAGAGCTGGCCGTCGGCGCCAGGTACGGCATTTCGTAGCAGTCCAGATAAGCCCTGTCGGACGCCGATACAGGAGCGGCGGTGGTAAAGCTCATCACAGAGCCGCAGATCGTCTCGTAGCCGCTGCCGGTCCAGACCGTCATGAAGGCCTGATAATAGTAGGTCGTAGATGCCGCCAGACTTGTCAGGGAAACGCTGTAGCTGCCATCGGAAGATGTGACCAGCGTTTCGTCGTCATAGACTTCTGCGGTGAGCGCCGAAGGAGACGTGCCCCACATGAAGCCCTTGCCCTGAGGGGCATGGCCGGTGTCGATGTCGGAATAACTGGCGTTGAGCACGGCGCTCACCTGATTTACATCCGTTGCAACGCCTGTGCGGACCTCGGGAGCTGTTTCTGCCGGAACATATGTTACGCTGACGGCACGCAAAGCCATGTTTCCGGTCTGCATGGGGAAGGCTGCAAAACGTCCCGACACGCTCTGGCTGACGCCCGAAGAGGGGCCGCCGAAAACGTAATCAGACGCGCTTGTAGAAGTCTTGCCGTGCGTAAAGCTTACGCTCCGCAGTTCGTACCCGCTTGCTGCAGAAACGATTATGTTGCCGCCTCCGGACGTGTACAGGCGCCAGTTCTGATCGGGAGCCGTCCCGTAAACCTTGCCGTTGTTGCCGGTGCCGGAGGTGCTGATGCTTATGACGTCGTCGAGAATCAGCGGATTCACGACTTCTCCGCCGGTGGCGCTCCCCTTCCCCATCGCAGCAAGTATCTCGCTGATTGTCTTGCTGACGGTTATCGCGCCCTCGGTGCTGAGGTTCCGGACGTCCTTGCAGCTGCCCAGATCGACTCCCAGCGTGCGAAGCTGCGAACGCAGGAAGGTCTGTCTGGCGGAAAGCGGGAATCGGAATTCGGCCTTGTCGGTTGTGACGGTAAGCGTGCCGCCGTAAGTCCCCGGTGCGACAACCATATATACGGTGAACGCTTCGTCAAGGGTGCTCCTGATTGCCGGAGCAGACGATACAGTAGTAGTGACGCTGGATGCGGTATAGCCTGATATCGAGAGGGTTGACGGATCGGAAAGATCGACTTGAGAGATATTCTTGGTAAAGTTGCCGGCAATGGCTCCGTCGGCTTCGAAAGAAACGGCGACGACCGTCTGGCCGGCGAACTCGCTGCTGCTCGAGAAAAGCTTGAATCCGGCGACGCCGGCAAGGTTCGCAAGGCGGATTTCTCCGCTGACGGGATAATTCTTGCTGTCGCTCCCTGCTGCCGAAGCGGGAACGGTATAAGGTTCGGCGACCATGGGCATCGCGTCAAAGTCGAAGTCTTCGCCGGACTGCACCTGGCTGACCGGAATGCTGAAGCCGACCTCTGTCATTACCTTCGTGCCGGCATCGTAGGGATAATATGCATAAACCTTTTCGCCACCGTAGAATCCACGGTAACCGCCATAGACAGTGACGGTTGCGGGCGTGCCAGGCGTAACCGAAGAATATCCGGTAACGTTGCCTCCGGAATAAGCGACAAAGGTTCCGAGCCGGTCGCCTTTCTCCCAGCTGCCAAAGTGTCCTCGCTGGTCGGAAGCGAGAAGCGAACGGGTCGAAGGATCGCCGATGGCAAGGACAAGGGGGCGCTCCCCGGCGGGGCGCTCACTTTCAACACTTACCGCGGTACATGCTGATGCCAGCGCAAGGGCCGCCAATGCGGCCGTCAAGATTTTAAATGAGGCCGCCATATTCTTCGTCTATATATTCGGTGTTGTTGTCGGGATTAAAGCTCTGCGCAAGCATCGTTTCAATGCTCACGGGCACGAATTCAGCCACGGGTGGCCGGTAGTAGTTTTTTTGCATGTGGTTTTGTCTGCTGCTCAAAAGTAGGAATAATCGACGACAAAAAAAAGACCGCCCCGCTGCGGGACAGTCTTTTCACCTATTAAGACGCAGGAATTACTTCTTGCGGGACTTGTAACGCTGATAGAACTGGTCAACACGGCCGGCGGTATCGACGATCTTCATCTTGCCGGTGTAGAAGGGGTGAGAAGTGTTGGAAATCTCAA
>CAMNHL010000038.1:0-11959 GCA_946539455.1 uncultured Bacteroidales bacterium
ATCGCCGTTCCCGGCTGCGCTGAATACACCCGCAAGCAGCTCGACGAGCTCACCGAATGGGTCAAGCGTCCCCAGGTGGGAGCGGCGGGCCTCGTGTACGTCAAGCTCAACGCCGACGGAAGCGTGAAGTCCAGCGTGGACAAGTTCTATACCCCCGAGAAGCTGCAGGAAGTCGCAGCGGCATGCGGCGCAGGCACCGGAGACCTTCTGCTGCTGCTTTGCGGCGACAAGCGCAAGACCCAGACCCGTCTGGGCGTGCTGCGTATCGAAATGGGCAACCGTCTCGGACTTCGTGACCCTCACGTATTCGCTCCCCTGTGGATAGTGGACTTCCCGCTGCTCGAGTGGAGCGAAGAGGACGGACGCTTCTATGCGATGCACCACCCCTTCACCGCACCCAAGCCGGAGCACGAAAAGTGGTTCTATTCCGACAAGAAAGAAGATCTGGAGAGGGTGTGCGCCAATGCATACGACTTCGTGCTCAACGGCACCGAGCTCGGCGGCGGCTCCATCCGTATCCACAATGCAGACATGCAGAAGAGGATGTTCGAGGTGCTGGGCATCGGCCCCGAGGAAGCGGAATACAAGTTCGGCTTCATCATCAACGCCTTCAAGTTCGGCGCCCCGCCTCACGGAGGCCTCGCATTCGGCTTCGACCGTGTGTGCGCCCTCTTCGGCGGTCAGGAGACCATCCGCGACTACATCGCCTTCCCCAAGAACAACCAGGGCCGCGACGTCATGATAGACTCGCCGAGCAAGATAGACGACGCCCAGATGGAGGAGCTGTTCCTCGCATCTACCGTCAAAGAATGACACTCATCCTTACAGGAAGTCCTACCCGATACGGGGAAGACCGCTTTACAGAAGACAATGGCTTTCTGGCCACCGTCAAATCCGAACTCGGACTTGCCTGCAGGCGTCCGGGGCGTGCTGACGGTGGCCTCAGAGTTTTGATGGTGAGCGCCGCACCCGACGACATGGCCTTTACGGACAGCGTGTTGGAGGGCATGACCCGTTGCGTGGTCAATTCCGGCATCGAGCCGGCGGAAATCATTATGCTCGACCGTCGCAACGCCGCCCAGGCTCCCCTTCTGGTACGCAAGGCCGACTGGATTGTCCTGTGCGGAGGGCACGTTCCCACCCAGAACCGCTTCATCCACGAAATCGGACTCAAAGGGCTCCTGACGAGCTTCGACGGCCTGGTAATGGGCTGCAGCGCCGGCAGCATGAATTGCGCCGGACGAGTTTACTCCCACCCCGAGATGCCCGGAGAAGCCACGGATCCGCAGTACCGGCGCTGGCTGTCCGGCCTGGGACTTACAGAAATACAGATCGTCCCGCACTATCATCAGGTAAGGGACTCGATAATCGACGGCCGGAGGCTCTTTGAAGACGTTGTCTTCCCCGACAGCTGGAACCATTCATTCTACACCTTCCCCGACGGCGGATACATAATCCAGAAAGACGGAAGGGCCCGGCTGCACGGCACCGCATGGGAGATTTCCAACGGCCGCATGCGTCAAATATGTAGTGAAAATCAAGTGTATACCTTTATGAACGTAGTTTTCATTTCCCCCCATTTCCCGCAGACCTACAGCCATTTCTGCGCAGGCCTCAGGGCCAACGGTGCAAATGTGCTGGGTATTGCGGACGCGCCTGCAGGCGAACTCACTCAGGAGCTTCGCGAGGCACTCACCGACTATTATCAGGTACGCAACCTGGAAGATTATGACGAAGTCTATCGCGCCGTAGCATGGTTCGCCCACCGCTACGGACGCATCGACTGGATTGAGTCAAACAACGAATACTGGCTCGAGCAGGACGCGCGCCTGCGCACCGACTTCAACGTGCCCAGCGGCATTCATACCGACCGCATCTCGCTCATCAAGGAGAAGTCGGAGATGAAGAAAGCGTATGCGGCCGGCGGCATCCCCACGGCCCGCCAAATCAAAGCCTCAGAGGGACTTAAAGCCGTACTGGCATTTGCCCGCAAGACCGGATACCCCATCATTGCCAAGCCCGATAACGGCGTAGGAGCCAGCGGCACAAGCAAAATCTGCAGCGAGGAGCAACTTCGCTACTGGTTCGATGTGCACGCCTCCGATTACGGCGCTTTCGTGGTCGAAGAGTTCATAACCGGGCTGCTCACATCGTACGACGCCATCTACGACTCCAAGGGAGAACCCCTTTTTGAGTCCATGGGTGTGTATCCTACGCCCATCATGGATATCGTGCACGGAAATCTCGACAGCTGCTACTACATAGAGCGCGACGTTCCCGCAGCACTGTCCCGCATAGGAAGGCGCACGGTCAAGGCCTTCGGCATTACAAGCCGATTCGTGCATCTGGAGTTCTTCAAGCTCGACCGCGACCGCGAGGGACTCGGGAAGAAAGGCGATTTTGTGGGGCTTGAGGTCAACATGCGCCCCGCAGGAGGCTATACCCCCGACATGATGAATTTCGCCCACAGCACCGACGTCTATCAGATATGGGCCGACATGGTGGCCTTCGACCAGAGGCGCAAGGGCGCTGGTGAACAGTATTGGTGCGCTTATGCAAGCCGCCGGGATTCACACAGCTACGTCCACTCCCACGACGAGGTCCTTTCCCGCTACGGCGACTCGATATGCATGTGCCGACGCATGCCCGACGCCCTGTCGGACGCCCTGGGCAACCAGGTTTTCATCGCGCGCTTCGGCTCGCGACGCGAGATAGAGCCGTTCTTCCGCTTCGTCTGCGAGCAAGGATAATCAGTTGCTCGCCGGAGGCGCGTTTTTACTTTTTTCGAACTTATGCAGTTTTTTCTTATCTTTCGGAAACATAAAAATAACGTATTATGGAAGTAGAAAACATCAATGATCCCAGAGATCTCAACGGAGACGGAAAAGTCACGCTCGACGAAAAAATCAAGTACGTTGCCGGCAAGGCAGGTGAAAAGCTCAGCGAAATGGCCGATGAGGTAAAGGAGAGCGCCAAGAACCTCTACGACAAGGCTGCGCCAAAGGCCAAGGAAGCCCTTGCTGAAGTCAAGGAAAAAATAGAGAGCCTCAAGGACAAGAAGGAAGACAAGGCGGAGGCCTGAGCCCGCTGCCAATACCGGAGAAGTCTTTCTCGCATTCAAGACCGTACAAGACGAGTTTTAATAATGACATCATGAAAAAATTAATCAGCACCATTGCACTTGCCGCAGGCTTGCTGGCAATTGTATCCTGTGGCTCATCAGGAGGTAAGGGATCTTCATCCAAAGCCCCCCTGGCCGGCCTCGAGCAGTACACCATTGCTTATTTCGATGAGATCTACGCTCACATGGATGATCCCAAGTACGATCAATCGGAGGCCCTCAACAAGATGAAGGAAAGTATCGAAAAGCATCTTTCCGCTACTGTCGGCAAAAAAATGCAAACCATCTGCGATCCGGCCGTCGGAAAGGTAGAAACGCCGTTTACTGTTTCCGAAGTCTCCGGGAATGTCGGACGTTCTTCGGCAGTTCCTTACGCTCTCCTTTCCTCGGAAATCACGACAGATGCTTCAGTATTGGGATACATCTGCAGAGACAAGGACGGACTGCCGGTTTATGCTGGCAAAGCTCCTGTATCCGACGGAAAGATCTCTGTCACAATTCGTTTCTCACACGAAGGTGCAAAGGAATGGTGCATCGCTTCAGACAAGACCTTGTCTTCTATGACAAGTATTGAGCTGCTCTCCGAGAATGATTTTAATTCGCACATCCTCAATTGTAAGGGAGCATCCTATAATCCAAAGGGATTCGGAGACGTAAAGCTGTTTGGAAAAGCATCCGCCGTACCTGCATCCATGGCCGGAATATATGACAAGACAGAGGTTAAGACATCGGTAGAAGAGGGACCCGAGGAAGATTTTGAAATTACCGAACTCATATTCAGCAGCAATGGGACGCAGGTGGCCTGCGCAGGATTCGCCGATGATGAAATCTATAGCATAGAGGTCACCACCCCGGAGATATTCTACCTCCCGGACGTACATAAATACGATGGTAACATCCCTCTGCACTGTAAATCTGAAGCGGTGCTTCTTCTGCAGGCAGCCGGAGGCCGGGGCACTTTTACCGACGTGAATTATATTGACGTACCGGCAGTCAAAATCGGTATGGCATGGTTCACCGGCATGAAACTGAAGGACGAGAATCCGAGAAGAGAATTCTACGCAGCAGATATAGCGGAAGGCAGCAGGGCCGAGAAATTTGTCCTGAGGCGCTCCTACTGACAATCAGGCATCACATCGACCCCTACGCAGAGGCGATGGTTTACTTAAAAAGGCGGGGAGCGAACTGCAGCAGATACTGCCGCCAGTTACACCACAGATGCCCTCTTTCTGATTCCAGATACTCATAAGGTACACCAAGGCCGTCCAGCCTGCCACGAAAGTCCTTATTGACTTCATACAGAAAGTCCTCCTTGCCGATAGCAATCCGGAAAAGCTTGACGTCCAATGCTTTGAGCTTGGCGTCAAGCTTTTCATATACGGGGTTGTCTCCGGCGAACTGAGGCACGAGACCGGCAGAAAACAGTCCTACGTAATCGAATGTGCGAGGATGGTTCAGGGCGATATACAGGGAATGGAAGCCGCCCATGGAGAGACCCGCCACGGCGCGGTTCTTCTTTCCGGATGCAGCCTTGAAGTTGCCCTCGGTAAACTTGATGATTTCCTGGAAAGAAGCCTCAAAGGTGCCGTTCTTGTAATTGGACGGTATCTCGTTGGACATGACCGGACGGAAGCCGAGGTTCGCAGGGGTCTCGCCGGGAGCCGCCACGGCGCCGATATTGCCGTTGGGCATAACGACTATCATAGGTACGGCCTCGCCCTTGGCGATGAGGTTGTCCATAATGCGCGGCACGCATCCCAGTTCCAGCCATGCTGTCTCGTCGCCTCCGCTGCCATGCAGGAGGTACAGCACCGGGAACTTCTTCTTCCCATCGTAAGTCGGTGGCAGATACACACTTAACCTGCGGTCAGCGTTTACGGCATCCGAGTGGTACCAGGTCTGGACTACGCTGCCATGAGGCACGTCGTGAACCTGATAATAGTCGGCGACTCCGCCTCCGATGTAAAAGTAGCTGAACTGAGTGCCTACATCACGTTTTACAAAAGGATTTGACGGGTCGAGCCCGATGATGCCGTCGATGATTATGCGGTAGGTGTACAGTTCCGAGGGAAGCGGGCCTACGGACGCCTGCCATACGCCGTCGATTTCTTTGAGTTCGGCGTATCCGTCGATCCAGTCGCCCAGCACCGCAACCTTCATGGCTTTCGGTGCAAGGACACGGAAAGTTACCGTATTGTCGGGATGTACCTCAGGAGAGGTTATCTGCTGCTGTTGTCTGCCGATATTCTGCTGAGCCAGCAGAGCGCAAGGCAGCACAATTCCAAGAAGAGTTAAGTATTGTCTCATGGTGGCTGAAATTGAGGTCCCCGTTTATTTCAGTGCTTGAATTGTCTCGGGGGACAGTCCTGTCACGGCGGCGATAGTAGCGTCTGGGATGCGCTCGGCCTTCATTTTTAAGGCGACTTGCTCGACACCCTTCTCGAAGCCGGCCTGGGCTCCTTTGGCGTAGTATTCCTGGGCGATCTCCTGACGGTCTTCGTCGGTGAGGTAAGAGCGGACGTCGTTGTCGAACATAGAGCGGAAGTATTGAAGTTTGTCCTGGTCGGGAATGGGTGACTGCAGGCTGGACTCGAAAATCGCGTCGTACTTGCTGCCGTACCGCTCCGGCCTGCTGGCAAAATTACTCATATTTTGCAGAATATCAAACCAAACTTCGACGGGAGTCGCGGCCTTGCCGGGCTCTCCCGCAAAACGAGGGAGTTCACACAGGTAGAGGTTAAGGAGGCTTCTGCGCGTATATCCGTCCCCGGTTGTTTCCCGCAACTGGTAAGTGTAAATCAGCTTGTCGATGTCGTGCTGTAACTTGAAGTTCATAAAGCAGATAACGTAAACGGGCATCAGATTGCCGTAGGAATCCCCCTTATGCAGTTGGGTATGAATCATCGACGCCCCGTAATAGAGGAGCCTGTTGCGGAGGAACTCCTTGTCGGCACGTTGCATCTCTACGATTATCTTCCTCCCGTCGGCGGTGTGGCAGAGCACATCCATAATGACCTTCTTGTCGTCACCTTTCCAGAGGTCAATTTCGTTGGGGTCATAGTCTATGTGCACGATTTCTTCCGGCAGGATGTCGTTAAGGAGGAGCATCAGGTTCTGTTCGTTGTGTCCGAAGACGTGCTTGAAGGCCCAATCGGAGAGGAGGTCGATGAAGGTGCTGGTGGCGATTCGGATGTTTATATGCTAAGCGTCAAAAACTTAAATGTATTTAATACGTTTGTTACAGAATCCTTCATTGTTGAATAGTCAATCCAATTCGAGACCAGATACTGCTTACTCAGAGAAAACCTGTGATATGTGGAAGGCTTTATTACAGTTGTCATTTAATGACATTTACTTCCAGCATCCTTTTGGTCAAAGAATCCTGGAGCGCAGGGAAGGTGGTGTTGTAGCGGTTAAAGACATAATCGCGAAGCGCAGGACGCACGTCTTCGGGGGTACGTGCGGGAAGATCGGTGTTGATAATGGATGTCTTTTCCACTAAGGCAATCCAGGCGGCATTGACTTCGGACTGGTCTTTGGCCTTGGAAAGCGCATCAAGGAAGGCGGGAACCTCTGTGTCGTACCAGGCATCGACCTCCGCCTTGGCAGCGGCAAGCGCTTCGGTCCGGGCCGTTTCTGCGTCTCTCATGACGGCAAACTCCTTTAGCGTTCCCAAATATCCATACAGCAGACATCCGAGAGCTATGACTGCCGTCGCGGCCGAGGCACACCAAAGCGGCAACAAGCGCCGCCCCCAGGCCTTCTTTACTTCGCCAGCGTTGGCAAAACGCCTGGCCGGGTCTTGTTGGAGGCAATGCCGGATGATGCATTTATGGCTGCGGGGATAGATGTCTTGAAGAATCTGTCCGACAGACCATACATCGCTTCTGGCATCGGTCCGGCGTCCGGAGAGCAGTTCGGGAGATGCGTATGAGCGAGTGCCGCCAAGGGCTTTTTGAGAGAAAGCGTCACTGTCGGCAAAGCCAAGGTCGATTAGTTTAAGGGCTCCTCCGCTTCTGCCGATCAGAATGTTTTCCGGCTTCAAGTCATTGTGGATAACACCCTTCTGATGGAGATATGCCGTAACTGAAAGCAGCTCCGATACTATCCGCCCGCGCTCTTTCGCTCCAGGATTGTGCGAAAGCCACTCCTGAAGCGTTTCCCCGTCCACGTATTCCTGGACGAGGCACGGCCCCACCGGTGACTGCTCTTCGTACGTAAAAACGTATGCCAGCCCGGGATGCGAAAGCCCGATGGACAGTTCATACTCCCGCTTGAGCATATCAAGGCCTTTCGCACTTCCGTCAGAAGTCTTGAGAATGAAGCGCTTCCCGGCCTTCTCGGCAAGGTATAACCTGCCGGCCCTTATGGTTGACAAGATTGCATACTGATTCTCGTATTCCAGACCGGAGCTGACTTCACGCAGGGTTTCGCTTTCCATAATAGACACTAAAAGACATTTCATTGCAAAGATATTATTTTTTATCTTTGCCTGACATGTCAGTTTCTGTTAATATCCCTTCGATAAGCACTCTACGTTCTCGCGTGGAGGCGGTTAGCGGGCTGTCGCTGAAAACGCACAACGCTTTCATCGCCCTGAGCGACCTTATAGGAAATGTCCTCAGCGAGCATGTCTCGGAAAGCACCCTGGAGCGCCTGTGGGGATATTCGACCCGCGGAGCCGATTCTGTTTCCCTCCGCACGCTGGACGTGCTTTCCCGGTATGTGGGCTCTGCTTCATGGGAAGGTTTCCTTGACTCTTTAAAAGCCGCTTCCACGGTAGAATCAGAGGAGTTTGCCTCCGACGGCATTCTTGCCCAGAAGCTCGTCCCCGGTGTATGCCTGAAGGTGGGATGGCTGCCGGACCGCATCGTTACGCTCCGTTACCTTGACGCTTACCGGTTTGAAGTCATTTCTTCCGAAAACTCCAGTCTGCGCCCCGGAGACAGCTTCCAGTGCATTCAGTTCCAGAAAGGCCGGCCTCTGTACCTTGACCGCTTTCTCCGGAAAGGCTCCGACAAAGAAACGAGGTACGTGGCCGGCGAGCGAAGCGGACTGACGCTGCTTGAAACGATTTCGAAATGAATAAAGAAAGGGAAATATGGATAGACTGGCTAAGGATTATAGCCTGTCTGTTCGTCATGATGACGCATTGCTGCGAAGGATTTTACTTTGGAGACGGCGGCACCCTGATAATGACCAAATCCGACGCCGTCTGGGTAACCCTGCTGAATACTTTCACCCGCGCCTGCGTGCCGCTTTTCGTCGTGGCCTCCAGTTATCTGCAGTTTCCGGTGCACTACCCTACCGGTGAGTTTTTCCGCAGGAGGCTCGTCCGAGTCCTCATTCCTCTGGTGGTCTGGTCTCTGGTATATGCCTTTGTTTGGGGCGACCCGGTCCAGAACCTCAAGGACCTGGCCCTCAACTTCAACTATTCGGCCGGACACCTCTGGTTCGTGTATATGCTGCTCGGCGTTTACCTCATCATGCCGCTTCTCTCCCCTTGGGCCGAGAAGGTCGGCAAGAAGGAATTGCTGCTGTTCCTCGGTATCTGGCTGTTTTCCACCATCATACCATATATCCGTCAGTGGGCAGGCGGTCCCGCGCAGGTAATCTACGGCCCCTCGGGAATACCAAATCTGGCCAAGTATCCCCTTTGGGGCGAGGCCAGCTGGAACAGTTACGGCACATTCTACTACATCAGCGGGTTTATTGGATATCTGCTGCTTGGACTGTATTTCCGAAAGTTCGTAAAGCCGCTGTCCTGGGCGAAGACGCTTGCCATTGCGCTCCCCCTGTTTGCAGCAGGATTCTTCATCGGCGCACATGGATTCTATACGCGCGTCCTGGCCGATGCCGGCGACTCCTTCCCGGTGTCGGGCCCGGTCGGCTATGCTGCCATCTGGGAGACCACCTGGTTCAACGACACCCTGGGACTGGCCTTGATGACAATCGCCTGGATACTGATAATCAGGAAGATTAACTGCGCAGGTCCGTTCTACCAAAAAGTGATTCTCCCCGTATCCAAGGCCAGCTACGGAATGTATCTCTGCCACATGCTGATTCTCAGCAACGTACTGACATGGATCTGCAGCCTGCTTAAACGCGGGCCCGAGGGGCTTCTCGGAGTTTGGACTACGCCCGTGGAAGTGCTTTCCACCGCACTCATCACCTTCGCTGCTACGGCCGTACTATGCGTACTGGTCCAGAAGATTCCGAAAATCGGGAAATATATAGTCGGATAACGACGAGTGCTACTGGAACGCAGGTTATGCAAAGAATTTCAGCAGCGTACCCTGTATGATGCGGAAAAAGATATTCTCGGCGAAGGAGGGCTTCTGATAGGAGGTCCTCACTACCATGTCCACCGCCGCAAAACGGGCAGCCTGCAGATCAAACTCCGAATGGTCATCTCGCCCGGTGTACGCCTTTGCAAAGCAGTCCCAGAATTGCAGCAACTGCTCGCGGGTCAAATGGAAGATATCCCGGGCCTGCTTCATCTTTGAGTAAACGACGCAGGAGAGATAGAGATGTCCGATGTCAAACATGGGGTCGCCCCAGGCAAAGCGGCCAAGATCTATCCAATAGGGAACTCCGTCGGCGACAATCACATTGCCCGCCTGTAAGTCTCCGTGCAGGCAACCGGTGGAATCGGGAACGGAATCGATGAACTCCCGCAGCATGGCTTTGGTTTTCCGGCCGGCAAACGCAGTTTTCTCCAGCCCAATGAGAGCCGTCTGCTTCCTGCTTGGGAAGAATGAGGTGTTGCATGGCGTGGAGCTCAAATGCTTAAACAGGGAGCAGAACAGTTCTGCCATCTCGCCGATACGGTCCGGCTGGTCATGGCAGATTCGGAAGATGGACTTTTTGTCCTTGATGCGTTCCATCAGAATGCCGTAATCCCCTCCGACGCGCACAATCTCGAGCATCGCGGTCGTGGGCAATCCCAGAGCTGCAACCTGAGCCGACAAGTTGAACTCCTGCCGTATGCTCTCCAGGTTGTTCAGGCTTCCGTGGTTGAGCTTCAGGAGTACCGACGGCTGCTCCGGGTTTTCGTAAGTGACACCGTTGCCGCCTTCGCCGACTTTTACCCAACCATCTAGACTGATTGTTCTGTATTCCTTTTGTTCCATGCACCTTAAAAGATTGCGCCACAAAAATAGCAACTTTCAGGTTAAAAATAAATATCATTCCGCCGAAGGCATTAGACCCACTATTTTGGCATAACGAACACTTTTAGCGCTCCAAAATGATTTAAACCCTCAAAATCTAGTGATTAAGAGGGTTTAAAGTGCCTCGGGCGGATATAGCTGTATCGGTGGCTATCGTGTATTCTTGTTAGCTATCGAAAGCTATGACTCTTAACTGGTTAAAATAATCTTCGGTGTATTCAAATAATAAGCGGAAAAGGTGACCGAAAGTGACCCAAAAAACGTATATTTGGAGAAATGATAATGATATGAACCGCATTACGACTGTCTCGCTTAAGATTCTGAAATGGGTGGGGATTGGCATCCTTTCGCTCATTGTGCTTTTCTTCCTCGCCAGATGGATAGGGGTGGGCGTCAACAAGCGTACTCCAACCGGTGGTATCAACGAGTCGATGTATGTCGATATCAACGGGTCAAAGCAATGGATAAACATCTATGGTAAGGACAAGAATAATCCCGTCATGCTTTATTTACATGGCGGTCCCGGTTCATCAACGAGCCTTTATGATTACGCTTTTACGCGGAAGTGGAGCGATGTCTATACGGTCGTCACCTGGGACCAGCGCGGATGCGGAAAGAGCTACGACAAGACTAATCCGTCGGCCATCACGGCCGATATTATGATGCAGGATGGAAAGGAGATGACCGAGTTTCTGCGAGACAATTTACAAGTCGAAAAGATTACTCTTCTCGGGCATTCCTGGGGTTCGTATTTCGGTGCCAACCTGGCGCTTGCCCATCCTGATTACTATGAGGCCTTTATCGGCGCAGGACAGTTCATCGATAGGGACGAGAATGAACGCAGACTGTACGCCGCCGCATTGACATGGTCGGAAAAAGATACGGAAGGCCGAGAGATGGTGGAAAAATGGGGTGCGACTCTGGCGGAAGAAGAGGATGTGCACTTGAGAAGCAAAATAATGGAACGATACGGCTATGGAATGATGAAGGACGGCACAGATTATTCCCTTGTCGCAACAGTGCTGTTCAATCCATATTATTCTTTAAAGGAGATACTGGATTATCTGAAACGCGAGCAATTGAGTGCGGAATACAATTCGTTTTTCCTCTCGGACGGATTTCTTGAAATGTCTCTTCTGGGGAGGTGCGACTACGAAGTCCCCTATTATAACATCAACGGAGACATTGACTATCAGACCAATTACTCGCTTGCCTGCGAATACTTCGAAAAGGTTAACGCTCCCAAGAAGCAGATGTTCGTGATGAAGGATGCCACGCACGGCCTCCTTGAATCGCGATCAGAGGAATTCTCCGGCAATCTCCACCAGATTGCTGATTTATAATTTGTCTCCTGCTCTCATAAAGGTGACCAAAAGTGACCAAATTTGGGGGATACAAATAATCAGATCACGTCAAGTGTTTGAAAATGAATTTCGGAGGCCGAAGGCCGACCCAGGGGAGTTTGATGGGGTCCGCCCCCTCAATCAATATAGTGCCAAAGGCACTCAAAAAATTTTACTGAAACATTTCTGTCCGTTAGTGTCATTCTATTGCGTCATAAACAACGGAGGAATCTATCTCTTAGTGCAAATATAAGCATTAAAAACCGCTAAGTCCTGATTACCCGATAAAAATCTACATCGAAAGGGACGCTCTCAGCAAGTAC
>CAMNHL010000039.1:0-11610 GCA_946539455.1 uncultured Bacteroidales bacterium
CGGATGCACTTGACCATGCTCTTGGCACCGGCCTTGGCTGCGAATGTTGCAACGGCTTTCTTTGCCATAATTTAATCTCCTATCAATTATTTGATTTCACGATGAACAGTGACCTTCTTGAGGTAAGGATTGTACTTCTTGCGCTCAAGACGCTCGGGAGTGTTCTTCTTGTTCTTGGTAGTGATGTAGCGGGAGATGCCAGGTACTCCGCTGGCCTTCTGCTCAGTGCACTCGAGGATGACCTGCACCCTGTTTCCTTTTGCTTTCTTTGCCATAATCGTAAAAATTAAACAAGGTTAATGAGTCCCTTCTTCTGGGCGTCGCGGATGGTCGCCTCGAGACCGTTCTTTTCAATGATACGCATTCCTTTGCAGGATACTTTGAGGGTGATGTACCTCTGCTCCTCCTCGCTCCAGAACCTCTTGTTCTTGAGGTTGAGGGAGAAGTCGCGCTTGGTGCGGAGCTTGGAATGGGCAACGTTGTTGCCTTTCATTCTCTTACGTCCTGTCACTTGACAAACTTTTGCCATAACTATCTTATTTTTATTTGTTTTCTTTGGAGGGCTGCAAATATCGCTTTAATTTCCCGGATTTCCAAACTTAAAGTCCTACAGGAACTTAAGGAATCTGCGCCATCTTATGTTATCGGGGAATTTCCGTCCCGCGTCGGTGGAGAGCCAGATCACACTCGGACGTCCTACTATATGGTCTTCGGGAACAAAGCCCCAGTACCTGGAGTCGAGGGAGTTGTGACGGTTGTCTCCCATCATGAAATAATAATTCTGCTTGAAGGTGTAAGAGCCGGCGGCAAGCGCTTCTTCGACGCTGGAGTGTTCGTAGTCCCGGATGATCCGCTCGTAGAGGGGAAGGGTCAGGGAATCGAGTTCCACTGTCGCACCCTCGCGGGGAATCCATACCGGCCCGAAAGAATCGCGGCTCCAGCTGTACAGGGGCGAGAAGGGGAAAATCTCGCGCCAGTCGTGCGCCTCCGTCTGGAGGACAGGCTGAATGCTGACTACGTTCTTCATTGAACGGACCTTCTCCAGCATGGATGCCGTAAGAGGCATCTCGGGATAACCGGGAAGGGCCTGCGAATAACGGAGTTCGCTTACATTCAGTCCGAGCTGGTCCAGGACCTTGGGGTTGAAAGGACCGCCGCTCGTCACGACGCAGTAGCTGAGCTGGACTCCAGGCCAGACTTCCTGCTGCTCGCCATTGATCCACACAAGGCCTTCGCGGACCTCGAGCGTATCTCCGGCGGTGGCGACACAGCGCTTTACATAATGGTCTTTCTTGTCCATGGGACGGACAAGTATGGGACCGAGCGCCTTCTGCGCCGCCTCCCTGCCCATGAAGCGCACCACGGTGTGGTAATCTTCTACTGGTGCCTTGGTGAGGACGGTATCGCCGTTGGGGAAGCCGAACACTACGCAGTCTCCCTTGCGGACCTTCCTGAATCCCGGCAGACGCCTGTACTTCCACTGCAGTGCGGTGGAGTAGGATTCGCCCTTGCCTATCACATTGTGGGTGAAAGGGATGGTCAGGGGGGTCATCGGGAGCCTTGCTCCATATGTCAATTTGCTGACGAAGAGATGGTCTCCGGTGTACAGAGTGCTCTCCATCGAAGAGGAAGGAATCTTGAAGGACTGGAACCAGAATACATTGATGATGGTGACGACGACAACCGCGAAGAGTATGGCGTCCACCCAGTCAAGTATCCAGTTAAGGACCTTGCTTTTGGTACGGAATTTCTTCCTCCGGCTCACTTGTGCCTTACTTTACAGAATTGATGATAGCCTCGAACGCCTGGGGGTTGTTCATCGCGAGGTCGGCCAGCACTTTGCGGTTGAGGCCGATGTTCTGCGAGCCCAGCTTGCCCATGAACTGAGAATAGGAGATGCCGTACTGACGGGCTGCAGCGTTGATACGCTGAATCCAGAGTGCACGGAAGTTGCGCTTCTTGGCCTTGCGGTCACGATAAGCGTAGGTGAGACCTTTCTCGTAGGTGTTTTTTGCTACTGTCCAGACGTTCTTTCTTGACAGGAAGTTACCGCGGGTTCTCTTGAGAATCTTCTTGCGGCGGGCCCTTGAGGCCACGGAGTTAACTGATCTAGGCATAATTCAATACTTTTAGAGAACCAACATTTCACGTACCCTTGCGACGTCAGCCTTTTCGATGACGGCGAAATGGTCGAGATTTCTTTTACGTTTTTTGGTCTTCTTGGTGAGGATGTGGCTGTGGTAAGCATGCTTCCTCTTGATTTTGCCCGTTCCGGTAAGCGCGAAGCGCTTTTTGGCACCGGAGATGGTTTTAAGCTTTGCCATTGTTTTTGTAATTAATTATTAATAGTATATAGTCCGCGTCACGCGGATTTTTTCTTGACGGGGGCGAGCATCATGGTCATGCGCTTTCCTTCCAGGGTGGGCATGTTCTCTGCGCGTCCGTAAGGTTCAAGCTCCACGGCGAAGCGCAGCAGCTGCTTCTCTCCCTGGTCGGCGAACATGATGGAACGGCCGCGGAAGAATATGGAGGCCTTGACTTTGGAGCCCTCCTGGAGGAACTCCTGAGCGTGCTTGAGCTTGAACTGGAAGTCGTGCTCGTCGGTATTGGGGCCGAAGCGGATTTCCTTGATGACGACCTTGGCGGCGTTGGACTTCATTTCCTTGGCCTTCTTGCGCTGCTGGTAGAGATACTTCTGGTAGTCGAGTATCTTGCACACGGGAGGATCGGCCTTGGCGCTGATTTCCACGAGGTCCAGTTCGAGCTGGTCGGCAAGCTGAAGGGCCTTGGCGAGGGATACGACACCGGGCTCGGGGATATTGTCGCCGACAAGGCGCACCTGCGGAGCAGTTATCTGTCCGTTGATGTTGAGCTCGTTCTCATCTTTCTTCTGAAGATGAGGGTCGATTTTGCGGCCGGCTGGTTTGCGGGCCGGCTTGGGTCTGTATGGTCCTGCCATCAAGCTAATTCTTCAGCTACCGCTGAGTTAATATATTGTACAAACTGTTCTGCAGTCATAGAGCCCTGATCAACACCCTCCCTGCGAACAGAGACGGTGCCCTCAGAGGCTTCTTTTTCACCGACGATTGCAAGTACAGGCACACGCAGGAGGGATATTTCGCGTATCCTCTTGCCGAGCGTTTCGTTGCGCGCGTCTATGGAAGCGCGAATATCGGAATTTTTCAGCAATTCACAAACTTTTTCTGCATAATCTGCATATTTTTCGCTGATTGGCAGAACTTTGACCTGGTCGGGAGAGAGCCACAGGGGCAGGTGTCCGGCCGTATGCTCAAGCACGACGGCGGTAAAACGCTCGAGGCTTCCGAAAGGTGCGCGGTGAATCATGACGGGACGCTGCTTGCTGCCGTCGGCCGCTGTGTATTCGAGATCGAAGCGCTCGGGAAGATTGTAATCGACCTGAATCGTTCCGAGCTGCCACTTGCGTCCGAGGGCGTCCTTGACCATGAAGTCGAGCTTGGGACCGTAGAATGCGGCCTCACCGAGTTCGACGACGGTCTTGAGGCCCTTGCGCTCGGCAGCCTCAATGATGGCCCTCTCAGCCTTCTCCCAGTTCTCGTCGGTACCGATGTACTTGGTGGTGTTCTTGGGGTCGCGGAGGGAAATCTGAGCCATGTAGTCCGTCATCTTCAGGGTCTTGAAGACGTAGAGAATCAGGTCGATGACCTTTTCGAACTCTTCCTGCAGCTGGTCTGCGCGGCAGAACAGGTGAGCGTCGTCCTGGGTAAAGCCACGTACTCGCGTAAGTCCGTGGAGCTCACCGCTTTGTTCATAACGATAGACAGTACCGAACTCTGCGTAGCGGAGAGGCAGGTCCCTGTATGAATGGGGCGACGAGCGGAATATCTCGCAGTGGTGGGGGCAGTTCATGGGCTTGAGCATGTACTCCTCTCCCTCCTGCGGGGTATGGATGGGCTGAAACGAGTCCTTGCCGTATTTCGCATAGTGGCCGGAAGTCACGTACAGTTCCTTGCCGCCGATATGGGGAGTGACTACCGGAAGATAACCGAGCTCGCTCTGCTTGCGGCGCAGGAAGTTCTCGAGGATATTGCGCATAACCGCACCGCGGGGAAGCCACAGGGGCAGTCCGAGGCCGACGCGGGAGGAGAAGGTAAAGAGCTCCATCTCCTTGCCGAGTTTGCGGTGGTCGCGCTTCTTAGCCTCCTCGAGCACCTTCAGATACTCGTCGAGCATGCTCTTCTTGGGGAAGGTCACGCCATAGATTCGGGTAAGCTGCTGCCTGTCCTGGTCGCCCTTCCAGTAAGCACCTGCTATCGCGGTGAGCTTCACAGCCTTGATATCATCTGCGTGCTTAAGGTGAGGGCCACGGCACAGGTCGGTGAAACATCCGTTGGTATAGAATGTAATGGTGCCGTCCTCCAGGTCCCCGATAAGCTCGACCTTGTAAGGGTCGCCTTTCTCGGTGAAGTACTTGAGGGCCTCGGCCTTGGAGACCTCTTTGCGTTCGAAGGTCTCTTTGGTGCGGGCGAGTTCTATCATCTTGTCTTCGATGGCCTTGAGGTCGGACTCGCTGATGGTGCGGTCGCCAAGGTCAACGTCGTAATAAAATCCGGTTTCCACGGCAGGGCCCACGCCGAAGCGGACGCCGGGATAAAGGGCCTCGAGGGCCTCGGCCATAAGGTGTGCGGAAGAGTGCCAGAATATGTGTTTGGCCTCTTCGTCTTCCCAGGGACGGACGGTACCGTCGGTAAAAGCTAGTGTCAACATATATATCAGTTAGATATTGCAACCTGCAAATTTACTAAAAATATTGGAATTCTCCCCTTGTGTGGCTATATTTGTCGTATGGAAAGAAAGATTGTCTGGACCGAAGCCCTTCGACCGGGACTGGTCCTCGGCGGAATATCGATAGCGTACACCGTCATCAACATGCTGCTCGCCAAACTGCAGGGCGGCACGGCCGTTTCCGTGCTGGTCAACGTTTCCGGCGTCATTCTATGGCTCGCCAAGTTCTGGCTGTGCATCAGCCTGTTCAAGGCCTTCATGCAAAAGTTTGCCGGCGCCCACCAGGAGGCAGGCAATTCGGACACCTTCCGTTTCGGACTCGCCGCAGCCATACTGTCGGCGCTCCTTTATTCGGCATTCTATCTTGCCCTCGTAACGCTGATAGCGCCCGAGATGCTTACGCAGTCTGTCGATATCGCCCGCGAGGCGTACTCGGAGGTCCTTCCCGCCGACCAGCTGGATGCCCTCGACGAGCTCGTACCCAAGCTTCCGGCGATGACTTTCTTCGCCAATCTCATCTACTGCACGCTCTTCGGAACAGTGCTGTCGGCCATCTTCAGCCGCAATATCCCTTCCCGCAACCCCTTTACCGAAAGCGAATAAGATATGGACGTCTCCCTGGTCATCCCCCTCCTCAACGAGTGTGAGTCCCTTCCCGAACTGCACTCCAGGATAGTTGCCGTCATGACGGCCGAGGGGCTATCCTACGAAATCATCTTCATCGACGACGGCAGCACCGACGCCTCGTGGGAGGTCATCACGAAGCTTTCCGCCAAGGATCCGTGCGTGCATGGGATTCGCTTCCGGCGCAATTATGGCAAGTCCGCAGCCCTGTACTGCGGCTTCGACAAAGCCCGGGGCGACGTTGTCGTAACCATGGACGCCGACCTTCAGGACGCCCCCGAGGAAATCCCGGAGATGCGGCGCATGATCCTGGACGAAGGATACGACCTGGTAAGCGGATGGAAGCGGCACCGCAAAGACAACGCCCTCACCAAGAACCTCCCGTCAAAGCTCTATAATGCAACCGCCCGCCGCATTACCGGCATCAAGCTCCACGACATGAACTGCGGCCTAAAGGCATACCGGCTCGATGTCGTAAAGAGTATAGAGGTGTACGGCGAAATGCACCGTTATATCCCCTATCTGGCTAAGAACGCCGGTTTCGGGCGCATAGGCGAAAAGGCCGTGCATCACGAGAAGCGCAAGTACGGCAAGAGCAAATTCGGACTCGACCGCTTCGTCAACGGCTTCCTGGACCTCCAGAGCCTCTGGTTCCTTTCGACCTTCGGCAAAAAGCCCATGCACTTCTTCGGAACCACCGGCCTGCTGATGTTCTTTATCGGATTCGTCATGACGATATGGATAATAGTAGCCAAACTCGTTCATCAGGCACAGGGAATGCACTTCCGCGCCGTCACCGACCAGCCGCTGTTCTATCTGGCACTGCTGGCGGTCGTCCTGGGCACCGTGCTTTTCCTTGCCGGACTCTTGGGAGAAATGATAGCCCGCACTTCTGCGGAACGCAACCACTATAACATCAAAGAAGAGATATGAAAATAGGCATCTGCAACGACCACGCCGGCACCGAGTACAAGTTCAAACTGATAAAATATCTGTCCGGAAAGGGCCACGAAGTTGTAAACTTCGGGACCGACGGAGTTGAATCCTGCGACTACCCCGATTTTGCACACGCCCTGGCTGGCGCCGTAGAAAGAGGTGAGGTAGAGCTCGGTATCGCCATCTGCGGCACCGGAAACGGCATGGCCATGACCCTCAACAAGCATCAGGGCATACGCGCAGGACTTGCCTGGAACACCGCAGTCGCCCATCTTGTCGCAGAACACAATGCAGCTAACGTACTCGTCGTACCAGCCCGCTTCGCATCTTACCGCATGGTGGTATCGATGGTGCGCGAATGGCTGGCGACCGATTTTGCCGGCGGACGGCACCAGAGAAGAATTGACAAGATACCGCTTACGCGGTATTAATCATCCCCCTGCACCCCCAGGGGACTGAAGGGGACACCCCTTCAGACTGACCCCGGTCGCTTCGCTCCAACAGCGCAGAATTGACTATCCCCCTGCACCCCCGATACTGTCATTTCGAGCGAGTGCAGCGAGTCGAGAAATCTACCGGCAACCATGCAAAACCTTAGCGCTCCCCTCTCCCGCGACATCGCCGATTACCCCGACGGAATAGTCCTGCCGGTAGACAAACCGTACCGCTGGACGTCCGCAGACCTCGTTCGAAAGATAAAATGGGCCGCGTGCAGGCACTTCGGCAAGAAGAACCTCAAGGTCGGCCACGCGGGCACGCTTGACCCCCTCGCAACCGGCATCCTGCTGGTCTGCATAGGGCCCGCCACGCGCCGAGCCGAGACTCTTCAGGCGTCGGCGAAACAATATATCGCCGGAGTATGCTTCGGGGCGACAACCCCTTCGTACGACCTTGAGAAACCGGTTGACAGGGTGCTCGGACTCGACGGCGTAACGCGCGAGAGCCTGCAGGCCGCACTTCCCCGCTTCGTGGGGGAGCAGATGCAGGTAGCTCCCCTGTTCAGCGCCAAGTCGGTTGACGGAGTGAGGGCTTACGAAACGGCACGCCGGCTGCTGCGTGAGGCCACGTCACGCGGAGAGGCCTTCGACCCCGGAGACATCCTCCAGTCATCCCTTATCAACATTTATGGGCTCGAGCTGCTAAGCTTCGAAGAAGGTTTCCCCGGCGCCCCGCAGCCTGTCGAGGCAGGGCCCGGCAACGGACGCATCAACGTGGCCGACGTAAGCGGAGTCCCTCTGCGTCACGCACTTATACGCGTAGATTGCTCAAAGGGAACGTACATCCGTGCCCTTGCCCGCGACCTGGGAGAAGCCCTCGGCAGCGGCGCCTTCCTGGGATCGCTCAGGCGCACCGCCAACGGCGGCTTCAGCATCGACGAAGCCCTCAGCATCGAGCAAGTGATGGAACTGCTCGGCTAAGGGACGCCCTACTGCATACTGCGGAGCCGCACGTCGATGCCGGGAAGAGATGCCGGAATGGAACTGATGTCGGTGTTGCTGAAGTGATAGGGTATCAGCACTTTGGGGCCAAATGACGAGGCTGCGCGGATACACTGCTCAACAGTCATTGTATATGGCTGGTTTACAGGGAGGAACGCTATGTCTATATCTTTGAGCGCAGACATTTCGGGTATGTCTTCCGTATCACCTGCCACATAGATTCGCAGTCCATCCAGCGTGAGCACATAACCGTTATCGCGTCCTTTGGGGTGAAACTTCAGATGGCCTTCGGTGGTATTGTATGCCGGGACCGCCTCTATGCTGACACCCTCCGCAAGAAAGCATGAATCACCGTTGGACATAGCCTTGCCGTATCCGAGCATTTCGGCGCACCGGGGGTTGGTTATCAACTGCGTAGCAGCCGAAGACAGGGCGCCTATCGCTTCTTTGTCGAAGTGGTCCTGATGTTCGTGGGTCACCAATATATAATCAGCCTTGGGGAATTCAGAAGCATAGTCTGTAAAACGGTCGCCGAGCTGTGTTACAGGGTCGATCTGGAAAGACAGGCTACCGAAGCGGATTTCCAGGGAGGCATGCTTTACGAGCGTTATATCCACCCTCTTTCCTCCGTCTGTATAGAAACGTTCCACCTCGTAACGGGTTACGGGCTTACCCGCCTCGGTCCAGGCAAGATAGCCGCCGGCCAGGTTGCAAACCTTGAATCCCGCCTTCTCCAGTTTGGACGAAGCTGCGGCGCTGCGCCTTCCGCTGCGGCAATAAACCATCACCGGACGCTGCTTGTCAAGAGCGGCAAGAGCATCGGTCATAAAGTCTTTCGAATACCAATCGATATTCACTGCGCGGGCGATATGTCCCACGGCATACTCATCTGCAGTACGTACGTCCAGCAGCTGCACAGTCCGGTCGTCATCGAGTTTTTGTTCGAACGATGCGACGTCGAGGTTTTCAAAGCCCTTGCAGGAGAAAAGGCTCAGGAGAGAAAAAGCCATGGCTCCAATTGTGTGTTTCATGCGTTGAAGTTATAAAAAAGGGCAGGCTCAGCGGCCTGCCCGGAATTTACTAGTAGAGCTCGTCAACCGGCTCACGGAAATCGTCGATGGTGGGAGCGGGAGCCTGAGGGCGTGCGGGACGCTCGCGACGGGGTCCGCGGCCTTCTCCGTGACGCTCTCCGTGGCGTTCGCCACCTTCGTGACGCTCGCCACTGCGACGCTCACCTCCATCACGGCGTCCGCCTTCGCGGCGTTCGCCCCTGCCGCCTTCGCGGCGAGGTCCATGCTCGCCTGAGCCGTTTCCGCCACGTCCGCCCTTAGGCTCTACATAACCTTCGGGTTTCTCGGTGAGGGCACGCATGCTGAGGCGCATCTTGCCGCTCTTGGCATCGTATTCGAGGAGCTTGACGTCAACTTCGTCGCCGACTGCAAGCACGTCTTCCACCTTTTCGGTTTTGTTCCATGCGATTTCACTCACATGCAGGAGACCTTCCTTGCCGGGGAGGATTTCGACGAAAGCACCGAAGTCAAGGATGCTGACGACCTTGCCGTGATATACGTTTCCGGCCTCGGGGACTGCGCAGATGCCCTTGATCCAATCGAGGGCCTTCTGCATTGCATCCTTGTCGGCGGAAGCGACATCCACGACGCCCTCGGTGAGGTTGGTGCCGGGGATGGGGACTTCGTCGATGGAGATAGTGGTACCGGTCTCTTTCTGTATCTTCTGGATTGTCTCGCCTCCTTTGCCGATGACTGCGCCGATGAACTCTGCAGGTATGCGGAGCTGCTCGATGCGGGGCACGAAGGGCTTGTAGTCCTCGCGGGGAGCGGGGATGGTCTTGAGCATTTCGCCCATGATGTGGAGACGTCCTTCGCGAGCCTGTGCAAGTGCTTTTTCGAGTACTTCGTAGCTCAGGCCGTCAACCTTTATATCCATCTGGGTTGCGGTAATACCGTCGGCGGTACCGGTGACCTTGAAGTCCATGTCGCCGAGGTGGTCCTCGTCACCGAGGATATCGGTAAGGATGGCATAACGGTCGTTGGGGTGGATCTCATCGGTGATGAGGCCCATTGCAACACCTGCCACGGGCTTCTTGATCTGCACGCCGGCGTCCATGAGTGCGAGGCAGCCGCCGCAGACGGAAGCCATCGAAGAGGAGCCGTTGGACTCGAGGATATCGGATACTACGCGGACGGCGTAGGGGAATTCGGGAGCGGTGGGGATAACGGGCTTGAGGGCGCGCATGGCAAGATTGCCGTGACCTATCTCGCGGCGTCCCACTCCCCTCTGAGGCTTGGCCTCACCGGTTGCAAACGGAGGGAAGTTATAATGCAGGACGAACTGCTGGTCTTCCTGGATGAGGACCTCGTCCATCTCCTTCATGTCCATCTTGGTACCGAGGGTGACGGTAGCAAGGCTCTGGGTCTCGCCGCGGGTGAAGATGGCGCTGCCGTGTGCGCAAGGCAGATAGCCGACCTCGCACCAGATGGGGCGCACCTGGTTGCAGACACGGCCGTCAAGACGTATGCCTTCGTCGAGGATCATGTTGCGCATGGCTTCCTTTTCTACGTTGTGGTAGTAGCGTTCGACCATGCCGAGCTTGAGTGCATAGGCCTCCTTCTCTTCTTCGGTCTGAGGCTCGGGAAGGGTTGCGATGAATTCATCCTTGATGGCGGTGAAG
The DNA here is from genome assembly GCA_946539455.1 of uncultured Bacteroidales bacterium. Taxonomy (GTDB): domain Bacteria; phylum Bacteroidota; class Bacteroidia; order Bacteroidales; family UBA932; genus Cryptobacteroides. Next base: position 10,456 of record CAMNHL010000039.1, read on the forward strand.
CCGTCTTCCCTCTCGTGCTTGGGCTTGGCGCTCTTGGCGAGGGCATAGCACTTGTCGTAGCAGAAGTCGCGGACTGCGGCCTTGAGAGCCTCATCTTCCTCGTCGTGAGGATAGTCGCGCTTGACCTTGTCGGTTCCGAGCTCCGCCATGATTTCCTTCTGGACGCGGCAGTGCTTCTTTATCTCTTCGTGGGCGAACTTGATGGCCTCGAGCATATCGTGCTCGCTGACTTCCTTCATTTCGCCTTCGACCATCATGATGTTCTCCTCGGTGGCAGCGACCATGAGATCGAGGTCGGCACGCGCGGTGTCGGCGAAACCGGGGTTGATGACGAATTTTCCGTCGATGCGGCAGACGCGGACCTCACTGACGGGGCCGCCGAAAGGCAGGTCGCTGGTGGCAAGGGCGCAGGAAGCTGCGAGTCCGGCAAGTGCATCGGGCTGTATATCTTTCTCGGCGCTTATGAGAGAAACCTGTACGAATACTTCCAGATGGAAATCGTCGGGCCAGAGAGGACGGATGGGCCTGTCGATAAGACGGGCGATGAGGACCTCATAATCGGAGGGCTTGCTTTCCCTCTTGAGGAAACCGCCGGGGAAACGCCCTGCGGCATAATACTTTTCTCTATAATCTACTGTGAGGGGCATGAAATCGGTGCCCTCTTTTACTTCTTTGGCTGCGCACACGGTGGCAAGAAGCATGGTACCACCCATTTTGACTACTGCGGAGCCGTCGGCCTGCTTTGCAAGCTTGCCGGTTTCGATTTCGATTACGCGGCCGTCCGCGAGCTCGATTTTCTTGTTGATGATGTTCATTACTGTTTTCCTTTACGTCTTTTCTTAAAAAAGGATGGCTCCGCCGCTCGGAGCCACCCCATAGATTTTCCTATCGGTATTATCGACGGAGGCCGAGCTCCTTGATAATTTTACGGTATCTCTCGATGTCAACCTTCTGGAGGTAATCCAGAACCTGACGGCGCTTACCGACGAGGCGAAGAAGGCTGCGACGCGTTACAACGTCTTTCTTGTTCTTCTTGACGTGCTCGGTAAGGTGAGCGATACGGTAGGAAAATAGAGCAACTTGACTCTCAGGAGAGCCGGTGTCTTTATTGGACTTCCCGTACTTCGCGAAAATCTCTTGCTTTTTTGAAGGCTC
>CAMNHL010000040.1:0-9856 GCA_946539455.1 uncultured Bacteroidales bacterium
CGCCGTCCCATACGGTGACCTTGTCGATGTTGATGCCCTTGACGGCCTCGACCTGAGTCTTGACGAGTTCGGGCAGTTTGTCGGTAATGAGCATGGTGATGGCCTGTGCGGCGTCGCCTCCGGCTGCCTCGACCAGCTGGCCGAAACCGGTTGCCTGCTTGGAGAGAATCTCCAGGGTACCGCGGGCCTGGGCATCCATCTTGGCGAAGATGGCGTCTGCCTCACCCTTAGCCTTGCGGCGAAGCTGCTCGGCCTCGGCTTCCGCCTCGATAATGGCCTTCTCTTTCTCTATCTGCGCGTGTACCACGATGTTGGCCTGCTGGGTGGCCTTTTCCCTCTCGGCACGGGCAAGTTCGGCGTCACGCTCGCTCTTGTATGCCTCTTCGAGAGCCTTTGCGGCCTGGACCTTTTCTGCAGCGACGGCAAGACGCTCTGCCTCAGCCTGTTTCTCGCGCCTTGCAGCGTCGGACTGAGCGATTGCAATCTTTGAATTATTCTCGCCTTCCACTGCCTTTGCGTTCGCATCGGCGGTCTTGATACGGGTATCGCGGGTGGTTTCGGCGATACGGATGTCCTTGTCCCTGTCGGCCTCGGCCTTTCCGATTTCACCGTAACGGTTCTGCTCGGCAACGCTCTTCTTGGCGTCGTTGATAGCTTTGGCGGCAGCCTCTTTTCCGAGGGCCTCGATGTATCCGGACTCGTCGCGTATATCGGTGACGTTGACGTTGATGAGCTTGAGGCCTATCTTGCGGAGTTCGGCCTCCACGTTGGTGGAGACGTTGGCGAGGAACTTGTCGCGGTCGGAGTTGATTTCCTCGATGTCCATGGTGGCGATGACAAGACGCAGCTGGCCGAAGAGGATATCGGTGGCGACGTTGCGGATATCATCGAAACTCAGGCCAAGCAGACGCTCAGCGGCGTTGGTCATGCTCTCGGGTTCGGTGGAGATACCGACGGTGAAGCGGCATGGAACATCGACGCGGATGTTCTGCTTGCTGAGGGCGTTGGTAAGGTTGCACTCGATGCTGATGGGAGTGAGGTCGAGGTAAGAATAGCTCTGGAAAACGGGCCAGATGAAGGCTGCGCCGCCATGTATGCACTTGGCGGAGTTCTTGTTGCCTGTCTTACCGTAGATTACGAGAATCTTGTCGGAGGGGCACCTGCGGTAGCGCCTGAGGATGGCCGCAAACGTTACGAACAGGACGAAAACGATGATGAGGATAAGATAAAGGGGCATGGTATTAAATGATTAGTGATTCAAGAGGTTCTACAAGGAGCGTATCTGCACTGATGACTTCGACGACGCGTATGCGAACGCCGGTCTTGAGGGCTTCGCCGTCGGTGAGCGCCTCATACTCGCGCACGGAATTGTTGATGGTAATCTGCACCTTGCCGCAGCCGGCACGTTCGGCGGGAATGGTAAGGTAAACCTTGCCCTCGCAGCCAACAGCAGATTTGAAGACATTGATGTTGCCGGCCTGCTGCATGCCGCTAAGCCACTTGAAGAGAAGCAGCACGAGGGCTACCAGCACTATGCCGACCACGATGGAAATAAAAAGTAGAAGCGGAGTGGAGGAGACACTGTCCTTGAGGAGGATGGCAGTCCAGCCGAAACCGAGAAAGAAGTTGACGAAGTTCCTGAAAGTCAGCAGACCCTGACCGGTTCCGTGAGCGGCATCGCCGTCGATGGGAACACTGTCGGGAGTGTCGGCGCCATCGCCTGTGTCGATGTCGAAGTCGGAATCGCCCGAATCGGCGCCCAGGAAAGTCATCACGCTCTGCACGATGAAGATGAGCGAAGCCGAAAGGGTTATCGCCCAGAGAACCTTCATCATTACGCTAAGAGAATTCCACCATTCAATCATATCTTATATTGTTTTACGAGTTGTTTTCTGCAAATAAAATAAATATTTATCGAAAAACAAAATTTTTTACAAGAAAACAGTATTCTATCATTCCGAGCTTGTCGAGGAATCTCCTGCTGCGTGGGCGCTGACGGCCACAAACTGAAGCAGTTTTATTTCTTGACGAATTATTTATTACAAATCGTATATTTGCAATACCATGAAAAAGTACGTAATAGCGATATTCCTGATTCTTTCCTCCCTGAATGCATTGGGATGGGAAAGGCAGTACCTTTGGACCAAAGGCAACATGCCCGACGCCCAGAGCGGCCAGATTGCACTTAGGGCAAGCGAGGCAAAGGGCATCAAAACCAAGCAGCTTCCAGCCAAGCACCGGATTCCTTATCTGGAGTGGTACGAGGCGCCTTCGGCAGACGTCGACAACGACGCGTGCATGATTCTGATTCCAGGAGGCGCGTACCAGAACGCAGTCGATGAGAAGCTCGTTGAGATGTGGCGCAAGGAGCTAACCGCCAAAGGTGTACAATGCGTAGGTCTGGTTTACCGCACTCCCCGTCCCTCCGGACTCCCCTTCTATCAGTCGGCATGGGAAGACGGTCAGCGGGCGGTCCGCATGGTCCGCAACGAGGCGGCCTCGCGCGGATTCGACCCCGAGAGGATTGGCGTCATCGGAATGTCGGCAGGAGCTCACCTGTCCCTGCTGCTTGCCGCTAACTCCCAGTCGAAGGCGTACGAACCAGTGGACGCCATCGACAGTCTCCCCTGCCACATCGGCTGGGCCATCCTCAACGCTCCGGCATACGTAACTTCCGACGCCGACAGCCTGGGGACCAAGGCCACCCGCGAGGGATACGGCCCCGACATCAGCCTCAGCAAGGTCTTCGCCTTCGACGAAAAGACCTGCCCCATGAGCCTTCACCACGGGGGTATGGATCCCTATTCTCCCAACGGCTCCACGCTGATTTACAGAAAATTGCGCCAGATGGGCATCCCTGCGGAGCTGCATCTCTATCCAGGCAAGGGGCACGGCGCCTTCGGCTTCGGAAGGGCGCTTGAATTCATGACTCAGATGGGCTTCCTCGGCCCGGTGCAGCCCACCGTCAATCTGATGGACCGCTTTGCCGACGACAGCTCCCGTTCGCAGCTCATACGCGAGGACGTCTGGCCGGAGGGGCGCATGCCCGACCGTCAGCAGCATCAGTGCGAACCGTATCTTGAGTGGCACATCCCTGCCGTCACCAAGACACGGGCCATACAGATAATCTACTCCGGAGGGAGTTACAACGGCAACGACCCCGACGGTTTCGAAGTGGCACCAGCAAGGCGCTATCTCAATGAAATGGGCGTCACCGTCGTCACCCTGAAGTACCGCACGCCGCGTCCGCATGACCTTGCAAAGCACATCACGGCGTGGCAGGACCTTCAGAGGGCCATCCGCATCGTACGCAGCGAGGCGGCATCCCGCGGACTCGACCCGGACCGAATCGGCATCATGGGCTCGTCGGCGGGCGGGCACCTCACGCTCATGGGCGTCACCTCGTCGCTGCATCAGTCATACCTTCCCATCGACGAAATCGACAAGCTGCCCTGCAACGTACAGTGGGGCATAGGAATATATCCCGCATACGCACTGAGCGACGGATTCGAGAAGCCCAACTCCGGACGCGGCAACGGCGACGGCCTGTACCTGGCCCCGGAGTTCTCCTTCGACCTCAAGACGGCACCCATGCTGCTCATTCACGGCGACGCAGACGTGTGGGCGTCAATGAATTCCGTACGTATCTGGGAAAAGATGCGCGCGATGGGCATACAGTGCGAACTGCACACTCTGGCGCTGCGGCCTCACTGCTTCCAGAGGAGCGCTTCTCCGGGAACCGGCAGCTACAACTGGCTCGACCGCATCGGGGAATACCTGCAGCCGTTCATCCGCGAAGCTGCCGACTAACGCATGCACATACGGTAGATGTTGACCACATCTTCCGCCTCAAGAGGCTTGAAACCGGCGATGACCCCGTCTCTGGTGGCCTTCTGTGCCATCTGCTCGAAATGACTGTCGTCGATGCCGATCTGAGGGAAGTTGCGCTGGAGACCGAAGCTGTCGTAGAGCACCGAGGCAAACTTGTCTATGGCCTGCCGTGCAATATCCATCGGGGATTGCTCAGGATTGATACCCAGCACGTTGACTCCGAACTGAACGTACTTGGAGACAGTGGTTTCGTCGAGGCAGTACTCCATCCAGCGAGGCGTCAGGATTGCGAGGCCAAGACCATGGGTGATGTCGTAAACGGCCGACAGCTCATGCTCCATGGGATGACAGCTCCACGCAAGCTGCTTGCCGCCGTCGATGAATCCGTTGATGGCCCAGGACGACGCCCACATGAGGTTGGCGCGCGCCTCGTAATCGTCGGGCCGCTCTATTGCGACGGGGGTATATTTGATGATGGTCTTCATAAGCCCCTCCATGAAACAGTCGAGCATGTAGAGGTCCTGGTCCATGTTGAAATAAACTTCACAGATGTGCGACAGCATGTCGGCACTGCCGCAGGCGGTCTGGTACGCACTTACGCTGAAGGTGTTGGACGGATCCAGAAAGGACACCTTGGGCAACAGCAGCGGATCCAGCCTGCCAAGCTTGTCGCAGGTGTCGGGGTTGGAGATGACGCCGCCGCTGTCCATCTCGGAACCGGTCGCCGAAAGGGTGAGGATGTCGAGTATGGGGAGAGCCTTGTGTACGGGAGCCCAGATGCTGTGGTCGAAGAAATCCCATGCGTCGTGGTCCACGCAGGCAGATGCGGCAATCCATTTGGTGGCGTCGATGGTGGAACCGCCGCCGACAGCCAGCAGCACGTCGATGCCGTGTTCCTTGCAGAGGCGAGCCCCCTGTCGAACGGAATCCACGCGGGGGTTGGGCTCGATGCCGGGAAGCTCCCAAAGTTCGAGACCGGTGTCTTTGATTTCCTTCACCACGCGGTCGTACAGGCCGATGCGCTTGATTGAGCCGCCGCCGTAGGTCATCAGTACGCGGGTGCCGTATTTCTTGAGTTCCGGACCTAAGTTTGCAAGCTGGTCCCTGCCGAAATATACCTTTACCGGTATGTCGTAAACGAAGTCGTGAATCATGATACTATGGGTTTGTTTTTGGCAAAAATAGCATTTTTGTTTGTTATATTTGCAAAAACATACGTCATGTACAAATACAAGGAAGTAAAGGACAACGTATATGTCCTCAGCCTCGACAACCATGTAGAAGTATCGCAGGCCATCGCTGCATTCTGCGAAGAGAAAGGAATACTTGCCGGCAGCGTCAACGGCCTCGGAGCCATCTGCGAGGCGACTTTCCGTTTCCTCAATCCGGCCACAAAGGCCTACGTGGACAAAACCTTCGAGGAACAGATGGAGATTACCAACCTTACCGGAAACATCTCCTGCAAGGACGGCAAGCCATATCTTCACCTGCACATAACCGCAAGCAGGTCAGACTATTCCTGCATAGGAGGACACCTTCTGACTGCCCGTATCAACGGTGCGTGCGAGCTTGTGGTGGAAGCCTTCCCCGGTGCCGTGCTGGGAAGGGTAAAAGATGAGCAGACCGGGCTCAATCTTTACGATTTCTGAGGTCGAGTTCCTCGAAGCGCCTGCAAAGCTTTTCGAATCCGCGGGCTACCCGCCTGCGTATTGTCTGCACCGTAGCGGTGCCGCTCGTACGCGTGGGCATTGACGCCACCCGCATGTTGCAGCGCAGATATTCAACCAGATAACGGCCGTCTTTGTCGTCGGGCCCCAGAAGGGTTTCAACCAGACGGTACAGTCCCTCGCGCGCCTGCCCCTGAACGCCGTCGGAATTGCGCAGGGCGCGGATAATCTGCAGGTCTCCTTCGAGATTGTCGAGGGTCTGTTGCAACTGCCGGCGGCGAAGTTCTATCTTGCTCTGAATGTTTTCTATCTGAGGATCGGGCTCCGAAGGCGTGCGGGTCTTGCCCGGTGTGCGGACTTTCCTTGCCGCCGCGTGTTCACGCTCCAGCCTCTCCTTCTGGGTATCATCCGCCAGATTCCGGTAAAAATTCCGGAACAGTCCGGTGTTGTCAACGCCCAGCTGCTTGCTTAGGGTCTCATAATCCATGCCTTCTTCGATACGGCGCATCGCCCAGGTGTGGCGAAGAGCTGTAGGCGGCATCGAAGGGAGATCCAGAGAGCGGACGATTTTGCGGAAACGGTCGCCGAGACTCGCCCGCGTGACGGGCTTGAGCTTTCCGCTGCAAAGGTATTCCAGAGGCTCACCGGCAAGCTTGCCCAGGTACATCGTCTGGCGACGGTCGAGAGCCATCGTACGCACAGTACGCTTGGGCCTGGAAGCGGTGCCCCGGATGGTTTTTATCCTGATTGATGCCCCCGGCAGCGAAACATCCTGCCACTGCAGCTCCAGCGCCTCGCCTATGGAGAGCCCGAGGGTAAGCATGAGGTAGAGGCAAAGGTGCCCGCCGTCGGGATGCGTCACAAGGTATTCGGCAAGCCTGGCTTCCTGTCCGGGCGAAAGAATGACCGTCTCGCGCTTGCGGCTGGGGGTGCCGGGGCTTTGCCTGCGTCCCGGTTTTTCGCACAATCCAAGCGAAGCCCCGTATCCGGCAAGATGCCGCACAATCCGCTCCTGCACCGCAGCCGTATTCTCCGAAAGCCCCCGCTCCCGCAGGCTGTCCTCAAAAGCCTCGATGCCCTGCGCCGAAAGAGCGCCTACGGAATTCCCAAAATAAGGAATGACAGACTGAGCAAGAAACTTCCTGTAAAGCTCCTCAGTCTGACCGCCTATAAGCCCCCTGCTCTCGCAAAGCCACTTTTCTGCCAGTTCCGTTAGAGTCATCTGCGTTTTATCGCCCTTGGCCTTATGGGCCAACTAAAGGCGGCGGAGGGAACGGGATAACGGCCTGATAATCAACCATCTGCAATAAACGATAAACAATTATTAATAGTTTAACAATCAATAATTTTATTTTTTCGCAATGAAAAAAGAGTTTTATCAAACACCCAACACTACAACTCTCGTGGTACGATTCGAGAGTAACCTGCTGGCAGGTAGCTATGGTGAACAAGGAGCCGCTGGTGCTAAAGTTACCAATGGCGGAGTTTATGACTTTGATGATGAATAAGCCATGAAAAAGATGTCAGTCAGTTTAGCGATCATCGCAGCAGCTGCTTTGGCGCTTGTTTCCTGCACTAAGGAACTCACTCAAAACACCACTTCAGATGAAGGCATCAATGTAACCATCGTTGCGGACAGCCCTGTCACGAAAACCGCTCTTGGCTCCGATGGAGAAACTCCTTACTGGAAAGATGGAGATGCACTTAGTGTAACCAATGGTACATCAACAAATGTTTCTTTTGCAGAGAACAGCATTGCCGATGGCGAAACTGCCTTAATTGCGACTTTCTCCGGCAAAGTAACTGAAGCTGGTGATTATTATGCTGTTTATCCTCACACTGGAAGTATTTCTGAAGGTCATGGCCCTCGTGTAACAGTCCCCACCGTGCAGCATCCTACAGCCACATCATTTGATGGAGCTGCAGACATTATGGTCTCGAAGGTTTTTTCTGTAGGAGTTACAACCAACACTACAATCGAGAATCTTCAGTTTGCTCGTTGTGGAGCTATCATAAAGCTTGTTTTTAGTGGTAAAGCAGCAGCACAGCAGGCTAAACTTGCAAATCAGCATCCTGTAAGCGTAAGCCTGACATCAACTTCTGATTTGGTTGGCAATGTCCTCTTTGATTATGAGAACGGGACAGCATCCATCTCATCCACTGCTTCAAAAACTGTTACCGCCTCCTATACGAATTCTACGCACTATCTTATTGATGGAGCAAATGCAACATATTTTATCGTTGTTCCTACTACATTAAGCGGCACTCTTGAGGTTGAGGCAACCACTGAAGATTATGAAATCTCCAGGACCCTCACCCTTCCTGATGATATTGTGCTTGAGGCCGGGAAGGTATATACCTTCAATGTTAAACTCGGCGATGCTTCCATTGCTGATGCGACTCCGGTGCAGGCACTTCCTTGGAGCAATGATTTTTCATGGCATTCGACAATCACCGAGACTAATTATACCACCAATGTAGCGACTCAGTCTAGCGGAGAATTCACAGGAGGAGCATACATCTTTGGTGCAAAAGAGTCTGGAGCAATTCGTATTGGCAATAGCTCGAATCCAGGTAGTATCACCACAAAGCTTATGAATCTGGCCGGCGCCTTCAAGGTGACTGTCAGCGCAAAAGCTTATAACGAAAGTGATGGCTCTAAGATTACTGTAACAGTCGGAGACGTAACCAAAACCGCAGAAACGGTGCTTTCATCAACTTCTGCTTATACTGATTATGTTTTTAAATTCGCAGAAGGTACTGGAACGTCTAAGTCTCCTCTGACAATTGGCACGGATAAAAAGCGTGCAGTTATTACTTCGGTCACTGTGGAATCTGATATTCCTCAGGTTGAAATCCCGACTTTCTCTCCTGCAGCCGGTGCAGTTGAAGAAAATACGACTGTTACAATTTCTTGTGCAACTGAAGGCGCAACAATCTATTATACTACAGATGGAACAGATCCTACAACTACGTCTACAGCTGGAACGACTGTAACTATTGATGCCGCTAAGACCATTAAAGCTATCGCAGTGAAAGAAGGTATGGCTAATTCAGCTATTGCCACTGCAGAGTATACAATTGCTGGTGCACCTGTTTCCCTCCCTTACTCCAATACCCTTATTAATAGCCATTCAGACTTCACATTTGATATTGTTTCTGATGGTGGACTGAGTGATATTTGGAAAGATTCTCAGTATGGCATCCAGGCAAATGGCTATCAGTGCACTTCAAATGTTGAAGCATATGCTGTTTTTCCTCTGATTGATTTGACATCAGTTGAGGGAGCAAAAGCCACCTTCACTCATGGAATTAATTATTTCGCCGATGTCGCAACCGCAAAGACACAAGCAAGTCTGGAAGTAAGAGTCAAGAATGGAACGTGGACTGCTATTGAGATTCCTACATATCCTTCTTCGCTCGGCAATTCAACAGCTGATGCTGAGGTTGATTTGAGTTCCTACGTGGGCAACATCATTCAGTTGAGGTTCAAATATCTTGCAACGACTACAAAGCCCGGGCGTTGGCAGATTAAGAATCTTACTATAGAGGAGGTTGTTCCCCTAGCAAAAAGCGCCGTATCTTTTGCTCAACCAGCTGAAACTGGGTGCTCGATTGCAGTTGCCGTGGGTGGTAATTCAATTAGCAATGGAACTTTAGTCGAGGAAGGAGAGACCGTAACACTTACCGCAGATGCAGGCACTGGCTTTAAGTTTGATGCTTGGACGGTTTACAAAACAGGAGATGAGAATACCAAGGTAACTGTGAGCAGCAATTCTTTCACTATGCCTGCTTATCCAGTGACGATTGTTGGAGAGTTTTCAGAAAGTCAAGGCGATGCTGAGGGTGTAGTCTATACGTTAACTCCGGCTAATGGTACAAATAGCAGTTATATCGGGAACTGTGACGTAACCGTTGATGGTATTACATGGAATCTTACTGGTAACTCACAAATGAACCCTTGGCGCATCGGAGGAAAGTCTCTTAACAATACCGACCGCGCTCTGTACAGCAAGACAGCTTTAAATAAGAACGTCAGCAAAATAGAAATTACTCACGGTGCTGCGAGTTCTATTACTGTCAACTCGATGACCGTAATTGTTTCTAAGAATGCTGATTTCTCCAGCCCGGTTTCGACATTGACGCCAGATTTTACTGCCAATGGCACTGTAACAGTTAATCGTCCTGACGGTAAGGATTGGAGCAACTGCTATTATAAATTTATTTATAACGTAACCGTTTCTGGTTCCAGTAACAAGTTCATTGAGTTTACGAAAGCCGTTTTTACGGGTAAATGAAGCGAATCCGAAGGCGGAACCTTCGGGGGTGGAGACACCACAGAGGATGACTCCGGTTAC
>CAMNHL010000041.1:0-8183 GCA_946539455.1 uncultured Bacteroidales bacterium
GTTTGGCCTGGGCCGTGGATATGTATGTGTCGCCCCTTTTGTAGTGGCGCATAAGACTTGGGGAGATGCCGATACTTTCTGCGAATTTGCTTACATTCAGGAACTTGAATGCATCGAATAGCGCTGAGATGTCATAAGTGTATTCAAACTTCGGATTCTGTAGCTCTTTAGGAATCTCCAACCCCATCTGATTAAAAGAATCAATAGTCTCCTGATAAGAATTCAAAAAATCTGCCTTCGCTTCTTCTACAGTCGATCCTTCGCCGATAATAACTGCGCGATCCGTATCGGAAGTGAACGCTCCGTACCCGTGTCCGTCTTTTTCTATTACCACTGTAATCTTGCTCATAGTTAATTCTCGTCTATGATTCTTAAGATTGTTAATAGCAAACCAATCCTGACTTCTTGTGACCAAAGGCGTTCAATCTGCAAAGTTTTACCGGATTTAAAGTAGACATCGTGTCTTCCACCGTGCCTCAAAAAACGCCAACCGTTCTTTACGGCTATCCGCTCCAATTCCTTCCAAGTCATTTAAGTTTAGTATTGCAAATATATCACAAATTTGTGATATATCAAATAGAACAATAAAAAAAGCGGCTGCTGGAAAGCAGCCGCTTCGTGCGCGAGATGAGACTCGAACTCACACAGGTTTTACCCCACTAGCTCCTGAAACTAGCGCGTCTACCATTTCGCCACCCGCGCCCGGAATAGGACTGCAAATATACAACTTTTTTAGAAAATGTACGAAATTGTGAGAAGAATATCACTCGGCAGCACAAAAAATTTTTTCCCTCCGTCCACGGTCCTTCCACAACGTACACATTCATACACTACATATTTATCCAACCCGCTCCACAGTCCCAGTCCGATATCAAGGTTCAGGTGAGAGTTAAGCATATAAGTATATCCTGCCGACAAGGAGCCTCCGTAACGGTCTCCTTCCGTCGCAGCGGGAGAGAATAACCCTCCCCTGTTGTATTCCTGGTACTTGAGTTTTCCCGACATCCACCAGCCGGAATAGATATGCCAGGGCCAGAACCTGGCTCCCGCCTCGACCGTACGCTGGCGGTCCGTCATTTCGCGGGAGCCTTCTCCCCAGGTAAAGGGATTGTATTTAAGCCCGGCCGTCAGCGTCCAGCGACGTGCTACGCCATACGAAGCCTCGATGTTCATGGTTCCGAATTCCACATAATCGAGCACATTTGTGGAAAGCGAGAAGTTCTGCGCCTGAACTGCAGCGCACAGCAGCAACCCGGCAAAAGTAAAAACGATTGTCTTCATGTCAGCTGTCGTATCTTGCAAAAGCCTCATTGATAACCGTCTTGAACTGAGGATAATAGCTTAGCAGTTTGGCATGGAGGGTCTCTATGTCCGTGACGTCCGAAGTAAACAGCGGGGCTAGTTTCTCGAGACCCAGTCCCCTCTCGTCCAGATACATGAGCAGCTGGGGATAGAACCAGTAGGTGGTTCCGTCAAAATCGGCAAGCTCAGGGTAACGCCGCTTGCAGAGTGCGTGCTCGCAATAGAAGGCATACATCTCGGCAATCTCGGCATATTCAAACCCCGTGTCGCCGCGCGCGCCGTAGCCGCCCATCAGGGTAGCCGCCGCCTGCGCCGTCACGGCATACTGCAGATAGCTCCACCACCAATCCTTGTCGGTCTTGTTGAAATGCCCCGCATGGGCAAACATGTGCATGGCACGGCGGTAAACGTCCAGGTATGTCTCTGCGCCGTTGAGTCCGAGAAGCACATCCTGCTGTATGATCTTGGCGAGCATGCCTATCTCTTTGGGCATGTCGGCCAAGCTGCCCATGGTGTCTATTACCACGCCGTGATGCATCATGGTCGGCAGTTCGAAGCCGAAGGCCTCCAGATTCCATATTCTGAAGTCGTGAGGCGGCGCAGGTATGGCTCCCGAAGATTTGCGGCTCGCGTCTATGTAATCGAAACCGGCATTGTTGATTACGCTCCTGGTGAAGAGCTTGCGGTCCGAGTAGCTGTCGATGGTCATGCTGAACCCCTCCGATGACTGGCGCCCGAAGGTAGATATGGATGCAGGTACCAGAATGAAGTTGATTCCCTGACAGAAGCCTCTGATATTCTGGAATACGACACGGTACCGGGGATCGGTCGCAAAGCTCTTGCTCATACGGTAATAGCCCTCTTCGTCGGTATAGCAGCTGGCAAACTTGACGAAGGAATTGCAGCTTATCTTTACACCTTTGACCCCTACGGGTTCGTCGTCATAGTCGGGATCGAGAATGGTGATGCGGCCGGAGGGTGCGCGAGCGTACGAAGCGCCGTCGCGCGTCTGGGGAGCCAGCATGTCGGAATTGCCCGTAAGCCTGTACGATTCCCTTTCCACCAGGTCCCAGTCTATGCCCTCGCCGGCTTTGGTAGCAGGTGCGTGTTCGGACAAGAAGCAATCGTCGAGCCTCTCGTAGCGTATGTTCTTTGGAAACTCGAAAGAAACGGGCACGACCGAATACAGCCACGTAATGGAGCCCTCCGGCAGCTCGGGATCGTGGTACCAGTCCCCTTCCCTCACGATACGGTAATCCAGGGGATGGTCGAGCAGTTCTATGCCCAGGCTCATCAACTCCTGCAGCTGGGCATCGTCCTTGGGCAGGAAGCGCACATAGAAGTCGGTAGGTTCGAGCGTACCCCTCACCGAAGCCGGATATGCCACGGCAAACGCTTTGGTCATGTTTTCGACCGAATACGGGTCGGGCAATTGCTCTCCCAGGACAATCTGGTCGTGCGAAAAGCCTTCCGGCCCGGTCACCGGTTTGTTCCACTCAGGGAATTCCCTGGCGTTGCAGGAAGCGAGCAGAAGAACTGCAGACGATAACAAGATGAAGTTTTTCATAATTCGTTAGGTTTTGTTCTGCTGCAAAGGTGAGAATTATTAAGCGTTTCTTCGCGATTTGAAACACTTAATTGCAAAAACGGCCCCGGATTCTGGTCCAAGGCCGTTTCTACAAAAGCAAAAATTCAAAAAAAAGCCTGTTTTTTATCAGAAATAACTGACCGTCTTCTGCTCGATTGCCCCGATGAGGTTGTTGCCCAGACGGCTGACACCAAGCCTGAACAGGTCTTTGCCCAGCCAGCCCTGTCCGAGGACACAGGAAACTATGCAGTAGTAGCACAGCGCCTCCTTGGCGGTGGATACGCCGCCGGCGGCCTTGAATCCGACCTTGCGGCCAGACACTTCGTAGTACCTGCGTATCGCTTCGCACATTACGTATGCGGCGACGGGAGTGGCATTTACATCAACCTTTCCAGTGGAGGTCTTGATGAAGTCGGCACCTGCTTCCATGGCAAGGAAAGACGCACGGGCTATGTTCTCGGGACTAACAAGGAGTCCGGTTTCGAGGATGACCTTGAGGACCACCTGACGTTTTGCTGCAGCTGCAGCACGGTCAATCGCGTTCTTCATGGCAACTATCTCGGCATAAGCGGCATCGTAGTCCCCTGCCAGGAAAGAATTCAGGGCCAGCACGATATCTATTTCATCGGCGCCATTCTGAACTGCAAGTTCACATTCCAGCACCTTGACGTCGAGGAAACTCTGTGCCGAGGGGAAGCAGCTCGAAACGCAAGTCACGTGAACCTCGGGGTCTGACTTGGCGTCGCGCACAACGGATGCAAAATTGGGATAAACGCAGATGGATGCAGGAGCGGGATAACCGGGGAAAGCGGCCGGGAGTCCATTGACTTTCTCCACCAGCCGCAGTACGGATGCCGGAGTATCGTTGGTCTTGAGTGTAGTCAGGTCCATGGCAGCGAAGCACTGCTTGAGGGCCTCGGGTGAATTGAGATTGTCGAGACTCGCGGCGATTCCTTTGAGGGCGTCGTCAATCTTCTGCTGGTCGGGTGTGTAAGCGTATTTCTCCAGGTAATCCATATATTAAGAATTGTTTTTTAATGACTCTACTTTTAATCTTTCAATGCTTGGGCGACGGAACAGCGAATCGCGATGCCGGTACAGGCGGCGGAGCGAATCGCGGCGCAGGCTGTCCCTCTGCAGAGAGTCCCGGGTAAACTCCAGTCTGTCGAGTGAATCCTGCAGGAGCTTCTGCCTGCGGAGGGAATCGAGGGCAAGGGTGTCCAGTGCAGAGGTATCGGGAAGCGACCACAGCAAGGTATCGGCATCGAAGTCGATATGCGCAAAATCCTTGAATGACTCGTTGAATTCGCGGATTTCCTTCTGCTTTCGTGCCTTTGCCTCATAATAATCGGCGCTGCTGCGAAGCCTGTCCGTAGCGGAACGGAATATCTTGGAGAACTTTTCCGGGTCCTTAAGATACTCTTTTATGGTTGCATCGTAGTCCTCGAAGGTATATCCGTATTTGGCGAAGATAGGATCGTAGAACAGGGTCGTATCGGCTTTGCTCCTCTCCGACGAATGGTCGCGAAGCCACTGGTCGGCAAGGAACATGTCCACATAGATGTCCGTCAGGGTTGCACGCGGGATGATGCGGGGCTTCCCGCTGCAGGAAACCAGCAGCAGCCCCAGCGCCAGCGCGGCAGCGATATGACGGACAGATACTTTCATCGCAGTACGGCTCCGAAGTCTTTCTTGAACATTTCGAGGAGCCTGTCCATGAGGCGCTCGATATCCTGGTCGGTAAGGGTGCGCGAATCGTCACGGATCGTGAAACTCAGGGCGTACTGCTTCTTGCCGGAAGGGATATGGTCGCCACGGTAAACGTCGAACAGGCCAACCTGACGCAGCAAACCGCGTGCCTGCTTGAGAGCTGCGGAGCGCAGGTCGGCATAACTGACGTTCTCGTCGAGAAGGAGTGCGAGGTCGCGGCGTACTTCGGGGAACTTGGGAAGCTCGTGGAAGGCCACCTTGTCGCGGGATACGATTTCGAAGAGAACAGGCCAGTTGATTTCTGCGGCAACGACCTGCTGCTTGATGCCGAAGCTGCGGCAGAGCTGAGGCGCCACCACACCTATGGTAGCAAACACCTTACCCTTGCCGGGCAGCGAATAAGTAACACCGTCACTGAACAGGTCGGACGGTGCAGGTGCAGTCCAAAGCTGGTACAGATCGGCACCGTAGCGGCGCAGGAGCAGCTCCACGTATCCCTTGAGGGTGAAGAAGTCACTCTTGGCGGGCGCCTGCTTCCAGGATTTGTCCGGACTTCCTGTCATCATAAGGCAGAAGCACGCATGCTCCTCGTAGCCCTCGAGCTTGGTGGGATCTTTCCCTTCCAGGCGACGGTAAACGTTTCCGTACTCGAAGGTGCGCAGCGAAGCGAGCTGGCGGTTGAGGTTGTAAGCCACGACTTCGAGTCCGCCGAGAAGCAGGGTCTGACGCATGACGTTGAGCTCCTGGCTAAGGGGGTTGACGATTTCGACGCAGGCCCCGGAGGGGAACGTCTGCAGCGAAGCGTAGTAGTCCTTGCGCGTGAGCGAGTTGTTCATGGTCTCCGTGAATCCGTTGGACGCCAGGAAGTTGGATATGCTGTTACGGATAGCCTCGGGGTCGGGTGACGGGGAGGGCGCGACAGACATCTTCATGTGATGCGGCAAGTCGATGTTGTTGTAGCCGTAGATTCGCAGGATTTCCTCGACAACGTCGCACTCGCGGGTGACGTCTATCATGTACGAAGGGGCCAGCACCGTTGCCGTCTCGCCGCTGCAGGATACGAACTCGTACTGGAGCGACTTGAGGATGCCGGTGATGACGGAAGTGGAGATGGACTTGCCTACGAAGGCACGGATTCGGTCGAAGTCAAGCTCGATGCGGGCCTTTTCGGGCAGGGCGGGGCAAAGCTCCGTAACCTTGCCGCACACGTGTCCTCCGGCGTACTGGAGTATGAGCTGGGCCGCCCTCTTGAGGGCATACAGCGTTACGCGGGGGTCGGCGCCGCGCTCATAGCGGAAGGAGGCGTCGGTCTGGAGCCCCTGGCTCTTTGCCGTCTTGCGGATGGAGGCAGGATCGAAGTATGCGCTCTCGACGAACACGCCGACGGTGCTGTCGGTGGCGCCGCTGTCCTCGCCGCCGAATACGCCGGCAATGCACATGGGCCCAACGGTGTCGGCAATTACGAGGTCGGTGCTGCGGAGCTTGCGGTCGATGCCGTCAAGCGTGCGGATAGGTTCTCCCTCCTGGGCTCGGCGTACGATGACCTTGCCGCCGCGGATCTTGTCGGCGTCGAAGGTATGCAGCGGCTGACCGAGTTCGAACAGTACGTAATTGCTGATATCGACGATATTGTTGATGGGACGGCTGCCTATGGAAAGGAGGCGTTTCTGCATCCATTCCGGAGACGGGCCGACTTTGATTCCGCGGATGGTGATGCCCGTATAACGCGGTGCACCGGCGCTGTCGGGCACTTCGACGGCAATTTCCTCGCCACAGCCGGCATTCCCGGAAGATTGAAGCGAAGCGGAGAAATCCCCCTTCACGCAGTCTCCAGGCAGTCCGTCCTCCAGAGGTGCCTTGAGTTCGCAGGGCACTCCGTTGAGAACGCACCAGGCGTACAGGTCGCGGGCGACACCCCAGTGGGATGCGGCATCGACGCGGTTGGCGGTGATTTCGTATTCTATGACGGCCTCGGTCTTAAGGTGCAGGAATTCCTTGGCCGGGGTGCCAACAACCGCATCCTCCGGAAGCACCATTATACCCTCGTGGCTGGTTCCTATGCCAAGTTCGTCCTCGGCGCATATCATGCCGAAGGACTCTACGCCACGGATCTTGGACTTCTTGATCTTGAAGTCGCCGGGAAGCACGGTGCCTATCTGGGCGAGCAGGACTTTCTGTCCCGCAGCCACATTGGGTGCGCCGCAGACTATGGTAAGAGGGTCGCCGGAACCGGTATCGACCGTCGTGACATGCAGATGGTCGCTGTCGGGATGGGGCTCGCAGGTAAGAACCTGGGCCACGACCACTCCGGCAAGGCCGCCGGGTATCTCTTCGGTCTCTTCTACTCCATCTACCTCTATGCCTATGCCAGTCATGGCCTCCGCCACCTGTGAAGGGGTGAGGTCACATTTCAAATAATCCTTTAACCAACTGTAGTTGAGTTTCATATGTCTTCCGGTTTAAATAATGCTTCCACAAAGCTATGCTTGTCGAAAGGTTTAATATCCTGTATATGTTCCCCTACGCCGATAAAACGTACGGGGATGCCGAACTGGTCTGTGACGCCCACGGCGACGCCACCCTTGGCGGTACCGTCGAGCTTGGTCACCACCAGCCCTGTGATGTCCGTGGCACGCGCAAACTCCTTGGCCTGCGCAAAGGCATTCTGCCCGGTGCTGGCGTCGAGCACCAGGAGCACCTCGTGGGGCCCGTCAGGAACGACCTTGCGGACGGAGTTGCGTATCTTGGTGAGCTCATTCATGAGGTCCACGCGGTTGTGAAGGCGCCCGGCCGTGTCGATGAGCACGACGTCGCTGCCTCGGGCAACGGCAGACTTGGCAGTGTCGAAAGCGACGGCGGCAGGGTCGGAGCCCATCTGCTGCTTGACTATCTCTACGCCGGCCCTTTCCGCCCAGATGTCGAGCTGGTCCACGGCGGCGGCACGGAAGGTGTCGGCTGCGCCAAGTAGGACTTTCTTGCCCTGGGATTTCCAATAATAGGCAAGCTTGCCGATCGTGGTGGTCTTGCCTACTCCGTTAACCCCGACTACCAGAATGATGTGAGGATGGCCGGAGAGTCCGGAGCCGGAGGGAGTATCGGGGATGAGCGATTCGATTTCGCTGCGCAGCATGCCCCTGAGCTCGTCCTGGCTCATGTATTTATCCCTGTGTGCGCGCTCCTCAAGCTTGTCTATCACCTTGAGGGTGGTATCCACGCCCATGTCGGATTCTATGAGGGCTTCTTCTATCGCATCGAGGGTATCGTCATCGACTCTGGACTTACCTGCGATAGCCCTTCCTATCTTCTGAAAGAAACTGAATGCCATAACTCACAAAGATACTAATTTTATTTGTATTTAGCTTAATGAATAAGCCGTAACATAAAAAGGGCTGGCACTCGCTGCCAGCCCTTCGATGAATCTGTAGGGAAGATATTTACTTCTTGTCGGTGAAGAAGTCCTTGGCCTTCTCGGCCTCCACCAGCTGCTCTGTGAAAACATAAGCACCGGTCTTGGGGGATTTCTCCATGCGGATGCACTTGACCATGCTCTTGGCACCGGCCTTGGCTGCGAATGTTGCAACGG
>CAMNHL010000042.1:0-7814 GCA_946539455.1 uncultured Bacteroidales bacterium
CAGCGACAATTTCCGCCAGAGCGCCATCCAGGGCATCATGAAGCGCATCAAGGCCAAGGGCGCCCGCGTCATCATCTACGAGCCCACGCTCGAGGACGGCAGTACCTTCTTCGGCAGCAGGGTGGTCAACGATCTGGACGAATTCAAGCGCGAGTCAGACTCCATCATAGCCAACCGCTACGACGCCGCGCTTGACGACGTCGCAGCAAAAGTTTATACAAGAGACATTTTCAAACGAGACTAAGTTTATGCCCGAACGTACGATAATCATCACCGGCGGCGCCGGGTTCATCGGCAGCCATGTAGTGCGCCTTTTCGTCAACAAGTATCCCGGATACAGGATAATCAATCTCGACAAGCTGACCTACGCCGGCAACCTTGCTAACCTGCGCGACGTGGAGAACAAGCCTAACTACAAGTTCGTTCGAATGGACATCTGCGACTTCGAGGGCGTCCTGAAGCTCATGCAGGAGGAACATGTCGACGGCATCATCCACCTTGCCGCCGAGAGCCATGTTGACCGCAGCATCAAGGATCCCTTCACCTTCGCCAAGACCAACGTGATGGGTACGCTCAGCCTCCTGCAGGCTGCAAAACTCTATTGGGAAAGCCTGCCGGAGAAATACGAGGGCAAGCGCTTCTACCACATATCGACCGACGAAGTCTATGGCGCTCTGGAGATGACGGACCCCGAGGGCATCGAACCGCCTTTCACCACCAAGGCATCGAGCGGCAGGCATCATCTTGCCTACGGCAGCAAGTTCTTCACCGAAGACCTCAAGTACCAGCCGCATTCACCGTATTCCGCCGCCAAGGCCAGCAGCGACCACTTCGTGCGCGCCTTCCACGACACCTACGGCCTTCCAACAGTGGTCACCAACTGTTCCAACAATTACGGCCCCTATCAGTTCCCCGAGAAGCTCATCCCCCTGTTCATCAACAATATACGCCATCGCAAGCCCCTGCCGGTATATGGCAGGGGAGAGAATGTGCGCGACTGGCTCTACGTCGAGGACCATGCCCGTGCCATCGACCTTATCTTCCACAAAGGCGCCGTAGGGGAGACCTACAACATCGGCGGTTTCAACGAGTGGAAGAACATCGACATCATCCGCGTGCTGATCAACACCGTCGACCGTCTGCTGGGAAGACCCGAAGGGGAGGATATGGCCCTGATAACCTACGTAACCGACCGTGCCGGGCACGATCTGCGTTACGCAATCGACTCCAGTAAGCTCCAGAAGGAACTCGGCTGGGAGCCTTCGCTCCAGTTCGAAGAGGGAATTGAGAAGACCGTCCGCTGGTACCTCGACAATCAGGAATGGATGGACAACGTGACCAGCGGCGACTATCAGAAGTACTACGAAGAAATGTACCGCGGCAGATAATGGCGACGCACGTAGTCATAATGGCAGGAGGCATAGGCAGCCGTTTCTGGCCGCTTAGCACCCCCGGACGCCCCAAGCAGTTCATCGACATCCTGGGTTGCGGACGTACGCTCATCCAGCTGACGGCAGACCGTTTTGCCGGCATCGCCCCGCAGGAGAACTTCTGGGTGGTGACGGGAGAGGCGTACGTGCAGACCGTGCGGGAGCAGCTTCCCGATGTGCCTGCCGCCCATATACTTGCCGAGCCTGCTGCCCGCAACACGGCTCCCTGCATCGCCTGGGCGAGCTGGAAGATACTGTCCGAGGACCCTGCTGCCAACGTGGTCGTAACGCCCGCGGATGCAGTGGTCATGGACCCTGTGGAGTTCCGGCGCGTGATAAGCAACGCTCTGACGTTCACCGCCTCGCGGGATGCCATCGTCACTGTTGGCATCAAGCCCACCCGTCCCGAGACAGGCTATGGGTACGTGGAGACGTCGGCCATTCCGGGCGGAGTCGAAGAATCTGTCATCCCCGTCCGAGCCTTCAAGGAGAAACCCGACCTTGCCACGGCCGAGCGTTACAATGCAGCCGGAAGCTACTTGTGGAACGCCGGCATATTCGTTTGGAACGTGCGCACGGTTGTCGGCTGCCTCCGCAGGTACAAACCTGGCATCGCCGCCGTTATGGACCTCATGGCCGATGGCGGTTCAGTGGCAGAACTGTTCCCCGGTTGCGAAAAGATTTCCATCGATTTCGCAGTCATGGAACCTGCAGCCGCCGACGGTATTGTATTCACCCACCCCGCCGACTTCGGCTGGAGCGACCTGGGCAACTGGGCCTCGCTGTACGACAAGCTCGGGCGCGACGCCGCCGGCAACGCCGCTGTAGGCCCGGTGCGGCTTTATGAGTGTTCCGACTGCATCGTTCACGCCGAAGATGCCACCCATGTGGCCCTGCAGGGGCTCGACGGATATATAGTGTCGCTCAAGGACGGCAGGCTCCTTGTCTGCCGCAGGAGCGAGGAGCAGAGAATTCGGGAGTTTTCGGGAGAATAGCATGTATAACAGACTTTCAAAGCGCCTGCAGAATCTGTCACCTTCTGCTACATTCGAGATGGCCCGCAGGAGTAACGAGCTGGCTGCGAAGGGGATAGACGTCATCAACATGTCGGTGGGCGAGCCTGATTTTGACACTCCCGCTTTTGTGAAGGAGGCTGCCGGGGCGGCGATAGAGAACAATTATACCAAGTATTCTCCGGTGCCGGGCTATCTTTCGCTGAGGGAGGCGATATCGGCTAAACTTCTCAGAGAGAACGGTCTTCATTATTCGGCAAGCGAGATTCTTGTATCCAACGGTGCCAAGCAGAGCCTCTGCAACGCGATACTGGCATTGGTGGATGACTCTGACGAAGTGATTATTCCGGCTCCGTACTGGGTAAGCTACCCGCAGATGGTACGGCTTGCAGGCGGCGTCCCCGTATTCGTGGACGCCCCCGTCGGGCAGGGCTTCAAAATTGCCCCGGGGCAGCTTGCCGCCGCGATTACCGACAGGACGCGCATGCTGATTCTGTGTTCGCCCTGCAATCCGTCCGGAGCGGTTTACTCCGAGGAGGAACTGGCAGCCCTGGCCGAAGTTCTCAGGACGCGGGAAGATATCATTGTGCTGTCGGACGAGATATACGAACATCTGAATTATGTCGGCGGGCACGCTTCGATAGCGTCCGTCCCGTTCATGAAGGAGCGGACCGTGCTTGTGAACGGTGTGTCAAAGGCGTACGCCATGACGGGATGGAGGATAGGATTCATAGCCGCGCCGCAATGGATAGTGTCCGCCTGCAGCATGTTGCAGGGGCAGTATACCAGCGGCCCGTGCTCCGTGAGCCAGAAAGCCGCAGAGGCGGCATGGTCCGGCCCGCAAGACTCCGTGGAGCAGATGTGCCAGGCCTTCAAATCCAGACGCGACCTCCTGGTGAAACTGCTGAGCCGCATCCCGGGGCTCGAAGTGAATGTTCCCGACGGGGCCTTCTACCTCCTCCCGGGCTGCTCTTACTATTTCGGACGCTCGTACAACGGCCGCCTCGTCGCCACGTCCACCGACCTCGCGATGTACCTTCTCGAGGAGGGACACGTTGCCACAGTATCCGGAGACGCCTTCGGAGCCCCCGGCTTCCTGAGGCTCTCCTACGCCACGTCCGAAGCAAACATCGCGGAGGCGGCACGGCGTATGGAAGCTGCTTTGGCATTGTTGAAGGGGTAAGGGAAAAATAAGTGTATTAACCAATTAACATATTATGTCCATTTTTAAAGACAAGGTTCTATTAATCAGTGGAGGTACAGGAAGTTTCGGAAACGCAGTTCTGAAGCGCTTCCTCCGCACCGACATCAAGGAAATCCGCATATTCTCACGTGATGAGAAAAAGCAAGACGATATGCGTCACGAGTACCAGGCCAAGTACCCGGACGTCGCGCATAAGATCAAATTCTTCATAGGCGACGTGCGCAATCTCGAATCCTGCCGCGCCGCAATCCCCGGCACCGACTATATCTTCCACGCCGCTGCACTAAAGCAGGTGCCCAGTTGCGAATTCTTCCCGATGGAAAGGGTCGCATAGCCTCCTAATCTCCTAACCTTCAATAACTTAACCCCTTTCCGTTACCCCAATCGCTCAACCGCGGCCCAACAAGCTCAAATTTGGACATCATTGGACACTTTTGCAACGCCGCTGCCAGACATTTTAAAGACCTAACCGTTGTGCGTAAAACAGAAGCCGGTTGTGCGAAAAACCAGGCCATTACGCATCAAACCAAGCGCAATATACGAAATTTTTCCGAGCCCTAAAAGCCACGTTTCAAAGAAAACGACAAAATTTCCAAGAAACCGAACGCAATCGAACACTAACGTCCTCCCTTACGTTCACCCGTCCATCCCCGGATCCCGAAGACCTGAACACCCGACGAGAAACCTTCAAGCTTGAGCAAAACCGCTCGCTAAACCAACCCGAGAAAATTCGTTCAAAAACTACCATATAAATTCCGCGAATTAAAATTGTTTCCTTTCGCACAACAAAGATAAGCAACATAAACCAAACCACCAAATGGCCAACCTCCAAAGAATACAGAACCGCATGGACCAGCTATCCTCCCTCATCCAAGAAGTGGAGGCCAGCCAGGAGGTGGCCAATCTCGAGCGCCTAAAGCAAGCGCTCCTCATATGGAAGTCAGAGACAGATGCCGTCCTTGACCAGGAGTTCCCCAACTACACTCCCGAGGTCGATGACTTCCGCCGCCGCTGGAACCGCCCGATGGCAGGAGGCAGCACAAAGAACGGCATCCTCAAGAAGCTTCGCAATGCCCGGACGGATCTGAGACTCATCCTCCAGTCCGAAGTGCAGCCGGTCATTACACCCGCAGCCAAACAAGAGCTTCCGGAACTGGTCATGACCGACTACGGCAAAGAACTCTGCAAGCAGTATGGGATTGAACCAGACCCAAGATTCTTCAAACGATAGTCGCCAATAAGCATATAAAATATTAATCATCAACATATTATGTCCATTTTTAAAGACAAAGTCCTCCTGATTAGTGGAGGCACTGGTAGTTTCGGAAATGCTGTTCTCAAGCGCTTCCTCCGCACCGACATCAAGGAAATCCGCATCTTCTCACGCGACGAAAAGAAGCAAGATGATATGCGTCACGAGTACCAGGCCAAGTTCCCCGACGTCGCCCACAAGATCAAATTCTTCATCGGAGACGTCCGTGACCTGGAGTCCTGCAGGGCTGCAGTCCCTGGCACAAATTTTATTTTCCATGCGGCCGCCCTCAAGCAGGTGCCATCTTGTGAGTTCTTCCCCATGCAGGCGGTCTATACCAATGTGATTGGTACCGACAATATGCTCACCGCAGCCATTGAAGCCAAAGTCCAGGCTGTCATCTGCCTCTCCACCGACAAAGCTGCCTATCCCATTAACGCAATGGGCATCACCAAAGCCATTGAGGAAAAAGTAGCCATCGCCAAATCAAGATACTCCGGAGAAACCAAGATCTGCTGCACCCGCTATGGCAACGTTATGTGCTCCCGTGGCTCCGTCATCCCCCTGTGGATCGACCAGATAAGAAACGGCAACCCCATAACCCTCACGGAGCCCTCGATGACCCGCTTCATCATGAGTCTAGACGAAGCAGTTGACCTGGTTCTCTTCGCCTTCGAGCACGGCGAGAACGGAGACATCCTCGTCCAGAAAGCTCCCGCCTGCACCATTGGCACCCAGGCTGAGGCCGTGTGCGAGCTCTTTGGCGGCAAGAAGGAAGAAATCAAGGTCATCGGCATCCGCCACGGCGAGAAGATGTACGAAACCCTCCTCACCAAAGAAGAGGCTGCTAAGGCCGTCGATATGGGAGACTTCTACCGCGTACCCGCCGACAACCGTGACCTCAACTACGACAAGTTCTTCAAAGAAGGCGACACCAAGCGCGTCCTCATCGACGAATTCAACTCCAACAATACCCGTCGTCTCAATCTCGAAGAGACCAAGGCAAAGATTGCCTCTCTGGAATACATCCAGAACGAACTCAACGGAATCCCTAACGTAGCTAAGTAATGAGAATCCTCGTTACCGGTGCCAAAGGTTTCGTAGGCCGAAACCTTTGTGCCCAACTCAACAATATACGTGATGGCAAAGCCCGCAACTACGGAGTCGCTGTTGAGGAAGTTTATGAATACGACCTTGATTCCACTCCCGAGCAGCTGGATGCCTGGTGCAAAGACGCAGACTTTGTCTTTAACCTTGCCGGCGTCAATCGCCCCCAGAACCAGGAAGAGTTTATGGCCGGCAACTTCGGCTTTGCCTCAACGCTCCTGGACACGCTGAAAAAGCACGGCAACACCTGCCCGGTAATGCTCAGCTCCAGCCAACAGGCTTCTCTCACCGGCCGCTTCGGTAATAGCGAGTATGGCCGTAGCAAAAAGGCAGGGGAGGATCTGTTCATCAAGTACGGAGAAGATACCGGTGCAAAGGTCCTTGTGTACCGCTTCCCCAACCTCTTCGGCAAGTGGTGCCGTCCCAACTACAACAGTGCCGTTGCCACATTCTGCAATGCTGTTGCCAACGACCTTCCTTATACGGTCAATGATCCGTCGGTTGAGTTGGAACTCCTCTACATCGATGACCTGGTGGATGAGATGATTGCCTGCCTCAAGGGCGAAGAGCACCGCTGTGAGTTTGATGGCCTGGGCGTCTTTCCGTTAAAGGACGGTCGCTATTGCTACGTGCCCACAACGCACAAAGCAACCCTGGGTGAAATTGTAGACCTTCTCCACAAGTTCGAGGACCAGCGCAAGACTCTCATCGTTCCGGAGATCCCTGCCGGCAGCTTTGCCAAGAAGTTGTACAGCACCTTCCTTAGCTATCTGCCCAAGGAGAAGGTGGCCTTCCCGTTGAAGACCAATGTGGACGAGCGTGGCTCCTTTACCGAACTCATCAAAACTCTTGGCAACGGTCAGTTCTCCGTGAACATCTCTAAGCCAGGTGTGACGAAGGGTCAGCACTGGCACAACACCAAATGGGAGTTCTTCATTGTGGTGAGCGGCAGGGCTCTTATCCAGGAGCGCAAGATTGGCACTGACGAAGTCATCAGCTTCGAGGTCTCCGGCGAAGAGATTAAAGCTGTCCACATGTTGCCGGGTTATACTCACAATATCATCAATCTGTCAGAGTCGGAACCGTTGATCACTCTTATGTGGGCCAATGAGCTCTTTGATCCTAACCGTCCTGATACTTACTTTGAACCTGTAGAATAAAAGATATGGCACAATTCAAGAACAACGGCAAGCTCAAGCTTCTCATCATCGTCGGAACGCGCCCGGAAATCATCCGTCTGGCTGCTGTGATCAACAAATGCCGGCAGTACTTTGACTGCCTCCTGGCTCATACCGGGCAGAATTACGACTACAACCTCAACGGGGTATTCTTCAAAGATCTTAAGCTGGCAGATCCGGATGTCTATATGGAGGCCGTGGGAGCTGATCTGGGTGAGACCATGGGTAATATCATTGCCAAGAGTTACCAGTTGATGGTGGAGGTGAAGCCGGATGCAGTGCTTGTGCTGGGTGATACCAATAGTTGCCTTAGCGTTATAGGTGCAAAGAGGCTGCATATTCCTATCTTCCATATGGAGGCTGGTAACCGCTGCAAGGACGAGTGTCTCCCGGAGGAGACGAACCGCCGCATCGTGGATATCATCTCCGATGTGAACCTTGCATACTCAGAGCATGCTCGCCGTTATCTGGCTGATTGCGGACTGCCGAAGGAGAGGACTTATGTGACTGGCTCTCCTATGGCGGAGGTGTTGCACAATAATCTGGCAGAGATTGAGGCATCCGATATTCACAAAAGGCTTGGGCTGGAGAAGGGGAAGTACATTCTGCTGTCTGCTCATCGTGAGGAGA
>CAMNHL010000043.1:0-7285 GCA_946539455.1 uncultured Bacteroidales bacterium
AATCGATACGCGAACTCGGAGAGAAGTTCGGAGTGCCGTGCTACGACGTGCTCACGGGCTTCAAGTACATAGCTGAAGTTGTCAAGCGCAACGAGGCCACGGGCGAGTTCGTATGCGGCGGCGAGGAAAGCTACGGGTTCAACGTCGGGCAGTTCGTTCGCGACAAGGACGCCCAGACAGCCTGCATCATGGTGGCGGAGTGTGCCGCCTGGGCTGCGGATCAGGGGCTGAGCATGTATCAGCTGCTGCAGAAGGTATATTCGGAAATAGGATACCGCAAGGAGCATATGGTCTACATCGTGCGCAAGGGTATCAGCGGAGCGCAGGAAATCGCAGATATGATGACTGCGTTCCGTCAGGATCCTCCCAAGGAGCTTGCGGGAGTGCCGGTCTGCAAGGTCATAGATTATCTGGAGCCCGAAAAGACGGGGCAGCCGAAGAGCAATGTGCTGCAGTTCTTCAGCGAGGCGGGAGACGTGGTTTCCGTGCGTCCTTCGGGGACCGAGCCTAAGATCAAGTTCTATTTCGGGGCTAAGGGGCCGGACGCGGATGCCAAGATCAAGGCTTTGACGGCGCAGTTCGTTAAATAGGATAGTTTTTGCAAAATGCGGCGAGTGGACACTCGCTGCATTTTGGTTTCTGGGATGTGCAGGTGTAGCGCCCATGGAGGAGCAGCCAGTGGTGGGCGACCGGACGTATGTCCTGGGGAATGTGGCGCTCGAGGTCGAGTTCGACGGCGCGGGGGGTGGTGCCGCGGCTCAGGCCGAGACGGCGGGATACGCGGAACACGTGGGTGTCGACCGCAACGACCGGTTCGCTGTAGAGGATTGAAGCCACTACGTTGGCTGTTTTGCGTCCCGCTCCCGGCAGTTTCATGAGATTGTCCACATCGGAAGGTATCTTCCCTCCGAAATCATCCATTACCTTGCGTGCCATGGCCGCAAGGTTTTTTGCCTTGTTGTTGGGGTAGGAGACCGATTTTATGAAGGGGTAGATGTCTTCTGCAGAGGCTTTTGAAAGCGCTTCCACCGTAGGATATGCTGCGAACAGCGCCGGGGTTACGAGATTCACCCTCTTGTCGGTGCACTGGGCGGAAAGTATCACCGAGACGAGCAACTCGTAGTCGCTGCCGAAGTGAAGCTCCGACTCGGCGACGGGCACGTTATTCCGGAAATAGTCCAGAATTGCGGTGTATCTCTGCCCAAGAGTCATTGCTCGGTGCAACTTTCATCCTGGCACAGGAACACCCTGCCGGGATAGCGTTCGACTATGCTCCTGTCGTGTGTGACCATTATCAGCGTGGTCCCGTTTTCCTTGTTGAGTCTGTTCAGGAGCCGGAGTATCTCCTCGGTGGTTTCTTCATCGAGATTTCCCGTGGGCTCGTCTGCAAGTATCACCTCCGGGCTGTTCAGAAGCGCCCGTGCGATGGCGATGCGCTGCTGCTCTCCGCCGGAAAGCTGGTGGGGCATCTTATGGGCTTTGGTGGTCATCCCGACAGATTCCAGCACTTCGTCGATGCGTGCGTCGGCCGCCTTCCTGTCCTTCCATCCGGTAGCCTTCAGGATGAAATCGAGATTCTCCCAGACGCTGCGGTCCATCAGCAGCCGGAAGTCCTGGAAAACCACTCCGAGCTTTCTCCGGAGCTTGGGGATGTCCTTCTGTCTGATGCCGTCCAGCCTGAAACCGCAGGCTTCTCCTTCCCCTTTGCCAAGGCGGTTCTCCGCCGTGACCGTGCGTATTATGGATGTCTTGCCGCTGCCCACTTTGCCAAGGATGTATACAAGGTCGCCTGCGGCGACTTCCATGTCGAGGCCGTGAACGACCACGTTGTCGCCGGCTATGATGTCCGCGTTGCGGAAGGAGATGAGAGATTCCATAAAAAATACGTCTGACTGCTGCAAATATACATTTTATTTGAGTAAAAATTGACGAAAAATGATTATATTTGAAGATTAGAAACTTATCATTGTATGAGACATAATTATTTGTTGGTTATAACTGCGGCTGCGGCCCTTCTTTTTTCTCCTGCACGCGCGGGCGCGCAAGAGCCGGAGGCCCGTTTCAACGAGGCTGTAAAGCTCTATGAAAATGGAGTTTACGGAAAGGCGAGGACCATTTTCGAGTCGCTGGGCGATCCCATGTCGAAAGCTTATGTGGTGCTTTGTGCGGTCAAGGCGGACGACGACGATCACGCCCGTCTGTACCGCGAGTACAACGATTCCTATCCTGAATCCGTGCTCGGCAACAGGATACGATATGAATATGCGGGCAAACTCTTCGCCAAGGAAGACTATGCCGGTGCCGCCGATCTGCTCAGGCAGGTCAGCGAAACCAGGCTCAGCCAGGCGGACCAGTTGAACTACAATTTCCGCCGCGCCTACTGCGCCTTCGATGCCGGCCGTTACGACGAGGCTCTGCCATATCTGCTCAAGGTGGAAAACGCTCCCAAGAGCAGTCTCACTTCGCCCGCCCGTTACGAGTTGGGCTACATTGCATATCAGGGCAGGCAGTTCGACGTCGCGGAGAAGTGGTTCCGCCTGATAGAGAGTGACGAGCGCTTCGAGGCCATAGCCAAATACTACATCCTCGAGTGCCGCTTCATGAAGAAGGACTACGACTACATCGTGGAGAACGGCCCCTCGATGCTTGAGCAGGCCCCCGAGGAGCGCAAGTCCCGCCTCGCCCGCATAGTTTCCGAGTCCTACCTCGTGAAGGGTGACAAGAACAAGGCCCTCGCATATTATCTGCTGGAGGGGGACAAGGCCGGACGCTCCCGTTCGGATCTCTTCCACGCCGGTTCGGTGATGTATGCGGTGCAGGACTATCGCGGAGCCATAGAGAAGTTGTCCGGAATCGAGAACCGTTCCGATTCCCTCGGGCAGGTCGCCAACTACCAGCTCGCCTACTCCTACATACGCACCGGCAACAAGGTGGCGGCGTCCGAGGCTTTCCGGGACGCCTCCCTGGCCGGCTTCAACCCTCAGATCCAGGAAGACGCCTGGTTCAACCACGCCAAACTCGCCTTCGACCTCAATTCCGACATGTCGGTCTTCGGCGGGTATCTTCAGCGCTATCCCCAGACCTCGCGCCGCGAGCAGATCTATAACTATCTCGCCATCGCCGCCCTCAATGCCAAGGACTATGCCGCGGCGATCGAGGCTTATTCCAACATAGAGGAACTGAACGAAGAACAGCAGGGCAACTACCTGAAGGCCAACTATCTGCGTGCGAGTCAGCTCGCTGCCGGCGGGGCCTGGACAGACGCGGTCCCTTATTTCCGCTCCGCGGCCTACAATCTTCCCAAGAACGACCGTTACGCCCAGCTGGCGCGCTACTGGCTGGCGGAATCCCTGTTCAACAGCGGCAACTACGCCGAAGCCGCCGAAATCTACGAAGACCTCTACAACATCTCCGCCCTCTACAACCGCAGCGAAGGGAAGATGCTGAGTTACAATCTCGGATACTCCAACTATAACCTCGGCAAGTACGAAGCCGCCGCCCGCTGGCTTGATACCTACATCAGCTCGGGAGACCCTTCGGTACGCAAGGACGCGCTCGTCCGCCGTTCGGACTGCGATTTCGCGCGCCACAACTACAAGGCTGCGGTCGCATCTTACCAGCGCGTGCTTGACACCTACTACGACGTCAACGACATCTATCCATATTACCAGCAGGCCCTTGCGTACGGCCTGTCCGGAAACAAGAAGGAAAAGGTCAAGGTGCTTTCCCGCGTGACCGGCGCATCCGCCGACTCACCTCTGTACTCCGAGGCGATGTACGAACTCGGGCGCGCCTACATGGAAGTCGACGACAACCAGCAGGCGGTCAAGACCTTCGGCACCCTGCAGACGGCGACATCCGACAATACCTACGCCGCCCGCGCCCTGATCGGCCGCGGAATGGCGTTCAGGAACATGAAGAATTATGAGCAGGCCCTTTCCGAGTACAAGCAGGTGGTGGACCTTCTTCCTCAGAGCGAATATGCGGAGGAGGCCCTGATGGCCATCAACTCCATCTACCAGACCACCAGCCAGCCCGAGAAGTTCCTGGAATACATGCAGTCCCGCAACCTCAGCGTGGGCAAGACCCCCAAGGAGCAGGAGAGCATCTATTTCAATACCGCAGAGCAGATCTACCTCTCCGGCGGTTATGACAGGGCCGTGACATCTTTCCAGAAGTACCTGCAGGATTATCCCCAGGGCGAGAAGAGGGGAGACGCCTGGTTCTATCTGGCTGATTCTTTCCGCGCCCTTTCGGAGAAGGAGAGGGCATGTTCGGCATACAAGATGGCGACCAAGGAGCTCAAGGAAGGATCGTTCGCCGAAACGGCCGCATACAACTACGCCAAGCTTTCTTTCGAACTCCAGCACTATGCCGACGCATATGAGGGCTTCTGCATCCTGCAGGACATCGCGAAGATGGACGAGAACAAGGCCGCCGCTCGCCTGGGCAAGATGCGCTCCGCATATCAGGCGCACAACTTCGAAGATGCGATAAGCGCCGCGAGGGATCTCATCTCGAGCAATCCTTCAGCCGCGGAGCAGAGGGAGGGATGGTTCATCGAAGCGAAGTCGCTGCTTGCGACCAGCCACCGCGACGAGGCCTATCTCTTCTTCAAGAAACTTGCCGAGCAGCCTTCCACGCCGGAAGGTGCAGAATCCTATTACATGCTCGTCCGCGACCTCTGCGATTCAGGTGAATTCGCCAAACTCGAAGAAAAAGTGTACGATTTCGCATCGAAGTGCGGCGACCAGACCTACTGGCTTGCCAAGTGCTACATTGTGCTCGGCGACGGCTTCCGCGAGCAGGGCAAGACCGCCCAGGCGAAAGCCACCTGGGAGAGCATCCGCGACGGCTACACCGCTTTCGGCGAAGGGGATGACATAATCGAAACAGTTAACCAGAGACTTGCAAGTTTATGAAACACAATATAATAATCGCTGCATTGGCATTGGCCTGCACCATCCCGGCCTTTTCCCAGAACCTGAATCCGCAGGTTCAGGTGACCAACGACTACAAGGCTGAACTCGGAAAGGCAGGCAAGCAGAGCGTGCCACTGGAAATTCCGGATTCGCTCAACAGCTTCCGCACTTCGGTCAGCTACAATGTTTTCGCGACTCCCTACAAGGGCTCCTACGAATTCGTTCCCTACGAAATCAGCGTGACGCCTCAGAAACCCGCTTCGGACTACAACAAGTTCTACCTCAAGGCGGGAGCCGGATATTCTCTCCGCCCCGAACTCAAGGCGGTATGGACTCCGGTCCGTTCCCTGTCGGGGAACACCCTGACAGTCTTCCAGGACCTCAACGGCTACATGGGCAATTACGGCACGCTTGACAGCCGCGACAGTTACAACGGATACGACATCTCCGAAAAATTCGGCCTGGAGGGACGCTGGTTCGGCAGCTCTTTCTCGCTGGCCTACGGGCTCGATTACCAGGGGCTTTTCAACAGCGATTTCGCCGGCAAGTCCAATTTCAACGACTTTACGCTGCGCACCGCGATCCGTTCTTCCGAGGATTCCAAAATCCTTTACGATGTCGACCTTGCCGTGAGCCAGGCCTTCGACAAATACCTGAGCCAGACCGGAGTAAAGGCGTGCGGCGGATTCCTTCCCAACTGGATGCTGCCCTTCGACCTTCGCATCGATTTCAACCTTGAGACCGATATCTACGGCAATGATGTCTACGACAACGCATTCGTCGCCCAGATCGCCGCGAAGGCTCTCTTCGACTGGGATCCCATACGCCTTGCGGCAGGCGTCAGCATCAGTCCCGCAAGCGACATCCAGTGGCTCTATCCCGACGTCCGGCTGACGGCCGACCTCTTCGACAAGTCCATGCAGGTTTATGCGACGGTCAAGGGAGGCCAGTTCGTGCGCGGATACGCCGACCTCAAACTTGAGGACCACTGGTTCAATCCTGCCTACACCTCGAAGATCAAGCCCACGCTGGAAAGGCTGAACGCCTCGCTCGGGCTTCGCGGCAGCGCTCTCAAGTATCTCCAGTATGATGTTAGGGGAGGATGGGCTTCCTACTCCGACGCGCCCCTGCGTTCCCTCACTGCTTCCGTATTCGCACCTCCCGTGCTCGACTGCGGAATCGCCTATGCCGACTACAACACTGTGTTCGCCGATGCTGATCTGCACTGGAAATCTCCGCGTTTCGCGCTCGACATTTCGGCGGGCTTCAAGCATACGAACATTGAACTCAACGACGATTATCTCGACCTGCCCGCATTCAGCGGCTCGCTCTCGGCGGTTTACAACTGGAATTCCAGGATCTTTGCAGGGATCGTCTGCACCGGACGCACGGAACAGTCCGCGCTCACGTGGTCCGTTCCCGGGTTTGCGGATCTGGGCGTCACGGGCGAGTACAGGTTCAACAATCGATTCGGGCTCTGGGCCAATGCCGGCAACCTTCTCTGCCACGAAATCGCGGTTTCTCCGCTGCACGTGCAGAAAGGCATATATTTCACCGGCGGCATACGTCTGAATTTGAGATAATTTACGTAAATTTGCATTCTTTTTCAAGAGAAATATAAGACATAACAGAGATATGATTGAACAGGAAGAGATGAAGGTGGCTGAAGAACAGTATTCAGCGAACAGTATTCAGGTACTCGAAGGGCTTGAGGCAGTACGCAAGCGCCCTTCCATGTACATCGGTGACATTTCCGAGAGGGGACTGCACCATCTCGTCTACGAGGTGGTGGACAACAGTATCGACGAAGCCATGGCCGGCTTCTGCGACACCATCGACGTGCAGATACTCGAGGATAACTCCATCCGTGTGGAAGACAATGGCCGAGGCATTCCCACCGGCATGCATCCCAAGGAACACCGCTCCGCCCTCGAGGTGGTGCTTACCGTGCTCCACGCAGGCGGCAAGTTCAGCAAGAACAACTACAAGGTTTCCGGCGGTCTGCACGGCGTCGGCGTTTCCTGCGTGAACGCCCTCTCCGACCTTCTCATAGCCGAAGTGCACCGCGAAGGCAAGATTTTCGTGCAGAAGTATTCCAAGGGCAAGCCCATCACCCCCGTGGAGGTCACGGGTGAATGCCCCGAGGATGAGCACGGAACCATCATCACCTTCCATCCGGACGCCACTATCTTTACCCAGACCACGGTCTACAAGTACGATACGCTCGCTGCGCGTCTGCGCGAACTCGCATACCTGAACAAGGGAATACGCATCCGCCTGACCGACAAGCGCTCTCTCGTCGAAGAATTCGTCCAGGACGAGAGCGGCGAGAGCAAGGCCACGGGAAGGCAGGTGTTCAAGTC
>CAMNHL010000044.1:0-5604 GCA_946539455.1 uncultured Bacteroidales bacterium
TCGCCGGGAGCACCTTCCTTGGTGGTCTTGTCGTAGACGATGTATTTGTCTTTGGGAGAACGTCCGGTATAGATGCCGGTCATTACGTTGATTGCACCGAGCTCGGTAACCTGACCTTTGTCGTAGCCTTCAAGGCCGGGTTTTGTCTCTTCGTTGTAGAGAACCTCATAAGTAGGGTTGTAGAGGATTTCCTTTACGCCGGTGATGCCGTACTTGGCAAGAGTTTTTTTGTCCATAAAATATTTTAGAGTTTAAGGTTTTTCTTAAAAGCGCGCAAATTTACATAAAATGCTGCAAAAAGTAAACCATATTCACCATAAATGGTGATAAATCAGAAGAAATTCGACAAGAATATCACGGCGACGGCTACAGGTGCAAGGTATTTCAGCAGGAAATACGAAAAACCGAAGAGCCGTGCGCTTCCGGAGCCGCCTGAAGTGAACTCGTCGCGGACATCATCTTTCTTCATTACCCATCCTACGAAAATCACGCAGAGTATTCCGCCTATGGGCAGAAGAATGTTGCAGCACAATTTGTCGAGCCAGTCGAAAATACCGAGGTTCAGGGCGCACAGCGTGCCTATGATTCCCGTAACGGCGAATACGAGCAGAGTGGCGCTGCCGCGCTTCATTTTCTTTTCTTCAATTAGCCACGCTACCGGCACTTCCACCAGCGAAACCGACGAAGTGAGGGCGGCGATGGTGACCGTCAGGAAGAATGAGACTGCAACGATTGTCGCCAGGACGGGAGAGGCCTCGCTCATCGATACGAAAATGTAGGGGAGGGTGTCGAATATCAGCCCGGGGCCAGATCCGGGTTCGATGCCTGCGGCGAACACGGCGGGCATTATCACGAATCCGGCAAGCACCGCAAAGAAGAGGTCGAATCCGGCAGTCCCGACTCCGGAGAAAACGATATTCTCCTTCTTGCTTATGTAGGACGCGTAAGTGATGATTATGCCCATTCCCAGCGAGATGGAGTAGAAACTCTGCCCTATGGCGTTCACGAAGGTCCGCGCACTCACCTTGCCCCAGTCGGGCTTGAGCATGTAATCAATTCCTGCAGAGCCGCCCTTCAGTGTTACGGAATAGACGGCGAGCCCTACGATCAGTATAAACAGCAGGGGAATGGAGACTTTGCTGAAGGTTTCTATCCCTTTCTTGACACCGCCGGCCACGATCAGGCATGAAATCGCCAGATAGATGACAAAGGCCGCCACGGCCCATCCGGAAGAGGAAAAACTCCCGAAGGATGGGAAGGCGAGAGTGAAAGATTTCAGCAGATAGGAGATGCTCCAGCCTCCGACCACGGCGTAGTACGACAGGATCAGGGTAGGAGTGAGTATGCAGAGAATCCCCAGCAGGTTCCATTTCGATCCGGGTGCAAGGCGGCTCATGGCCCCGAAGCAGTTCGCCCCGCTGCGCCTTCCGATTATGAATTCCGCGAAGAAGATGGGTACGGACAGCAGCAGCGATGCCGCGATATAGATGAGGATGAAGGCGGCTCCGCCGTTCTCGCCCACCATGTACGGGAAACGCCAGATGTTTCCCAGTCCTATGGCGCTTCCCGCCAGGGCCGCTATGGCAGCGAAGCGGCTGCCGAAGTTTTCTCTAGTGTCTGCCATAAGTCACTCCCGGCCAATCATCGGTTCTGAACGGCCATGCCGGCAGGCCTTCCGAATTGAAAAGATTGCATATAGGATTGGCAGCCCATGCATAGCGTACTGCTATGGGGTGTGTCACCTCGGGGCAGGAAACGACTACCTCGTTCCCGGCAATAGTGGCATCGGCCCAGTGCCAGACTCTGTCGGCGCCTGCAATCTGGAAACCGCAGAGTTTCCCGCTTTCCGCCTTTGCGACCATATCCGGGAACACGTTGCCTTTCCCGTAACGGTCTTCGGCATGCTTGCCGGAAGGAATGACCCTCAGGCCATCTGCCACGTCGGTGAAACGCACCCTGATGCAGGCGTTCTCGATCTTGTAAGATTCGAAGCGGGGGCCGTCCGCAATTCCTTTTTTGCCGTAATCGTTCACCTCGGCAAGTTTTGCAAGGCGCTCCCCGACCTCCTGCTTGCGCACGGGATGTATGTCTTCGGCTTCGCCAAGATCTATTATGCATGCCATTCCGCACTTGTCCACGGTCTTGGTAGCGAGGGCCTGTGCTTCGCGCAGTTCCGCCCAGTCGTCATCGCCCGCAACCTTGCGAACTCCCTTGTAGTTTGCGATCTGGGTAATGTAGAAGGGGAAGTCATAGCCCCAGAGCCCGCGCCAGTCGAGAATCATCGCGCTCATAAGGTCGCGGTAGCGGTAAGCCTTCTCGGCATTGGATTCTCCCTGATACCAGATAGCACCCTTGATTGCAAAGGGGGCGAGGGGCTTGATCATCGCATTGTAAAGCACGGTGACGAGGTTCGGTTCGCGTGCCGTGGATTTTGGAACGCCTTCGAAAGAAACGGAGAGCGTAACCTTCCATTCTCCGTCGAGGCGTATCCTGCGGCCGTCGGGCCCTTCCAGATACATGAGGTCGGGGGCTCCGTACAGGCCTCCGTCACCATGGTCGTCGGTATTGCGGATGCAGATTACGGTTTTGCCGGCCTTGACGTGGCTGCCCGGCACCGTGTATTCGCGTGCCTTGTTCCAGATGCGGCCGCTGCCAACCATCTCGCCGTTCCAGTAAGTTTCGTCGAAGTCGTCGATGGGGCCAAGGCTGAGAGTGATTTCTTTTCCAGCCCATTCGGCAGGGATCTCTATGCTTTTGCGGAACCAGTAGATGCCATTGACGGCGGGCCACAGTTCCTGAACCTTGCACGGAAGCGGGATGCTGCGCCATGCGCTGTCGTCGAAACCGGGCTGTGCCCACAGGGCTTTGCCGTCCTTGAGGCCTTGATCCTGCTTCGTAACCTTCTTGTAAAAGGCGTCTATTTCCTCTTCGAAAGTCTTTTCCCTCTCCGACTCGTTGTCCGAGAGCCCCCTCACCTTGTCGAGTTGGGCGCGCAGGTCGGGATATTCGCTGATGGCTCCTGCGCTCATCCAGGCCTCGATTATGGTGCCGCCCCAGCTGCTGTGGATGATGCCGACAGGCACTTTGAGATCCTGCATGAGCTTGCGGCCGAAGTACCAGGCTGCGGCCGAGAAATTCCGTATGGTTTCAGGAGAGGATTCCTTCCACTTGTCAAAGTCTGCGCTGAAATAATCGTGCTCTGTCATTCCCGTGGCGCGGGAAACCTGCAGCAGCCGCAGGTCCGCCCACTGCGACGCATTGGCTATATCTTCCTGATTGGTACGCACGGCCCTCCAGCTTTCTACGGGCATCTGCATGTTGGACTGCCCGGATGCCAGCCAGACTTCCCCTACAAGCACGTTATTCAGCACGGTGGGCTCTCCGTCGCTGATAGTTACGCTATGCTTCTTGAAACTGCCCTTCGGGGTGTCGATCTTCACGCACCATTTGCCATCGGAATCAGCGGTCGTGCTGTATGTGCGCTTATTCCAGGAAGGTGTCACGCTGATGCTTGCACCAGGGGCGGCCTTGCCCCAGACAGGGGCCTGGCATTTCTGCTGGAACACCATGTTGTCGGTAAAGAGGGGAGTCAGTTCGACCTTTGCGCTCAAAGAGAGAGAGGCAAGTGCCGTTGCTGCAAAAAGGAAGAATCTTTTCATTTCGGCTTTGTTTTGGTATAACTTTCAAAGTTAAGAATTTTCTCTTACATTTGTTTTTATGAATCAGACCATACACGATATTCTCTCGAGAAGAAGCATACGCCGCTTCCGTCCGGACCCGGTTCCGAAGGACATGTTGAATCAGGTGATCGAAGCCGGACTCTATGCCGCCAGCGGCAAAAATCATCAGTCTGCAGTAATCCTGGCGATCACCGATCCTGCGCTGATAAAGCGGCTTTCGGAAGCCAACAGGACCATCTGGAACAAACCGGAAGGCTTCGACCCCTTCTTTGGAGCACCTGCCGTATTGGTGGTGCTCGACAAAGCCGATTGGCGCAACAGGGTGTATGACGGATCTCTGGTCATGGGCAACCTGATGTTGGCCGCCCATTCCCTCGGACTCGGCAGTTGCTGGGTGCACCGTGCAAAGGAGGAGTTCGAGCAGCCCGAATGGCAGGAACTTCTGCATTCCCT
This sequence comes from uncultured Bacteroidales bacterium, assembly GCA_946539455.1. Taxonomy (GTDB): domain Bacteria; phylum Bacteroidota; class Bacteroidia; order Bacteroidales; family UBA932; genus Cryptobacteroides. Next base: position 4,134 of record CAMNHL010000044.1, read on the forward strand.
TGGCCTGGAAGGGGAGTACGAAGGCATAGGGCATTGTGTAATAGGTTGGCCGGAAGGCGATCTCCCCGATCCTCTGCCCCGTCGGGAGGGGAGAGTTTTTTTGATTGAATAATTGTCAGAAAGTCGGATTTATTTATATATTTGCGCATTGTATTGTACTGAACCTTTATCAAGATGGAAAAGATCATCGATGCCATTCCCGTGGATCTTATCCGGGCTGAGCTCATACCATCGCGCAAGTTGATGGACACCAACAAGGGTGGTAATGAAATCTATGTCGTAGATTGTTTCAATGCACCCAATACCCTGAAGGAAATAGGCCGCATCCGCGAAATCGCCTATCGTGAAGCCGGCGGGTGTTCGGGCAAGTCGATGGATCTCGACGAGTACGATTTCATGGAAAAACCCTATCAGCAGCTGATTGTCTGGGATCCGGACGCTCAGGCCATAATCGGCGGGTACCGCTACATTCTCGGGAAGGATGTCGTACTCAAAGAAAACGGCCAGCCCAATGTGACTGCCTCGCATCTTTTCCAGTTTTCAGACAAGTTCATAGCGGAGTATCTCCCGAAGACTATGGAACTCGGGCGTTCGTTCGTCGCTCCGGAGTATCAGAGCTCCAAGGCGGGCGCCAAGGCCCTGTTCACGATGGACAACCTGTGGGACGGCATCGCGGGAGTGCTGCTGAGCAATCCGGGAGTCGAGTATTTCTTCGGGAAGATGACCATATATAAATCTTTCGACAAGACTGCCCGCGAACTGATAGTGCGCTTCCTTGAGAAGCATTTCCCGGACAATGAAGGGCTTATCCGTCCATACAAACGGCTGGAGTCCTCGACCGATGTCCGTCTTATCGACCTGATTCTCAAGGAGGACGGTTTGCGTGAGGACCTGCGCTGCCTCAAGAACGCCCTTCGCCATCTCGGCACCGCGATTCCGCCGCTGGTGAATTCGTACATCAATTCTTCGTCCACCATGAAGATCTTCGGTTCAGCGGTGAACGATGAACTCTCCGACGCCATCGAAACGGGACTGATGATTCATTTCGACGAGATGTACCCCGACAAGCGCGACAGGCATATCCTCACCTTCATCGAAAAGAGAGTCCCGCGCCTCCGCAGGCTGCGCATCCGCCTCGAAGACCATTCTCCCAAGAATTCTCCGGAGATAGAATTCAAATAAGCTCGAGATTGTCGCAGTCTTGGGAAAATCGTATATTTGCCTGTCAGATAAATCGGGATTCAACCACTTAATACCATGGGCAGTTTCTGGAACAAGACAAAAGTGTTTTTTGAATCGAGAGGATGGCGCATCTTCTGGTCATTGTTTGTCATCGCCGTTTTCGTCAACTTATTCGTACAAACGCTCCATCGGCCGATGGATTGGTTCCGCGTGGTCCTTCTCATCACGCTTCCCATCCTTGTCATAAGGAGAGTATTCGAGATTGTGCGGGCCATTAAATCTAAAACAA
>CAMNHL010000045.1:0-4484 GCA_946539455.1 uncultured Bacteroidales bacterium
ACGAAGACGTCTTCCTTGTAAGGATTGATGTGACGCTTCTTGCTCTGGGCGATGATGTAGCAGATTGCTGCACAGTTGGTAATCAGGGCCAGTGCGCTGATGACAATCATCGCTGTAGGGTTGGCGGCAACTACGGAAGGATCCACGGTGGTTCCGACCACTGCAGCCTCACCGCCGGCAGCCTCATAGAGCTTGGCGATAGTATCTACGCCCTCGGGATAGAGCACGGGGAGAGTTGCCCAGCTGAACCACTGCTGACCATTCTTGAAGGTCTCCTGGAACAGAGGGAACACCTGTGCGAACATGCACCAGATAGCCAGGGTGTTGGCACGGTTCTGGATCCAGCCGCCACGGTTCCAGCAAAGAGCTGCGATGGTAGGGGCGAGGAGCAGTGCGATACCGCAGTACCAGCTGTGGGTAGGCAGGCAATTGTAGGTGTATGCGAAGTTCCAGATATCGTAAACAACGATGTAAACCCAGGTCATGTCGGCCCAGATCATGTCTTTCTTGTCCTTGGAAGGATAGACGTTCCACCATGCGGTCATACACATGATGTTGATGAGACCGGCGACACCGTTCATAACATTGTGCCAGCCGCCGTACTGCCATACGCCTTCGGAGGTAAGCCACCACTTGTTCCAGCCCATGATAGCGGACTCAAAGTCGGATACGCACGCGATGAGGATGTTGATACCTACGATGACGAAGGGGAAAGGCTTGAACCAGTGCTTGGCACCGATGCCCCATTTGTACTTTATCATCATGAAGCCGATACATCCTGCGGTCGCAGCATACAGCTTCGCATAATGGAACCATCCCTGCATGTAAACATGGGTCTGATTCTCAAGAGCCCACTGTGCTCCGGACTTTACGCCCAGCCAGATGGCCACGAAGTAAGCGGTAAGGGCCAGAGGGATTGCGAGGAACATGATGCAACCGCCAAGCTTGGTGCGGCGGGCAAATTCGTTGAGAAGGATGAGGCCTGCGAGGACTACAAGAAGCATTCCCCACTGGGCCAGGGCGTTAGCCCCATAAACTTGGAATAACATAGGTAATTGTTTTAGTTATTTGATAATGGTTAAAAAAGTCAGGCCCTCACTGTGCGGCGCTCCTTTGCAAAGCACCACGCCGCCCAGACGAAAGTAACGGCAATGGAAATCGGAAGCCCTACGGTGAGCATCTCGTGAAGCATCACCGAGGCTCCGCCCTCAACCCCCAATGCGGTAAAGAACGGGAATTTCCAGCTGAGTTCTCCGTTGATGATATGATCCACTATAAGCATTATGCTTCCGCCCCAGAGCATCTTCTCCAGGGTAGCGAGGTTGCGGCCGACGAAGCCGCTGCCGCGCTTTGAGAATTTACGATAAACGGTGGTGGCGACAGCCTGCACCAGGGGTACTACAAAACAAGCCATAATTAAACTTCTATTTCTTTGATTTCTACTTCATTGCCTCGCAGCAACCAGGTATTGCCGCTGCCGCAGTACGGACAGGTCTTGCCATTCTCAACGGTCCCGAAGTCCTTCCCGCAGTCGTCGCAATGGGAGACTGCGGGAATAATGTTGACTTTGAGTTCCGCTCCGCGAAGCAGGTCCTCCTTGTCGGCGGCCCATCGCCAGCAGTCGGTAAGGTATTCGGGGACGATGGTGGACACCTCGCCGATGTTCATCACAACGGCGCCGACGTGTTCCACACCATTCTCCTGCGCAGCCTTCTTGACGTCGCGGATAATGTAAAAGACTATACCCAGTTCGTGCATGAGGACTTATTTCTTCCCGAAAAGTATCTTGCCTTCGCGCTTGATAAGATAAGGCAGGATGCCTCCGAACTTGCCCTCGGACGTGCGCATGTGGCTGGCCTCGGGATTCTCCCGGTACAGGTGGATGGCGTCGAAACCGCACTTGGTGGTGCAGATGCCGCAGCCGATACACTTGTTGGGATCGACAACCGACGCTCCGCAGCCGAGGCAGCGCGCAGTCTCCTTGCGGACCTGTTCCTCGGTGAGCGTGAGGTGGTAATCCTGGAAAGGATTGGCCTTGGGCTCCACTCCGGGATCCTGACGGTAGGAATTGTCGTAGGACTCGACTACAATGTCTTTCTTATTGAGCTCGATGAAATCGCGCCTGTTGCGGCCAATGGTCATGTGACCATGCTGCACGAAGCGGTGCAGGGACTCTGCAGCCTCCTTGCCGGCTGCGATGGCGTCGATGGCGAACTTGGGGCCGGTGAAGACGTCTCCTCCGACGAAAATGTCGGGTTCGGCTGTCTGATAGGTAAGCTTGTCGGCGACAGGATAGACTCCGCGGAAGAATTCGACCTTGGTATCCTTGAAGAGGTCCTTCAGGATTACGGTCTGGCCGATGGCGAAGATTACCATGTCGGCGTCGAGGGTGCAGAGCTCGTTCTCATCGTATTCGGGAGCGAACTTATGATCGGCGTTGAACACGGAGGTGCACTTCTTGAACACGATTCCGCTTACCTTGCCGTCTCCGAGAACTTCCTTGGGACCCCAGCCGGGATTGATTACGACACCGTCCTCGCGGGCTTCGCGGCGCTCCTCGAGGGAGGCGGGCATGATGTCTTCGGTTTCGAGCGAAAGCATTGTGACCGAGGAAGCCCCGCTGCGGAGGGCGACGCGGGCGGCGTCTATCGCAACGTTGCCGCCGCCTACGACTACGACCTTGCCGCTGACCTTGACGGCGCCGCAGTTGGCGTCGTGCAGGAAGTCGATTGCAGTGGTGGTGCCGGGAAGGGTTTCGCCGGGAATGCCTGGCAGGCGTCCGCCCTGGCAGCCGATGGCGACATAGAAGCCCTTGTAACCCTGCTCGCGCAGCTGGGCGATGGTGACGTCCTTGCCGACTTCGACGCCGGTCTTGATATCTACGCCGATTTCGCGCATGATGTCAATCTCTGCGGCGATGACGTCTTTCTCGAGCTTGTAGGAAGGGATGCCGTAACGGAGCATGCCGCCGGGCTCCTCATTCTTCTCGAAAACGGTGGGCTTGTAACCCATTGTCGCAAGGTAATATGCGCAGCTGAGACCGGCAGGGCCGCCGCCTATGACCGCGATCTTTTCGTCCCAACGTTCCTGTACGCTGGAGGCTATGTTGATCTGGGGTACGAAGCGGGTTTTGGCATCGAGGTCCTGCTGGGCGATGAACTTCTTGACGGCGTCGATAGCCACCGGCTGATCGATGGTACCACGGGTGCAGGCGTCCTCGCAGCGGCGGTTGCAGATGCGTCCGCACACAGCGGGGAAAGGATTCTCGCGCTTGATGAGTTCGAGAGCCTCCTTGTACTTGCCCTCCGCCGCCTTCTTGAGGTATCCCTGAACAGCGATGTGAGCGGGACAGGCCGTCTTGCAGGGGCTCGTACCGGTTGGATAACAGTTGATGCGGTTGCGGTCACGATAGTCCTCGGTCCACTTCTCGGGGCCCCATTTTACGGCGTCGGGAAGCTCCTGGCGGGGATATTCGATGGCACCCTTGCCCGTGCAGAGCTTCTGTCCGAGCTTGACGGCGCCGGCGGGACAATACTCCACGCAGCGGCCGCAGGCGACGCAGTTCTTTGGATCGACCTTGGCCACATAAGCACTGCGGGACATGTTGGGGGTATTGAACAGCTGCGAGGTACGCAGCGCATTGCATATCTTGACGTTGCAGTTGCAGATTGCGAATATCTTGTCCTCGCCGTCGATGTTGGTTATCTGATGTACGAAACCGTTGTCCTCCGCCTTCTGAAGTATCTTCATGCATTCGTCGTAGGTAATGTAATGGCCGCGGCCGGTCTCGGCCAGATAGTCGGCCATATCGCCTACTCCGATGCACCAGTCACGATAGTCGTCGGCGCAGCCCTCGTCGAGCTTCTTGCGGCCGTAGCGGCATGAGCAGATACCTACGCCGAGGTGTCCCTCGTAACGCTTGAGCCAGTAGGAAATGTGCTCTATGTCGATGGACTGGTTTTCCATGCTGATTGCCTTCTCGACGGGGATGACGTGCATGCCGATGCCGGAGCCGCCCATGGGGACCATGGGGGTTATCTTCTCCAGCGGCAGGAATGTCATGCGTTCGAAGAACATGGCAAGCTCGGGGTGCCTGTCCATGAGGTCGGTGTTCATGTTGGTGTACTCGGCGCTGCCGGGAACGAACATGGGCACCCAGTAGATACGGTCTTCCCTATTGTAGGTTGTGCCGGGAACGGGACCGTCCTTAGTATATTTATCGCCGTAATCATACTCGAGCATGCCGAAATAGGCAAGCTTGTCGAGCAGGGCGTCAAAGTCTTCGGGGGTTGGACAATAGTGTTTCTGGTTGTTGAGTTCGTGAAGCTGGCTGCGGCTCCAGTGCTTGCGCACCTTGAAGGGATTGCCGGGCAGCATGTCCAGGAGCAGGTCGAGCGAGGCCTCCCTGGTGACGGCATCCATCTCGTCTTCGAAGATGCAGGCAAGGCCCCAGTATTCGGGGGCTTCGGTCGTCATCTTGATCT
>CAMNHL010000046.1:0-4467 GCA_946539455.1 uncultured Bacteroidales bacterium
TCATCGCCCAGAGCAAGAAGCGTCACATCAATCCTTACAAGGAAGACGTCTTCGTCAATCAGAAATACTACAAGGACGCTATGGCTCGCGCCGACCTCAGCTAGTCTGTCGGAGCCTTGTTTTTTGGGGAGATCCCTTCGGGGTCTCCCTTTTTTTGTATCCCCTTCGGGATCACTTTGGCCTTAGAATGATCCCGAAGGGGTAGTAATGCGCTTATCCGGGATCACTTTAGCCTTAGAATGATCCCGTCGGGGTAAAGAGGCATCCGTTCCGGATCACCGAGGTGCCGAAGTGATCCAGAAATAGGGAGAGGTAGGGGGGCGCTGGCCTCAGAGAATCCTGCTGCAGATGCGTTCGGCTTCGGGAAGGGTGTCGATTTTTCCTACATCGACAAGGGTGAGGCCGTCTGCTACGACGCCGTAAATGGGGTAGTCGGCGCAGGCGCTCAGGTAGAAGTCCATGATGGGGAAGCGATCCGGGACTCCCTGGGCTGCGAAGGCGTCGAAAATGCCGGGGGAGATGTTGTGGATGCCGGCAAAGGCATAGCGGCGGCACTTCGAAGGGTCCAGTCCGGGATATGGCGAGCGGACTTCGCCGGTGGCGAGATTCGTCCAGCCGACAAGCCGCATATCGTCATCGAAAAGCAGATAGCGTTGAGTCTTGCGTTCGCTTACCAGCAGGGTCGAAAGGGCCTCACGACGCGACTGGCTGCGGAACCAGCCAAGGTCGAGGTCGGAGACTATATCTACATTGTGTACCAGGAACGGCCCGTCGCAGGGGAGCAGCAGCTTGCTTGCATGGAGTATGGCGCCGCCGGTTTCCAGCAGGCGGTCGCTTTCGTCGGAAATGGATATTCGTACGCCGAAATCGTTCTGCGACAGGTAGTCCCGTATCTGCTGGGGAAAGTGATGTACGTTCACTACAATGTCGTCGTAGCCGGCGTCCTTGAGCTTACAGACCGTGTGGTAGAGCAGCGGGTGGCCGCATACGCTCACCAGGGCCTTTGGCATGCTGTCGGTCAGTGGCTTGAGCCTCGTGCCCAGGCCGGCGGCAAAAATCATCGCCTTCATGTTACAGCATCTTTTCGGTATTGAGTTCCCTGTGCGTAAGGCGCAGTTTTACATCGTATTTCCTTGCCAGGTGGCTTGCCAGATGCTCGGCGCAGTACACGCTGCGGTGCTGGCCTCCGGTGCATCCGAAGCACACTTGCAGGTGGGTGAACTTGCGCTCCATGAATCTTTCTACATGGGCATCGACGAGCTTGTACACGCTTTCGAGGAAGACGGTCGCTTCGCCGTCGTCCTCCAGGAATTTTATTACTTCGGGGTCGGTGCCGTTGAACTGGCGGTAGTGCTCGTATTTGCCGGGGTTATTGATTGAGCGGCAGTCGAATACATATCCGCCTCCGTTTCCGGTGCCGTCGGCCGGTATGCCTTTCTTGTATGCGAAACTGTAGATATGCACCTCCAGAGGTTTGTCCTGCGGCATCTCGTTGAACTGCGGCATGGCTGCAAGCTGCTCCAGGATGGAATTGAGGTAGGGATAGCGGCTGAACGGCGTCTGGAGCAACTGCCTGAGGTTGCTCATGGCGTAGGGGACGCTTGCTATGAAGTGGGGCTTCTTCTCGAAGTAGCCCCGGAATCCGTAAGCTCCAAGCACTTGCAGGGTGCGGAAGAGTACGAATATGCGAAGCCGGCTGCGGAATTGCTCTTCATCAACCTCACGGTAACTGCGAAGGGCCCGCAGGTAGGTGCGTATCAGCTCCTGCTTGAGGTCTTCGGGGAAACGGGAACGGGCCTGCCAGATGAAGGATGCGACGTCGTAGTAGATGGGACCCCGCAGGCCGCCCTGAAAGTCGATGATCCACGGACGCCCGTCGTGGACCATTATGTTGCGGGCCTGGAAGTCGCGGTGCATGAAGGTGTTGCCGTCTTCGCCGAGGAGGTCTTCGCGCAGCCTCTCGAAGTCGTCCTGCAGCTGCACCTCGTTGAAATCGAGCCCGCTGGCCTTCAGGAAACAGTATTTGAAGTAGTTGAGGTCGAAATCGACCAGACGCCCGTCGAAGCAGTGGTGCGGATAGCAGTCGTTCCAGTCAAGGTCTTCTGCGCCGGAGAACTGCAGGCGCGGAAGCTGCTCGATGGCGCTCCGCAGCAGCGAAGTCTCGTATGTGCTGTAAACGCCGCTTTCCCTTCCGTGGGAGACCAGGTTGAAAAGTATGTCGTCGCCGAGGTCTTCCTGGATGTATGCATAACCGTCGTCGCTGACACATAGTACCGCGGGGACGTTGATCCCTTTGCTGCGGAAGTGCGATGAGAAACTTATGAACGCATTGTTTTCCTGCAGGCTGGTGCCTATCACTCCCATGAGGGAAATGTTGTCACCGACCAGACGGAAATACCTGCGATGGCTTCCGGAAGAAGGAAGTTCGCGCGAATCGGACAGTTGCTGCCCGGTATATTTCTCGAACAGCGGCCTCAGGATTTTTTCTGACATAACACTACAAATATAGTCATTCAAAAAAAATTACCTGCATCATTTTTATGAATCTTTTTGTTGTCTTTGAGTTTTGTCATCTGTCTTAACATAAAGCGGCTAATTATTTTACCATTCCATAATTAAAGTTGCTGAAAGATTTTTAACTTTGACTGTTTGACTGATTATGAAACTGTTGCTGTTACTGTCGGCCTCTGTGATGGCCGCTGCGAATATTCCGGCCGACACCGTTACGGTCCGCGACGCCACGCCGCTTATTGAGGAGAGATTCCGTCCGCTTGCAAGGGGCCTTTCCGTTGCTCCTGAGTGCATCCCCACGTCGGGCAACGATATGCGGATAATCCGCTCGGGGCGCGAATTCGGCGACCTGCTTTACAGCGATTTCCGAGACGCCTCCCGGACCATAGAGATGGAACTGTTTTTGTTCTGCAACGATACCGACGGCTACGAGGCCCGCGACATTCTCTTCGGCAAGGTGAAGGATGGCGTGCAAGTTGACTACATCCACGACAACTTCGGCAATTTCTTCGACAGCCTGTTTGACGGCCGTCCCGTTTTCAGCGGTTTCGCTAATGAAATGGTTCGCGGCGGTATCAACCTCGTAGAGTTTGCGCCTCTTTACAAACTGTATCCTACATTCATGTATCCGGGTGAACGCAATCACCGTAAAATCACCGTCATAGACCGCACCGTAGCATACACGGGCGGCATGAACATATCCGAGGGCAGCATCTCCGGCTGGGGCGACTGTCACTTGCGGATTACCGGACCCGCCGTCGGAAGCCTTCGCGGGACTTTCCTGCGCAACTGGAACAAAAGCGCCCGCCGCCCGGACCATCGCCGCCTCGTCTTGCGTGCCGAAGGCGCTCCGGAGCGGCAGGGGACAATTATGCAGATCGTTCCCGATGGTGCCGACATGCCGGGCCACATGGCGGAGGACGCGCTGATTTGGGCTCTTGACAATGCCCGGGACTACGTGTGGCTTGAGACTCCTTATTTCTATCCGCCGCGCCCCGTAGTGGACGCGATAAAGAGATGTGCCGGCCGGGGGGTTGATGTCCGTGTCATCGTGCCCATAGAGCAGGACCTGCCATCGCTCGCACCGGCATTCCGCACATACTTCAAGGAGTGTATTCAGGCGGGAGTGAAAATGATATACCGTAAGCCGCCGTTCAACCACAGCAAGACTTTTCTTGTTGACGACTACCTGGTTTGCATAGGAACGACCAACCTCGACAAGATAAGCATGCGGCGCAACTATGAGGTCAATACATATATCTACGACGCTTCTGTCGCAGCAGCCCAGAAGGAGTATCTCCTTCAGGCGCAGGATGGCGCCACTATTGCCGACGCCGGTTTTATGGATGAGTTCGGAGATACGGCGTTCCAACGCTTTTTCTTCGGGCTGATAAGCCCTTTCCTTTGATATTCCGCGCCGTCCGGCATAGCCCTTCTGTTGGATAACAGAGACAAAAAATCATCCCGTTTGCAGAAACGTTGCATACGGGATGATAAAAACTCGGATTAAAGAAGGGCGTCAGTCTTTTACGGAAGCGAGCTGCTCGCGTACCTTTGCCTCGATCTCATCGCACAGCTCGGGATTGTCCTTGAGGAGCTGCTTTACGCTGGCAAGGCCCTGGGCGAGCTTTTCGCCGTTGTAGCTGAACCAGGAGCCGCTCTTGTGGATGATATCGAATTCGATTGCAAGGTCTGCAATCTCGGCTACGTGGCTGATGCCTTCGCCGTAAACGATGTCGAATTCGGCCTTCTTGAAAGGCGGGGCCATCTTGTTCTTTACGACCTTTACGCGGGTGCGGTTGCCGGTAGCCTCGTCGCCGTCCTTGAGCTGGGTAGTACGTCGTACGTCGATACGTACGGATGCGTAGAACTTGAGTGCGTTGCCGCCGGTGGTGGTCTCGGGGTTGCCGAACATGATGCCTATCTTCTCGCGCAGCTGGTTGATGAAGATGCAGC
>CAMNHL010000047.1:0-4206 GCA_946539455.1 uncultured Bacteroidales bacterium
TGGGGCCGAACTTCACCACGCGCACGCGGTCGCCGTACTTCTCGCCGAAGAGTGCCATGGCGCCCATGGACTGAGCCTCGGGCATGGTGGCATCGCGTTTTTCGGCAAGAGGGAAATTACTGCGTATCATTTCGTTGACGCGCTTTTCGACAGCTACGATCTGCTCGTCGCTGAGTTTTTCGAAGTGCGAGAAGTCGAAACGGAAGCCCTTGTCGGACACGTAGGAACCCTTCTGCTCCACATGGGTTCCGAGGATCTCGCGGAGGGCCCTGTGCATGAGGTGGGTGCAACTGTGGTTGTTCTGTATCTTCTGACGGCGCTCCGCATCCACGTTAAGCGTAAACTCTCCGGTGCAGTCCTCGGGAAGGCGCTCTGCGATGTGTATGGTGAGCTCGTTTTCCTTGACGGTGTTGAGTATCCTTACGGTCTCTCCGGAAGCCGACGTGATGGTGCCGGTATCGCCTATCTCACCGCCCATCTCGCCGTAGAACGGGGTGCGGTCGAAGACCAGCTGGAGCATCTCCTTGTTCTTCTGGACCACGGTACGGCTCTTCAGAAGGCGTGCGCCGGTGACGGTGACAGTGTCGTATCCGGCAAACTCAACATCTTCGCCTTCAGCGTATTGAGTCCAGTCGCCGAAGCTGTTTGCGGTTGCATTGCGGGCGCGCTCCTTCTGCTGCTGGAGCTCCTTGCCGAAGCCTTCGAGATCGACGGTATAGCCGCGTTCGGCTGCTATGAGCTCCGTGAGGTCGATGGGGAATCCGAAGGTGTCGTAGAGACGGAATGCGTCGGAACCGGGAATCACCTTCGCAGCGGCGTTGCGTGCAATGCAGTCGTCCAGGAGCTTGATGCCGCGGTCAAGAGTGCGCAGGAAGGCCATTTCCTCCTCACGGATGACGGACTCGATAAGCTTCTGCTGTGCAGGGAGTTCGGGATAGGCTTCGCCCATGTCGTCGATGAGCTGGGGCACGAGCCTGCAAAGGAAGGGCTCGCTCATGCCCAGGAAGGTGTAACCGTAGCGAACGGCCCTGCGAAGGATGCGGCGGATTACGTAGCCTGCCTTGACGTTGCTCGGGAGCTGTCCGTCGGCGATTGAGAAGCTGATGGCGCGGATGTGGTCGGCGATGACGCGCATCGCTACGTCGGTATCCTTGCTCTCGCCGTACTTGTGGCCGCTGAGTTCGCCTATCTTTGCGAGCATGCCCGAGAAGACGTCGGAGTCGTAGTTGGAATTCTTGCCCTGAAGCACGGCGCAGAGGCGCTCGAAGCCCATGCCGGTGTCGATATTCTTAGCGGGAAGAGGCTCCAGATGGCCGTCGGCGAAGCGCTGGAACTGCATGAAAACGAGGTTCCAGATCTCTATGACATGAGGGTCGGACTTGTTGACAAGCTCGGCGCCGGACAGACCGGTGGCTGCCTTTTCCTCTGCGCTGCGGATGTCGATGTGCACCTCGGAGCAGGGGCCGCAGGGACCGGTGTCGCCCATTTCCCAGAAATTGTCGTGTTTGTTACCCAGCAGTATGTGGTCGGCGGGCAAGTGCTTGAGCCAGGCCTGCCTGGCTTCCTCGTCCATCTCGGTGCCATCCTCTGCGGAGCCCTCGAAGACGGTTGCGTAAAGCAGGTTCTTGTCGATGCCGTACACCTCGGTGAGAAGTTCCCAGGCCCAGTCGATGGCCTCGGTCTTGAAGTAGTCGCCGAAGCTCCAGTTGCCGAGCATCTCGAACATGGTGTGGTGGTAGGTGTCGTGGCCGACCTCCTCCAGGTCATTGTGCTTTCCGCTCACGCGGAGGCACTTCTGTGTATCGGCCGCCCTGTTGAAGGCGGTGGTCTTGTTGCCGAGGAAGATGTCCTTGAACTGGTTCATCCCGGCATTGGTAAACATGAGGGTAGGGTCGTTCTTTACGACCATGGGGGCGGAGGGCACAATCGTGTGCCCTTTGGAGGCGAAGAAGTCGAGGAACTTCTGCCGTATTTCTTTAGATGTCAACATAGCCTGCAAAGATACTAATAATTTATGATATACAGCACCGTATGCAGAAGGCAGGCTACTACTTCATTTTCTCTGCGATTATGTTCTCGAGGTCTTCGCGGTTCATTTTGCCGTCGAGATAGATGAATGTGGATTCGCCTCCATCCTCGGCAATCATGACGAAACCGTTGACGAGCGTTTCGGTGCCCATGGTGTACATCCGCACCGTTTCGCCGGAGTCCTTGGCTTCCATGAGGAGCTCGTAATTGCCTGCATTTATGAATTTCGCCGCTTCGGCCTTGAGCTCCGCATTGACTTTGGGGTTCTCGCTGTCTATCAGGTAAAGCCCTGACAGTGATTGGATTATAGGGGCGAGATTAACGTCTTCGCCCTCCACGTGAAGGTCGGGAATCTTGCCTATGAGCCGGAACATGGCGGGCGAGATGTAAACGGCGCTGACGCCTTCGGCATCGGAATATTTCTGATAGATGCTCCTGCCGGTCTGGGCAAAGGAGAATATGCTTGCGAGCAGCAGTGCTGCGATTATGGATATGCGTTTCATGTCTATTTGATTTTGTTGATTATTTCCATCGGCTTCTCAGCGGTCTGCCCGGCTTTGGCAGCCATGTCGACTCCGATGGCCATCTTGTCTGATATCTTCTGGAATGTCGCCTCTACCTGGGCGTAAGCAAGATAGGGATCGTCGTAGGTATCCTGAATCTTGCCGCCGCCATGCGGAATGACTGCAACGGCAGCAAGGCCTGCCGCAACGGCGAGGGCCGCATAGGGTACCCAACGCACCGGTGACTCCCTGGGCTTAAGGGATTCTTTCGCGGCGATAGCCGACTTGATGCGTTCCTCCAGGCCGGAGGGGACCTTGATGTCCTCGCTCAGGGCAGCCGATTCCAATTCCTCCGGCAGCATTCTTTCTATGTCTTCTATCCTTTTCATGCTGTTTTCTTGATTTTTGACCGGGCCTGCGAAAGCAGTACTCGGCATGTAAGACCATTCATTCCGGTCCGGTCGGCTATCTCTTCGTAAGAAAGGCCTTCCACCGTCCGCAGGATGAGAACTTTGCGTTGCCGCTCAGGCAGTGACTTGACGGCTTCCAGGACATTGTTCAGGCGCGTCTTGGCATCGAGGATATCGTCCGGGGCCGGTGCATACTGAGTCTGCGGCAACTCCTCGGGATAAGTCTCATGCCGGGCCTTCCTCAACCGGTCCACACAGAGATTGCGCAGCATCCTTATGGCGTAGGCCTTCGGAAGCCTTATCCCCTGCAGGCTGTCCCTGGATTCCCAGAGCTTGAGGTACAGCTCCTGCACGGCGTCTTCCGCCTCGTCATCGGATTCCAGTATATACCATGCAATCCGGTAGAGGGTGCCGGCGAGCGGGAGGTATTCCTTATGGAACAGGGACTCAGTCATCGGATGCAATCCTGGCGACGGTATCCATGGATACGGAACCGCGTACGCATATCAGCGCAGATTCCGACGGAGCAAACAGCACGAAGTCGCGTACTTTATCGGTCCTTTCGTCGTAAGTGCCGTACATTCTGAGTTTCTGCCCGGAGTCGCTTGCCTCCAGCAGCATCTCCGAACCGGCAAGAGCCTCAGAGAGCCTGGCGTCGATGAGCGCCCTGTCCTCGGGGGAACATTCGTCATACGAAAACACCGTGAGACCGTCGATGCCCTTCATAAGGCTAACAGCTTCCTTGATGTCGGAATCACCTGCTCCGGCGATACGCACGACGCCCTTCAAGGCTCCGGTAGCCAGGCTGCCGAGTTTGAGATAATCTGCGCCTTCATAATGGCGGCACTCGGACATAACTGTGGAAATGCGGGACTCCCTGGCCGCCCCGCCTTGGCCGCCCATGCAGGACATGCAGGGAACAAGGATGCAAATAATAAGTAAAAATCGATTCATATTCAACATGTTATACAATCCGCCGCAACTGCGCGCCAAGTCGCGGCACATATACATGACGAATATACCGAAAAAATGTTAACTAGTAGTTTACAGGAAACTCAGATAGATTATCCGTGGAGCAGGCCGGTCTTAGTCAGCCCTCCATTCGTAGGTCTGGAAGATTTCCTGTATCTGGGTCTTCAGTACGTCATCGGAGAAGGCGCACATCAGCGTCGTCACCATATTGTCCCCCCACAGGTCGGCGGCGAAATATGCCCTGAACGGGAGCCCGTCATAAGTACCTCGCAATTCGGCATTTGCGGTCGGGA
>CAMNHL010000048.1:0-4118 GCA_946539455.1 uncultured Bacteroidales bacterium
ACCTCGAGAAAACTCTGGGCCGTAGGGAAGCAGCTGGAAACCGCCGTCACGTGAAGCTCCTCGCAGGGCCTGTTTTCACGGACGACATTGGCGAGATTGGGGTATACGCAAACCGATGCCGGCAGCGGATATGAAGGGTATTCCTTTGTAAGGACAGTCACTTTGTCCACGAGTTTCTTGACGGACTCAGGGGTGTCTTCCGTATGAAGAGTCGTGAGATCCATGAAAGAAAAGCATTTCTTAAGAATTTCTGTCTGATTCATATTTATCCTTTGATTTGAATATTAAATCCTTCGTTTATAAGATCCTGTACCAGAGAGCGCATCTGGGCCTCCGAGTATTTCGCGAGCCCTTTGGCAGGGGTGGGACGGTCTATGGTGTAGACCATTATCTCCCGTGGATGCACCCTGCGGACTATATCCATCCAGGGCAGCAGGACTTCGGGACTGGCAGTATCGAAGTCCGGGCTGCGCAGGAACATCGTCTGCATCACGAAATCGCCCTTGAACTTCTCCATCCCGCAGATGACATCCTCGACATTGTACTCCCCTGCCGGCTGGTTGATGCGGGACGCCAAGTCGGAGGTAGGGGCGTCGAGTTTCAGGATGGGATTGTCGACCTTGCGAAGGGCGTTGAACACGGAATCCCTTGACAGCCTGGTGGCGTTTGTCAGCACCGACACCTTGGCTTCCGGATAGAACGCATCGCGCAAAGCAAGAGTATCATCGATAATCTGCGGGAAGTCCGGGTTCAGCGTCGGTTCCCCGTCTCCGGAAAAGGTTATCGAGTCGATGGGAGTCCCGGTCTGATGGCACTCGCGAAGCTTGCTTTCCAGGGCAGTGCGCACTTCCGCAGCCGTCGGAATCACACGGTCTCCGGTGCCGTCCTTGTTCCATCCGCATTCGCAGTAGATGCAGTCGAAATTGCAGAGCTTTCCGTTCCTCGGCAGAAGATTTATGCCAAGGGAACTCCCCAGCCTGCGGCTGAAAATAGGCCCGAAAACCGTCTCTTCCCGCATCATAACTTCACCCTCCTCAATTTGCGAGACCTGGGAGATTCCAGGCGGGTAGATTCGAGACGGAGAGAATCCCGCCGGAGGGAGTCCCTGTGAAGGGAGTCTCTCTGAAGGGAATCCTGTCGCGCCCGTTCAGCCAGGACACTGTCCCTGAATGCCAGGGTATCCCGCCATGGAGCCCAGGCCATAATGGTGTCGACCTTGACTGAATCGACCGAAAACACGGGCAGATGCAAAGCGCCGAGCCCGGCCAGGATCTGATTCTGCCTCTCGAGTGCCTTTTCGAAAGACTCCAGGCTCTTTTGCGTCTTGCGCAACTTGTCCTGAGTGCGTTCGATGATCTTTTTATATTTTTCCGGATGGTTCAGATAGTAGTTTACGCTGGCATCGTAGTCCTCGAAACCGTATCCGAATTTGCGGAATATCGTCTCATAGAACCGGGTGGTATCGGCAGTCTTCCTCAAGCCGGGATTGTCGTTCAGCCACTGGTCGGCAAGGAACATCTCGGCATAGATATCGGACATATCCCTCTCGCTCATGATTTTCACGTGCCTGCACGATGGCAGAAGGCAGGCGCAAACCAGGAGAGCAAGCAAGATATATTCCGTTATCCTACGCATGGCATGCTAACGCAGAGTGCCTCCGAATTCCTTGGTAAAGACTTCCAACAGGCGTGCCATCACGCGCTCCACGTCCTGGTCGGTAAGAGTCTTCTCCACATCCTGCAGGGTGAAGCTGAGGGCGTACTGCTTCTTGCCGGCAGGAATCTTGTCGCCCCTGTACACATCGAAAAGACTAACCTGCTTGAGGAGTTTTCTGGCATTCTTGAATGCCGCGGCGCGGAGGTCGGCATAGTTCACGCCTTCGTCAAGAAGGAGGGCAAGGTCGCGACGCACCTCCGGGAACCTGGGCAGTTCCTTGAAGGCCACCTTATCGCGCTTGACTATGGAGAACAGGGCGTCCCAGTTGATTTCGGCCGCCACCACCTGCTGCTTGATGCCGAACTTGCGGGCAAGGGCCGGATTGATGACACCGATAACGGCCAGCTGCTGTTTCCCGCCGGGCAGACTGTAAACGGTGCCTTCGGAGAAAATATCGGAAGGAGCAGCTTCAGCCCACATCTGATAGAGGTCTGCACCATAGCGGCGGAGCAGGAGCTCGAGATAGCCCTTAAGCTGATAGAAATCTCCCTTGGCGGCAGCGTTCTTCCAGTTCTTCTCGGGAGCTCCGCTGATGAACATGGCATAGCAGGGGTGCTCCTCATATCCCTCGAGAGTCTCCCCACCCTTCTCGGGCAGGCGCTGATAAACGGAGCCGTACTCGAAGGTCTTGATTCTGGATATCTGACGGTTGACGTTGTAGGCGATGACCTCGAGCCCGTTGAGCAGAAGGGTCTGGCGCATCACGTTCAGGTCCGAACTCAAAGGGTTCACTATATGCACCAGCCTCTCCGAAGGGAAGGTCTTGAGGTCCTTGTAGTAATCCGCCTTGGTCAGGGAGTTGTTCATGGTCTCGGCGAATCCGTTAGCTGCCAGGAAATTGGAAATCTGATTGCGGATCGCCTCCGGCTGAGGAGTCGGGGAGGCCGAAACGCTCATCTTCATGTGATGAGGGAGGTCGATGTTGTTGTATCCGTGGATACGGAGTATTTCTTCTACCACGTCGCACTCACGGTAAACATCTATCATGTAACTCGGGGCGAGCACCACGGCCTTGTTGCCATCGTTGCTTATGAACTTGTACTGAAGGGCCTCGAGCACCTTTGTCATATTCTCGTGACCGATCTTCTGCCCGATGAACGCCTCGATGCGGTCGTAATCCAGTTCGATGCGCTTGCGCTCGACCGGATTGGGGTACGACTCGAAAATGTCGCCCTCGATATGGCCTCCGGTGAGTTCGCAGATCAGCAGGGCAGCCCTCTTGAGCGCGTATATGGTAATCTCGGGATCCGCCCCTCTCTCATAACGGAAAGAGGCGTCTGTCTGCAAGCCCTGAGTCTTGGAAGTCTTGCGGATGGAACCCGGATCGAAGTATGCACTTTCAAGGAAGACCTCGGTGGTGGATTCGGTCACGCCGCTGTCTTCACCGCCGAACACGCCGGCGATGCACATGGGACGGGTGCTGTCTGCGATGACCATGTCCCTGGAGCAGAGCTTATGATCCACGCCGTCCAGAGTGCGTATCATCTCCCCTTCGGCGGCGCGGCGTACCACGACCTTGCGTCCGCCGATCTTGCCGGCATCGAAGGTGTGCAGAGGCTGGCCGAGTTCAAAGAGGATGAAGTTGCTGATGTCGACCACGTTGTTGATGGGACGGAGCCCGATGCTGAGGAGCTTCTTCTGGAGCCACTCGGGCGAAGGGCCAACCTTCACGTCCTTGATGGTCAGACCGGTATAACGCGGTGCGCCCTCGCTGTCCTGCACTTCGACATTGATGCTATCACCGTTTCCGGCGGCCTTGAATGCCGATACGTCCGGACAAGAGAAGCTGGCGGGAAGATTATGGTAGCGGAGATATGCATACAGGTCGCGGGCGACACCGATATGCGAAGCGGCATCCACTCGGTTGGCGGTAATCTCATACTCGATCACGGCTTCGGTCTTGAGATGCAGATACTCCTTCGCGGGAGTTCCTACGATGGCGTCTTCCGGCAGGACCATGATTCCCTCGTGGCTGCTGCCGATGCCGAGCTCGTCCTCAGCGCAAATCATGCCGAGGGACTCGACTCCGCGGATCTTGGACTTCTTGATCTTGAAATCTCCGGGAAGAACGGTGCCGATCTGCGCAAAGAGGACTTTCTGCCCAGCAGCCACATTGGGTGCGCCGCAGACAACCTGCAGCAGCTCTCCGGTGCCGGCATCCACCTTGGTGATATGCAGATGGTCGGAGTCGGGATGCGCTTCGCATTCCACGACCTTGGCGACAACCACGCCGGCGAGGCCGCCGGGAATCTCCTCCTGCTCTTCGAGGCTGTCCACCTCAATTCCTATAGAAGTCATAGCCTCGGCAACCTGCGCCGGGGTAAGATCCATTTCAAGATAATCCTTGAGCCAATTATAAGAAACTTTCATATCTATTTCAAATCTTCCGGATTGAACAGCGA
>CAMNHL010000049.1:0-4085 GCA_946539455.1 uncultured Bacteroidales bacterium
CCCCAGTTGTTGTCGCAGCGCAGATTCTTGCTGCGGAGGCGCTGCTCCTCATATTTCTGCCCGGGATCGGATGCGTAGTCCAGTATCGCTTTGCGTATTGCCTCGTTGCCGGTGAGCAGGAGAGTCTCCGTCATGGCGTCGATATTCACGGCGCCGCGGACCATTCCCTGAGTGAGGCCGGCCGTGGGGGAGTAGATGTCTTCCTGGGGAGGCTTGAGATAAAAGCCGGAAGAATAAACCTTCTCCAGGGCCTTCAGTATGCGTTCGTCGTGGGTAGCCTGCCAATACGAAACCAGGCAGCGTCCCATCAGGCCGTGGGCCCAGTTGTTGAACGACCCCTTGCCGATGTCGCCGTTCTCGGCTACTACGATGGAGTCCGGTTTCCACCAGATGAAAGTATTGTTCTCGCTGGCAAGAACTCCGTCCACGACGCCGTCCAGTCTGCCTGCAGTCTTGTGAATCAGGCTGCTGTCATTCAGCATGTAGCCGAGCTTGAGGGCTCCGTCGATCCAGTACGCGCTCTGCTCAAGCAGCCAGCCCGTGCTGCTGATCACTCCGTCGCCGTCGCTCTGGCGGGCACTTATGTCGCGCCCCAGCCATCCGTACTCGAACACCTTTTCGTACTCGTCGAGGTGTCCGGTAATGCCGTTCGCGGCATCCTGCGCCCAGTCTTTCAGCCATCCTTCGGGCTTTACCTGTCCCAAATCCAGCGGGATGAAACGCTGCCCGGCCTTCGGCTGGCTGCACGCGACGCAGACCATGCACAGCAGCGTGATTTGTAACTTTCTGATTATCATTTCTTTAGTTGAAGTGCTCTATGCGATTTTGCGGGGAGCGTTTTGGATAATTTATTGGTGGTCAACAGCTTGCGTGGCACGCTGTTTGGCGGCGTCGACAGTCATCAGAGTAAGGGCTGGACTGCCGAGGCGGACGCGCAGCCAGTTCTCGAGACGTGCGCGGTCCGAAACGGGGAGGGTGGAAGAGCAGTAGGCGATGGCGAGCACACCGTCGGTACGGGTGCTGTCGGCCGCAACTGTGGCGCCGCGCGAGAGGTGCAGGCCTGTAACGGCAGGATACTGCGCTATGGTCTCGGCCGTAATCTGCTCGTAAGGGATGCGATGTCCGTTGAGGGAGTCGAGCGTTGCCTGCAGTGCGAGAATTTCATCCTCTTTGCTCTGCAGCTGCCGGTCGAAGCGTTCGTAGATTCCTTCGACGAGTTTCTTGGATTCGCTGTCCTCGGAAGCAAGGGTATTGTCCTTGATTTTCAATTCATTGCCCTTGATGCCATAGCTTCCGGCAAGCTCTATCAGCTGCAGTTTCTCTTCTTCGCTGAGGGCCTCCCCGGAGAGATACAGGGTTATGTTGCGGTTGCGGCCGTTCTCGATCTTGTAGTCGTAGATGTAGCTGCGGGCATACATCCTGTTCTCGCTGACGAAGTTCTGTGCGTTGGTGGAGAAGTTGTTGTTGCGTATCATTATGAAAGCCGACCAGATGCTGGGCACGGTGACCAGCACCACCACGAACGTGATCAGGCTGCGGGTGCGGCGGGCGGTCTGTTCGTCGGTGAAGCTCTTCTGGTGGAAGTGCAGATACTTGCAGGCCAGATAGGTGGCGAACATTATGAAGATGGCATTGATGGTGAAGAGGTACATGGCCCCGCCGAAGAAGTGCCAGTTGCCCTTGGCGATGCCGAATCCTGCGGTGCACAGCGGAGGCATGAGGGCGGTGGCGATCGCTACTCCGGAAAGCACAGTTCCCTTTTCCTTGCGTGCCTGTTCGAGGATGCCTGCAAATCCGCCGAAGAGCGCTATCAGCACGTCGTATATGGTAGGGGAAGTGCGCGCCTCAAGCTCGGTGGGGTTTGCAAGATTCAACGGCGACAGAAGGAAGAAGAGCGAAGATGCTATCAGGCTTATGACCACCATGATGAGCAGGTTGCGCAGTCCGTCGCCAAGCAGTTTGGTATCGTTCACTCCAAGCCCGAGGCCCATCCCAATGATAGGGCCCATGACCGGGGAGATCAGCATGGCGCCGATTATCACCGCGGTGGAGTTGACGTTCAGGCCGACCGAAGCGATGACGATGGAAAATGCGAGAATCCATACGTTGGGGCCACGGAAATATATATTGTTGCGTATGTTGGCCGCAGCGGCATCGACATCCACCTGCTCCGTTATGTTGGCGGTGTCGCGCCAATATGAGATGAACCAGTCTTTGAATTTCATAATTCCAGCGATTTAATAATGTTCCCTTCCACCACGTTGTTGCCGTTTTCACGGAAGAACAGTCTGCCGCAGTCGCTAATGGTGTTGTTGAGTATGTAATTGCGGTTTATACCTTCGTTGATGTCTTTTCGCAGGGCGGGGTAGCGCTCGAGGTAGAGAGGATCTCCCGTCTTCACGGAGTCCGCCGTGCTTACCCAGTGCTTGCCGTCAGCCGTTCGCTCTATCCACTTTTCCTCGTCCCAGGGAGAGAAACTCACGGCCGTGGCGCAGTTCTCGAAGATGTTCTCTTCCACGAGATTGTCTTTGCCGCCGTGGATCTGCACGGCCCCGAACTTTCCTCCTCCGCAGTTGCGGAAGCGGTTTCCGCGTATCTCCATACCCGAAATCATGTCGTCGAGCCGGATTGCAGCAGCGCCGTAGACGGCTCCTTTTTCTCCGGTGATGTTTTCCCAGAGATTGTCGCGCACGACTATGCCTCTGAAGTAGTAGTTGCCGTAGATGTCCAGGGCTCCCTGGTCGTCTCCGTCGCAGGCGAGGTCGTGGAAGTGATTCTTTTCGATCGTGATATCGTTGCCGCCGATACCGATGGCGACCGACGGGCAATCGTAAAGTTCATTTCCGGTGATCTTCGCGCCGCAGCCCGTGAAACGTATTCCGGAATGATAGGTGTAGCGCAGTTCCGAGAAATGGCGCACCACGTTGCCTTCGAATACATATCCCGCAGGCTCGAGACTATTCCGGTCTCCTCCTTTGGAAAGAATCCCTCCAAGCCCGCAATGCTCTATCAGACAGCGTTCTACGCGGACGTCCTTGCAGTCGTTTATGACCACAGCATCCGTCCCGAAACCGGATACCCTGCATTTTTCCATGCTGACATTGCCGCTCCCGCTGAAGAGCACCGCACCGTTGCGCGCCCCGCGGAATTCGAGGCCTTCCAGATGGACGTCGTCGCTGCCGCAGATCTCCATCAGGTAGGGCCCGTTGAAGACCGGGATGCTGACTTCATCCTGCCCGGGTGCAAAACCGCTGGGGACCATCCATGTCAGATGCCCGGTTTCGGTGTCGATGTGATATTCGCCCGGCCTGTCCATCTCGCAGAGCAGATTGTATGCGTAATAGCGGAAGCCGTTCTTGAATCCGTATCGGGCATCGGTGCTGTCGACGTGGACGATTCCGTTTCCGGCGGAGAGAATCTTCAGGGGAGAATCGTTCCAGTTGAAGCGGGGGAAGGCGTGGATGGCGCCGCAGCGCTCATTTTTCCACTGATCGAGCCTTGGAGCATCACATTCGAAGACACCTTCACTGAATACACCGGCCTCGGGGGCGATGATGCCCACGACTTCCGTGCGGCCGGTTTTGCCCAGCACTTTTCCTGCCCTCGCGTAGTGGTCGTCCGGCCAGCGGGAGGGAATCTGACGCAGGCCGTTGCAGTAGAGCTCGAAACGGTTGTATTTGCCGGTGACGCAGCCGAAATCGCTGATTCCGTCAGCTGCCAGGTCGGCATGGTAGATTTTCTCGTTGCCCGGATCCTGATGCAGGGTGGGCGCGATGTCGCCCCGGATTACGGGACGCTCTCCGGGGGCGGCCTTGATGGTCAGCCTGCCTTCCCGGTGACCGTATACCGCCATGCCTTTGCCGATGCGGTATTCTCCTTCGTGAAGTATGATTTCGGAATCATGCGCCGACGCTGCTGCAAGAGATACGGCTTCGCATAAATCATCTGCGGGATACACATGTACCTGCTCCGTGCGCGAGCAGGAGGCAAGCGCGAGGAAGAAGCAGAATACAGAAACTGTAATTCGCATTATCTGAACAGTTTGTCTATGGCTTTGACGCTGTCCGGAAGGGCGAAGACGGCAA
>CAMNHL010000050.1:0-3636 GCA_946539455.1 uncultured Bacteroidales bacterium
ATAAAGGCTGCCGTTCAGGCAGCCTTTATTTGTTTTACAGGAGCTTGCTCAGTGTTGCTTCCAGACCCGGGCCGCGCAGCGCATCGCCGCGCTTGACGATCTTTCCGTCGGGGCCGAAGAGAATAAGATGAGGAATGCCCTCGATGCCGTAGATGTCGGTAGGAACTTTCTGTGCGTCCACGATCTGGTTCCACACTACGCCGTGCTCGGCGGCAGCCTTGGCAGTGTCTTCGGGCTTGTCCCACACTGCAACGCTGAGGACGTCGAACTTGTCGCCCTTGTATTTCTCGTAAGCGGCCTTGATGTTGGGGATTTCCCTCTTGCAGGGCCCGCACCAGCTTGCCCAGAAATCAACCAGGATGTACTTGCCCTTCCCTACGTAATCGGAGAGTCTGGCAACTTTTCCGTCGGGCTGCGCAATCTCGAAGTCGGTGAACATCGCGCCTTCTTCGGTGCTGGCCACCAGGCTCTTGGTCTGTTCAGGCTGCGCTGCAGCTTCCTTTTGGGCGGAGGCCTTCTTGCCGCCGCAGGCAGTGATGGCAATCAGCGCCACGGCTGCCAGAAATAGATATTTCTTCATGTCGGATGGAGTTATTCGTTAGGTATCGAGTATGTAAAGCTGAAACTGGGCCTCATTGCAGGGTCGGCGGCGTCCGGGCCGTAGAGCTTGCAATAATAGTAGCGGTCGCGGTCCAGATTGGCGCTGGATGTAGACGTCGTG
Organism: uncultured Bacteroidales bacterium; assembly: GCA_946539455.1. Lineage (GTDB taxonomy): Bacteria > Bacteroidota > Bacteroidia > Bacteroidales > UBA932 > Cryptobacteroides. The sequence goes on from CAMNHL010000050.1 coordinate 722, forward strand.
GATGAACTGCCATACATCTGGGCCATCATCTGGTAGTTGTAGTAGTTGGAGTAATAGTTCCCGTATCCGCCGTAGCCATAGCCGTATCCGTAGCCGCCATATCCTCCGTACATGCCGCTCATCATGCTCTGGTAGGCCATGTAGTTGTAGAGGTCGCTCATCTCCGAGTTGCCGGAGGTCGTCGTGGTCACGACGTCGTTGTGCTGTACGAGCATCCAGATGTCGTAACTGCCCTGTGCAAGTTGCTCGTCCCCGTCCTCAAGGCCGATCAGGCGCTGGAGGTGGTAGGTGATGTCCGGGGAATAGGTCATCTGCGAGCGGTGAATGTTGCCCTGGTCTTCGTTGCTGTCGGAGGCGTCGGTGAGCCCCATGTAAGAGAAGGTGGTGTCCGAGGTCTTGATGCGGCAGGTAGGACTTAGGATCTGGGGCAGCTTGTGCATATTCTCGAAGTTCTCGTCGGGAGCGAGGTAGTGCATCGTGATGGATGCCTTGTTGATGATGGCCTTCTTGGGGTCGTGCCCGTTTGCGCGGATAATCTCAATGGCCCTGTCCCTGATTTCGTTGGCGGCGATTACGGGTTTGATGCCGCCTCCGCCGTCAACATAGATGTAGTCGGTGGCGTTCCCCGCCTTGGCCGCCGAATTCTCTTTGGTGACGTTCGCGCAGTATTGGGGGAAATTCCCGGTCCCGGAATGGCTGAAGAGCGAGTCGAGGTCGTAGAAATCTGTAGCGGAGAAATAGAAGTAGAGGGTGCTGTCCTTCTGCACGTCTTTCCCGTCAACCTCCCAGGTGGAGTTGAACTTCAGCTCTGCCATGCATCCTCCGATATAGCCGTAATCGCTGTCGTACTGCAGCTGGAGCTGGAAGATGTTGAACCTTCCGCCCTGGCCCGAGGGCTCTCCGGTGGTGATGTAGATGCCGGGGAAACGCTTGGTGTAGAGGTTGATGTCCTTTGTCTCTTCCTTCGTGATGGTGAGATACTTTTCTCCGAATTCCCTGGTAAAGTTGAAACTCAGCGAATCTCCGGGGCCTATTATCGGCACGGACGTGGTTATTGGCGTGCTGCCGTGGGCCGGGTCTGAGCCGCAGTAGGTCAGGTAGTTCGTGTCGAGCTGACTGCTCAGTTCATATACGAATACGCTCTGCAGGATCTGCTCCTGGTCGGGATCGCATACGGAACAGGAGTCCGCCAGGGCGGAGAAGTGGAACTTCTTGAACACGGGATTCTTGCCGTAGTCGATTTCGTCCACGAACATCGGCACGAGCGTGACGCAACTGCTGCGGGTGCTGAGCCCGAACTCGTCGTCGTTGCGGATCGCGCCGACGGTGATACGCGTGGAGGAATATGCCGACAGGCTGTCGGACATTCTCATCTGCACGGGTATCGCTACCGGATCGGGGCTGACTACTTTGTATGTATGGTTGACAGGGAGCAGACTCCCGCCAAGTTCATTATCGACCGATACACAGCCGGCGCAGCAAAGGGTTGCCGCCGCGGCAAGGAACCATCTTGATTTCATCTTCTACAACTTGTCATAAAGGGCGTCGTAATCGTCGATATAGCTGCCGTCCTCGAGACTGCCTTCCTTGTATGGCAGAACCGGAACCTTGAGCGCCTTGCAATACTTGATCAGCTTCGGGTCCAGGTCCGGAGAACCGAGGATGATACCGTCCGAATACTTCGCTGCCGTTTCAGCAAGTTTTATGCCATCGGGGTGCTCGGATATGGGAAGGTCTCCCGGCTTGATGCTTCCGGAGACCGCCTTGGATGCGAAGTCTGCGGCGAACTCCACTCCGGGGGCGTCGTTGTAGAGAGACAGGACGACCTTGCTGGACGAGAAGATGGGGTCGTCCTTGAAAACCTTCTTGAGGTATACCGGCACGAGATGCGATATCCAGCCCTGGCAATGGATGATATCCGGGGCCCAACGGAGCTTCTTCACCGTCTCCAGCACGCCTTTCGCAAAGAAAATGGCGCGTTCATCGTTGTCGCTGAAGAAACGGCCTTCTGCATCGGAATAAACCGCTTTCCTCTTGAAGTAGTCTTCGTTGTCGATGAAATATACTTGTATGCGGGCTGCCGGAATGGATGCGACCTTGATCACCAAGGGGCGGTCCACGTCTCCGATCACGATATTGATGCCGGATAGGCGGATGACCTCGTGGAGTTGGTTCTTGCGCTCATTGATGCAGCCGAAACGGGGCATGAAGGAACGTATCTCCTTCTTGTGCTCCTGGATTCCCTGGGGAAGGTAACGCCCGACCCTGGAAATATCGGTCTCCGGGAGATAAGGGTATATCTCCGAGTTCACGAACAGGACTTTTTTGTTTGTTTCAGCCATACCAACAATAAAAATCGATTTTAACAAAGGTACAAAAATTTTTTTAATATTGATTATTCATTATCTTTGACGCAATTTCCGTAATTATGCCTAGAGGAGAAAACAAAAAGATGAAAAGGCGGCTGACGGGGGCTTATCTTTCGTCGGTAATCAGCATCAGTCTCGTCTTGCTGCTCATTGGAGTGGCATCCGCTCTGATCCTGAACGCGGGCCGCGTCAGCAATTATTTCAAGGAGAACATCCAGATTTCTCTGCTCTGCGCGCCCGGAGTCGAAGAAAGCGAAGCCGCCGCCTGCGCCGCGCGCATCGATTCCCTGCCTTTCGTCCGCAGCACCGAACTCATAGGCAAGGCCCAGGGGGAGAAGGAACTGCGTGAGATGCTGGGGGATGATTTCCTCTCTGTTTTCGAGACGGCCCCGATCCCGGTATCCATAAATGTAGGACTCAAGGCGGAGTATGTGTCGGCCGACAGCCTCGCCCGCATTATTCCTCTGCTGCAGGCATATCCCGAGATCGAGGAGGTGGAGAGCCGCCAGTCGCTGGTGGAAGCCCTGAACCGCAATCTTTCCGGCA
>CAMNHL010000051.1:0-3412 GCA_946539455.1 uncultured Bacteroidales bacterium
AGAACGAGAAGGTGCTGGTGCTGCTCACCGACATGACGCTTTATGCCGACGCCCTCTCGATCGTGAGCAACCGCATGGACCAGATTCCTTCCAAGGACTCCATGCCGGGTTCGCTCTATTCCGACCTTGCGAAGATCTACGAGAAGGCCGTGCAGCTGCCTGACGGCGGATCCATCACCATCATCGCCGTCACCACCCTGAACGACGGCGACATCACCCATGCAATCCCCGACAACACCGGATACATCACCGAGGGCCAGCTCTTCCTGCGTGCCGATTCCGACACCGGAAAAGTCATCGTGGACCCGTTCCGGTCCCTCAGCCGACTCAAACAGCTCGTGCAGGGCAAGAAGACCCGCGAAGACCACTCCCAGGTGATGAACGCCGGCGTACGCCTCTATGCAGACGCCCAGAATGCGAAGACCAAGCTGGAGAACGGTTTCGACCTCTCCGACTACGACCTCCGCTGCCTCGACTATGCAAAGGACTACGCGGTCGAACTGCTCAGCATCGACGTAAACATCACCATCGACGAAATGCTCGACACCGCCTGGAGACTCTTCGCAAAGCACTTCAAACCCGAAGAGACAGGCATCAAGCAGGTACTGATAGACAAATATTGGAAATAGATTCCATCATTACGTTCGGAATGACAGTTTATGGCAATTAAATTCCAATACAACAAGACATCGCTGACGAATCTCGGAAAGCAGCTGAAGGTGCGCCAGAAAGCGTTGCCGACTCTCAAGAACAAGGAGTCGGCCCTGCGCGTGAGCGTGCTCGAGGCCAAGCGGGAGTCGGAGAAGCTTGCAAGGGACCTGGAAGACGCCATGCAGCGCTACGACTACCTCGCAGCCCTGTGGAACGAATTCGAGCCAGGGCTCATCCGCATCACCGACATCGACCTCAAGGAGGTCAAGGTGGCCGGAGTGAAGTGCCCGCAGCTCGACGCCGTCCACTACGAGCTTGCGCCGTTCAATGCCTTCGTGAAGCCGGCCTGGTATGCCGACGGAGTGCGCATTCTGCAGGAACTCACCCGCCTCGGACTCGAGAGCGAGGTGTACGAGCAGAAGCGCCGCATCCTCGACTTCCAGCGCAAGAAGACCACGCAGAAGGTTAATCTGTACGAAAAAGTGCAGATTCCGGGCTATCAGGAAGCTATCCGCAAGATCAAGCGATATATGGAAGATGAGGAGAACCTGAGCAAGGCCTCATCGAAGATAGTAAAGACCCGCCATGCGGCAGAAGAAGAGGAGGAAGCGCTATGATCGAGAAAATGACCAAGTATTCCTTCGTCCTGCTCAGTGCAGACAAGGAGGAATTCCTTTCCGGACTTCAGGATCTCGGGCTGGTGGACATCACGCGCAGCGAGAAGCCCGTGGATGACAATACCGCTGCAATGCTCGCAGATATCGAAGCTCAGCGCAAGCTGATATCCGAAATCGAAGCTGGCAGCGACTCCACCCTCGCAGGGATGAAGGAGAATCTCAAGAATCTGCAGAAAAGTGCGGATGCCGTCCGCGTATGGGGCGACTGGGACCGCAAGGCCCTCGCCGAGACCGGACTCGCCCTGCATTTCTACAGTGTCCCGGCAAAGAAATTCGAATCCGGATGGGAACAGGACTATGCCATCCAGACAGTGGAGGACGACGGCAAGACCTGCTGGTTCGTCATCGTCGGAGACAATGCCGGTTTCCCTCTCAAGGAGCTCCCCGAGCCCTCACAGGAACTCGGAGCCCTGGAAGAGGAGATCAGGAAGCAGGAAGAAGACATCGCCGCCTATGCCGCATCGCTTGAAGCGCGCAAGTCGGAGATTCCCTCCCTGCAGAAAGATCTGGCCGAAAAACAGGCCGGCCTCTCCCGCGCTCTTGCATCCGCTGCCGGAGAAAGCGCCGCGGAGAATCTGCTGAGCGTTTTCGAAGGATTCGCCCCCGCCGGCTGCGACGCCGCCCTGGAAAAGGACTTCGACGCCATGAACCTGGTATGGTTCAAGGATGCAGCGGTGCTTGAAGACAATCCGCCTATCGAATTCAAGAACAACAAGTTCGTGAAGATGTTCGAGGTGCTCACCGACATGTACGGCCGCCCGGCATACAACGGATTCGACCCCACCCCCTACATCGCCGTATTTTTCATGCTCTTCTTTGCATTCTGCATGGGAGATGCCGGCTACGGGCTCATCCTGATCGCCCTCGGTCTCGGACTCAAGAAGGCGCTGGGAGACCTTTCGCCCCTGGTCGTGACGCTCGGCGTCGCCACCACCGTGATAGGTTTCCTGTTCCATACCTTCTTCAGCATGGATATCGCACAGTGGCAGATGTTCCAGCCCATAAAGGGTATTTTCCTGCCCTCGAAGATCGCCGGATACGACGGCACCATGGTTCTTTCGCTGATCGTGGGTATAGTTCACCTGTGCATTGCGATGGTCGTCAAGACCTACACCGCCACCAAGCAGAACGGCTTCGCGAATTCCCTCGGGACCTGGGGCTGGACCCTGCTGATCGTGGGCGGCGTAATCGTCGGAACCTTCGCCCTGCTGGGTGTAATCGACAAGGGCATCACCAAGACCATAATAATAGTTCTCGGCGTGCTCTCGGCTATCGGGATCTTCCTCCTGAATGACATTCATCGCAATCCGCTGGCCAACATCGGCTCCGGGCTTTGGGAAACTTACAACACGGTTACCGGCCTTCTCGGCGACGTTCTGAGCTACCTCCGCCTCTATGCCCTCGGCCTTGCCGGCAGCATGCTCGGCAAAGCGTTCAACGACATAGGCAGCATGGTGCTCGGCGACGGCGGCAGCATAGGGATGTGGATTCCCTTTATCCTGATCGTACTCGTAGGACATACCCTCAACATAGCGATGGCCGCCCTGGGCGCCTTCGTACACCCCCTGCGACTCAACTTCCTCGAATTCTTCAAGAACTCCGGATACGAAGCAGCGGGGCGCAATTACAATCCTTTAAAAAAATAATAAACAAATAACTATCAACAAATTATGGAACTTATTTTAGGTTATCTCGGACTTGGACTCGTACTTGCACTCGCCGGTATCGGATCCGCAATCGGAACAACAATCGCAGGCAACGCAGCAGAAGGCGGACTCAAGAAGCGCCCGGAGAAATCCGGAAACTACATGGTGCTTTCAGCACTGCCCGCAACCCAGGGTATCTACGGCTTCGTCGCATTCTTCATGATGCGCGCCATGGAGAATCCCGCTACCGTATTCGGCGTAGGTCTCTCCGTAGGTCTCGTCTGCATGATTTCCGCCATCCGTCAGGGACAGGTTTGCGCAAACGGTATCGTAGGCATCAGCCAGGGACACGACAATGTTTTCGTGCAGACTCTGATTTATGCCGCACTTCCTGAATTCTACGCAATTCTCGGCCTCGTAGGCGCCCTTATGGCATAA
>CAMNHL010000052.1:0-3153 GCA_946539455.1 uncultured Bacteroidales bacterium
GCAGGCATCGCGTGCGATATCGTGTCTGTTGAACATGGAAAGCAATGAAATTACATTATCCTGTATACGCATCCTCGGCGGAGTTATGGAAGTCCTGCTTCTCCAGCCAGGCTCTCTCCTCCTCCGCCTCCGGGATGTCGATGCACTCGTGTTTCATCTCAAAATGCGGTTTGGAATGCAAAGATACACATTTATTGAGGGATTCCCGCCGCGGTCAGGAGAGATTTTTCAGGCCGACGACCGAGGCGATCAGCGTCGTGATGGAGAGCAGCCGCCAGAAGCTGGCGGGTTCCTTGAAGACCAGAATGCCTTTGAGGACGGTCCCTACAGCGCCGATGCCCGTCCATACCGGATAGGCGGTCCCGATTGGGATCGACTTGCTTGCCTTGGCGAGAAGAAACATACTGAGGGCTGCATCTTATCGGATTTCAGAATTCCAAAACTTGCATTTTATCGGATTTAAAGAATGAGCTGACCCGTTTTTCTTGGACTGGTTTAACAATATGTCATTCTCATCGGCTCCAGGGGGCCTTTCGTTTGGCCAAGTGCCGAAATTTGCTTATCTTCGTTGTGTAATACAATTGATTCGGAGCCGTATGCTTTGAGGGGAACATCGGTTTCTATGGTAAAAGCGGCTTCATATATGCCTCTGATTACGGCATCCGCTATCATGGACTCCCGGAAGGGGCCGATGCTTCATTTTTCCTCTGCAAAGAGCTGATATCAGGCTATCTCAATGGCGTCAACGGCGAATATGCTACGCCACAAGGCTACTTTGTAGACGAGTCGGAATGCGACGCGTTCGATAAACTGTTCCCTCCTAAGCAAAAACTGAAGCTTCCCGGTCAGCTCTGGTAGTATCCGGCAACATAGCCCCCGGCCGGAAGAGCCTCCTGTCGGGGCTTTGTTGTGTAGGGGGAACGTCCCGCGAACACGGCCGGAACGCGCCAGCGCATACCGTTCTGCAGGTCAGGAATCGTGGCGGACGCGAAATCGTCTTCTCTACGAACTCACAGAAGAACTTGGACTTCTACCTGAAGCGCGGATATGAGGTCTTTGATGAGCGGGATATCGAATACGACGGTAGAACCATGGGGAGCTGGAGCCTGAAAAAGAGATTAGTATAAAACCATCCGCTGAAAGTCAACGCCGAATGCATTCCGGCCATGATGCATTTGAGTTTACTTACTTTTCAAACCTCACGCTGACGCTGCCGCTTCCCAATGCCGAGGCCAGGCCTTCTACGGATAAGAGTTTACCTACCCTTGTATAGCTGTAGCCTCCTGCATGACCGTAAAACAGGACAAGGCAATCTCCGGAGAAGAGCATCAAGTCCCCTGCTTCCAGAGCGCTGTAGTATTTGTCATCGCTGGGGAGGGCTACGCCGTAACAGTATTTCTCATTGCCGTTCAGTTCGTCCATCTCAAGGGCCAGAGGCAGTTTGTTCATGAAAGCTTTTCCGGTTTCGTTGTTTTCTATTTCGGCTTCAAACCGCTTGTCGCCGACACAAATTCTTATAGTCATATTTTCTTGATTATCTGACGGTTTGACGGCATCGGGCGTTCCCGTACTTCCCTGCTCCTTCGCTGAGTCTGGAGCCGGGGTCCTTTCGCAGGACGCAGTCAGGAAACACACTGCCAATAAGAAGGATAACATTCGCATTACCTTATTGTTCAATACTGATTCAATCATGTCGATGCAGCGGCGCATCAATTTCACCAAGGTCCTCGGAAGCAGATTCCAGTTCGTGCTTGCGGCGTTCGTATGCCAGCATACGGGCATCTTCGGCCTTGGACTTCTGTTCATCATACCGACGGTCCCATTCCCTATAGTATTCCATCTTGGGATCTTCAAACAGCGACATCTGCACTGCGCTCTCGTGCGTGAGTTTGGATACGCCGAGGCCTACCTGCCGTATGGGCGTATGTCCGTCCCAGACCTCTCCCAGCATGCGCCGTGCCTCATTGAGAATGACCGCAGTAACATTTGTGGGGCGCGACGTCTGGCACTGCTTCTGGGCAACGGAGAAATCTTTGTATTTGACGAACATCGATACGGTGGAAGCCCGGAAATCATCGCGTCTTATCCGGTGCGCCACTATGCAGGCCACGTTGAAAAGAGCCCTGTCGATATCTTTCGGGTCCACAAGGTCGTTGGAGAATGTCCGCTCTGCGCTGTAACTCTTAGCCTCGGCAGTCTCTGTCTCCACCGGAGAATCGTCGCGTCCGTTGGCATTTTCGTGCAGCTGCCAGGCAAACTTCTTGCCGACAAGACGTGTCAGGCGGGCCATCTCCAGCTGGGCAAGCTGACCTATCGTATGGATGCCGTAGGCTGTCAGGCGCTCCTCCGTCTTCTTGCCCACCCACAGCAAGTCCCTCACGCCCAACGGCCACATCTTCTGCTGCACCTCGCTTTCCCACAGGGTATGAACCTTGTCGGGTTTCTCGAAGTCGGAGGCCATTTTTGCCAGAAGCTTGTTGGAGCCGATGCCCACGTTGACCGTAAAGCCAAGCCTGGATTTGACCTCATCCTTTAGACGGGTCGCCACGGCCACCGCATTCCGGGGATTGCAGCGCAGGCTCATATCGATAAAGCATTCATCGATGGAAAACTGCTGAAGAACAGGAGAATAGCTGCGGCATATAGAAATGAAACCGTCCGAACACGCCTTGTACCATGTCCAGTCGCCACCAACGATGACCAGCGACGGGCAGGTACGCAAAGCCATCGACACCGGTTGAGCCGTCTTGATGCCAAGCTTCTTTGCGGGAATTGACGCGGCCGTAATGATGCTTCTGCGGTCTGACGGGTCACCGGACACCACCGAAGGGACCAGACGGATGTCGGGCTGTCCTTCGCGCATCAGTTTCACCGCCGTCCAGCTGAGGAAGGCAGAATTGACGTCGATGTGAAAGATGATGCGGTGCATACCATTTAAAAACGGCCGCCCGTCCGGACGGCCGTCATACTGAAGCAAACCTTATTCGGAAGGAATATCATCCGGTACGGGAGCCGGAGCGGCTTTCTTCTCCTTGCTCTTCTTGCCGAGGAACCAGATAAGGGCTCCAGCAACGACCAGAAGCAGTATGCCGAGCAGCGGCCTGTAGAAGAGCCAGGCAACGGCGATGACGATAAGGGACCATGCGAGGCCAA
>CAMNHL010000053.1:0-2892 GCA_946539455.1 uncultured Bacteroidales bacterium
AACATGCCCGATCTTGGGGCATGGGGCTTGTGGGGCTTGTTCCTCGGGACTTTTCTGGCTTCGACGGTTATCCCTTTCAGCGCGGATGTGCTGTATATTACGGCGCTCTTGACGACATCCAATCCCTGGGTCTGCCTTGCCGTGGCCGTGGCGGGGAACTGGTTGGGCAACCTTACCACCTACGGTTTCGGATGGATCGGCCGATGGGACTGGATAGAAAAGCTTTTCAAGGTTGACCGCGGGAAATTGGAAAAACAGAAGGCCTATATCGACAAATACGGCATCTGGCTGGCCCTGGTCAGCTGGCTCCCTTTAGTCGGAGACGTTTTCTCCATTGCGCTGGGTTTCTACAAGACCAATCCCTGGCTTACAGCCCTTCTGTTTCTCATCGGCAGGACGCTCCGCTTCCTTGTGTGGACCTTCCTTTTCTACTATCAGCTCCATTGACGTGTACTGTGGTTTCAGCCCGAGGGAGTCATAGAAAGTCCGACGTGCTGCCCCCTTGCCTTTTCATCGACGCAGATATCATCTACGTACAGACTCGTAAGTTCACGCAAACTCCCGCTGCCCTGATGCCGTAAAGCGCAAAAGGCATAGCCGAGCACGGAGCCGTCCTTTTCATAGACGAAGACCGGAGTGTCGGGATTCTCAAAGATGCCGAGGAGTTCGGCATCAGTGTATTTCTTGCCTGTTTCCTTGAAAAGGTCCGGCCGGCCGCGGTGATGAACCGTCAGAACCTGCTGCAGGAGTTTGTTTATGGCCTCGAGGTCATTGGCCTCAGCGCGTCGTATCATATCATTATTCTTTCGCGGATGTGTCAGTTCCGGCACATGCTGTCTTACAAATTTATAAAAAAACCTTAACTTCGCGCTCTGAATATATATGATACAACTCGACCTCATAGAACAAATAATCCGCGAAGCATCCGCTCTGATGGTGCGAAGCGGTTTTTCCATCAAAGAAAAAGGCTCGGCAGAAAATATCGTCACGACTTCCGATCTTGCCGTTCAGGATTATCTTACATCCAGACTTTCGGCCCTGCTTCCCGGAAGCGGCTTTCTCTGCGAGGAAGAAGATATCTCGGATCTTAGTCACGAGTACGTTTGGATCATAGATCCTATCGACGGCACGGCCAATTATGCCCGCGGCAGTGAGAATTGCTGCATCAGCGTAGCCCTCGTGCGGCATTTCCAACCGGAGCTGGGCGTAGTATACAGCCCGTGGAGAGCTGAACTTTATTCTGCGCAGAGAGGCAGGGGCGCCTTCTGCAATGGCTCCCCCATCCATGTTTCCGACAGACCCTTCGAAGATGGCATGCTCTACACTGCCATGTCCACATACCGCAAGGAATTTGCAGGAGCCTGCCGCGACATCATCTACGACCTGTTCATGGAATGCAACGATTTCCGCAGGCTGGGTTCAGCAGCAGTGGAACTCTGCCGCATGGCGGCCGGGAAGGCCGAATTGTATTTCGAGATGCGTCTCATGCCCTGGGATTATGCCGCTGCGGGCCTGATACTCGAAGAAGCCGGAGGATGCATAGCGGGTTTTGACGGTAGCGCCCCGTCATTGCAGAAACCGTCTCTCGTCGCCGCTGCCAACTGCAGGCAAAGTCTTGACCGTCTGCTGGGGGTGGTGCACCGTCACTTGGAAGATAGTTTCAAATCAAAACGGAACAGTATATGAAAATCAAGAAGAGAAAAGTCAAGCATGCCGCCATATTCTTTATCTGCTGGTTTGCCCTCCTTGTAATTCTGGTTGACGGAGTCCTTAAATTCCAGACGCTGGTAGACCGCTTCGGCTCATACGTCCTGGTGGAGATTACGCTGCTGCTTCTGGTGATACTTCCGACCTTGGCGGTCTATTTACTCACCAAGGAGAGGTGAGCAAAACCTTCTTTGAGAATCTTGAGTGGAGTACAGGGGGATCGAACCCCTGACCTTTAGATTGCGAACCTAACGCTCTACCAACTGAGCTAGTACCCCGGAGACCCTGCCGGAGCAGGGTTGTCTCCATAACCGTTTCCGGCGACAAATATAATTATTTTCTGCCGATTGTGAATTCAAAATGATAATTTTGATTGCTGAAAAGCGTGCGGCTTGCTTCCGGCTTTGCTCCCCAACTGTCGTAACCGCCTACTCCGGTCATTGCTCCGTCGATGCAGAGTTCCACATAATCACGCACTGGAATGTCGTTTACATGGCCCCAGATGCGGCTGCCGTCTTCATTTCTGGGGTCCAGGTCTTCGATCGAGGCGCGCAGGGCGTTGAATTCGAAGGTCCTGTCGCCGGCAAGCACGAGGGCTTTGCCGATCTCAAGCCAGTCGCAGTCGGTATGATGTCCGCTTTCCTGAGGGCGGACATAAGGATACAGCGACGCTTCGGCGCTCCCCTCGTATAGACCAAGGAAGGCAGCGGTATTGCGGTCGATGTAGTTCTCCACAGGCCCGCGGCCGAAGTAGCGGAACTTGTCGGCGGAAGCTTTCATGCGAGTGCGGAAACCGATGCGGGGCACTTCCTGGGCTTCTTCTGTGGAACCGTGAAAATCGCTTGTGATGCGCAGGTCGCCGGCATAGCTGAGGCGGTAGGCCACGGTGATGTCGCAACCCTTGGGAAGGCTGTATTCTATGTAGATGCAGGCAGCATTCTCTTCCTGTTCAATGTCGACATTGCGGACTACGGGATCATTCTTCCATTCGGCTCCGCGTACGGGATACTTGTTGCCCCAGTCGTTGTCGATGGGGGCACGCCAGAAGTTGAGCTTCAGTCCGAAGTCCTTGTCGAACATGTTCCTGCCACGGCTCTTGAAGGAGATCACCTGGCCCTTGGCAACATCCATGACCAGTTTGGAACGTTTGCCCTTGAGAGTGACGATCTCTCCGTTTGCGCCGGT
>CAMNHL010000054.1:0-2776 GCA_946539455.1 uncultured Bacteroidales bacterium
CTACTTCGAAACGGAAAGGGCGGACCGACAAGTCGGCCTTTGTAATGATTCCGCGGCGGATCTGCGTGCCGACATTGACTGCCTGCTCGCGCATCGCTCCGGTCAGCGTCAGGGAATCCACACCCTTGGCAAAGCCCGGATAATTCTCCACCAGAGTGGTGGTGGTAAGCTGTCCGCCCGGCTCAGGGCCTTCATAAAGAACGGGCTCCAAACCTGCCCGGGAGGCATATATGCCGGCGGTGTAGCCTGCGGGGCCGCCGCCGATGATGAGCAATCTGGTTTTTTCCATATCGCAAAGTTAATCATTATTTTTCTTATATTTGTCTGCCTATGAGACGAATGAATTCAGCACCGGACATGGAGAAGTTCCGCTCCATCCTCAAGAACAAGGGAATGAAGGCTACCCCGCAGCGGCTTGCCGTCCACGAGGCCATGCTCGAGCTGGGCCATGCAAGCGCCGACATGGTATGCGAACACGTGCTGAAAAGCGGCGTCACCACAATAACCATAGCTTCCGTATACAATATCCTCGCCCAGCTTGCCGGCCTCGGCCTTTACCGCAGGATCCCTTCCCCCGACAACAAGATCTGGTACGACGTCACTTTGAAGTCGCATCTGCATATATTCGACCGCAAGCGGGGCGAATTCAAGGATCACAGCGACGAAAAGCTGTACTCGATGATTCATTCCTATCTCAAGGAGAACCCTCCAAAGGGCTACAGGGTGGAGGATTTCGACATACATCTTGTCTGCCACCGAAGCAGAAATACCAAAAAAGTTTAGAATATGAAACTTGTCAATCTCGGCGAAACCAATTCGCTGCTCAACTCCTACATCGCACAAGTCCGGGACAAAGTCGTCCAGAAAGACAGTCAGCGTTTCCGCAGCAACCTGCGCCGCATCGGGCAGATTTTTGCCTACGAAATCAGCAAGACACTGGATTACAGCGCAAAAGACGTCCAGACTCCGCTCGGCACGGCCCAGGTAAACACCTTCGACACAAGAATAGTGCTGGCGACCATCCTCCGCGCAGGGCTCCCCATTCACGAGGGAATGCTTTCGTATTTCGAGGGTGCGGAGAGCGCGTTCCTCGCCGCCTACCGCAAATATGATGCGGCCGACAAGTTCCATATCAATGCAGAGTATTGCTCGACGCCCGAGCTTGGAGGCAAGACGCTGATAGTCACCGACACCCTCATAGCCACAGGTTCCTCCATCATCATGGCTTACGAGCGCCTTGTGGACGACGGCGGAGAACCCGACCAGGCCCATTTCGTATGTCCCATCGTAAGCGCCTACGCAATGGAGGCGATGAAGAAGGGCCTGCCCTCGAAGGCTACCGTATGGACGGCCGCAATCGACGAGGAGTTGACCAGCCACTCGTTCGTAGTGCCGGGGCTGGGAGATGCAGGAGATCTCGCTTACGGAGAAAAAGTCTAGAGTTCCTTGCGCCAGCGGGCCAGGGGGATGCCCAGCTGACCGCGATACTTCGCGATGGTGCGGCGGGCCACTTTGTAGCCGCGCTTGCCCATTTCCACCACAAGCTGCTCATCCGTGAGCGGCTTTTTCTTGTCTTCGCCGTCCACACAGTCCTGAAGGGCCTTCTTGAGTTCACGGGTGGAGACCGTTTCGCCTTCCTGGTTCTCCATTCCTTCGGAGAAGAAATACTTGAGGGGGAAGATCCCGAAATGGGTTTCGATGTATTTGCTGTTGACCACGCGCGAGATGGTCGAGATATCGAAGCCCGTCTTTTCAGCTATATCCTTGAGCACCATAGGCTTGAGGCGGGCGTCGTCGCCGTCGAGAAAGTAATCGTGCTGGAAGTCCAGGATGGCCTGCATGGTACGCTGGAGGGTGTTCTGACGCTGCTTGAGCGCTTCTATGAACCACTTTGCGGAGTCTATCTTCTGGCGGATGAACGTGGCGGCTTCTTTCTGCGCACGGTCGCCTGAACCTTTCGCGTCTGTCACCATCTCGGAATACTTCTTGTTCACGCGAAGTTCCGGGATGTTGAACCGCGGCATGGAGAAGGACAATTCTCCGTCGTGCTCTTCAAGGACGAAGTCCGGAACAACCTGCTGGGCCTGTTCCACATAGCTGTCCTCCAGCTGCCCTCCAGGAGCGGGATTGAGACGGGTAATGCAGGATATTGCAGCCTTCAGGCGTCCCTCGTCCAGGTTCAGACGGCTCATCACCTTGTTGAAATGGCGGTTCGTGAACTCCTGGAACTGTTCATTCAGGATACGGTATGCATCCCTCACGTCTTCGTTCTGCTTGCGGGCCTTCAGCTGCAGCAGCAGGCATTCCCTCAGATCCCTGGCGCCGATGCCGGCAGGGTCGAACTCCTGAATCACGGCAAGCATCTTCTCGACTTCCGTTTCAGTGACCTCCAGCCCGGCCCGGAAAGCCATGTCGTCCACGAGAGACTCGATGTCGCGGCGGAGATACCCGTCGCCGTCCAGGCTGCCGATGATGAATGTGCCTATCTGATATTCACGGTCGCTGAGGTTGCGGTATCCCAGCTGGTCCATGAGACTCTCGGTAAAACTCTCGCGCACCGAGAAGGTGTTGTATTCGGGCCGTGGATCCTTGCCCCAGTTGTTGATGCGGGTCTTGTAGGAAGGAATCTCCCCGTCGTCCTTGATTTCGTCGATCGAGATATCCTTGGGTTCGTCGTCCTGCTGCTTGTCGGGGTCGGGACCGTCGTCCAGCACGGGATTCTCCTCGAGCTCGGAACGTATCTTCTGCTCCAGTTCCTGCACCGGCAGCTCGATGA